>NZ_JAHUXC010000030.1:0-579 GCF_019218665.1 Aeromonas sp. sif2416
TACCGGTCTCGGTCAGGTTACCGCTGACCACGTTCAGGTCTTCGGTCACCGCACCGCTGCCATCACCCACAATCACCGCACCGTCATTGACGCCGGTGATGGTGATGGTCACGGTGTGGCTGGTGCCGTCCAGGCTCTGTACGGTGAAGGTCTCGACCTTGGTCTCGCCCGCGCCTAGGTACTGCACCTTGTCGTTGGCGACCTGATAGTCCCACTTGCCAGCCGCATCGATGGTCAGGCTGCCCAGGGCATTGGCACTCGGCGCGCCCAGGCCCGGCTTGAACTCAGCCTCGTCGGCCCCGTCCACGTCGGTCAGGGTCAGGCTGCCGGTCTCGGTCAGGTTACCGCTGACCACGTTCAGATCTTCGGTCACCGCACCGCTGTCATCACCCACAATCACCGCACCGTCATTGACGCCGGTGATGGTGATGGTCACGGTGTGGCTGGTGCCGTCCAGGCTCTGTACGGTGAAGGTCTCGACCTTGGTCTCGCCCGCGCCCAGGTACTGCACCTTGTCGTTGGCGACCTGATAGTCCCACTTGCCAGCCGCATCGATGGTCAGGCTGCCCAGGGCATTGG
>NZ_JAHUXC010000031.1:0-555 GCF_019218665.1 Aeromonas sp. sif2416
CTGTAACCGGCGTGATAGGGCAGCTGGCGCGGCGCCACCGGCAGCGGCAGCAGCGGAATGCCAGGCAGTTGCAGGCTGATGAGCTCGCGGATCTTGTCGCTGGAGGCCACCTTGGTCTGCTGCAGCAGCTGCTTGCGCAACTGCTCCTGGGGCATGCGGGCTCGCACCGCCAGCACGAAGTCGGCGCTTTGCATCAGCTCGCTCTCCCCCACCACGGCCACCATGACGCCGTACTGGTGCTTGCGCAGCTGGATGGATACGGCGCGCGGCGACAGCACAGTGCTGAGGGCCTGGCGCAGGGCCAGCATCACCGGCTCGAAGCTAACCTGCTGATCGTCGTGACGATAGGCGACAAACTCCGGCGGCAGGCGGGACTCATCGGTGAAGGTCATCAGCTCGCCGCACAGTTGCACCAGCGCCTCGTGCAGCCGCTCCGGGTGCAGGGTGCCGAGACGCGAGAGGTGGGACAGCTGGGGCTGGGCCCGGTTGAGCAGTTGCAGCATCATGAACTCGGCCACATCGGCGACCCCCTGCTGACCGGGGGCGGCGATGCGT
>NZ_JAHUXC010000032.1:0-536 GCF_019218665.1 Aeromonas sp. sif2416
CACGGCTTGTTGTCGTACAACAAGGACCAAAAATAAATTTTGGTTTTCGCCAAGAAGTTTCCAAAGCACTTGTAACAAATGTTTGAGAACTACTTTTTAAATCAGCTTTCCAGATTGTTAAAGAGCAAACTTCATAAAGAAGTCAAAGGCATAGATTGAACAATGCGTTCAATGCATGGCTTTTGCTTCTCGCAAATTCAGTACTCGATTATGGTGGAGCTATGCGGGATCGAACCGCAGACCTCCTGCGTGCAAAGCAGGCGCTCTCCCAGCTGAGCTATAGCCCCATAATCGCGAAGTGGTGGGTCTGAGTGGACTCGAACCACCGACCTCACCCTTATCAGGGGTGCGCTCTAACCACCTGAGCTACAGACCCACTTCGTGTACTGTCTCTAAACTTGAATCAAGGCAATCTGTGTGAACACTCAACAACTTCGTCATCATTAAGGTAAGGAGGTGATCCAACCCCAGGTTCCCCTAGGGTTACCTTGTTACGACTTCACCCCAGTCATGAATCACACCGTGGTAAACGCCCT
>NZ_JAHUXC010000033.1:0-516 GCF_019218665.1 Aeromonas sp. sif2416
ACTCGGCCACATCGGCGACCCCCTGCTGACCGGGGGCGGCGATGCGTTGGGAGAGGCTGCGCGCCCGCTCGGCCACCAGACCCGCCGACTCGCCAAGGAAGCGCTTGAGGGTCGGGATGGCCGACACACTGATGCTGCAGGGCATGAAGTTGGGATCCAGCACCAGGCCGCCGTCCGGGCGCTTGTCCAGGATGCGGGCGATGGCCAGCGACGCGTAGGCGCTGCGATCCTCGCGCTCCAGCATCAGCCTCAAGCTAACCCGTCCCACCTCGAGGGAGACCACGTCCCCCCCTTCGCTGTGCAGATCCCGCACATCGTGGCGATGGGCCTGCAGCCGGGTGGCGACCTGGCCACCCTGGTTGACCTCGTTGACCCCGCTCACCGAGAGCGGCAGCGCCAGATAGACCTTCTGGTTCGCCACCGAGGCGTCGGTGATCTCGAGGGGAGTCGGCAGCACATCGTCGTTCGGAATATTGAAGACGGTGCCATCGGGCAGGATGCCGGTGGCCCCCACCA
>NZ_JAHUXC010000034.1:0-475 GCF_019218665.1 Aeromonas sp. sif2416
GTGCTGCGGTTGCTGCACTGGGCAGCTACGGTACCTTCACCCAAAATCCGACCACCGGCGCCTGGACCTATGTGCTGGACAACAGCAAGGCGGCGACCCAGGCGCTGACGGCGGGCTCCAACCTGAGCTACGACGTCTGGTACACGATGAAGGATGCGGACGGCGATGAGAGCATCGCCAAGCTGACCATCAACATCAAGGGGGCGGATGACAGCTCCAGCGTGGTGACGGCGGCGACGACGGGTCCGGATCACCTGGTGTACGAATCAGGCCTCAATCCGAATGGCTCGAATGCGGCGGCCAACAGCGAGACGGTGGCGGGTAGCTTCACGGTGTCGGCCACGGACGGGATTTTGAATGTGGTGATAGGGGGGACCAGCTACACCCTGGCCCAGGTGCAAGGGTTTAACGGTAGCCAGACGGTCAACACCGGCGAAGGGGTGCTGACGCTGCTGAGTTACGTGGGCACGGCCAG
>NZ_JAHUXC010000035.1:0-468 GCF_019218665.1 Aeromonas sp. sif2416
TCAGGCTGCCGGTCTCGGTCAGGTTACCGCTGACCACGTTCAGGTCTTCGGTCACCGCACCGCTGCCATCACCCACAATCACCGCACCGTCATTGACGCCGGTGATGGTGATGGTCACGGTGTGGCTGGTGCCATCCAGGCTCTCAACCACGAAGGTCTCGACCTTGGTCTCGCCCGCGCCCAGGTACTGCACCTTGTCGTTGGCGACCTCATAATTCCACTTGCCAGCCGCATCGATGGTCAGGCTGCCCAGGGCATTGGCACTCGGCGCGCCCAGGCCCGGCTTGAACTCGGCCTCGTCGGCCCCGTCCACGTCGGTCACGCTCAGGCTGCCGGTCTCGGTCAGGTTACCGCTGACCACGTTCAGGTCTTCGGTCACCGCACCGCTGCCATCACCCACAATCACCGCACCGTCATTGACGCCGGTGATGGTGATGGTCACGGTGTGGCTGGTGCCATCCAGGCTCT
>NZ_JAHUXC010000036.1:0-467 GCF_019218665.1 Aeromonas sp. sif2416
TTTCAGAGGCTTTATCGAGGCACCGACCGGCTTGTTTGCGTTGCCGCTTGCCCTGTCGATGTGGCGTATTATAGAGACATTGGTCACATTGGCAAGGCTTCGATGCAATAAAATTGCAAAAATCGGCACTTTCTTAGTTATTCATATCCAACCACAGCTTTTCTACAAACTTATCCACAGAAATGGGGTTTTAGAGAGCTAGATGTACCTGATTCACTCACCTACCTTGGTTCAGATGCGATCAATACCTTATGTAGCCGAGAGATGGACTGATGTGATCTAGAGAGGAGTTCTATATAGATAGGATTATGGCATACCAGATATCCTAGTTAGATGAAAAGCAGTTGAGGCAGTTGAGGCAGTTGAGGCAGTTGAGGCAGTTGAGGCAGTTGAGGCAGTTGAGGCAGTTGAGGCAGTTGAGGCAGTTGAGGCAGTTGAGGCAGTTGAGGCAGTTGAGGCAGTTGAGG
>NZ_JAHUXC010000037.1:0-448 GCF_019218665.1 Aeromonas sp. sif2416
TCTGGAGACAATGAAAGCCCAAATCGCGGAAGCGGCCGCTGGCACGTAAGTTCTGGCCCTAGTGGCATCGCGATGGCAGGATCACGTCCCCAGTCGATCAGTTCACACCTGGCAACGTGTCAAAATTCAGGCCCTGGCCACTGATCGGCGGTAGATCCTCGCGGGTGACGCCTTCGCTAGGATTGACGGGAAAATAGTTGCCAGGCTCAATCGGCTGCAGCTGCAGCTGCTCCTGCTCCGCCGCCCGGCGTCTTGCCTCAGCAGCCTCCCGTTCCGACCGCTCGCGTTCGGCCTTCTCCTTCGCGGCCTGTCGCCGGCGTTCCTCCTCGAGCGCCTGAAGGCGCATGGCCTCTGCCAGTGCGGCACGCGCCGCAACGCGGGAGCGATAGAGTGCTGCCTCGCGACGCAGCCGCTGCTTCTCCAGCACGGCCGCCTGTAGCATCTCGAC
>NZ_JAHUXC010000038.1:0-435 GCF_019218665.1 Aeromonas sp. sif2416
GGGAGAGCTGCTTGTGCAACTGCTTGACGATGCGCTCGAACTCGCCCTGGCCCTGGCTCATCACCTTGTAGCGCCCCTCGAAGCCGAGGCAGAGGCACAGATAGATGAACTCCAGGATGTCGCGATAGCGCACCGGGTCCTCCTGCAGGCGGGCCAGCAGCACGAACACCTTCTCCCCGCCCCAAGTCTCGTTGTGGAAGCGGGTCAGCAGTGAGTGCTCCGACCATTCGCTCTGGCTGCCCCAGTCGCGGCCCATCACGGCCTCGTCGATGAAGGTGCACAATATGTAGCGAAACGAGAGCACGACGCCGTTCTCGTAACCCTGGGCCATCAGCTCCTGCTCTATGGCCTGGATCTCGGTCACCACCCGCTGGTAGAGCTCGGGCACCCGATCGTGGCGGGAGAGCAGCCGTACCCGCTGCACCAGCCCCAGCA
>NZ_JAHUXC010000039.1:0-419 GCF_019218665.1 Aeromonas sp. sif2416
CGCACTCCAGCCCACAAAGACCGCCGGGGTGTCGGCACCCACGGTGTCGTTGCCCAGCACGTTGCCACTCAGGCTGCCGGCCACATCCTCGGTGGTGGTACCGCCCGCGTCGTTGTTGGCCGTCGGCGTATCGTCAACGATGCGCACTATCAGCTGGTCACTGGCACTGGTGCCACCCACCCCGTTCACCCCGATGGTGATGCTGTCGTCAAACCCGGTGGGCGTCGCACCCAGCTTGCTGTCGTTGTCGATGGTCGCACTCAGGGTGTAGCTGTAGTTCACCGTCCCACCACTGGCCGTGCCCACGTAACTCAGCAGCGTCAGCACCCCTTCGCCGGTGTTGACCGTCTGGCTGCCGTTAAACCCTTGCACCTGGGCCAGGGTGTAGCTGGTCCCCCCTATCACCACATTCAAAATCC
>NZ_JAHUXC010000003.1:0-632482 GCF_019218665.1 Aeromonas sp. sif2416
GGATTTTGAATGTGGTGATAGGGGGGACCAGCTACACCCTGGCCCAGGTGCAAGGGTTTAACGGTAGCCAGACGGTCAACACCGGCGAAGGGGTGCTGACGCTGCTGAGTTACGTGGGCACGGCCAGCGGCGGGACGGTGAACTACAGCTACACCCTGAGTGCGACCATCGACAACGACAGCAAGCTGGGTGCGACGCCCACCGGGTTTGATGACAGCATCACCATCGGGGTGAACGGGGTGGGTGGCACCAGTGCCAGTGACCAGCTGATAGTGCGCATCGTTGATGATGTCCCAATACTGGGCAGCTTCATGTCAGGCTTCATGGCGAATGAACCATCGACGTCTCTGATCGGGTTCTTTGATGTAAAACCCGGCGCCGACGGTCTATCTGCTTTGAACATAACTGGGCCAGCCATAGCAGGCGTGAATTACAGCTCGTCCAGCGAGTCCAATCCGGATGGCACTCTGCTGAGCACTACATTGTTGGCAAGTGCCAGTGGAAGCAGCTTGTTTTCCTTGACCGTGTTTGCTGACGGGCATTATCAGTTCAATCTGATCAACCCAGAGGTAGCCCGTGACGAGACGTTCTCATTGCTGAATCTGACGGCAGGAGGACCACAGCCGTGGATACAAACGACGGATGGGCGGATAGAGTTTACTGGTAGCGGTAATGGGGTGAACTCTTCTACCCAGGGCTTTGGTGTCGACAATCAGTTCCTAGGTAATGGTGAGAGTGTCACCATGGAGTTTCATAATGTGGGGGCTGCGGGCGACAATCCTTCTACATCCGATCCCAAGTTGATCGATAAATTGACGCTGACCAACAACAGCATCAATGGTTCTTTGACCATACAGTGGACCGCTGTAAACACTCTTTTGGATCCGTCCGATCCTCACTATACCCAGACGGGAACCATAGTGGTGAGTGGTACTAGTACGGTGATTGATCCAGCGTTCAGCTTCAATACGCTGACCATTGAGGGCATCGCTGGATCTGGGCAAGGCGTGCGTTTCACTGCGGCAACCGTCTCTACACGAATATTGCCTGCAGATCAGGATCTGTCTTTTGGCATTCAAGGAACGGATGGAGACGGTGACACAACGGCTACTTCTACCCTCCATGTCGGAGTCGTATCGGGGGATGGAAGTTATACCCTGACCGGCACTGGCGGTGATGATGTTCTCGCAGGAAGTTCGCAACATGATGTGATCTCCGGTGGTGGGGGGCATGACTTGGTGGATTACAGCGACGATGCGGCTGCGCATACCATCGATCTGCTCACCGGCACCGGCTCAGGCGGCCACGCTACAGGAGATACATACAGCTCCATTGAAGGTGCGATCGGGGGATCTGGCAGCGATACTCTGATCGGTAATGGAGCGGACAATTTACTGATTGGCGGGTTGGGTAACGATATCCTGACGGGGGGAGATGGCAAGGATACCTTCAAGTGGCTAACAGGGGAGGCCGATGGCAGTGTGGACAAGATAACCGACTTCACACTGGGCACAGGCAGTAATAGTGATGTGCTGGATCTGTCGCAATTACTGGACAATGTACCGGGCAGTGCCAACAACAGTGTGTTAGCCAGTGCCCTCAACAGCTATTTGACGTTCGATACGGTCAATAACAAGTTGACTATCGATACCAATGGCAGCACGGCGGGGGGTGGGCAATTGACGGTGATGTTCCAGGGAGGGCCTGATCTGACCCATGGTGGCACTACCACCACAAACTTGGCCATCATCGAGCAACTGCTTAACGATGGTAACCTCAAGATGGATCCGCACCCCTGATGACGCAGATGGAGGGCAGGCTGCCTGCCCTCTGTTGCTGGCGGATGAAGGGCGTTAAGATAGGCAGGATCGAAGATGTGAGGAAGATATGGAACCATTCAACTGGGTCGACATCGATGGCATTCGCTACAGCTGGGACGGGCAGGATAGCATCCTCTGCACCGGCCGCTTTGGCTATCAGGCCACGATGACGGGTGACAAGATCAGTGCCCTGGATCTGGAGAACGAGGATGGTGAGGTCGCGGGGTCGCTCAATGTGGACTTCGCCGCATCCAGCATCAGCTTCACACCGGCAGAGGATGCACTCTTGCCCCACATGGTGGTGCTGGTTGGCCACGAGCTGGGACAACAGGAGTACTCACTGCAGAGCCTGAGTGACAGCTCCTTGCAGGATCTGCTCAGCCATGGGGACGATTTTGACTGGAGTTCGCTGGCGGTTATCACGGCGCCGGAGCCGGTATTGCCCTCCCAGGGACATGTTCTGTCGTGGGACTCCTTCCATTTCGAAGAAGAGAGCCTGCTCGGTGCGCGCGAGTCAGCCCCCCTGATGGCGAGTCATGGCAGTCTGCTTGGCAGCGAGATCAGCATCAACATCGATATGACCAACCAGGTGCTGGACCATATCCCCCCCCTGCACGACATATGAATCTCATTCGACGACGGGCATAATGACCTCACTCTAATCGATTGAGGTTTTTTCTATGTGGCGTTCCCTTCTTACCCTGTCTGCCCTGGTTGTCAGTGCCCCTTTGTTGGCCATCGAGGTGCCCCAGGCACCGCATCTGGTGGTCAGTGGCTACGCCGAGCAGAAGGCCGAGCCCGACATGTTGACCCTCAACGTCTCCGTGACCGCGCTGGAGAAGCAGGGTATCAAGGCCAAGCAGCAGGTCGATACCAAGGTAGCCGCCTTCTTTGGCAAGCTGGAAGGGCTGGGCATCAAGCGTACCGATGTGGAGGCTGGCAATCTGGTGGTCTCCCCCGAGTATCAATATCCGCAAAACAAGAAACCCGAGATGGTGGGTTACCGTGCCCAGCGCCAGCTGGCGGTCAAACTCTACCAGCTCGACAAGCTGAGCCAGCTGATGGATACCGCGCTCGAAGCAGGTCTGGAGTCCGTCTCCCAGATTGAATACGGCCTCAAGTCGCCCCAGACCATCAAGGAGCAGGCCCGTCTTGGCGCCGTGACTGACGCCAAGGGCAAGGCGGAATCCCTGGCCAAGGCCTTCGGCATGAAGCTCGGCAAGGTCTACAGCGTCGAGTATCGCAACAGCGCCCCCATGCCGGTCTATAGCCGGGCCCTCAAGGCCGCCGCCGCGCCTGCCGCAGACATGATGGAGAACAGCTATCAACAGCAGCAGATCAGCATCACGGACAACGTGGAAGCCGTCTTCCTGCTGGAGTGATGCCGCGACCCGTTGACCACTAGTGTGAAAAAGCCCGAGGCGATTGTCTCGGGCTTTTTGCTGTCAGCGCCAGCGGCGCACCGCTGGTCTGCAAGATAGCGACGGCTCGAGGGGCATGGGGTGCTGGCAGATGACCCGGCAGGCATGCGTCGGGATAGGGGAGGGTGTTCGCTGGGCTTCTGCAGTTGTTATGGCTGCAGGGCCCGGATATGAAAATGCCGGTCAGAGACCGGCATTTGAATCAAATCAGGGAGGGGCAGGTCAGCCGATTTCGGCGGCAACCCGTCCTTGACGTTTGCGCTTGAACTGATAGCCGATCGCCAGCACCACCAGCCAGACCGGGATCAGCATCACCGAGATCTCCATGCCCGGGGTCAGGTACATGATGACCAGGATGGCGGCCATGAAGGCCAGGCAGAGATAATTGCCGAACGGGTACCAGAATGCCTTGAACTTGGGCTCTACCCCTTCGGTCTGCTTGGCCTTGCGGAACTTGAGGTGGGCGAGGCTGATCATGGCCCAGTTGATGACCAGGGCGGAGACCACCAGCGCCATCAGCAGACCAAAGGCCTTGCCCGGCATCAGGTAGTTGATCAGCACGCACAGCAGGGTCGCGGCGGCAGACACCGAGAGGGCGACCAGTGGCACACCGCTCTTGTTGGTCTTGAGCAGGCTGCGCGGGCCGTTACCCTGCTTGGCCAGGCCAAACAGCATGCGACTGTTGCAGTAGACACAGCTGTTGTAGACGGAGAGCGCGGCGGTCAGCACCACTATGTTGAGCACCGTGGCCACCAGGTTGCTGTCCAGCGCGTGGAAGATCATCACGAAGGGGCTGCCGCCTTCGACGACCTTGACCCAGGGGTAGAGGGACATCAGCACGGCCAGGGCGCCGATATAGAAGATCAGGATGCGGTAGATCACCTGGTTGGTGGCCTTGGGAATGCTCTTCTCGGGATCATCGGCTTCTGCCGCCGTGATACCGACCAGCTCCAGCCCGCCGAAGGAGAACATGATCACCGCCATCGCCATCACCAGTCCGCTGATGCCGTTGGGGAAGAAGCCGCCCTGAGCCCACAGGTTGGTCACGCTGGCTTCCGGACCGGCGCCGCCGGAGAACAGCAGATAGCCGCCAAAGCCAATCATGCCAACGATGGCCACCACCTTGATGATGGCGAACCAGAACTCCATCTCGCCAAACGCCTTGACGTTGGAGAGGTTGATGGCGTTGATCAGCACGAAGAAGAAGGCGGCCGACATCCAGGTCGGGATCTCGGGCCACCAGTACTGGACATAGATGCCAACCGCGGTGAGTTCAGCCATGCTGACCAGCACGTAGAGCACCCAGTAGTTCCAGCCGGAGGCGAAGCCGGCGAAGTCACCCCAGTACTTGTAGGCGAAGTGGCTGAAGGAGCCGGCGACCGGCTCTTCCACCACCATCTCGCCGAGCTGGCGCATGATGAGGAAGGCGATGAAGCCGCCGATGGCATAGCCGAGCAGCACCGAGGGGCCCGCCATCTTGATGGTCTGGGCAATGCCGAGAAACAGGCCGGTACCTATGGCACCGCCCAATGCGATGAGCTGGATATGGCGGTTTTTCAGGCCGCGTTTCAACTCTTCGCCGTTTTGTTGAAGATCCATTCTTCCTTCCTTACGTCGCTGAAGTCACTCGTCTGTCGTCTCGTCTGCCGCCCCACATCCTGTGAGCCGGTCGGCACTCTGTGCTGAAAACGTGACGAAATCCGTATTAATTTCGTTACGGCGTGCCACTTGTTGTTTTTTGTGGCAGCTACCAACCCGAGCAGAATAGTGATAATCGACCGCCAATGCACCTGATTTCCTCATGTTCGGGTGGTTTTTTCGGCTCTAATCAGGTTTTTCATGATCTGGGAAGGGGGTTGTGAAGCGATCGCTGGTTTTGTGTTCGATTGGTTTTGTGGCTATTGACTCGGCTATTTTGTTGTGGGCTTATTGCTCTTTGTCAAATAAGGACTCATATGATCGAGCGTATTGTGGGTGCCCTGCTGACCGTCGCCCTCTGGCTGGCGCTCTGGCTCTTCCCCATGTTGCTGACCATGGCTGCGGCCTGCGGGCTGGTCTGGGGATGGCAGGGAGGCGACTATCTGGTGGCGCATGTCACCATGGTGCTGGCGGTGGCCGCCGGTGTGGGCTTGCTGCCCGCCTGCTGGTTGAGCGAGCGGATACGAAGACGCCATGGCCTGCTGAACTTTCATGCCATGCTGATGAACAACAGAGAGCTCAACAACCCGCCCATGCCTCCCCACTCCTGATATGAAACGGAGCCACAGGTTCACTGTTGGCTCCGTTTTTACTGCCCCTCATCCGTATTGCCAACTTGCCGGCGGCCTATCCCTCGATAGGGTCGCCGTGCCTGCTCGCTCTATCAGCAGAGCTGGCGACGCAGCCCGGTTGCCTCCAGAATTTTTGCGCTGATCTCCTCCACCGAATGAGAGCTGGTATCGAGGAAGCGGATCGCCTCCTGGCGAAACAGCCGCTCCACGCTTGCCAGCTCCTGCTCGCACTGCACCAGCGAGGAGTAGCGACTGTTGGCGCGGCGCTGGTTGCGGATCTCGTGCAGCCGCTGGGGCGCTATGGTGAGGCCGAACAGCTTGTGGCGATTGGCCTTGAGGGGCGTTGGCAGCTCGAGCGTGCCCATGTCCTGCTCGATGAAGGGATAGTTGGCGGCGCGGATGCCAAACTGCAGCGCCAGATAGAGGCTGGTCGGCGTCTTGCCGCAGCGGGAGACGCCGATCAGGATGATGTCCGCCTCGTCGTACTCCCTGGTGGTGATGCCGTCGTCGTTGGTGAGCGCGAAGTTGACCGCCTCGATGCGATCGTCATACAGCTTGCGGTTCTCCATGCCGTGGGTGCGATGCAGCCTGGGCTCGGCCTTGATCCCCAGCTCCTGCTCCAGCGGGCTGACGAAGGTGTTGAGAAAATCGTGGCTGCTGGCCTGGGCCTTGAGCACCTCTTCCCGCACCAGGGCGTCGACTATGGTGTGGAACAGGATGGGGCGGATCCCGGTCTGGCGAAACTGTTCATCGATCCTGGCCCGTACCTGACGGGCCTTCTCCAGGGTTTCCACGAAGGGAATGGTGACTTGTTCGAACACCAGCGGAAACTGGCTCAACACGGCATGGCCGAACACCTCGGCGGTGATGGCGGTGCCATCGGATACATAGAATACGGTGTGCACGATGCGCTCCTGTGATGCGGGCTGGCGGGGTTGCGAGCAGGAAGTATCTCTCGAAACCATATCACTTTTGTCAACCGGTCTGCTGTTTCCAAGTTGTGAACTCGCTTGCAAACCTGAGTCGTTACCTTTTTGTATCGGCATTGTAGAATGTCTGTGTCAGACGACCATCCCCAAATCTTGCACGGGGATTTTTTTGACAATAAGTAGAAAACGTTTTCATGGTCGTTGGCAACAGCACACCAACAAAAACACATAATTTGGCACAGCAGGTGCGTAGGCACCCTGGCCCACCAATCTGGAGACATGCAAATGCAACAGTACGTACTCTGGTACGAACAGCTCGGAATGCAGGATGTAGAACGAGTCGGCGGCAAGAATGCATCCCTTGGCGAGATGATCAGCAACCTCTCCGGTGCCGGTGTATCCGTCCCTGGCGGGTTTGCGACCACTGCCTTTGCGTTTAACGAGTTTCTGGAGTTAAGCGGTCTCAACGGCAAGATCCACGACCTGCTCGACAGCTTGGACGTGGACGACATCGCCGCCCTCAACCGGGCCGGTCAGCAGATCCGTGACTGGGTGGTGGACGCGCCGTTCCAGCCCGCGCTGGAGCAGGCCGTGCGTGCGGCCTATGACAAGCTGAGCGCCGGGCTCGAAGCGTCCTTCGCGGTGCGCTCCTCCGCCACCGCCGAGGACATGCCGGATGCCTCCTTCGCCGGTCAGCAGGAGACCTTCCTCAACGTGCGCGGCATCGACTCCGTCATGACCGCCATCAAGCATGTGTTTGCCTCGCTGTTCAACGATCGCGCCATCTCCTACCGGGTGCATCAGGGCTATGACCACAAGGGCGTGGCGCTCTCGGCCGGGGTGCAGCGCATGGTGCGCTCGGACTTGGCCTCCTCCGGCGTCATGTTCACCCTGGATACCGAATCCGGCTTCAACGACGTGGTCTTCATCACTGGTAGCCAGGGCCTCGGCGAGATGGTGGTGCAGGGGGCCGTCAACCCGGACGAGTTCTATGTGCACAAGCCAACCCTCAAGGCCGGCCGCCCCGCCGTGGTGCGCAAGACGCTGGGCTCCAAGCTCATCAAGATGACCTACTCCGAGGACGCCGGTCACGGTCGTCAGGTGAAGATCGTCGACACCCAGGATGCCGAGCGCAACCGCTTCTGCATCAGCGACGACGAGGTGATGGCGCTGGCGAAACAGGCGCTCATCATCGAACAACATTACGGCCGCCCGATGGACATCGAGTGGGCCAAG
This sequence comes from Aeromonas sp. sif2416, assembly GCF_019218665.1. Lineage (NCBI taxonomy): Bacteria > Pseudomonadati > Pseudomonadota > Gammaproteobacteria > Aeromonadales > Aeromonadaceae > Aeromonas > Aeromonas sp. sif2416. The sequence goes on from NZ_JAHUXC010000003.1 coordinate 7,677, forward strand.
GATGGTCAGGACGGCCAGCTCTACATAGTCCAGGCCCGTCCCGAGACGGTGCGCAGCCGTCAGGAGGCAAACACCCTGGAGCGTTTCGCGCTCAAGCAGTCCGGCGGCAAGGTGCTGATCGAGGGGCGTGCCATCGGCCACAAGATCGGCTCTGGCCCGGCGCGGGTCATCTCCTCCATCAGCCAGATGGACGAGGTACAGCCCGGCGACGTGCTGGTTACCGACATGACGGATCCGGATTGGGAGCCCATCATGAAGCGGGCCTCGGCCATCGTCACCAACCGCGGCGGCCGCACCTGCCACGCCGCCATCATCGCCCGTGAGCTGGGCATCCCGGCCGTGGTGGGTTGTGGCGACGCCACCGCTCGCATCGAGGCGGGTCAGCTCATCACCGTCTCCTGCGCGGAAGGGGACACCGGCTTCATCTACGACGGCGAACTCGACTTCGAGGTGGCGGTGACCGAGGTGGGCAACATGCCGCGCCTGCCCATCAAGATCATGATGAACGTCGGCAACCCGGATCGGGCCTTCGACTTCGCCCAGCTGCCAAACGCCGGCGTGGGCCTGGCGCGCCTGGAGTTCATCATCAACCGCATGATAGGCGTGCATCCCAAGGCCCTGCTGGAGTTCGATCAGCAGAGCCCCGAGCTGCAGGCCACCATAGCCAAGATGATCGCCGGCTACGACAGCCCCCGTGAATACTACGTCGCCAAGCTGACCGAAGGCATCGCCACCCTGGCTGCCGCCTTCTGGCCGGAGCGGGTGATAGTGCGGATGTCGGACTTCAAGTCCAACGAATACGCCAACCTGGTGGGCGGTCGTGGTTACGAGCCCCACGAAGAGAACCCCATGATCGGCTTCCGTGGCGCCTCCCGTTATATCGCCGACAGCTTCCGTCCCTGCTTCGCGCTGGAGTGTGAGGCGATGAAGCGGGTGCGTGACGTCATGGGTCTGACCAACGTCGAGGTGATGATCCCCTTCGTGCGCACCGTGGGCGAGGCGGAGCAGGTGGTGGAGATCCTGGCCGAGAACGGCCTGCGCCGCGGCGAGCGGGGCCTCAAGGTCATCATGATGTGCGAACTGCCCTCCAACGCCCTGCTGGCGGATCAGTTCCTGCAACACTTCGATGGCTTCTCCATCGGCTCCAACGACATGACCCAGCTCACGCTCGGACTGGACCGGGATTCGGGCCTCATCGCCCACCTGTTCGATGAGCGCAACGAGGCGGTCAAGGCGCTGCTGGCGATGGCCATCAAGGCCGCGCGCAAGGCGGGCAAGTATGTCGGCATCTGCGGCCAGGGCCCGTCCGATCACCCGGACTTCGCCGCTTGGCTGGTCGAGCAGGGCATCGACTCTGTATCGCTCAACCCGGATACCGTGGTCGACACCTGGCTCTATCTGGCCGAGCAGCACCAGGCCAGCTGAGCCGCGCTTGCGGATGCCATACGGCGATAGTGACGCACTGTGATAAATGAAAACGGCGCCCGAGAGGGCGCCGTTTTTATGTCGGAATACGGTGCATTTCTATTTTGTTTTTTGTCCGATGCCGGTTGTCTCCTGCGCCAAAATAGCGTGCCAGATCGTGGTCTTACACTCCGTTACATCGGCGCCCTTCCTCATCCCCCCATAATGAGCCTGCCACGTCATGGACAGGCTGGCGGATCCGCATTTTTAGGTCATGCGAGCCGGGTTGGAGAAAGAGGTTCCGCCTGTACTCGCCCATCAATCAGTTGTTGGTGTTTAATGAGGCCAGGGTAGGCAGATGGCACAGAGCGTAGCAAATCAAGTTCTCAGGAGAATGCTGACGGCTTGTCAGCAACAGGGAGGAGATCCGGACGCCCTGCTGCTGGCCGCCGGTCTGACCCCATTCGATATCAACCGTGAGCATGGCCGGATCCTGGCCCAGAGCCATTACCGCCTGCTGAGTCTGATGCAGGGCTATCTGAGCGGATTTCACGAGGGCATCTTGTCCTATGAGATCGCTCAGCTCTATGAGCACTATCCGGTGCTCATCAGCCTCTGCCTGAACCAGCCGTCCCCTCGCGCCGCCATCGAGTCCCTGCTGCGCTATCGCACCGTCATCGGTAACTGCGACGATTACCAGGTGAGGTTGGGGGCGCTGCATACCCAATATGAGTACATCAATCAAGGACCTGCCGCCCTGGGGGCGAGCCAGGCCATCCCCAATTTTGTCATCCTCTTCCGGATCCTGCGGGCCTATGTGCCCGCCCTCGCCGTGTCGGTGGGGTTCGTCGGCAGGCCGCCTGTCCATCACCGCCAGCTGGATCACTTCTTCGGTACCCACTGCCGCTGGGATCAGCCGGGCAACACCCTGCTCATCGGCAATGCCCTGCTGGATACCCGCGTCGATAGCTACAACGGACTGCTGTGCCGCTTGCAGACAAGCCAGCTGGATAGCATCTGCACCGACATCGATGAGCGGGTGCCCTTTGCCAATCTGGTGGCGGATCTTATCCGTCACCGGATCCGCGGCGGTGTCATGGAGTGCGATGACCATCTCCTCAAGGACGTCTGCTCGGCCATGAATATCAGCCGCTGGACCCTGAACCGCAAATTGCAGGGGGAGGGCAGCAGTTTTTCCGCCATCCTGAAGCGGGTCAAGATGATGGAGGCCTGCCGGTTATTGGGGGAGAGGGAGCAGCCGCTGCAAAATATCAGCGATCTGGTGGGCTTCTCCTCCCAGAGTGCGTTCAACCGCTTCTTCAAGGCCAACGCCAATATGACCCCGCTGGCCTACCGCAATACCCGCCAATAAGAACGGGACCAGGCGCAGGCCTGGTCCCGTCAAGGTGCTAGGGGTCCTCATGGGAGCGCGCGCCGGGGCGCCGCTCCCGCCCTCTTATTTTGTCACCGTGGTGACGGTGGCGGCATCCACGCCGCTTGGCAAGGCCAGGGCGCCCGCCGTGGTGTTGCTCACCACTATCTCCTTGCTCAGCTTGAAGGTGACGGGGGTGGTGGCGGAGACGTCCGATGAGGGGCTGATGTAGGCGCTGTAGCTGCCCGGCTCCAGGATCCACTGGTTGCTGGCCTCATCGAAGCTGGCGAGTATGCTGGCCGGAATGGTGAAGCTCAGCTGCTCGGCGGCGCCAGGGGCCAGCTGTTTGGTCTTGGCGAAGGCCTTGAGCTCTATGGTCGGTTTTTTCAGTTTGACCTCGGGGGCGGTGATGTAGACCTGGGCCGCCTCCTTGCCCGCCACGCCGCCGGTGTTGGTGATGGTCGCCGTCAGCACTATGCTGCCGGCCGCGCCATCGGCCAGGGTATTGCTGGCGATGGCCGGGCTGGTGTAGCCGAAGCTGGTGTAGGAGAGGCCAAAGCCGAAGGGGTAGGAGACGGCCTTGTCGAAGGTACTGTAGTAGCGATAGCCGACGTAGATCCCCTCGTTGTAATAGAGATCGTCCGGCTCGCCGTCGCCGTCGGTGTCCTCACCGGGGAAGCTGGTCGAGGAGGGGACGCTGGCATAGCTTTGCGGGAAGCTCTGGGCCAGCTTGCCGCTCGGGTTGACCGCGCCGGAGAGCACATCCGCCACCGCGTGGCCGGTCTCCTGACCCGCCATGTAGGCCAGCAGGATGCCGTCCACCTTGTGACTCCACTCTGCGGTATCTATCACCCCGTTGACGTTGAGCACCACCACCACCTTTTTACCCTGGGCGTGGAAGGCGTTGCTTACCGCCTCGATGAGGGCAGTCTCGTCATCGCCGAGCAGGTAGTCGCCCTTGCTGTTGCTGCGATCCGCTCCCTCACCGGCCTGACGGCCCAGGCTGATCACCGCCACGTCCTGCTCGCTGGCGGCCGTGGCGATCAAGCCGGTCAGCTCGGGGCTGACGGCGGCCTCTGCGCAGCTATAGAAGCCCTTGGAGCCGAATTGGCCCTCGTGATAGACCTTGTTGGCCTCATAAAAAACGCCGTAGTATCTCTGCAGCGCCCCGTTGACCGGGAAGCGGCTGGCCAGCCCCTGGGCTATGGTGGTGGTGCCGGTTGCGTTCACGTCCCCGCTGCCGGTGCCACCCTTGTATGTGTTGATCTGGTTGATGCCAAAGCTGGCGACCTTGCTGGTCGCGGCTATCGGCAGGGCGGCGGCTTCGTTGCGCAGCAGCACCATGCTCTCGGCCCCGGCCTGCCGAGCCAGTTTGGCATGGGCGGTCAGATCCGGGCTGTTGCTGACGGCCAGCTGGCTGTAGGAGGGGCTCTTCATCACCTGGGTCAGGATATGGACGGCGGCTTCGGTCACCTTGGCCTCGCTCAGATCGCCGTGGTCGATGGATTGCTGCAGCTGCTCCTTGACGTTGCCAGGCTCGATCAGATCTTGCCCTGCCAGCACCTGCTTGTAGGCGTTGTTGGCCACGTCGCCGGCGAACCAGTCGGACATCACCAGGCCGTCAAACTGCCACTCGTCGCGCAGCACCTCGGTCACCGCATCCCTGCGCTCGTTCACATAGGTGCCATTGACCTTGTTGTAGGAGGTCATGATCGCCCAGGGCTGGGCCTCGTCCACGGCGATCTGGAAGCCGCGCAGGTAGATCTCGCGGAAGGTTCTCGGCTCGCCGATGTCGTTGATCTGGTTGCGGTTGGTCTCGGAGTTGTTGCCAAAGAAGTGCTTGATGGTGGTGCCCACCCCGTTGCTCTCCACCCCGTTTACCATGGCGGCGCCCATCTTGCCGGTCAGCAGCGGATCTTCCGAGTAGTACTCGAAGTTGCGGCCATTGAGCGGGTTACGCTGAATGTTCATGCCCGGCGCCAGCAGTATGTCCACCCCGTACTGCCTGACCTCATCCCCCATGGCTTCCCCCACGGACTCGACCAGCTCGACGTCCCAGCTGGAGGCCAGCAGTGAGCCGATGGGCCAGGCGGTGGCATGGTAGGTGGCGCTGTCGTCGTCGCGGTTGGCGCTGATCCTAAGGCCCGCCGGGCCGTCGGCCAGCTTCAGGGCCGGGATATCGATGCCGTCGGCGCTGCGGCTCACCCCGTTGATGTAACCCGCCACCCCGGCGACATCCTGCTTGACGTTGACGGCGCCGTTGGCGCTGCCATAACCGGGGCCGGAGAGCAGGCTCAGCTTCTCGTCCAGGGTCAGCCTGGCCACCATGGTTTCGGCCTGGGCACGGTAATAGGCGTCATCCTTGACGATGGGGGCGTCGGAGTCGTTCTGGTTGCAACCCACCAGGATCCCGGCCAGGGCCAGGCTGACGGAAAGTGAAACCGCTTTCATTCTTGTGGTGGTGATAGGCATGGATGCCTCCTCGTAACTGTCTGAATAAAAAGGTAAGTGTGATACCGACTCCGGGAGCTGACCGGGCCGCTCTGCTGGCGGCTTGCCATGGATATCGATGAAGGCGTCGGGTGGGCCGTGCGTGGCCATGAGCCCGGGCCGCAGGCAGGTTAGCAAGTCGGCGTCGGCCCGCCTTGCCTCGGCGGGGCGCGAAATGTGCAGTTGGGGGCAAGGGTGTGAAGTTGTGACCGCGGTCGCATGGGAGCCTGGGTGGGCGGGCCGGTTTGTCTCCATGGGGGGAGGTGTGAGCGGAGAAAGGGGGCCTATGGCACCCTCGGTGGCATGAGGTGTTCAGCTCGGGGAGCAGATCACCTGGGTTGTTGCTCGGCGCCGGCCAGCTCTATCTGCACCTTCCCCCCTTCCTGCTTGAGCCGGGTGGCGATATTAGAGTTCGGTGACGCTATGTAAAGCACACAACGGACGAGCGTTATTTGCGCAGTCATCAACATGCCAATGGATGCTCTGTATGCGCGTTCACACCCCATCGTCAAACTATCCTCACTGATAAAGCCATTGCTTAATCCAATGGCTTCCCGACTATCAAGTATTTCATCGGTCTGGCCGCCGCTATGGCCGTCATTGTTTTGTTATTTTATCGAGCCAAAGCTCTACCATTTTATTTAACAAAGGTAATAATTTTAGGTTTTAATATCGCAATGATATGATTGGTTGGTGATTAATTCCGACCCAAAAGGGTCCTTGTTGGTGGTTGATGCTACCTATGTAGTTGTTATTAATCATTTTTTATTTATTGTGAATAAATTATTTTATTATCATTAATTCACCTGTTAATTCTGTGAGAATAACGTTGTTCAGCCTGAAGATGGTAATTGGGTTGGTAATGACGGAACTCATCGAAGGTGCAGAGTCGTCAGTTACTGGTTAACACGGAGGCTGGTCATGCTTGAACTGGAAGTAATAAGAAGGCATACAATGATAACGTATCTTGTCAATAAGGATGGTAGCGTTGTTATTGATTTAACTCATGGCACATTTACATTCCTTAATTTTGCTGGCACTGAGCAGTTGCAAGTTATAAAGATGGGAACCAGGGAGGCCAGTGTTTTAAGGTATTTGGTCCGCAATAGTGGCTATCTGGTGTCTAAAGATGAAATTCTTAATAGCGTTTGGAGTGGTCGAGTTGTCTGTGAAAACACAGTGTCGGTCGCATTGTCCAATATCAGGAAACTGCTAAGGAGGGTTGATCAAGATTGCCGCTGTCTGGTTACAGTAGCTCGCGCCGGATACATTTTTTATCCTTATCGTTCAGGATTGACTATCGAGAATAGCCATGACGATCAAGACATATGACAAAAATTCTAAATATATCAAGCATACGTTGGAACCTATTGTTGAGCTCAACACTGGAAATATAGTGTCATTTGAAGTGGTTTCACTGAGTGCCAACAAGACGGTATTGAGTGAACATTATCCAGGCGATGTAAGACAGCATACCCTGGTCTCTCTTTTTATGCGGCAACTGGAGTTTTTTCAGAAGCTGAACAGGCATGATGAACATCTTTACCACACTGTGTTCATCAATATCAATCCCATCATATTTAGCAAGATGGTCTCTTGGGAAGATTTCCTGCCTTTCGTATTCCAGTTTGGGATCAACATCGAGTTTGATAATTCAAGTGTTCTTGATGGCATCTCTGATGCAACACTGAAAAATATTCTTCAGCTTAGAAAACTCGGTGTGAAATTCTGGATAAACAATGCCGATGAAGCCGTCCATACTATTGCAGATGAGTTGCTGCAGGCTTTTGATGGTATCAAGATAAACAAGCACTTCTTTTGGCAATGTTTTAACAGAAATGATGCCAGCTTCATCGAAAATACATCTGCAATATGGGGAAGTGAGCGAGTCCTCGTCGAGGGAGTTGAAAACAGACATCATCTCTCTTTTGTGACGGCACAGGGTCTCGTCCAAGGGCAGGGGTTTCATTGGCGAGCGAGAGCGGCACGACATACGACCTGGCATTAATAGCATGAGCGGATCCTGGCTACCCGACATCAAGCTCCCTCACCTTTGCGATAGGCACCTATCAAGGATCGAGCTGGTTGAAGGTGGGGGTCATCTAATTTAGCCAATACGGCTAAAGACAAGGGGGCCAATGGCCCCCTTGATGGCATGAGGTGTTCGGCTCGGGGAGCAGATCACCTGGGTTGCTGCTCGGCGCCGGCCAGTTCGACCTGCACCTTCACTCCTTCCTGCTTGAGCCGGGTGGCGACGGCGTTCAGATCGGTGCCGGACTGTGCCTCCAGCAGGGCGATGCCGCCGCTGCTCTGCTTGAAGCGCAGGCCGTGGCGCGTGGCCAGTGCCCTGGCCTGATTGTCGTCGGCCTCCACCAGCAGGGTGCCGCTGACGGTGAGCTCGGGGCTGGCCGCTCCTTGCAGCAGGATGTCGCCGCTGCGCAGGCTGGGTTGGGTTGCCTGGCCGTCCAGGCTGCGGGCAACCCGCTTCTTGCTGCCGTTGTCCGGCGTCAGGTAGGTCTGGCCGTTCACCTCTATGGTGCTGTACTGCTTGCCGTCGATCAGCACCGATTCCCCGGCCATGGCCTGAGTGGAGAGCGAGGCCAGCAGGCCTGCCAGGGCAAGGCTGAGTAAGCTGTGTTTCATGTTGTGACTCCTGTGCAATTAGAGAGGGGCGGCGTCATGGCCGAGCACCCGCAGGGACCAGTTGAGCAACTGGCCAGGCTGGCTGTTGTTGCGCTCGGTCAGGGTGCTGCGGGCGTTGGTGCTGAGGTTGCGCAGTGCAACCTGGCGGTTGCCGCTGGCGACGTCGGTCACCTCCAGTCGCCACTCGCCCTGGGCCTGCTCGCCGTAGAACTTGTGGGAGAGCATGCGCATGTCGCGCAGTCCCCGGGTGCGCACATAACCCAGCTGCTGCCGGTCGAGGGATTGGCCCACCAGGCTGTTGTTGGGGTTGAGCAGCACGCTGCGGGTGCCGGAGGGGGAGACCAGCTCGATCAGCAGATCGGGTAGGCGCTGGTGATCCAGGCTGACCAGCACCTGCACCGCCTCCACGGTCAGGGGTTGATCGACCCGGGCGCCGGAGCGGGTCGGGGCGCTGCCGAGATCCGGGATGGCCCCGGCGGCGCGATCGCGCACCGTCACCTGCTGCCACGGCAGCTGCACCAGCGGCGGCAGGGGCTCATGGGTGGCGGCATCGACCAGGGCCCGGTTCACATCCACCAACCCGAAACCATAGGTCGGGCTGTACCAGATGCCGGCGGCGTTGCGCTCCCAGCCTTCCAGCCCCGTCACCTGACGGCGCTGGCCATCGGCGGCGGTGTAGCTCAGCTGCACCGGCGCCTGCTCGGCATCGAGGCGGGTGGCGCTGCGGGCCAGCAGATCGCGCAGATCCCGCACCGACAGGTCCGGATAGGCGGACATCAGCAGCGCCATGGCCCCGGCGGTATTGGGGGTGGCCGAGGAGGTGCCGTTCATCACGCCGTTGTAGTCGCAGCTGGCATCCAGTTGCGGATTGCCGTGCAGCCGGTTGGTGCTGGGATCGTCCAGCCGGTTGTAACCCATGTCGCAGCCGGGCAGATCCGTGGTCACCATGGCTGGCGCGTCCGTGCCGTATTCCCCGCCGGGGGCCGTCAGGAATACGTTGCTGCCGACGCTGGAGTAGGACGATCGCACCCCGTTCGCGTTGCTGGCGCTGACCACCAGGTTCCAGAAGTTGCTGTTGGAGGGATCTATGTTGCTGTTTTCAAACGGCAACCTGAGGTCGCCGCCGCTGCGGTTGAGGGCATAGTTGCCGGCGGCAATCCGGCTGAAGCCGTTGCCTGCCGCCTTGATGTAGGCCGCCCCTTGCGCCTGCTGGGTCATCCGCTCGAACAGGCGATCCAGCTGTAGCTGGTCCAGCCCGTCGGCTCTTTGCGGATCGACCAGGCTCATGCCGTAGCTCTGATTGAAGACCCGGTTATCGCCGCTGGCCGGGCTGTCGCCGAGGGCATAGAGCCAATCCTGCTGCAACTGCTGGCTGTCGTTGTCGAGCAGGTTGAACCCCTGCAGCTGGGCGCGGGGCGCCACGCCTCTGGTGCCGATGGCGTTATCCACCGCGGCTATGATGCCGGACACCGAGGTGCCGTGGGCACTGTCCGGATCGGTTGGCGTCGGGTCGTCGCCGCCGGTCACCACGTTGCGTGAGCCGGGGCGGACGTTGTCGACCAGATCCGGGTGGGCGATGGCCAGGCCATCGTCCACCACGGCCACGTTGATGCCCTGACCGAGCACCTCGGTGCGGTGGGCCCACCAGAGGTTGAGGTCATTGCCTGCCACGCCGGCGCGGGGGCTGAAGGCATCCTGGCCACTGTTGAGCAGGTGCCACTGTTGATCCTGTAGAGGGTTGATGCCGGGCAGGCAACGCGCTGCGCTGCCGCGACCGGTATCCATGCCTGCCTCTCTGCCGGTGAGGGGGGTACAACTCTCATTGGCCTGAACCGAGACGGCAGGCAGGGCCGAGAGCAGGGCCGTGATTGCCAACGCTAACGATGTCTTTCTCATTGATAAACTCCATCTTAAGGGCGCACCGTCCGAGGTGCGCTGGCATCTATACACGAGAAGACACGATTCAAAAGACTCTCAATTCAGAGTTGTGAAGGGGTTCATATAAACCCCATTTGAGCCCATATGGGGGTATCAATGTGACGACGCTCGTGTTTTATTGAGAGCTATTCGCATCTGTCATTAGTGATCTTTTTGTCTATAGATCGTTCTGTTGTTAGGTGTGCCTCTGCTCGCCCGCTGGGGGGAATCGCCATGGCTGTGGTCTGATGTGAACCCTGTTAAGGTAACGGCAGACAGACAATCAGGATGGATCCATGACCCTATTGCAGTGGCACTCGGCCAGGCTGGCCCTTCGCGGTGACCGTACCCTCTTCATCCCCGAACTCACTCTTGCCCAGGGAGAGTGCTGGGCCTTCGTCGGCAGCAACGGTAGCGGCAAGACGGCGCTGGCCTCGGCCCTGTGCGGCGAGCTGAGCCTGCGCTCGGGGCAGGCCCTGGGCCGGCTGAATGCCGTGCGCCTCTCCTTCGAGTCGCAGCAGCAGCTGGGGGAGCAGGACTGGCAGCGGCGCAACACCGACATGCTGGGGGAAGAAGAGGAGGCGGGGTATAAGGTATCGACCCTGATGTTGGAGGTGGGGGAGGCGCCGCAGGCACAGGCGCTGCTGGCGCGCTTTGGCATAGCGGCGCTGTGGGATCGTCCCTACCGTTATCTCTCGAGCGGTGAGGGACGCAAGCTGCTGCTGGCCCGCGCCCTGCTGGCGAGGCCCGAGCTGCTGGTGCTGGACGAGCCGTTCGATGGCCTGGATCAGGGCTCGCGCCTCGAGCTGATGGCGCTGCTGGCTGATCTGGTGACACAGGGGCTGCGCCTGGTGATCATCGTCAATCGATTCGACGAGATCCCCCCCTTCGCCAGCCACCTCGGCCTGCTCGGGGAGCTGTGTCTGCTGCTGGCGGGGCAGCGCGACGATGTGCTGGGGAGCCCGGAGGTGGCCCAGCTGGCGCGGGTCGAGGGGCAGAGTCCGCGGCTGCCGCCGCCGCTCACGGCGCCCACCCCCTTGCCCGCCGGCCCCCGGGTGCAGATGCGCAACCTGCGGGTCGCCTATGGCGAGCAGCGGGTGATCGACGGGCTCGACTGGACCATTGGGGAGGGGGAGCACTGGCAGCTGGTTGGCCCGAACGGTGCCGGCAAGTCGACCCTGCTCGCCCTCATCACCGGCGATCATCCGCAAGGCTACAGCAACGATCTCGTGCTGTTCGGGGTACGCCGTGGCAGCGGCGAGAGCATCTGGGAGATCAAGCGTCACATCGGTCTGGTCAGCCCGGCGCTGCATCTCGACTACAGAGTCAATGGCTCTGTGCTGACGGTGATCCTGTCGGGGTTTTATGACTCCATCGGCCTCTACAGCCGCCCCGGCGATCGCCAGCTGGCGCTGGCCAACCAGTGGCTGGCCCTGCTCGGGCTCGCCTCGCAGGGGGCCTTGCCATTTCACTCCCTCTCCTTCGGCCAGCAGCGGCTGGTGCTGATCGCCAGGGCGCTGGTCAAGCATCCGCCGCTGCTGATCCTGGACGAGCCGCTGCAGGGGCTGGATCCCCTCAACCGCCATCTGGTGCGAGAGATGGTGGTGCGCCTCATAGGCCAAGGCACCCAGCTGCTGTTCGTCTCCCACCATCCCGAGGATGCGCCCCCCGGTCTCACCCACAGGCTGAGCTTCGTGCCCGACGGCGCCGGTGGTTATCGCTATCTGCAAGAGAGGCTGGGGGCGGGTGAGTCATTGTGATTGGCCCGGGCCTCGGTGCTCTTTATTGGGACGGCGTTGACCACCCCTCGGGAAGGAGTGGGGGGTAGCCCAGGAGCAGCCACCAGAGTGTGTAAAAGAGCATGGCACCCATCCAGAGCCAGCCCAGATAGAGACGGGTAGCCGCCATGCCGATCATGGTCACTGCAAGTGCGACTTGGAAAGCGACCAGACCAAACATAAAGGGCGCCATGTTATCCATCATGGCGCTTATCTCACCAGGGCCAGGATCTGGCGAAATGCCGGATGGCGGCAATCCCCCAGCAGCTCATAGAGGCACATCTCCACCGAGCTGAGCCGTGCCCCCAGTGCCGCCAATTGATCGACGGCCACCGTCTTGTTGGCGGCGGTGCGGGACGACACCGCATCCACCACCAATGACACCTGGGCGCCCCCGTCCAGCAGCCCCTGCACCGTCTGATAGACACAGATATGGGCCTCGATGCCGCATACCAGCCAGTGGCTGACACCGCTCTGCTGGATCGCCGCCGCCACCTGCGGCTCCCCCAGGGCGCCGAAGCTGAACTTGGGCAGCACCTGTGCCCCGGCTTGCAGCTGCTGCAGCTCGGGCACCGTGGCCCCGAGCTTGTCCGGATTTTGCTCCAGCCAGATCACCGGCAAGCCCAGCGCCTGGGCGCCTTGCACCAGCCGGGCGGTATTGGCGATGAGGGGCTCGCTCTCCTCGACGAGGCGGGCCAGCTTGCCCTGAATATCGACGACCAGCAGGCCTGTGGTGGAGGTGATCAACATGGTGACTCCTTATCAAGGGATCGCGTGCTAGGTGGCCCGCGAACGGCATGGGGAGCGGCGAGCAGGCTCGGCGCGATACCCCTTTTTATATAGAGAGAAACAAATTGTTACCAGAGCGCCAGTGACGCACCGGGTGGACGGCGCTAGAGTCGGGCCATGAAAAAGCACCTGACAGTGCTAAGACCAGTGTCGCCAAATTTGGCAACGAGTCCGGCCGAACGAGTGGGAAGATCTTGTTATTAAAGCAGTTCCAGCCCTTGTTCAAGAGTGCGCCGCGATTAACTTAACGATGGGAATCACCATGAAGAAAATCATTCTGCTTATGTCCGTCGCTGGTCTGATGGCCGGTTGTTCCAGCCCTGCCCAGCGCATGGCGGACTGCCAGGCGCAGGGGATCAGCAAGGATACCTGCTACCTGGCAGAGCAAAATCGCCAGACTGCCATCCTCGGCGCCGCCGAGAAGCAGGCGATGGAGAACGCCAGCAAGGCGGTCAAGTAAGGCGTTGTCGGTTCAATCCGTCGGTGTATTCCCAAAGCCCTGGTGTCGATGACGCCGGGGCTTTTTGCTATGGAGGTATGGCGCCCGCACGGTCGGGCTGCGCTACTCGTCGCCCAGACGGAAGGGCACCAAATGACCATCCTATGCCGGATGAGGCCGGGATGGCGAGATCCTGCTCATCATTATTGTGTGGCTTATCAAAGATTTTCGCGCGAGGAGCGGTGACGGGCCGCGCCTCGGCATCGGCACTGGTGCTCGCCATCTTTGCGCAAGCTCAGCCGATTTTGTCGCTTGGCGAAGGGCGGAGGCTCTGTTATGGTGAGCTTAATCAGCCATTTGGATGGCTAGATGGTTGTGGTGGTTCTGCTCGAAAAGCAGGGATCGCAACCCGGCCACCGTTTCGACGATCATTTTGACAAGGAGTCCCCATGCAGCGCCGTTCCCTCTTCAAGCTCTCCGCCCTCGCTCTGCTCGCCAGCAGCCTGCCATTGTCAGCCTTTGCCATTGATGAGGCGAAGAAAGAGATAGTGATCGGCACCACAGTGGGGGACTTTGCCGACATGGTGACCGACTCCATCAAGCCGCAGCTGGAGGCCAAGGGCTACCAGGTTAAGCTGGTGGAGTTCACCGACTACGTGACCCCCAATATCGCCCTGGCCGATGGTTCGCTCGATGTGAACTGCTTCCAGCACAAGCCCTATCTGGAGAGCTTCGCCAAGGATAGAGGGCTGTCGCTGGCCCCCATCACTCAGGTGCCGACCGGCCCCATGGGGCTCTATTCGGGCAAGCTGAGCGATCTGAAGGCGCTGAAAGAGGGGAGTACGGTGGCCATCCCCAATGATCCCACCAACCAGGCGCGGGCGCTGCTGATGCTGCAGGATCTGGGCTGGCTGACCCTGAAGGAGGGCATCAACCCGCTCAAGGCGAGCGAGTTCGACGTGGTGAAGAATCCGCACGACATCAAGCTGGTGCTGTTGGAGGCGGCGCAACTACCGCGCTCACGGGAGGACGTGGACTTCTCGGTCATCAATGGCAACTTCGCCGCCTCCAGCGGCATCCCGTTCAGCGAGGGGCTCTTCCTCGAGCGCAGCTACGACTTCATCAACTGGGTGGTGGTGAAGAGCGCCGATGCCGACAAGCCGTTCGCCAAGGATGTGATCGCCGCCTACAACTCTCCCGAGTTCAAGGCCTATGCCGCCAAGCGCTTCGCTGGCTACAAATACCCGCAGGGCTGGCTGGGGCAGAGCAAGGGCTGAGGGCAGCACCTGCGATGAAAAAACGGGCACCAAGGTGCCCGTTTTTTCATCTCGGAGATCAGTAGTGGTGCAGCCACCCGCAGACGGTGCGGCAAACAGCGCGATCAGGCTGCCGAGCAGAGTGCTCGTCAACCCATGCAGGGCGAGATCTGTGACAGCGCATGCGCCGCGCCCTGGTGCAGTATCTGGAGAGGGATCAGTAGTGGTACTGCCACCCGCAGATGGTGCGGCAAAAAGCGCGATCAGGCAGCCGAGCAGGGTGCTCGTCAGCCCATGCAGGGCGAGATCTGTGGCAGGGCATGCGCCACGCCCTGGTGCAGCATCTGGAGAGGGAACCGTAGTAGTGCAGCCACCCGCAGACGGTGCGGCAAACAGCGCGTCAGGTTGCCGAGCAGAGTGCTCGTCAACCCATGCAGGGTGAGGTCTGTGACAGGGCATGCGCCGCGTATCTTGCTGACAAGTCAGTAGCGGTGCAGCCACCAGCGGGCGGCAAACAGCGCGGTCAGGCTGCCGAGCAGGGCGCTCGCCAGCACATCCAGTGGCCAGTGCATGCCGATCAGGGTGCGTGACAGGGCGATACCGATGGCCCACAGCGGCAGCAGCCAGACGCCGCGGGGGGCGCGGGCCAGCCAGATCAGGCCGAAGAACTGGGCGAGGCTCATGGCGGCGATGCTGTGGCCGGAGGGGAAGGCGTAGTTTACCTCCGCCTGCCAGTGGTTGCCGAGCCACCGGGGCAGCGCCAGCAGCTGGCTGGCCGCATGCACCTGCTCGCTGCGCTCCGCCACGCCGGCGGCGTAGAACTGCGGGATGGCGGGGATCAGATTCTGGCTCTCCAGCCAGATCAGATAGGGACGCGGCTCCTGGGTCAGCTGCTTGATGAGGCTCTTGATGGCCCAGTCCCCCGCCAGCACCGCCAACAGGGCGCCACCGAGGGCCAGCAGGGCGGGTTGACTCAGCGTCAGCTTGTGTCGGGTCAGCAGCAACAGGGCGGCGATGGTGACGGCGAGGCCGGGCAAGTCCACCATGCGGGTGAGGGCGTAGGGCCCCCACAGCCAGCCCGATTGCAGGGCGTTCGTCAGGAAGGGTTGCCAGGGCAGGCAGGTCAGCAGCAGCAGCGGCAGGATCAGGGCGGCGCTGAAACCCAGCACCTGGCGGCGCGGCAAGGAAGAAACATGAGTCGACATAACAGGGCTGGTCACGGGGGCGGTTCGGTGGCGGTGATGGAAGAGGCGCCATTGTGCCAGCCCAGGGTCGCCGGTCAAGCCGCGGGGCCGGGGGGCAACAGCTTGTTACATATCCGCCTCTGGGCTCGATGGCATGGGGCACCATTGCCTGAGCGCGGAGGGCGGCCCGAGCCGTGGCGGCTGGAAACGCCGGTCATCTGGGCTGGGGCAGGATGCCGGTGGCCGCGGCCGGCCCGAGAAGATGCCTCTGAAAACTTGCGCCATATGGGCTAGAATGGCGCGCCTGTGGCCGGTTGCGCGCATTCAGTTACCAAGAAGAGAGCCCGATGAAGATCGTCGTTGATGAAAACATGCCCCACGCCTGCGAGTTGTTTGCCGAGTTTGGCGAGGTGGTACCCCTGCCGGGGCGGCAGATAGCGGCGGCGGATCTGCAGGATGCCGAGGTGCTGCTGGTGCGCTCGGTGACCCGGGTCGATGCCAAACTGCTCGCCAGCTGTCCGCGGCTGGCCTTCGTGGGCACCGCCACCATAGGCACGGATCACATCGACAAGGCGCTCTTGGCCGAGCGGGGCATCCCCTTCTTCAGCGCCCCCGGTTGTAACAAATATTCGGTGGGGGACTATGTGCTCTCCGCCCTGCTGGTGCTGGCGGAGCGCCACGAGCTCAACCTGAGCGAGATGAGCCTCGCCGTCATCGGCGCCGGCAACACCGGCGAATGTGTGGCGGGCAAGGCCGAGGCGCTCGGCATGAGGGTGCTGCGCTGCGATCCGCCGCGGGTCCGCCGCGAGGCGAATGCCATCACGACTGCAAACAATGGTGCCGAGGGGGCCGCGGGCTTCGTCGATTACCAGACGGCGCTTTCGGCCGATATCGTCAGCTTCCACGTGCCCCTCACCCGCGAAGGCGTCGATGCCACCTTCCACCTGCTGGGGGAGCGCGAGATAGCGGCAAGGCCACAAGGGCAGTTCCTCATCAATGCCTCCCGTGGCGAGGTGTGGGACAATCAGGCCCTGCTCGCCCGTCAGTTGGGTGGCGAGCCATTGCGGCTGGTGATGGACGTGTGGGAAGGGGAGCCGGAACCCCTGCGCGCTCTGGTACCCCATACCGAGCTCGCGACCCCGCACATCGCCGGCTACAGCCTGGAGGGCAAGGCGCGTGGCACCTGGATGCTCTATCAGGCGCTCTGCCAGCAGCAGGGCCGCGCCCCGCGCCAGGATCTGCAAGCGCTCTTGCCTGCCCCCGAGGTGCGCGAGCTGACGCCGGGCCAGGCCACGGATCAGGCGTTGATAAAGCAGCTGGTCCACCTTATCTATGACGTGCGCCGGGACGATGCCCGTTTTCGCAATCGCATCGATCTGCCAGGCAGTTTCGACGAGCAGCGCAAGCACTACCCGGAGCGGCGGGAGCTCTCCTCCTTGCAGGTCAGTGGCCCCTTCGCCAGCGACATGCTGGCCCGACTGGGCTTTGTCATCCGCCCGATCTGAATCGGGTTCAATATCAACGAGGGGGCGGACTCAGGTCCGCCCCCTGTGTGGTTTGGCACCGCCAAACCCGCTATCAGGCAGGTTCGCCTGCCAGCGGTGATGCCCTAGGGCGTCATCGGCATCCATAAAGGAGAGAACATCAGTGAGTCAGCAATTCAACGTAGCGGTATTGGGCGCGAGCGGCGCCGTGGGTCAGGCCATGATCGAGATCCTGGAGGAGCGTGCCTTCCCGGTCGCCACCCTCTATCCGCTGGCCTCCAGCCGCAGCGCCGGTGATACCGTGCGCTTTGGTGGCAAGAACCGCGAGATCCTGGACGTGGAAGATTTTGACTGGAGCCAGGTGCAGATCGCGCTCTTCTCCGCCGGGGCCGAGATCTCTGCCAAGTGGGCACCGATCGCCGCCGAGCATGGCTGCATCGTCATCGACAACACCTCCTGCTTCCGTTACGACGAAGACATCCCCCTGGTGATCCCGGAAGTGAACCCGGACGCGCTGGCGGATTTTCGCAATCGCAACATCATCGCCAACCCGAACTGCTCCACCATCCAGATGCTGGTGGCGCTCAAGCCCCTGCACGACGAGGTGGGCATCGCTCGCATCAACGTGGCGACCTACCAGTCCGTCTCCGGCTCCGGCAAGGAAGGGGTGAGCGAGCTGGCCGGCCAGACCGCGCACCTGCTCAATGGCCGTCCGGTGGAGCCGACCCTCTACCCGCAGCAGATCGCCTTCAACCTGATCCCGCAGATCGACGCCTTCACCGACAACGGTTACACCCGTGAGGAGATGAAGATGGTGTGGGAAACCCAGAAGATCCTGGGGGATGCCAACATCGCCGTGAACCCGACCTGCGTGCGGGTGCCGGTGTTCTACGGTCACGCCGAGGCGGTGCACGTCGAGCTGCATCAGCCGCTGGACGCGGATCAGGTCAAGGAGTTGCTGCGCAACGCCCCGGGCGTCACCCTGTTCGATGACGACGCCGACTACCCGACCCCGGTGCGCGACGCCACCGGCAAGGACGAGGTGCTGGTCGGCCGGGTGCGCCAGGATATTTCTCACCCGAGCGGTATCAATATGTGGATCGTGGCCGATAACGTTCGTAAGGGCGCGGCGACCAACAGCGTGCAGATCGCCGAACTGCTGGTACGTGACTACCTCTGAGGCTGACACCGGCCCTGGCGGGGAGGGAACCCCGCCCCTTGGCCGGTGCTGGTGGCGGTGCCCGGATGTGACCGGCACCGCACTCTCCAGTTTTAAAAATTTTGCGTGATATCAGTCGATTAAGTTTTTTCCTACACTCTTGCCAGCATTCTGGCAGGAGTGGGGTGCTAAATGTGTCGGATTGCTGGCTTGAGACGCTAGCCTGATTTATATTGAGCCGATTGTTTTGGGGTAACTATCCAGATTTTTCAATGTGATAGGGCCGTCATACGAAGGAACGAATATGGGACATTCCCGCATAACGCTGGCAACGCTACTCGCATTGGGTCTTCTGGGCACGGTTCAGGCCGATGAGTCGGGGAAAGAACCTTTCTTTGTCGAGCTGAAGGGGCCGGATGACGCCGCGCCGCCGCTGGTTCAACCTCAGCCACAGGCCCAGCCGGTGGCACAACCCAGCCTGCCCAAGGCGCAGCCCATAGTGCGTCAGACCGCCAGCACCCAGGCGGGCAGCTATGGCCCGGTCCGTCCCACCGATACCCTGTGGAGCCTGGCGAGCAAGCATCGCCCCTCCAGCCGGGTGAGCGTCTACCAGACCATGGTGGCGATCTACGACAAGAATCCCCGCAGTTTTGCCGATGGCAACATCAACCACATCCTGGTGGGCTCCCGCATTCTGCTGCCGACGGCCGCCGAGGCGAGCCGCATCACCGATGCGCAGGCGCGTCAGCGTTTCAACAGCGACAACGCCAGCTGGAAGGGGCTGAGCCCCAAATACCTGGCCAGCAAGCAGGCCCAGCCCGTCAGCCCGGCGGAGACCAAGGCCGCCGCCGTGCCGGCCAAGGCCCCGGTTGCCAAGGCGGCGCCCATCCCGGCGGCAGCGCCCAAGGTGAGCCCGCCGCAAGCCGCCACCGAGCTGGCCGTCGCCAAGGCGGCAACGGCCAGCGCCGCCTTGGCGAGCGCCCCAGCCCCCTTGCCGGCGGATCTGGGTACCCCGGTCGGCAAGCCCTCCACCGAGATGGCGCTGGCGCTGGAAGACGCCAATGCCCAGCTCGGTCAGGTCACCGAGATGAACCACAGGCTCAAGCTGCGCCTGCAGGCCCTGACCGAAGAGGTGGAGACCCTCAAGGCCCAGCTGCAGGATCAGACCGCGCTGCAAAAAGAGGTGGCCGAGCTCAAGGCCCAGCCGGTGCCGCCGGTGGTGGCCCCTGCGCCCAAGCAGAACTGGCTGATGGAGCTGCTCGCCTCACCGCTCAACCTCGCCATGATCATACTGCTGCCCGTGCTGCTGGTGCTGGCGCTGGTGACGCTTTGGCTGCGGGCTCGTGCCCGTCGTGAGCTGGAAGAGCAGGAGAAGAGCCTCTCCGAATCGACCTCCATGGTGATGAGCGAAGAGAGCAGCGAGTTCGATCAGCTGATGACGGTCGGCATCGCCGACGACGAACCCATGCACCCCATGCCGGATCTCAATGGGCCGGACGGTTATGTGGCGGTGGCCGAGCCCAAAGACTCGACGGATGTCATCTTCAGCGATGACGGCGATCTGGCCCTGTCGGCGTTCGACGAAGAACCCGCCGCAGTGCATCCCGGCCGGGATCCGGATCTGGTGCCCGAGCTCGATCTGGCCCACGAGGACGCCTTCGAGCTGCCCTCCGAGCCGGATCTCGATCTGGCAGGGGAGTTCAATCCCTCCACCCGCTCCCGCGACGAGATCATGAGTGAGGAGGAGCTGCAGGCGGCGCTGTTTGCCGAGCTGGATGCCGATCTGGCGCGGGATCACGATCAGCAGGCGACTCGCTCCCGCCGCGACGAGGAGCTCGCCGACTTCGACCTGAGCGATTTCGAATCCGGCTTCGACGAGCCGGCGGCCGATCAGGCGGCGCGCAGCGATGCCAGCGGTTATGGCAAGGACGACATTGACGACATGCTGGCGGAGCTGGGACTCGAGCCCACCCAGGCCAAGGCGGCAACTGCGGCGCCGGCCTGGGATCCCAACGAGCTGGCGCTTGCCGATTTCGAGGACGCCTTCACCGAGGTGGATTCCCATCCGAGCGATCTGAAGCCACGGGCGCAGGCGCAGGCGAACGACTATGTCGAGATCGACAAGTTGCTGGCCGAGGCCAATGCCAGCAGTGCCGAGCAGGAACCCTATCAGGGCTTCTCCCTGGACGTGGGGCTGGATGGCTTCCCCGAGATGTTGCCCCAGTCTACCGGTTTCGATGTGGATGCCGACGATGGCGGGGTGGGGGCCAAGCTGGATCTGGCACGCGCCTACCTCGAGATCGACGACAAGGAGAGCGCTCGCGAGCTGCTGAGCGAGGCGGCGGCCCAGGGCAGCGAACACCAGCGTGCCGAGGCCGAGAAGCTGCTCAGACGGTTGGGATAGACCCCGTCGGTCTGGGATGATGACAAGGGCAGCCCGCGGGCTGCCCTTGCTGTTGATGGCTCTCGCCATGCCGGCCGCGCTGTGGTTTGGGACTTTTGGCCCTGAGCGCGTATAATCCGCCCCGTTTCTTTCATCGTTTCCTTATAAGACAAAAGTTATCCATGCGAATTGCCCTAGGTATTGAATATGACGGCAGCCGGTATTTCGGCTGGCAGCGTCAGCGCGAAGTGATCAGCGTGCAGGCCGAGCTGGAAAAGGCCATCAGCCGCATCGCCAACCATCCGGTGGCCATCCAGTGCGCCGGTCGCACCGATGCCGGGGTGCATGCCACCGGCCAGGTGATCCACTTCGATACCCATGCGGTGCGCGCGGAGTCCGCCTGGACCCTGGGCCTCAACTCCAACCTGCCGCCTGACATCGCCGTGCGCTGGGTCAAGGAGGTGGGGGAGGAGTTCCACGCCCGCTTCAGCGCCACCGCCCGTCGCTACCGTTATGTCATCTACAACCACAACTATCGCCCCGCCATCCTCGGCAGCGGTGTCAGCCACTACCACGAGACCATAGACGCGGCGCTGATGCACCAGGCGGGTCAGAGCCTGCTGGGGGAGCACGATTTCAGCACCTTCAGGGCCATCGCCTGCCAGTCCAACACCCCCTGGCGCAACGTGACCCACCTCTGTGTCAGCCGGGAGGGGCCCTATATAGTGCTGGATATCCGCGCCAACGCCTTCTTGCACCACATGGTGCGCAACATCACCGGCTCCCTGCTGCTGGTGGGGCAGGGGCTCAAACCGGTGGAATGGATCGCCGAGGTGCTGGCCGCCAGGGATCGCAATCTGGCCGGCCCGACCGCCAAGGCGGGGGGCCTCTATCTGGTGGACGTGGATTACCCGGCGGAGTTTGCCCTGCCGCAGTTGCCGCTCGGCCCGCTCTGGCTGCCTGACTCGGCACCGGGTACGACCAGTTTTTAGTAACTGGGCCCGAAAATTTGTGGTTTAATGACCCGTTATTTATTGCCATCGAGCCGTTAAGTCATTGAACAATCTAGGCCCGATGCGTTTTGTCAGGCACAAAAGCATTAAGGAATTCCATGAGCTGGCTTGAGAAGATCCTTCCCAAGAGCAAGATCACTACACCGCGTCGTCACAACATCCCGGAAGGGGTCTGGACCAAGTGCAGTGCTTGCGAACAGGTGCTCTACCGGGCAGAACTGGAGCGCAACCTCGAAGTGTGCCCCAAGTGTGATCATCATATGCGGATCAGCGCCCGCGCCCGCCTCGAGAGCTTCCTCGACGAGCCGGGCCGCACCGAGATCGGTGCCGAGCTGGAACCGCAAGATATCTTGAAATTCAAGGATTCCAAGCGCTACAAGGATCGTTTGTCTGCCGCTCAGAAAGAGACGGGAGAGAAAGATGCGCTGGTGGTGTTGAAGGGGACCCTCAAGGGGGTGCCGGTCGTCGCCTGTTCATTCGAGTTCTCCTTCATCGGGGGCTCCATGTCCTCCGTGGTCGGTGCCCGCTTCGTGCGCGCCGTCGAGGAGTGCATGAAGGAAGGCCGCGGCCTGGTCTGCTTCTCCACCTCCGGTGGGGCGCGGATGCAGGAGGCGCTGTTCTCCCTGATGCAGATGGCCAAGACCAGTGCGGCGCTGGATCGCCTCACCAAGGCGGGTCTGCCCTTCATCTCGGTGCTGACCGACCCCACCATGGGTGGCGTCTCCGCCAGCCTGGCCATGCTGGGTGACATCAACGTGGGCGAGCCCAAGGCGCTGATCGGCTTCGCCGGCCCGCGCGTCATCGAGCAGACGGTGCGCGAGAAGTTGCCGGAAGGCTTCCAGCGCTCCGAGTTCCTGCTGGAGAAGGGCGCCATCGATCTCATCATCGACAGGCGCGAGATGCGCAATCGCCTGGCCAGCCTGCTGGCCAAGCTGATGAACCAGCAAGTCATCGAAGACTGAACATGAGTTCGCACATGCAACAATCCCAAAGCCGGTCGCTGGTCGACTGGCTTTCTTATTTGGAGCAGATCCACCCGGTCAACATCGACATGGGGCTGGACAGGGTCGGGGCCGTCGCCCGTCGCATGGGTCTCACCCGGTTGCCGTTCAAGGTGATCACGGTGGCGGGCACCAACGGCAAGGGTTCCTCCTGCGCCATGGCCGCCAGCATACTGATGGCCGCCGGCTACCGGGTCGGGGTCTACTCCTCACCCCATCTGCTGCGTTTCACCGAGCGGGTGCGCGTCGACGGCGCCGAGCTGGCTGATAGCGAGCACTGCGCCGCCTTCGCCGCGGTGGAAGCCGCCCGCGCCGAGATAGCACTCACCTTCTTCGAGTTCGCGACCCTCGGCGGGCTCTGGCTGTTCTGCCGGGCCGCGCCGGACGTGCTGCTGCTGGAAGTGGGGCTGGGGGGACGGCTCGACGCCACCAATGTGGTGGAATCCGATGTCGCCATGATCACCTCCATCGCGCTGGATCACTGCGACTGGCTCGGGGATACCCGCGAGGCGGTGGCGGTGGAGAAGGCCGGTGTTTATCGGGCCGGCAAGCCTGCCATCAGCGGCGAGCCCAACCCGCCTGCCACCATCGCCAGCGAGGCACAGCGTCTCGGCGCCTGCCTGCGTCAGGTCGGCCGCGACTTCCACGGCGATGAGCACGACACCAGCTGGGATTATCACGGCCTGCAACACTGGCTCGATCTCCCCAAGCCCGCGCTGCCGCTGATGAACGCGGTGACAGTGCTGGCGGCGCTGGAGTCCCTCGGGCTGCCATTGCCGGAGGCGGCCATCCGGCAGGGGCTGGCAGAGGCACGGCTGGCGGGCCGGATGCAGCGACTGCAGACCAGCCCGCTGGTGATCGTCGATGTGGCCCACAATCCCCACTCGGCGGCCTACCTCGCCAGCCAGCTGCGGCAGATCCCCTGTCAGGGGCGGCGCCGCGCCGTGGTCGGCATGCTCAAGGACAAGGACATGACGGGGTCGCTGGCCGAGCTCAAGGGCCTCGTCGACGAGTGGTTCCTGGCCAGCCTCGACGGCCCCCGCGCCGCCTCGGCGGCCCAGCTGGCGACGGCGCTCGGGGAGCAGGGCCCGGCGGCGACCTTTGACGGCGTTCGCGCGGCTTATCGGGCTGCCCTGGCCGCATCGAGTCCTGATGATATGGTCATCGTCTTTGGTTCGTTTTACACTGTCGCCGACGTGCTGGCGGCGAGCGCCTGAGCTGCCCGACCTGCTCTTCGCATCGTCGATGTCCGCAAGATTGCAGGCAGTTGAGTCTAAGTAACATGGGTGGAAATTAACTTGGCTTCGAAGTTTCAAAACAGATTGGTGGGGACCGTCATCCTGGTCGCCCTGGTTGTCATTTTTCTGCCGGATCTGATGGACGGCCACAAGCTGGAGCAGAAGGACGAGGCGTTTGCCAAGATCCCGCTGCGCCCGGAACTGGAGCCGGCCAAGCCGGCGCTGCAGGTCTCGGCGGCCACTACCCTGCCGGCCGAGCATGTGGCCAGCCAGCAGCAGGCCGCCGCGGCCGAGCAGTGGCAGGTGGAGGAGATCGGGGGGGCTGTGACCCTGGCAGCCAATCAGCCGTCAGCCGCCCAGGCGCAGCAGCCGGTGACTCAGCCCAAGCCGCAGCCCAAACCCGAGGTGATCGCCAAGAAACCGGTCGAGCCGCCCAAGCCCAAGCCGGTACCGCCCAAGCCGGTCGAGGTGAAGAAGCCGGTGGAGAACAAGTCGCAGGTCGGCCAGATCAAGTCGATGGATGATCTCATTGCGAGCAAGATGGTGCAGCAGCCCACGACCCCGGCGCCCGCCGCGGCCGCGCCTGCCCAGGGCAGCTGGATCCTGCAACTCGGCGCCTTCAAGAACGTGGACAGCGTCAATGCGCTGGTGAGCAAGCTGCGGGCGGCGGGCTATTCGGCCCACACCTCGCCGAGAACGCCGGTGCAGGGGCAGCTCAACCGGGTCTTCATCGGGCCGGATGTCTCCAAGGCCAAGCTGCAGGGCATGCAGAGCAAGATAGGTCAGATGACCGGGCTCAGCGGCTCGGTGGTGGCGTACAACCCCTGATGCGGGTTTGACTAACGCCGAACAAAAAAATACCGCGCCTAGGCGCGGTATTTTTTTAGAACCGGTTCATGATCTCTCAGCGAGAGACCGGGCCGGTTTTTAGATGCATTTCACCGGCTTGGGCAGGCCGGCTATCTTGGTGGCCTGCTTGGCGGGCCCTTCCGGGAACAGCTTGTAGAGGTAGCGGCTGTTGCCCTTCTCGGGGCCGTACTGCTTCTCCATCGCCTTGACCAGGGCGCGGATGGCGGGGGAGGTGTTGAACTCCAGATAAAACGCCCGCACGAAGCGCACCACTTCCCAGTGCGGCTCCTCCAGCACTATGCCTTCCTGCTCGGCCAGCACCAGCGCCAGCGCCTCGCTCCAGTCCTCGATATGACGCAGATAGCCCTTGGCATCGGTCTCTATGATGTGGCCATTGAATTCCAGCACGTGCGTTTCGGGCTGCTGCTCAGACATAAGGGGCTCCTCGGGGGCTATCAGGATTGGGCGGGCATGGTAGCGTCTTGATCCCAACTGAGCAACCGGCGGCAGCCATTCAGCCGCCGGCACTGTCTTGGTGCTGATCAGGTCATTGTCCCTGCCGGGTGCGCAGTTGGCCATCCATATGGACCAGGATCAGCCTCTTATCCGCCGGCACTGTCGTGACGCTGACTAGGTCATTGTCCTTGCTGGGTGAGCAGCTGGCCATCGTTGGCCAGCATCAGCAGCTCATCCGCCAGCTGGCTGATGTGATTGAGCTGCTGGGTCAGCATCAGCTGCTCCTCGCTGCTGTCCGGGGCGATGAGCGGGCACTGTCCCTCGAGCTGGGCCGGTACCTCGCCGGCCAGATGACCGGCGGCCCGCTCCAGGGTATGGCTGATGTGGCGGCTGATCTCGTCGAGCTCGGGGATGGGCTCTAGCTTGTCGCGATGGGCCCCCAGCGCCGAGATGTAGGAGAGCAGGGCGTGGTTGCGCCAGGTGAGGGTGAAACAGAGTTCGAGGAAGCGGCGACGCTTGCTCGGCTCCACCAGCATGCTCTGCCAGGCCATGGCCAGCTCGCTGTCGGCGAGGTGGGCGCACTTGCGGGCCACCCGGTAGTCGAGGGACTCATCCCGCTGGCGGTGCAGGCTGGCGAGCACAGCCGAGAGATAGCGGGCGTTGGCCGAGAGGGAGTTGGCGATCAGCGTCGGCAGCCGCTTGTATTGCCAGTCCGGCCACAGCCAGGCCACTAGCGCGTAGGAGAGCAGGCAGCCGAGGAAGGTGTCGAGCAGGCGCGGACCCAGGATGGCGAAGCCGATGCCATCGAGCAGGTTGAACGCCATCAGCACATAGAGGGTGATGAAGCAGACAGCGGCGCTGTAGTTGCTGCGCACCTGGGTGAAGAACAGGAAGGCGGCCAGCCCCATGATCCCCAGTTGCAGGTGCAGCTGGGGGAACAGCCAGAGCACGGGCACGCCGATCAGCAGGCCGGCGAAGGTGCCGAGCATGCGTTGCACCAGCCGGCGACGAGTGGCGCTGTAGCTGGGCTGGCAGACGAACAGCACGGTCAGCAGGATCCAGTAACCCTTGTCCAGGCTGAATGCCTGCAGTATGCCGTAGCCTACCACCAGCCCGAGGGAGAGGCGCAGGGCGTGGCGAAACACCATGGAGTTCGGGGTGAGGTGCTGCTTGAGCAGGGCCAGCAGCGGCAGCGGCGTCGGCCTTGCCAGGGTGGGCAGGTTGGCTGAGGGCAGCGCCGGGTTCTGCAGCTCCTCGGCGCTGGCCAGCAGCTGGTTGATGCTGGAGAGGTTGCGGCGCAGGAACTTCATCGGCGTCAGCAGAGTCTTGGGATAGTGCTGCTTGAGGTGGGTGAACTCCAGCTGATCGCCGAGCGCCTCCAGGGTCCAGTGGATGCGCTTGTGGTGGGCATAGGGCTTGTGCACCAGGATGGCGTAGCCGAGCCGCTGGCAGGCCTCGGAGAGTTGCAGGAACACCTCTTGGAAGCCGTCCAGCACTATGCCTTGCTTGAGCTCGGCCTCCAGCTTGCTGTAGGGGTAGTGGCTGGAGGTGGCGCGCTCCTGGATCTCCAGCGCCAGCAGATAGAGCCGCAGCAGGCTCGCGAGCTCGGGCGCCGCCTGATGGCGGGTGCTGAGGCGGGCGTTGAGCGCGGTCTTGGTCAGGTTGAGGGCATTGACCAGGTTGATGTTGAGCTGGGCAAGGTTGTGGCGAATGGCCTGGGCGCCGTGCTCGTCGGCCGGGAAGAAGCGGGACTTCTCCAGCAGGTAGCGGCCGAGGGCGAAGTAGCTCTGGGCCAGCTGCTCGTGCAGCGTCTTGTAGGGCAGCAGCCAGAGCCAGACGAGGGAGACCAGCCCGTACCAGAGCGCGCCGGCGCCGAGCGCCAGCGGCTGGTAGAAGAGGTCCGGCGCCTTGGCGGCCCCCAGCATGGTGTAGATGGCGATGAGCAGGGAGCCGAAGCTGATGGTGGCGTAACGTTGGCCCAGCGCCCCCACCATCACGAAGATGAAGGTCGAGCCCGCGAGCCCGAGGGCGAACAGCCAGGGGGTCGGGAAGAGGTACTGCACGCAGAGGGAGGCAAACAGGAAGCAGACCAGCGTCATGGCGAGGTTCTTGACCCGGCCCCACAGACTGTCATCTGTCTCGGCGATGGCACCCGCCACCACCCCGAGGGAGAGCAGCACTGTCAGCGAGATGTCGCCACTGATCAGCGCGAAGGCGAGCAGCCCGACGATGGCCAGCAGCACCTTGAGGGCGAAGTAGATGTGGCTGTCGGTCAGCAGACGGCGCAACAAACTGGAGAAGTCCATGGGCATGCTAGGCACCACCCTTGAGCGAAGTGAAATCGATGTGGCTGTCGGTCAGCAGACGGCGCAACAAACTGGAGAAGTCCATGGGCATGCCAGGCTCACCCTCGAGCGAAGTGAAATCGATGTGGCTGTCGGTCAGCAGGCGGTGCAATAAAAGGCTGGAGAAGTCCATGGGCATGCCAGGCTCACCCTTGAGCGAAGTGAAATCGATGTGGCTGTCGGCTAGTAAACGGCGCAGCAGGCCGGAGAAATCCATGGGCATGGGATAGACGCAACCCTTGAGCGAAACGAAAGCGAAAGCATAACCCGTCGGCAACGAAGTGGCCCTGATTTGGATCAGGGCCACTTAGCTTCATATCCTTGATTTACAACTTATCCTGACAAAAATAGGTGCCAATAAAAACCCC
Source organism: Aeromonas sp. sif2416 (assembly GCF_019218665.1). Classification (NCBI taxonomy): domain Bacteria; kingdom Pseudomonadati; phylum Pseudomonadota; class Gammaproteobacteria; order Aeromonadales; family Aeromonadaceae; genus Aeromonas; species Aeromonas sp. sif2416. Next base: position 35,245 of record NZ_JAHUXC010000003.1, read on the forward strand.
GCCGAAGCGGGGTTGTTCATCAGTTGCGGTTGCCGCCGAGCAGGCTGAGCAGGCTCAGGAAGATGTTGTAGATGGACACATAGAGCGTCACTGTGGCGGAGATGTAGTTGGTCTCGCCGCCGCGGATGATCTGCTGGGTGGTCAGCAGGATGGCGCCAGAGGAGAACAGCATGAACATGGCGGACAGGGCCAGGCTCAGGGCGCTCATCTGCAGGAAGATGTTGGCGACCATGGCCACCAGCAGCACCCAGAAACCGACGAACAGCATGCCGCCGATGAAGGAGAGGTCACGCTTGGTGGTCAGAGCATAGGCCGACAGCCCGAAGAAGGTCAGCGCGGTGCCGCCGAGCGCGGTCATCACTATCTCGCCACCACCATTATTCATATACATGTTGATGATGGGGCCCAGGCTATAGCCGAGCAGGCCGGTCAGGGCGAAGGTGAACACCAGCCCCATGCCGTTTTCGCGGTTCTTCTGGGTCAGGAACATCAGACCATAGACACCGATCAGGAACACGGCCCAGTGCAGGGGCGGCATGTTCATCACGGTGGCAACCCCGGCCACCACGGCAGAGAAGCCAAGAGTGAGGGAGAGCAGCATATAGGTGTTGCGCAGCACCTTGTTGGTGTCACGCGCGGCACTCTGGGTGCCAGTGTAGATAGAACGGGTATCCATCTTGGTGTCCTCTTGATTTCCGGGTTGAGGCGGCAGATTCCGCTTCGTTAACGCATTGTATGCACTGAATGTGTGGATGACGAGCGCTGATTTCAAGCGGCCCCCCAGCCTGTTGCGCCCTACTATCCCAGAGTAAATATGTATTGCATATGAACGAGGGCCTGACGTAGTATGCACGCCGTTCGGAGGGGTGGCAGAGCGGCTGAATGCACCGGTCTTGAAAACCGGCGATGGGCGACCATCCGTGGGTTCAAATCCCACCTCCTCCGCCATCTTCAGAGAAAGCCCAAGCGATTCATCGCTTGGGCTTTTTTGTACCTGCTGTTCTAGTACATCCTAGACACGCCTGCCCTTCATCTTACCCAAGGCGTTTGCAGCGCCTTAGAGCCCACAAGTCGGCCACTTGCTCTCTTCATCCTACCGTTGTAGTCGTTCCCTCTTTCCTGAGACCTGTTTGAACGACGTTTTTCCATAGGGCTCATCATTTCATAAACCGTCTAGGGAAGGATAAAGACAGGTGATCGCCCTCTTTAGGTGGACCAGTGCCCTTATCTCACCCCACAGCTCGAGGTCCCAGCTCGGTCACGCAGTCGCGCCTTTCGGCAGTGTCATGCCTTCCGGTAATGGCATCTCCTGCTACATGAGGTATCGACCCACCTGGTATACGAGGTGGGTCCTCGACTATCTGTTGGCTGAGGCGCTGATGACATGAAAAAACCGGTACGGCAACAAGGGTAAGTGGCATCTCGGTGAAGTGAACAAGGGGGGGACCTTGCTTTTCTTGCACTGAAGGCTCAAATGTTGCCTGTATTATGGGCGGGGGAGCACAGGTATATGAAGGTGCCATGTCGATGTGAATTAATCAAAAACTAGTCATTATAGCCACGAGAGGGTATCTGAAAACATTAATCTTGGCATGGTTAAGCTGGCATTCAGTTTGTGGAGTATAAAAAACGAGTTTGGCTAATTATAAAAATTTTTTATACACGCGATCTCCGATCGAATATGTCGAACAATTGCGTCGTCCTGCGGTGTTTAGATTGCGACCGCAATGCAAAACGGAACATGATCTCGTTTCTTGTTGCTGAAGAAGCTTATTGAGCTGTAAAGAGTGTTTTAAAAACACCTATTTAGCGATATCCTATGTCTATCCAGTGTTTCGTTCTGGAGTTGATTTTCGGTTAACATGGATTTGTGTCAGTTTGATGACAGCAAGTCGATTTGTTTACGCCATCTACTTGTTTGTATTTACTGTAGTCAAATGCCTCTCTTATATTGTTTGTATTTACTGTAGTCAAATGCCTCTCTCATAATTTTTAAGTTGCGCTCACTGGGCGCGATTTTGGCGGAGCCTACCCGGTAGTCATTAATTTCCAATGTGTAAGTTTAGTCGACATGGGAATATATTATGGAACGATGGTACCTTGCCTGTCATAAGACGGGGAAAAATAATGCACTTAAAGCTCAGGTATTCTTGGAGCACCTGAATGTTGAAGTGTTTATTCCTCAGATCTGTTATCGCCAGCCCAGGCTGGATCGCCCAGGGCATTCCAGACCGGTTTTTGAACCTTTGTTTCCTGGTTATATTTTCATTCGCTTCGATTCTGAAATACTACACACCTCAAAAATTGCTGCCTGCCCTGGCATGAGCCATCTTGTTCGCTTTGCTGGAATGATAAGTCCTCTGCATGAAGTAGTGGTCGATGAAATAATGCAACTGATGCTGACTGTAAATCCTGATGGGGCCTTGCCAGCGAGTACTGAAATGAGTCGTGAGAATCAGGTTAAACAAAAGCCTCTTCTTACCGCATCACAGCGTCAGCAGATACAAAAGGTCATCGAGGAAAAAGATGGAGTGGCACGCAGCGCCCTGCTCTATGCATTGGCAGAGGCAATTCAAAGCTGATTTCAAACTTGCTTGTTGCCTATTTTATTTTAGATGCCTTCTATTATGACTGTTTAAGCTTTAATTAATAAAACTGTAATAAATGAAGAGTAAAATAAGGTGTGGGGTGTGTCATGAAGAAGTCTGACATAAAAAAAGAGCGAGTATACCAAGCATTATTATCACTCTGCCCGACGATGGCGGGGAGTCCACCAGATTATAATGACTGGCCCAAGACACGAGAAATTGCAGACGCATGCGACAAGACCATTTATTCTGCACGCTTGTACTTGTTGGCACTTGCAGATGAAGGCAGAATTTTTTGCTCGTATCAAAACGTTAACAACTCCTTGCGCTGGTATCCACGCCTGCGTGAGGTTAATGGAGCAATTATACCCACCGCTATTGATAAGTATGGGCTATCGATAACGGCAGGTTGAGTTATAAATCCATTAGCCTTTAATATTAGTATGTCTACCTTGCAGCGGTAAAGAGCTGGGCGTCGCTAACAATTTACAAAATATCTTAATGAGTAGACTTGCAATTCAATTAAATAGCGTCAAGATTCATTATCTTGAGTTGCTTGATTATAATAATGTAAACCATCAGGGACGTGAACTATCAGGGCAGCTCGTGTCAGGGTTATGTAATATCGAGATTGTACATTGGCAATGCATGTATTCTAATGTGCGCTTGTTTATTTGAAATGACCTTTATTTTCTTGTCATACATTAAGGTTCAGAACGCAAAGTTCGTTCAGAAACCCCGGAGTAGATAAGTTTTATATTTATTGTTTACACATTCATTTGAGGTTAAAAGTTTTTATGAAAAAGTCCCTGTTAGCCGTAGCAGTTGTTCTGTCCTCTGGTATCAGCCTGAATGCGTTCGCTATCGAAGCGCCGACTGTTGTTACCGGTGGCTCCGTTTATTTCAACGGTGAAGTCGTGAATGCGGCATGTGCGGTGAGCTCTGACTCCATGGATCAAACCGTCTATCTGGATCAGGTACGTACTGCAGCGTTCAACTCAACGGCGGATGCACCAGCGAACCAACCGGAAAGCTTCGAAATTAAACTGGTCGACTGTGATACCACCGTACAGGCCACTGCCGCGGTGTCCTTCACTGGCGCGACCGTTGAGGGCAAGTCCTCTGTGCTGGCCAACTCGGCGGGCGGCGGTGGCGCTCAGGGTGTGGGTCTGGTGCTGATGGGGCCGGATGGTGCCGTGCTGGAGATCAACACTGGGGTGCCATCCAGCACGGTAACCCTCGTGGATGGCACTACCGTCATCCCGCTGTCAGTCGATTACTTCTCCACTAGCACAGTGGTTACGCCGGGCCCCGTCAGCAGCGTGGCCAATTTCAACGTGCATTACGAATAAATAGAGCGGCAGGTAACTTAGAGTGAAAGGGTGACTCGCCAAGCGAGTCACCCTTTATGACTAAGAGCAAATTTTATATGGCATGGGGTTTTGATATCCGTGCCAGCAGTGCATGAAGTTGTATTCCCCATTATTACTGCTGCCGCCCACCCCGATATTCTCTGCCAGCCAAGGCGGGCATCCGGGTGACTTTATGGTGGTACGGTATGCCCTACTGAGGAAGTAGAGGGGGTATGTTAGCCCGTAAAACAAGTTCTTGCCGCTTATGAAAAGTGACATGCCATTGCGACTCGATGCGGTGTGAGCATGGGGTGAGGGTCCCTTTGATGGCCTGAGTCCAACCATTCATAGGGGTTGCATCCTGTTATCGGTCATTGCGGAGAGGTCAGTCGGTGCGAAGAATATTGCAGGGGACGTTGTTGTCCATTCTGGGAGTGACAATGTCGCTCGGTGCCGCCGCAGATGAAGGCAGGAAGGTACGTACTGACGGTGATATCAACCTTGAAGGCCGCGTCGTTTACTCAACTTGCGCCGTTGGCGCCCCCGAAGTAAACCAGTTGATACCATGGCAGGAGGGGCGTGCCGCCTCAGCAGAGTGGATAGATGCGAAGTTGTTTGAGATCAGGCTGAGTGAATGCCTCCCATTGGTCAGCCAGAATGTGAATGCCCGTTTCAGTGGCGTCGAGGGCGACGATGAGTCGCGCTTCATAGACAGTTTGACCGAGAATGATGAGGAAACCTGGGATTGGTCCGATGGCCGTGTGGTTATTCGGGTTGACAATGAGCCGACGCTCTTGCATTTCGTGAATGGCCCGGTCTTTCGCTTCCAATCTAAATTCAAGTTTTTGGTGCCCATGTCCAGTGAAGCACCTATCAGTGTTCCTGTTTATTTTTTAGTCGCCTATCCTTGAGAGGTATTTATGATAGCGCACAAAAACATCTATTCCCTATTTGTAGGGGCGGCTCTTCTCTTTATTACCACTGCCGTTCAGGCGGGTGGGGTAGTACTGGGTGCCACTCGTGTGATTTATCCTCAGGGTAATAAACAGGTATCACTGGCGGTGACTAACACCGATGAAGATGCAATCTTCCTGATCCAATCCTGGGTCGCAGATAGCGAGGGGAATAAAAGCAATGATTTTGTGATAACTCCTCCTCTTTTTAAACTGATGCCAAATAAAGAAAATACTCTCAGAATTATTTATGTAGGGGCCAACGCCTTGCCAAATGATCGTGAGAGTGTGTACTACCTTAATGCCAAAGCCATTCCGGCAGTACCTGATGCCGCTCAAAATAGCAATACCCTGCAGATTGCCACTCAGAGTGTCATCAAGCTATTTATCCGTCCCCAAGGATTACCCGCGGCCCCAGATGAAGCACCCACGGCCCTACGTTGTAATATCGAGCGCGGCATGTTGAAGGTCAGCAACCCATCCCCCTATTTTGTTACCATGGTCAACCTGCAGATTGGACAGACAAAAATAGCGAACATGATGGTGCCGCCACAAGAAGCAAAGAGTGTTGATGTTGGCAATTTGGTTGGTAATGTGACGTTTCAATCTATCAATGATTACGGTGCTCAAACCAAATCGGCCATTTGCCCCAAGTAATAATGGGTGGAAGCAATGTTGAATCCGAAGCTACTGGCCGTATTATTGGTGGGATTGGGCGTTATCTCTGATGTTCAGGCTGACGTCCAGTTTAACCCCGCATTTTTATCCGGTGATCCGTCCTCGGTGGCGGACCTTGCTGCATTTGAAAGTAATGAGCAGTTACCGGGAACCTATCGGATCGATATCTCTTTGAACGGTCAGTTCATTGAAACCAGAGACGTAGTATTTGTCGCCAGTACATCCGAGAAAGATGGCGATGGTTTAAGCCCTGTGCTTTCTGCCAATGAGCTGATTGCTCTGGGAGTCGATGCCCAAGCCCTGTCTGAATTTCAGTCAGGCACGACAGAGGGCATGGCCAAGCCCATCGATATTCGAACCCTGATCCCGGGGGCTGATTTTGTATTCTATTTCGAGCGTTTACGACTTGATTTGAGTATTCCGCAGGCTGCCATGACCAAGCGTGTAGTAGGAGAAGTGTCAGAAGATCTCTGGGATGAGGGTATCAATGCATTGATGTTGAACTATATGTTCAGTGGCAGTAACAGTATCGGCGAGGAGGATATCGGTGACGATTATTTCGTCTCGCTGAATACCGGTTTCAATATGGGAGCATGGCGCTTCAGGAATTATTCTACCTGGAACAAGGGGGATGAGACTAACGAACTGCAGAGTGTAAGTAATTATCTTGCGCGGGCTATTATTCCATTGAAAAGTGAGCTTGTCATTGGTGATAGCAGCACCGGCTCAGATATATTTGACAGCGTTGCTTTTCGTGGTGTCCAGTTGGCCTCCGATGAGCAAATGTATCCCAGTAGCTTGCAGGGCTACGCGCCATCGGTACGCGGTATTGCCAAGAGCAATGCCAGCGTCACCATCAAGCAAAATGGTTTTGTGATTTACCAGACACATGTGCCACCGGGCCCATTTCTGATTGAGGATCTGTTTGCAACCTCAACCAACGGTGACCTTGATGTTGAAGTGAAGGAAAATGATGGCAGCACCAGCCATTATGTGGTGCCTTTCGCATCCATTCCTAATTTACTCCGTGAAGGTCGGGTGAAATATGATGTTACCGTGGGTAAATATCGTTCTGGCAGTGACGCACAGGAAGAGCCTGAATTCATTCAGGGTTCGCTTGCTATGGGTGTCCAGGAAACGGTGACGCTCTTTGGTGGCACGCAACTGTCATCAGATTATCAATCCTTTGCGGTAGGCATTGGTAAAAATATGGGCAACTTCGGTGCTATCTCGGCCGAACTATCTCATGCCAACACAATATTGCCAGACGATACTGAGTCATCAGGTCAATCCCTTAGCCTTCTCTATGCCAAGTCACTGGTAGAGTTTGGAACTGACCTGCAGTTATTGGGTGCCCACTATTCGACGCAGGGATATTACACTTTCGCCGATAGCACCTATAAATCCATGTCTGGTTCTTATGAAGAAAATGATGACAGTGATCAGGATGGTTCAGACCTTGATGAGCCGATAAACAGTTATGACCTTCATTATGCCAAGCGTGCCAGACTGGAAGGCAGTATATCCCAGCAAATTGGTGAGGCTGAGTCACTTTATTTGAGCGCGCGAGTGCAAAATTATTGGGATACTGACGAAGAAGATAAGTATCTGCAGATGGGTTATTCCGGTGTCTGGAGTGACGTCACATATTCGATCGCATACAGCCATAACCAGAGTGCCTTTGAGGTGGAGGAGGACAAGGTCATCTCGCTGAACCTCTCCTTCCCCATAGGGAGATGGTTGGCGACGGCTGATGATTACTCCTCTGCCTATGCGGACTACGGTGTCAGTTACGATGCCAATGGTCAGGTCACGAATAGGGTGGGGCTGAGCGGAACTGCCTTGGACAATAAGAACCTGAATTACAGCGTGCAGCAGGGGTATACCAGCAAGGGCGTGGGTGCCAATGGCAATGCGCATGTTCAGTACCAGGGGTCCAAAGGCAATGTCGAGCTTGGCTATAATTATAGTGAAGATAATCAACAGATTACCTATGGTGGGGCGGGCGGCATTGTGGTGCATGCGGATGGCGTGACGTTCAGTCAACCCTTGGGTAACACCAATATTCTGGTGGCGGCCCCGGGGGCGGAGGGGGCGGTGGTTGAAAATACCATAGGCACAACCACCGATTCCGATGGCTATGCCGTCATTCCCTATGCATCCAGTTATCGTTTTAACCGCGTCGCGCTGGATGTCAATTCGTTGCAAGACGATGTGGAGATTGACGAGGCCGTAGCGCTCGTGGTGCCGACCAATGGTGCACTGGTGCGTGCAGAACTCGAGACCAAGAAAGGGGGACGAGGGCTGTTCACACTGACGTTCAATGGCAAGCCAGTACCCTTTGGCGCAAATGTTGTCAGTGAGAATGAGGGCGTATCAGGCATTGTGAGTGAGGAGGGGATTGCCTATCTCTCCGGCCTGGCCAATGAAGGTTCGCTGGCTATCCAATGGGGTGAGGGCCAGGGTCAGCGTTGTGCGGCAAATTACCAACTGCCAGAGCCCGCGACACAGGAACCGATCGCCAGATTAGCCCTCGAGTGCCGTTAGGATAAATACGTTGCTATCAGCGATCCATGTGATTGATTGATATATGTGTTCCTGTCTTTTAAATGCAAAGGTGTGGGTGATGGGTGTTTTGCTTGATTTTGCAGCTGACCGGGATGTTCTGAACCACATGGATAGAAATAGTACTTTCGTCAATAAAAAACGGGCCGTGACCGTCGGTGGATTATGGTGTTGTCTTATTGCGGGGGGACTTTATGGGCCAGCGGCCATGGCCAAGACATATTTAGGGCCGACGAGTAGCCAGATAAATATTTCAGTTCCCGAGAATAACGGTGAAGCTTATTTGGTAGCAAATTCAGGTCTGACATCGTCCAATACATGCCACCCGTCCTCTCCGACGATAAAAGATACTGAAGGCAAGATCTCTGCCCTTGCCGCAATGACGCCTCAAAGCGTCATGTTCAATGGCAAGATGCACAACCTCATTTCATCGGGTAACCCTTATTTTGGAGTCATAGTCCCGACCAGGGATACCTCGGCGCCAGATAGCGATGCGGTGGCCATCACGGCGGTTCCCAGCCTGTGGTACCCAACACCCAATGCCGCCCGGGCCCCCGGAACCGACGCGATAGATGCCAGGTTCCGCTATGTGCTCTATGCCATGCCAGGGATGTCTCTGCCTGCTGGAAGTTATGTCATCCCCCATATCGAAGACTTTTTACGACTGGAGTGCCGGGATAGTGCCGGACAAATGTACCAGGAGATGGTCGGCCAACGATCCGTCACGGTCAATGTTGCCGCCCGGGGCTGCGATGTGACGTCTCCGGCGAATACCTATATCGATTTTGGCGAGCTGAGTACCCGTGATTTTTCTGCCGTAGGCAGTACCACAGGCACTATTCCCAGCATGATCAATCTGCAGTGTGATCCCAATGTCGAAATCAAGGTGACACTCTCGGATCAGACCAACGCCAGCAATAGAACCGATATCGTGAACCTGACAGCTGCCAGCACCGCCGGTGGGCTTGGTGTCCAGGTGGTCAATCCCGGGACAGGCACACCCTACCTATTGGGGCCCGATGACGCAGGAGCCCATGGTATCAACCAATACCCATTGGGCTTGAGCGGCCCCAATGGTGGCGTGTTCAACCTTCCTCTCGGCTTTCGGTATATCCAGACCGGAGACATGACGTCCGGCACGGCGACGGCCCTCGTGGGTGTCACTTTTTCCTATCAATGAGGCGGGCATGATGAAAAGCAGAATAGCCACGACTATCGGTCTCATCTTGTGCGGTGCCGCCTTCTTTGCCGGAGCGGCAGACGTCACTGTGGAGGTGCGTGCCACCCTGGTTCAACCGGGCTGCGTCATCAACAACAATGCGGCAGAAATCGTGGACTTCGGGACCTTCCCGACCAACAGCATCCGGCTGGGTGCACCGCCTTCCCAACCTGGATTGATCCAGACGGTCTCTATGCCCATCGCCTGTGTGGACATGGGCACGCCGGTGACGCTGCGGGTGAACGCGGCGGCCTCGGCGGATAACCCTTTGCTCATCGAGACCGGCAAGCCTGGCCTGGGGGTGGCGTTGTCGACCCAGAGTGACGTGGCCGACAGCGCCTATTGGATCGTGCCCAATACCGGCACCCTGTCGGTACCCTTGCAGGACGGGTATGGAACAGTGCTCTTCTATGCGGCTCCCATCGGCACCGGGCAGGTGCCAGAGCCTGGCACCTTCACCGCTCAGGCCGTCTTGAATGTGGAATACCCATAAGCCGCTCGGTGGCTGCCAAGATCCGGCCAGAGACTCTGGCCATGCCACGCCCTCTAGCGGCATCTGCTTGACCCCATGCCTGCTCTGGCGCCCACAGCTCACCCTGCTCGATATCCCGATGAATCCGGTTATATCGTTTTCATTTGCCCCCTGTGATGGCGTGATCCCGGCGATCGGGACTGGCCATGACGACCAGGCGCACCCCGGTGCGCCTGACTGGCATCTGTTGCGTCGGAATGGGGGCTTGCCACCTGCTCTGTCGCGCAGACGACCGGGCAAGGATAGCCAGAAGCACAAGATGAACAGCTTATTAGGACATACGATGAAACAAATATTCATGTGGATCTGCGCGTCCATGGCGCTCTTGTTGTTGGCCGCATGCGGTGGCAGTGATGGCGACGATTCGTCATCTACGGACTCCGGGAGCGGTGCGACTACCATGGTCTCCTTGCAGATCACTCCGCCCCAGGGGCGTATCCCGGTGACGCTGACGCAGCAGTATGTGGCGCAGGCGGTGCTGAGCGACGGCAAGGTGCAGGATGTGACGGCGCTCGGCGACGTCCAGTGGCGCAGCAGTGACAGCGCCATCGCGACCATCACGAGCGCGGGCCTGGCGACCGGGGTCGCACCGGGCCGCGTCACCATCACGGCGTCGGGGGTGGGGGCCAATGGCGCCCCCGTCGAGGCGAAGGCGCAGCTGGAGGTCAGCAATGCCCAGGCCACCGGGCTGCAGGTGACGCCCGCTACGGCCAGGGTGGCAGCCGGCCTGAACAAGCAGTTCACCGCCATCTTGCAGCTATCCGATGGCACCACCCTGGACGTGACCCGCGACCTGAACTGGGTCAGCAATGATGCGGGCACCGCCACCGTCGCGCAAGGGTTAGCGAGCGGCCTCGGGGCGGGCATGGCCAGCCTGAGCGCGAGCGGTATCTTCCAGGGCAAGACGGTCAGCGGCGCGGCAGAGCTCACCGTGAGCGATGCCACCGTCACCGCCTTGCAGGTGACCCCCGCCATGAGCACGACGGCTGTCGGCTTGGCGCAGCCCTTAGTCGCGACCGCCGTGCTGTCCGATGGCAGCAGCCAGGTGGTCACTGAGTTCGTCAGCTGGAGCAGCACCGACACCGCCATCGCGACCGTTAGTAATGAGCAGGACAGATGGGGGCAAGCCAGGGGGCTGAGTGTTGGCAGCGTGGCCATCATGGCCTCGGGTTACTTCAATGGTCAGGATCTCTCCGGCACGGCGCAGCTGAAGGTGAGCAGCGCCACCGTCACCAGCCTGCAACTGACGCCGCCCCGGCTCAGGGCGCCGATCGGCTTGCCGCAACAGTACAGCGCGACCGCCATGCTGTCCGATGGCAGCAGCCAGCCGGTGCTGGATGCCAGCTGGCACAGCAGCGAGCCTGGTCTGGCCACCATCAGTGCCGCCGGCCTGGCCACGGGGGCCCATGCCGGCACCGCCACCCTCAACGCCAACACCAGCGTCAACGGTCAGCCCTTCAGCGGCAGCGCGCAACTGACAGTGACCGATGCGACCGTGACCGCCTTGCAGGTGACTCCTGCCAGGGGCTCGGTCCCCATCGGCCTGGCCCAGCAATACGACGCCACCGCGCTGATGTCGGACGGCACCAGCCTGCCGATGACCGACAGTGCCAGTTGGGTGAGCGACCCGCTCGTTGCCACCGTGGATAAAGGGCTGGCCAGTGGGGTGGGGGTGGGCACCACCGACATCAATGCCACCGCCGTCGTCAATGGCGTGCAGGTCAGCAACCAGGCGCCCCTGACGGTGACCGGCGCCGAGGTGACCAACCTGGAGGTGAGCCCGGGCATCGAGGCGGTGCCCGTTGGCCTTAGCAAACCGTTCACGGTGCGCGCCTGGATGTCGGACGGCACCAGCCAGGAGCTGACCGGCAACAGCAATATCAGCTGGAGCAGTGACGACAGCGGCATCGCCACCGTCGATGGCAGCAGCGGGGTGGCAACCGGGGTGAATATTGGCCCGACCTATATCAGCGCCGCTGGCAGCATCAATGGCCTGTTTCTGAGCGACAGCGCCTCACTGGAGGTGGGCGATGCCGTCGTGATGGGGGTGGAGGTCACGCCGGATCCGGCCACGGTGCCGGTCGGGCTGAGTGTGCAGCTTAGCGCCACCACCCAGCTGTCCGACAACAGCACCCAGGACATCACCAGCACCGCCAGCTGGGGCAGCGACGACATCGGGGTGGCCACCGTCATCGGCGGGCTGACGACCGGGGTGAGCGTGGGCGGCGCCAACATCACCGCCACCGATAGCGCCAGCGGCCAGTCCGGCAGCGCGACCCTGAATGTAACCGGCGCCGTCATGACTGAGCTGACCGTGACCCCGGAGAGCGCCGCGGTCGCGGTGGGGCAGAGCCAGCAGTTTAACGCCAGTGCGACCCTGTCCGATGGCAGCAGCCAGGATGTGACCAGTTTGGTCAGCTGGAGCAGCGACGACCTCGCCATCGCCTCCGTCGGCAGCAACACCGGTCTGGCGACCGGGGTGGCGCCGGGCAACAGCACCATCACGGCGATGGCGCTGGATGGCTCGGGGCTTAGCGACACGGCCGAGTTGACGGTTGCGACTGGTTGTAGCAATGAGACCCTGACGGATGCGGCAGGCAAGACCTGGACCTGCCCGCTGACCACCTCGAAGGCCGATGCCGCTGGTTACCCTTATTCCGGCGCTTTCGGCGAGAACGGCATCAGCTATGCCCTGCTGACTTGGCCGGAGGCGAGTGCCTACTGCGCCGCCCTGGGGGAGGGCTATTACCTGCCGCCCGTGGAGGAAATGAAGGCTCTGTATGACGAGATCGGTAACCCGGAGAGCTACGCTGGCTGGCCGACCGCTATGTACTACTGGACGGGCACCGCGGGGGTGAATGAAGGGACTCACAACAAGATCGATATGTCTTACGGCAACGATAACGGTCCTGGCAATGACAGCGGTTATCAGTATGTGACTTGTGCCAAGCTGCCTCCGCCCAGCGTGGTCTCCCTGGCCCTGACGCCAGCCACCGCCTCGATAATGGAGTGGACGAGCCAGCAGTATGTCGCCACCGCGACCCTGTCCAACGGGGAGACTCAGGTTCTGAGCAGCGGCGTCGCCTGGAGCAGCAGCAACACCGCCGTGGCCACCGTCAACAGCAGCGGTTTGGCCAAGGGGGTTGCCATAGGGAACGCCGTCATCACCGCGACGATGCAAGATGGTTCCTCGATCAGCGCCACGGCGCAGCTGGAAGTGGTCTGGGATGGCTTGCCGGATTGGACCGGTTGTGTGAAAGGCATGGTCGATGCGGGAGGGCTGACGTTTACCTGCCCTATCACCAAGGAAGAGGGGGATGCTCTGGGTATATGGGCCAACGGGCTCCATACAGAGCCCGATTACGCCGGTGTCGATAAGACTTATGTTCTGTTAACGCAGGCAAATGCAGCCAGGTACTGCACCGATCTGGGCGGTGGCTTCTATCTGCCTTCCAAGGATCAGCTGAAGGAGTTATATCGCACGTACGGCAGCATGGAGATGTACGCCGATTGGCCGATCGCTAAGCAGTATTGGACGTCTACGTTATACATGGATGATGGTGTTTATACGCCCAAGTACTACGACATCGAGCTGGCGTATGGGTATGTACACTACCAATACGAGAGCACTGCCTATCTCGTGACCTGTGCCCGGCCCGCGAGTTGACCTTGGGCTGGCGGGGTTATGCCCCGCCAGCCATTAATCACTGCCTTGTGCAGGGAGGGCGCCAGTGGATCGCCGGGGGCGAGCTGCTGGCGCCCTCCCTGTTCCTCATCATCGAGCCCGCCCGACGCTATCAGTTCCTTCCTCGAGTGCTTCGCTGATGGCATCAGTCCAGGAGTCAGGTCTCGCTGCCTGATCACCGCTCATGCCGTCGGCATCCTTGTCGTCTCGCCAGGGATGACAGCCGGGCAAACATATGATGAACAAGTCATTAGGGATAAATGATGAAAAAATTATGCAGGTGGGTATGCGCATCCATAGCGCTCTTGTTGTTGGCCGCATGCGGTGGCGGTGATGGCGACGATTCGTCATCTACGGACTCCGGGAGCGGCGCGACTACCATGGTCTCCTTGCAGATCACCCCGCCCCAGGGGCGCATCCCGGTGGCGCTGACGCAGCAGTATATGGCGCAGGCGGTGCTGAGCGATGGCAAGGTGCAGGATGTGACGGCCCTCGGCGACGTCCAGTGGCGCAGCAGTGACAGCGCCATCGCGACCATCACCAGCGCGGGCCTGGCGACCGGGGTCGCACCGGGCCTCGTCACCATCACGGCGTCGGGAGTAGGGGCCAATGGTGCCCCCGTCGAGGCGAAGGCGCAGCTGGAGGTCAGCAGTGCCCAGGCCACCGGGCTGCAGGTGACGCCCGCTGCGGCCAGGGTGGCCGCCGGTCTGAACCAGCAGTTCACCGCCATCCTGCAGCTCTCCGATGGCACCACCCTGGACGTGACCCGCGACCTGAACTGGGTCAGCAATGATGCGGGCACCGCCACCGTCGCGCAAGGGTTGGCGAGCGGGGTAGGGGCGGGCATGGCCAGCCTGAGCGCGAGCGGCCTCTTCCAGGGCAAGACGGTCAGCGGCGCGGCAGAGCTCACCGTGAGCGATGCCACCGTCACCGCCTTGCAGGTGACCCCCGCCATGAGCACGACGGCTGTCGGCTTGGCGCAGCCCTTAGTCGCGACCGCCGTGCTGTCCGATGGCACCAGCCAGCTGGTTACTGAGTTCGTCAGCTGGAGCAGTGGCGACACCGCCACCGCGACCGTCAGCAATGAGCAGGACAGATGGGGGCAGGCCAGGGGGCTAAGTGTTGGCAGCGTGGCCATCATGGCCTCGGGTTACTTCAATGGTCAGGATCTCTCCGGCTCGGCGCAGTTGAAGGTGAACAGTGCCACCGTGACCGGCCTGCAACTGACCCCGCCCCGGCTCAGGGCGCCGATCGGCTTGCCGCAACAGTACAGTGCGACCGCCATGCTGTCCGATGGCAGCAGCCAGCCGGTGCTGGATGTCAGCTGGCACAGCAGCGAGCCCGCTCTGGCCACCATCAGTACCACCGGTCTGGCCACGGGGGCCCATGCCGGCACCGCCACCCTCAACGCCAGCACCCTCGTCAACGGTCAGCCCTTCAGCGGCAGCGCGCAGCTGACCGTGACCGATGCGACCGTGACCGCCTTGCAGGTGACCCCGGCCAGGGGCTCGGTCCCCATCGGCCTGGCCCAGCAATACGACGCCACCGCGCTGATGTCGGACGGCACCAGCCTGCCGATGACCGACAGTGCCAGTTGGGTGAGCGATCCGCTCGTTGCCACCGTGGATAAAGGGCTGGCCAGCGGGGTGAGCGTGGGCAGCACCGACATCACTGCCACCGCCGTCGTCAATGGCGTGCAGGTCAGCAACCAGGCGCCCCTGACGGTGACCGGCGCCGAGGTGACCAGCCTGGAGGTGAGCCCGGGCATCGAGGCGGTGCCCGTTGGCCTGAGCAAAGCGTTCACGGTGCGCGCCTTGATGTCGGACGGCACCAGCCAGGTGCTGACCGTCAACAGCAATATCAGCTGGAGCAGCGACGACAGCGGCATCGCCACCGTCGATGGCAGCAGCGGGGTGGCGACCGGGGTGAATATTGGCCCGACCTATATCAGCGCTGCTGGCAGCATCAATGGCTTGTTTCTGAGCGACAGCGCCTCACTGGAGGTGGGCGATGCCGTCGTGATGGGAGTGGCGGTCACGCCGGATCCGGCCACGGTGCCGGCCGGGCTGAGTGTGCAGCTTAGCGCCACCACCCAGCTGTCCGACAACAGCACCCAAGACATCACCAGCACCGCCAGCTGGGGCAGCGACGACATCGGGGTAGCCACCGTCATCGGCGGGTTGACGACCGGGGTGAGCGTGGGCGGTGCCAACATCACCGCCACCGATAGCGCCAGCGGCCAGTCCGGCAGCGCGGCCCTGAATGTGACCGGCGCCGTCATGACAGAGCTGACCGTGACCCCGGAGAGCGCCGCGGTCGTAGTGGGGCAGAGCAAGCAGTTTAACGCCAGTGCGACCCTGTCCGATGGCAGCAGCCAGGATGTGACCAGTTTGGTCAGCTGGAGCAGCGACGACCTCGCCATCGCCTCCGTCGGCAGCAACACCGGGCTGGCGACCGGGGTGGCAGGGGGCATCAGCACCATCACGGCGATGGCGCTGGATGGCACGGGGCTTAGCGACACGGCCGAGTTGACGGTTGCGGTTGCTTGTAGCAATGAGACCCTGACGGATGCGGCAGGCAAGACCTGGACCTGCCCGCTGACTACCTCGAAGGCCGATGCCGCTGGTTACCCTTATTCCGGCGCTTACGGCGAGAACGGCATCAGCTATGCCCTGCTGACTTGGCCGGAGGCGAGTGCCTACTGCGCCGCCCTGGGGGAGGGCTATTACCTGCCGCCCGTGGAGGAGATGAAGGCTCTGTATGACGAGATCGGTAACCCGGAGAGCTACGCTGGCTGGCCGACCGCTATGTACTACTGGACGGGCACCGCAGGGGTGAATGAAGGGACTCACAACAAGATCGATATGTCTTACGGCAACGATAACGGTCCCGGCAATGACAGCGGTTATCAGTATGTGACCTGTGCGAAGCTGCCCGCGACAACGGTCTCCCTGGTCGTTGCGCCGGCAGATGACTCGTTCCTGATAGGGGAAACCAAGCAGTTCACCGCCATGGCCACCATGTCCGACGGGAGCGTCGTGGATGCGAGTGCCAGCGTCGCCTGGAGCAGCGGCAACACCGCCATTGCCACCATCAATGGCGGCGGCCTGGCCACGGGGATTGCTGCTGGTGCCACCACCATTGCTGCGACGATGCAGGATAGTTCAGGGGTCAGTGCCACTACGCAGCTAACCGTGTATTACCCCATGCCAGCTTATGGTACTGGCTGTGGTATAGGCATATTGGTCGACAGTTTTGGTGCCGAATGGACTTGTCCGCCGCTGCAAAGCGAGGTGGATGCCGCGGGGATCCCATATGACAGCACAATTAAACACAATGGACAGCCCTACGTCTTGATGACATGGCCTAACGGAAACAACTATTGCACTTACCTGGGGCAAGGTTTTCGCCTGCCAACCCTGGCTGAGTACCAGGGACTCTTTGCGGAGTTCGGTGACTTGTCGATAGCTGCCGGTTGGCCGACTAGCTCC
The DNA here is from genome assembly GCF_019218665.1 of Aeromonas sp. sif2416. NCBI lineage: Bacteria > Pseudomonadati > Pseudomonadota > Gammaproteobacteria > Aeromonadales > Aeromonadaceae > Aeromonas > Aeromonas sp. sif2416. The sequence goes on from NZ_JAHUXC010000003.1 coordinate 52,308, forward strand.
TATCACTGGACGGGCGATTATAGCAGTGGCGGCAAGCACTATGCGTTCAGCACTATGTATGGCAACCATTCTTCGGTTTCCGACGCTTACTTCCATTTTGTGTCGTGCCGGCGGGCAGCAGAGTAATTTGTGCTGGTGACCAACGCTCACCCTCAAGCGCAGGGGGGCATGGCGAGGAGGGATAGCGAGTCTGGCGGCAGCTGGCGTGCGGACAGCCTGGGTATATGGGCTGTCCGCCCCGGTGCCATGACGGTGTCAGCCGAAGATCCTGACAGGATGTGACAGATAGCATCCTGCTTGTCTGCTTTTATGATGTAATGGAGTACAAAGCCCAAGTGACCCTGTCACTTGGGCTTTTTTTGTGTCTGAATCCGTCGGTGCGCCGCCGGGGGAGGCTATCGGTCGGCGGTGATCGGTGACTACACTGGCTGGGTCAGAGCGGCGCTGGGTCTGAACCTTGTGTGCGCATGCGGATCACAGAGAGGGAGTGGCCTATGGCTGTTGCATGGAAAAGAGGGGTGTCGCTGGCGATGCTGGTTGCGGTGATGGGCGGTTCGGGTTGCACAATGCTCACCCCCATCTCCGTCGAATATCTAAAGCAAGACCCCCCGCCAGGGAGCATTCCGCAGGGGAAGGTGGTCTATGTCGACGACGGCCAATGTCCGGATGGCCAGGTAAAGAAGCTGATCGGCGGCAATGCGGGCAAGAATATCCCGCGTCACGTCGAGTGCGTGCGGCGCCCGCAGTAACCGGCGTGCTTGCAACCGATGAGTCGGGGAGGGGCCCTTGCCATCAGGCATCGGAATATCATGCCCGGAGACGGTTATTACCATTAAGAAGGCCCAAGCAACTGCTTGGGCCTTCTTGTTTTGACGAGAGGAGAGGGGGCTCGCTAGAAGGCATCCCCCGGCACGTGCACCCAGCCTTCCATCAGGATGCGGGCGGAGCGCGACATGATGGCCTTGGTCACCGTCCACTCCCCATTCACCCGCATCGCCTGTGCGCCGACCCGCAGGGTGCCGGACGGATGGCCGAAGCGCACCGCCTCGCGCTCGCCGCCACCGGCCGCCAGGTTCACCAGCGTACCGGGGATGGCCGCTGCAGTGCCGATGGCCACCGCGCAGGTGCCCATCATGGCGTGGTGCAGCTTGCCCATGGAGAGCGCGCGCACCAGCAGGTCGATCTCACCGGCCTGCACCTGTTTGCCGCTGGCGGTGCGGTACTCCCTAGCGGGTGCGACGAAGGCAATCTTGGGGGTGTGCTGGCGGGTAGCCGCCTCGGCGGGCGTCTTGATGAGGCCCATGCGCAGGGCGCCGGCGATACGGATGGCCTCGAAACGGGCCAGTGCTTCGGGGTCGCCGTTGATCCCTTCGCGCAGCTCGGTGCCCTGATAGCCGATGGCCTCGGCATTGACGAACACGGTGGGAATGCCGGCGCTGATCATGGTCGCCTTGAGGGTGCCGCCCTTTACCACAGAATCCGGAACTTCCAGGTCATCGATCAGATTGCCGGTGGGGAAGAGGGCGCCGCCATCTTCACCATCGTCAGACGGGTTGAGAAACTCCAGCACCACCTCGGCTGCCGGGAAGGCTACTCCGTCCAACTCGAAGTCGCCGGTTTCCTGCACTTGGCCGTTAGTGATCGGTACGTGGGCGATGATGCTCTTCTGGATATTGGCCTGCCAGATCCGCACCACGCAGGTGCCGTTATCCGGAATACGGGCGGGATCGACCAGCCCCGCTTGGATGGCGAAGGTGCCGGCCGCGGTGGAGAGATTGCCGCAATTGCCGCTCCAGTCCACAAACGGCTTGTCGATGGCGACCTGGCCGTAGAGGTAGTCCACATCATGATCCGGTTGGCTGCTTTTCGACAGGATCACGCACTTGGAGGTGGAAGAGGTGGCGCCGCCCATGCCGTCCATGTGGGCAGAATAGGGGTCGGGGCTGCCGATCACCCGCATAAACAGCGCATCGCGGGCCGGGCCCGGTCGCTGGCAGCGCTCTGGCAGATCACTCAAGCGGAAGAACACGCCCTTGCTGGTGCCGCCGCGAATATAGGTGGCCGGAATTTTCACTTGGCCTGGGTGAGCCGGAGATTGATGGGCCATGAGGATTGTCCTGATCTGTGTTGAATTCGGGATACAAGGCGGCAGCCATGATGGCTGCCGCCTTTTCATCCCCCGGGGAGGGGGCGCTAGGTCAGCTGGCGGCCTTGTGCGTGGTCGCTTCCAGGAAGTCCTGGGCGAAGCGCTGCAGCACGCCACCGGCCTCGTAGACCGAGACTTCTTCGGCGGTGTCGAGACGGCAGGTCATCGGCACCTCGACCGTTTCGCCGTTTCGCCTGTGAATGACCAGCACGAGATCGGTGCGCGGGGTGCGTGCACCCTTGACGTCATAGGTCTCGGTGCCATCCAGCCCCAGGGTCAGGCGGGTGGTGCCCGGCTTGAACTCCAGCGGCAGCACCCCCATGCCGATCAGGTTGGTGCGGTGAATGCGCTCGAAGCCTTCCGCCGCTATCACCTCCACCCCTGCCAGCCGCACGCCCTTGGCCGCCCAGTCACGGGACGAACCCTGGCCGTAGTCGGCGCCCGCCACGATGATCAGCGGCTGCTTGCGGGCCATGTAGGTTTCGATGGCTTCCCACATCCGCGTCACCTTGCCTTCCGGCTCGATGCGGGTCAGCGACCCTTTTTTCACCTGGCCATCGACCACCGCCATCTCGTTCACCAACTGAGGGTTGGCGAAGGTGGCGCGCTGCGCGGTCAGGTGATCGCCACGGTGGGTGGCGTAGGAGTTAAAGTCCTCCTCCGGCAGCCCCATCTTGTGCAGGTATTCACCGGCCGCGCTGCTGCGCATGATGGCGTTGGAGGGCGACAGGTGATCGGTGGTGATGTTGTCCGGCAACACCGCCAGCGGTCGCATGCCCTTCATGGTACGTTCACCCGCCAGCGCCCCTTCCCAATAGGGCGGGCGACGGATGTAGGTGCTCATCTCGCGCCACTCATAGAGCGGGGCGACCTTGGGGCCATGGTCTTCCTCTATGGTGAACATGGGGATATAGACCTGGCGGAACTGCTCCGGCTTCACCGACGCCTTGACCACCGCATCGATCTCGTCATCCGACGGCCAGATGTCTTTCAGGCGGATTTCGCGCCCGTCCACCACCCCCAGCACATCCTTCTCGATGTCGAAGCGGATGGTGCCCGCGATGGCATAGGCCACCACCAGCGGCGGCGAGGCGAGGAAGGCCTGCTTGGCATAGGGGTGGATGCGACCGTCGAAGTTGCGGTTGCCCGACAGCACGGCGGTGGCATAGAGATCGCGATCGATGATCTCCTGCTGGATGGCCGGATCCAGTGCGCCGGACATGCCGTTGCAGGTGGTGCAGGCGAAGGCCACTATGCCGAACCCGAGCTGCTCCAGCTCGTGGTCAAGGCCCGCCTCCTTCAGATAGAGTGCCACCGTCTTGGAGCCCGGTGCCAGGGACGATTTGACCCAGGGTTTGCGGGTAAGGCCAAGCTGGTTGGCGTTGCGCGCCAGCAGGCCGGCGGCAATCACGTTGCGCGGGTTGCTGGTGTTGGTGCAGCTGGTGATGGCGGCGATGATCACGGCGCCGTCCGGCAGCAGGCCGTCGGCCTCCTGGGCGCGGGCCTTGTCCAGATCCACGGCTATGCCGCGGGCGGCCAGGTCGGAAACCGGCAGGCGGCGGTGCGGGTTGGAGGGGCCCGCCAGGGTGCGCACCACGCTGGACAGATCGAAGTGCAGCACGCGCTCGTACTGGGCATTCGCCAGGCAGTCGGCCCAGAGGCCCGCCTCCTTGGCATAGGTCTCCACCAGCTTGACCTGTTCACTATCACGGCCGGTGAGCCGCAGGTAGTCGATGGTTTGGCTGTCGATGAAGAACATGGCCGCGGTGGCGCCGTATTCCGGCGCCATGTTGGAGATGGTGGCACGATCCCCCAGGGTCAGGGCGCCTGCGCCCTCACCACGGAACTCCAGGTAGGCGCCGACCACTTTTTCCTTGCGCAGGAACTCGGTCAGGGAGAGCACCACGTCGGTGGCGGTGATGCCGGGTTGCGGCTTGCCACTGAGCTCGACGCCGACGATCTCCGGCAGGCGCATCCAGGAGGCGCGCCCCAGCATCACGTTCTCGGCTTCCAGCCCGCCCACGCCCACCGCGATCACCCCGAGGGCGTCGACGTGGGGGGTGTGGCTGTCGGTGCCGACACAGGTGTCCGGGTAGGCGATGCCCCTGTCGTTGTGAATGACCGGCGACATCTTCTCCAGGTTGATCTGGTGCATGATGCCGTTGCCCGGCTGGATCACCTCGATGTTGCGAAACGCCTGCTTGGTCCAGTTGATGAAGTGGAAGCGATCCTCGTTGCGGCGATCCTCGATGGCGCGGTTCTTGGCAAACGCATCGGGATCGAAGCCGCCACACTCCACGGCCAGCGAGTGATCGACGATCAGCTGCACCGGCACCACGGGGTTGACCTGGGCGGGGTCACCACCCTGATCGGCGATGGCATCACGCAGTCCAGCCAAGTCCACCAGCGCGGTCTGACCCAGGATGTCGTGGCACACCACTCGGGCCGGGAACCAGGGGAAGTCGCGATCGCGTTTATTCAAGGCGATCTGGCCGAGGCACTCGCCGAGGATGGCCGGGTCGCACTTGCGCACCAGGTTCTCGGCATGGACGCGGGCGGTATAAGAGAGTTTGTCCCAGGCGCCGGGCTGGATGGCCTCGACCGCCGCACGGGCGTCGAAGTAGTCCAGCGCCGTGCCGGGCAGGGGCTTGCGATAGTGGCTGTTCATCACTTGCGATCCTTGAGCGGGACGAACACCAGATCCTCCGGGCCCACGTAGTTGGCACTCGGTCGGATGATCTTGCCGTCGATGCGCTGCTCGATGACGTGGGCCGACCAGCCTGAGGTGCGGGCTATCACGAACAGCGGGGTGAACATGGCGGTGGGCACGCCCATCATGTGGTAGCTGACGGCGCTGAACCAGTCGAGGTTCGGGAACATCTTCTTGGCGTCCCACATGGTCGACTCCAGCCGCTCGGCGATGTCGAACATCTTGGAGTTGTGCTGCTCCTTGCTGAGCTCGCGGGCCACCTCCTTGATCACCTTGTTGCGCGGATCCGAGACGGTGTAGACAGGGTGGCCGAAGCCGATGACCACCTCCTTCTTCTCGATGCGGGCACGGATGTCGGCCTCCGCCTCGTCGGGATTGTCGTAACGCTTCTGGATCTCGAAGGCCACCTCGTTGGCGCCGCCGTGCTTGGGCCCGCGCAGGGCGCCGATGGCACCGGTGATGCAGGAGAACATGTCGGAGCCGGTGCCGGCGATCACCCGACCGGTGAAGGTGGAGGCGTTGAACTCGTGCTCGGCGTAGAGGATCAGCGAGGTGTGCATGGCGCGCACCCAGGAGTCGCGTGGTGTCTGTCCGTGCAGCAGGTGCAGGAAGTGGCCGCCGATGGAGTCATCGTCGGTCTCCACCTCGATGCGTTTGCCGTTGTGGCTGAAGTGGTACCAGTAGAGCAGCACCGAGCCGAGGCAGGCCATCAGCTTGTCGGCGATGTCGCGGGCACCCGGGTGGTTGTGGTCGTCCTTCTCCGGCGACACACAGCCCAGCACCGAGACGGCGCTGCGCATCACGTCCATCGGATGGGCGGAGGGGGGGAGTTGCTCCAGTGCGGTCTTGACGCCGGAGGGCAGGCCGCGCAGGGCCTTGAGTTTGGCCTTGTAGGCGGCCAGTTCGGCGACATTGGGCAGATGGCCATGCACCAGCAGGTGGGCAATCTCCTCGAATTCACAGCTGGTGGCGACATCGAGGATGTCATAGCCACGGTAGTGCAGGTCGTTGCCGCTGAGGCCCACGGTGCAGAGGGCGGTGTTGCCGGCGGCGGTGCCACTCAGGGCCACGGATTTTTTTGCCTTGAAGACGGGGGTGGTGGTCTCGGTGATTGCGCTCATTGCTTGTCTCTCCTTATACATTTGAGCCTGTCGGCCGCCCGTTACCTGTCACACAGGGGGCGACCGGCGGGTCTGTCATTCCTTGGTGAACAGGCGATCCAGTGTCTGCTCGTAGTGGTGGTAGCCGAGGAAGTCATAGAGCGCTTCCCGGGTCTGCATGCTGTCGACCACGGCGCGCTGGTGGCCATCCTGGCGCAGTTGCTGATAGACGTTGAGGGCGGCCTGGTTGGCGGCGCGGGCGGCGCTCAGGGGGTAGAGCACCATATCGACGCCGTGATCGGCGAGGTGGCCCTTGTCAAACAGCTCGGTCTGGCCGAATTCGGTCATGTTGGCGAGGATGGGGACCCCGGCCGCCTGCTTGAAGCGGTCGTACTGGTCGAGTTTGGTCACCGCCTCGGCGAAGATCATGTCGGCCCCGGCGGCCACGTAGGCGGCGGCGCGCTCCAGCGCGGATTCGATGCCTTCCACTGCCAGGGCGTCGGTGCGGGCCATGATGACGAAGTTCTCGTCGGTGCGGGCATCCACCGCCGCCTTGATGCGATCCACCATCTCGGCCATGCTCACCACCGCCTTGTTGGGTCTGTGGCCGCAGCGCTTCTGGGCGACCTGATCTTCCATGTGGACGGCGGCGACACCGCCCCGCTCGAAGGCGCGGATGGTGCGGGCTATGTTGAAGGCGCCGCCCCAGCCGGTGTCGATATCCACCAGCAACGGCACCTGGGTGGCGGCGGTGATCCGCTCGGCATCGATCAGCACGTCGTTCATGGAGGTCATGCCCAGATCCGGCAGGCCGAAGGAGGCGTTGGCCACCCCGGCACCGGACAGATAGAGCGCCTTGAAGCCGCTACGCTCGGCCATCAGCGCCATGTAGGCGTTGATGGTGCCGACGATTTGCAGGGGTTTCTCGTTGGCCAGCGCGGTGCGAAAACGCGCCCCGGCCGAATGGGATAAGTTAGACATAGTGACTCCTTTCATGCTGCGGATATACCCATCTCACACTACGTTGACGTTAACGTCAATTATGCTTAAGTCAAAGGCCCGCCAATCGGCAGACTCAGGCGGCTGCCTCTTGGATAATTCCATTTAATTCAATCAAGTATCTCTCATTGCCAACAACATGGGCGGTCGCCGTCGCGGCGCCGTCATGGTGGGTCAGGGCCGATTCTGGCGCCTTCCCCGAGGGGGGGCAACGAATTCGAGCGGGGTTGTCATGAGATGAAAAGTGGCTGTCGCCCGATGAAAAGCGGCCGTTTACGTAACCCCCTAGATTCAATCCGGACGAAGAGTTTCACTCACGAACGGATTGGAGAACTGAGATGGCCAACGCCATACGCTTTTATGAAACCGGGGGCCCGGAAGTGCTGCGCTACGAAGAGGTGGCGGTCGGTGAACCCGGTCCGGGCCAGGTCCGCCTGCGCCATGCCGCGGTCGGCCTGAACTATGCCGACACCTATTTTCGCAACGGCACCTACCCCATCCCCATGCCCAACGGCATGGGCGTCGAGGGGGCCGGCGTGGTGGAGGCCATCGGCGAGGGCGTCACCCATGTGGCGGTGGGCGATCGCGTCACCTACACCGGTTTCCTCAACACCCTCGGTGCTTATTCGACCGAGCGCCTGATCCCCGCCGCCCCGCTCATCAAGCTGCCGGACAACATAGCGTTCGAGACGGCGGCCGCCATGACCATGCGGGGCCTGACGTCCGCCTACCTGATGCGCCGCATCCACGACTTCAAACCCGGTGACAGCATCCTGCTGCACGCCGCCGCGGGCGGGGTGGGCCTCATCGTCGCCCAGTGGGCCAAGCTGCTCGGCCTGACCGTGATTGGCACCGTCTCCAGCGAGGCCAAGGCCGAGGTGGCCAGGGCCCACGGCTGTGACTTCACCATCGACTACAGCCATGAAGACGTGGCCAAGCGGGTGCGTGCACTGACCGAGGGCGCCGGCGTCAACGTGGTGTTCGACAGCGTCGGCAAGAACACCTTCCTGGGCTCGCTCGATTCCCTCAAACGCCGCGGCCTCATGGTCTGCGTCGGCACCGCCTCAGGCCCGATCGAGGGGTTCAACCCGCAGCTGCTGGCGATGAAGGGCTCCCTCTATCTGACCCGTCCGGCTCTGGCCGACTACATCGCCGACCCGGCCGAGAAGACGGCCCTGGCGAACGAGCTGTTCGACCACGTGGGCAGCGGCCGGATCAAGATCGAGATCAACCAGAAGTACGCACTGCAGGATGCGGTGCAGGCCCACCGCGATCTCGAGTCGCGCAAGACCACGGGCTCATCGGTTTTCGTTATCTAGCAAGCGCGCGAGGCGGCCCCTCATGGGAGGGGCCGGCCTGCGAGGCGCATGGCGCAACAGACTTGTCATCGAGGGAGTGCATGACATGCGTGTAGAACAACTGACCTGCCATATCGGAGCGGAACTGAGTGGCGTCAACCTGGCGGATGCCGTTCATGATGAAGGGCTGTTCACCGAGATCCGCTCCCTGCTGCTCAAGCACAGGGTACTGTTCTTGCGGCAGCAGGATATCAGCCGCAGCGATCACGTGGCCTTCGCCCGCCGCTTCGGCGAGCTGGAGGATCACCCGGTGGCGGGCAGCGATCCCGATCATCCCGGACTGGTGCGCATCTACAAGTCGCCGGAGGTGCCGAACGATCGCTACGAGAACGCCTGGCACACCGACGCCACCTGGCGCGACAAGCCGCCCTTCGGCTGCGTGCTGCGCTGCGTGGAGTGCCCGCCGGTGGGGGGCGACACCCTCTGGGCCAACATGGTGGTGGCCTATGAGAAGCTGCCGGAGGAGATCAAGCAGAAGATCGCCGGCCTGCGTGCCCGCCACAGCATAGAGGCGAGCTTCGGGGCGGCCATGCCCATCGAGAAGCGGCTGGCGCTCAAGGCCCAGTTCCCGGATGCCGAGCACCCCGTGGTACGCACCCATCCGGACACCGACGAGAAGATCCTGTTCGTCAACGCCTTCGCCACCCACTTCACCAACTACCACACCCCGGAGCACGTGCGCTACGGGCAGGACTACAGCATGGGCGGCAGCGATCTGCTGCGCTATCTGATAAGCCAGGCCTATGTCCCCGAGTATCAGGTGCGCTGGCGCTGGCAGCCCAACAGCATCGCCATCTGGGACAACCGCAGCACCCAGCATTATGCCGCCATGGACTATCCGCCCTGCCACCGCAAGATGGAGCGGGCCGGGATCATGGGCGACCAACCCTTCTGATATCACGCCGGGCAGGGTTGCCCGGCACACAGCCAGTCTTCATTCAAGGAGAGAACAGATGCAATTCTTTGACGATTCCCTGCACCCGGAAAACATGGAAAAAGTGGTGATCACCGTGGCCCCGTACGGTCCCGAGTGGGCGCCTGGTGACTTCCCGGAAGACATCCCGGTGACCATGGAGGAGCAAATCCAGAAGGCGGTCGACTGCTACGAGGCGGGCGCTACCGTGTTGCACCTGCATGTGCGCGAGCTGGATGGCTCCGGCTCCAAGCGCCTGTCCAAGTTCAACGAGCTGATCGCCGGGGTGCGCAAGGCGGTGCCTGACATGATCATCCAGGTCGGCGGCTCCATCTCCTTCGCGCCGGAAGGCGAGGGGGAGGCGGCCAAGTGGCTGTCGGACGACACCCGCCACATGCTGGCCGAGCTGACGCCGAAGCCGGATCAGGTCACGGTCGCCATCAACACCACCCAGATGAACATCATGGAGCTGCTCTACCCGGAATACCTGGCGGGCACCTCCCTGGAGCACCCGGCCCTGAAGGCGGCCTACAGCGAGATGACGGTCCCGGCCGGTCCGGCCTGGGTGGCCGAGCACCTCAAGCGCCTGATGGCCAACGGCATCCAGCCCCACTTCCAGCTGACCGGCATGCACGCCATGGAGACCCTGGAGCGGCTGGTGCGCAGGGGCGTCTACATGGGGCCGCTCAACCTGACCTGGATCGGCATCGGCGGCGGCTTCGACGGCCCGAACCCGTTCAACTTCATGAACTTCGTCCACCGCGCACCGGATGGCTGCACCCTGACCGCCGAATCCCTGCTCAAGAACGTGTTGCCCTTCAACATGATGGCCATGTCCATTGGGCTGCACCCGCGCTGCGGCATCGAGGACACCATCATAGGCCAGCACGGCCAGCGCATGAGCTCGGTCGAGCAGATCCGCCAGTGCGTGCGGGTCGCCCACGAGCTGGGGCGTGAGGTGGCCAACGGCAAGGAGGCCCGCGCCATCTATCGCATCGGTGTCCAGTACGACAGCATCGAAGAGACGCTGCAGGCCAACGGCATGGCGCCGAATCGCCGTGCCGGGGAAAAAGGCGTGCCACGGGGCGTCTGAGCCAGATGGGTCGCAGCTCGACTAAAGAGAGGCTGCGACCCCTATAACTCTGTTTGCCAAATGACGTTTGCCCTTGCAACATGCGGGGGGCGGGCAATTGAGTCATCTATCACCAAAGGAAGGCGGTGGGTGACTCGCAGGCTCGCTGCTTGAGTACCCCACCCAATTTGTCGTAGCACGAGGGACTGTATGGCTACCTATCATATCAATGACGATGTCGACGCTGGCAAGGCTGCCGTACCGCGTCGCTATGCCTGGATTGTGTTTGCGCTGACCTTTGGTCTGCTCATCTCCGACTACATGTCGCGCCAGGTACTCAACGCCGTCTTCCCCATGCTCAAGGGGGAGTGGACCCTCTCCGATACCCAGCTTGGCCTGCTCAGCGGCATAGTGGCGCTGATGGTCGGGCTGCTGACCTTCCCGCTCTCCCTGCTGGCGGACCGTTTCGGTCGGGTGAAGAGCCTGGCCATCATGGCCATGCTGTGGAGCCTGGCGACCCTGGGCTGCGCCCTGGCCCAGAGTTACGAGCAGATGTTCATCGCCCGCTTCCTGGTGGGAGTGGGGGAGGCCGCCTATGGCAGCGTCGGCATCGCCGTGGTGGTGTCGGTGTTCCCGCGGGAGATGCGGGCCACCCTGTCCGGCGCCTTCATCTCGGGCGGCATGTTCGGCTCTGTGCTGGGCATGGCCACCGGCGGCGTGCTGGCCCATCTGCTGGGCTGGCGCTGGGCCTTCGCCGGCATGGCGCTGTTCGGCCTGCTGCTGGCGGCCATCTACCCCCTCATCGTCAAGGAGGCGCGGATCGCCCCGGCGGGAGCCAGGGCGGCTGGCAAGGCGCACGGCAAGCCGCTGCGCACCCTCTACTCCACGCGCTCCGTGCTCTCGGCCTACGTCGGCAGCGGCTTGCAGCTGTTCGTCGGCGGCACCGTGATCGTCTGGATGCCGAGCTACCTGAACCGTTTCTACGGGATGGACACGGACAGGGCGGGGGTGGTGGCCGCCATCATAGTGCTGTGCAGCGGCGCCGGCATGATCCTGTGCGGCATGCTCAGTGACAAGCTGTGCCGGGATCGGCCGGATCGCAAGATCAGCCTGGCCATTGGCTATTGCCTGGGGAGCTGCGCCCTGCTGTCGCTGGCCTTCGCCCTGCCATTCGGGCTGCCCCAGCTGGCCCTCATCTGCCTTGGCATGTTCATCGCCACCGGCACCTCGGGCCCGGCGGGCGCCATGGTGGCCAACCTGACCCACTACAGCGTGCACGGCACCGCCTTCGCCACCCTGACCCTGGCCAACAACCTGCTCGGGCTGGCCCCCGGCCCCTTCATCACCGGCCGCGTCTCCGACCATATCGGCCTGGACAACGCCTTCCAGCTGGTGCCGCTCATCAGCATCGCGGCGGCGGCCGTCTTCTTCTACGGCAAGCGCCACTACCACAAGGATGTCGCCAGGCTGGAAGGGGAGTCCGAGCCACCCGTTGCCTGCGCCCCCGTCACCGGCGCCGCCCATACCACAGAGGCAAGGGCCTGAGTCGTACCCTGACAACAGGGAACCATGGTGATTTTCCCTGTCCTGCGGCAAGCCGCCGGACAGGGACCGAGAACCCGGAGGAAAGGGCATGAGCGGTGCCCCGAACACAGGGGGCTATTTCGATTTGATGGATGTGAGCTGTCCTGCGGCTGGCCGCCGGACAGGGACCGAGAACCCGGAGGAAGGGGCATGAGCGGTGCCCCGAACACAGGGGGCTATTTCGATTTGATGGATGTGAGCTGTCCTGCGGCTGGCCGCCGGACAGGGACCGAGAACCCGGAGGAAGGGGCATGAGCGGTGCCCCGAACACAGGGGGCTATTTCGATTTGATGGATATGAGCTGTCCCGCGGCAGAGCGCCGGACAGGGACCGAGAACCCGGAGGAAAGGGCATGAGTCGTACCCTGAACATTGCAGTCTATTTCGATTTTATCTGTCCCTGGTGTCTCATCGGCAAGCGCCAGTTGGAGCAGGCCCTGGCCCGGCTGCGGGTCGAGCGGCCCGAGGTGCAGGTCGCCGTGAGCTGGCGCGGGGTGCAGTTGCTGCCCTATCTGCCGGTGCAGGGGGATGACTTCAACAGCTTCTATCTGCATCGCCTCGGCTCTGTGCAGGCGGTGCGGCTGCGCCAGGCCCAGGTGCAGCAGGCCGCGGCCAGCGTCGGACTCAGCCTGGACTTTGGCAACATCCCCCGCATGCCGAACACGGCCGACGCCCATCGGCTGTGGCAGCGAGCCAGCCAGCTGGGCACGGCGGCGCAGCGGGAGGCGCTGCTGGAGCAACTCTTTGTGGCGCACTTCCAGCGGGGCGCCGATCTGGGGGATGGCGCCACCCTGCTGGGCCTGGCCGAGGCGGCGGGATTCTCGTCCGCCGCGCTGGTGGGCAGCCTGCAGGGGGATGGGGCCCCCTTCCTGTGTGACGTCGCCGGGGCGGCCAGCCAGGGGGTGCCGAGTTTCGTCATCGACGAGGCCCTGACCCTGTCCGGGGCACAGCCCGCCGAGCAACTGCTGGCCGCGCTGCACCAGGCGCTGGCTCGGCAAGCGCCGGCCTGCGGGCGGCGCATCGCCGTGCCGGCCGAGCGGGTGCCCGCGCCGGGCAAGCGGGCGCTGATCGAGGCGCAAGGCAAGAGCCTGGCGCTGTTCAACATCGACGGCCAGTTCCACGCCATCGATGACAGCTGTCCCCACCAGGGCGCCTCCCTGTGCGGGGGCCGGCTGGAGGGGGCGGTGATCCAGTGCTGCGCCCACGGCCTGCGCTTCAACCTGCACACCGGCTATCTGCTCAACTCGGATCAGCTCAGGGTCGGCCGTTATCCGGTCGAGCAGGAGGGTGAGAGCCTGTTTATCGTCATCGAACCGCAGGAGTCTATCCCATGCACACCCTAGCCATGACAGATCGCTATCAGCGGGTGCGCGAACTGGTGCCCGGCATGGCGGTCAGCATCACGGTCGCGGCCGCCGCGACCTTCCTGTCCGAACACTACGGCGCCCCCGTGCTGCTGTTTGCCCTGCTGCTCGGCATGGGGCTCAACTTCCTCTCCGCCGAAGGGACCTGCAAGGCGGGCATCGAGTTCACGGCGCGCAGCGTGCTGCGCATCGGGGTCGCCCTGCTCGGCATGCGCATCACCCTCGGCCAGATAGCTGAGCTGGGCTGGATGCCGGTGCTGCTGGTGGTCACCCTGGTGGTGGTCACCATAGGACTCTCGGTGGTGGCGGCCAAGCTGATGGGGTTCCAGCGCCTGTTCGGCATGCTGACCGGGGGGGCCACCGCCATCTGCGGCGCCTCCGCCGCCCTGGCCCTGGCCGCGTCCCTGCCCAACCATCCGCAGAAGGAGCGGGCCACCCTGTTCACCGTGATCGGGGTCTCGGTGCTCTCGACCCTGGCGATGATCCTCTACCCGATGATCGCCCGCTTCTTCGAGCTGACGCCGGTGGAGTCCGGGGTATTCCTCGGCGCCACCATCCACGACGTCGCCCAGGTGGTGGGGGCCGGCTACAGCATGTCCACCGAGACCGGGGACGTGGCGACCGTGGTCAAGCTGATGCGGGTCGCCATGCTGCTGCCGGTGATAGTGGTGGCCGCCATGATCACCCGCATGCAGGGGGCGGATCCCGCCTCCGGCAAGCGTCCGCCGCTGCTGCCCCTGTTCGCCGTCGGCTTCCTGGTGCTGGCCTGCATCAACAGCACCGGCTGGGTGCCCGCCGTGGTGCAGGGGGGGACCAACGATCTGTCGCGCTGGTGTCTGGTCATCGCCATCAGCGCCATCGGCATGAAGACGCAGCTCAAGGAGCTGGCCAGGGTGGGCATCAAGCCGATCCTGCTGATGGTGGGGGAGACCGCCTTCCTCGCCGCCCTGGTCCTGCTGCTGATGCACTGGGGCATGAAGCCTTGATAACAAACGTCCGATTACGCCGCTGCGCGACTAATCGAACCTACACCACCAATTGAATTCATGGGTTCGAAGCGTGAGCGTAATCGGACGATCGTGACATCACGTCAAATCAAGAAAATGCAATAAACACGACAGCGCCCCCGTGGCCAATGGATTAGCCAGAGAGGTATTTATGAACAAGATTTATCCCAGCGCCCAGGCCGCTCTTAGCGATCTGGTGCAGGACGGCATCACCATCGCATCGGGTGGCTTCGGCCTGTGCGGCATCCCCGAGCGGCTCATCGAGGCGCTGGGCGAGAGCAGCAAGCGCGACTTCACCATCATCAGCAACAACTGCGGGGTGGATGAGTTCGGGCTGGGGCCGCTGCTCTACAGCCGCCAGATCAAGAAGATGATCTCCTCCTACGTCGGGGGCAACAAGGAGTTCGAGCGCCAGTACCTGGCGGGCGAGCTGGAGCTGGAGTTCACCCCCCAGGGTACCCTGGCGGAGAAGCTGCGAGCCGGCGGCGCCGGCATCCCGGCCTTCTTCACCCGCACCGGTTACGGGACGCTTATCGCCGAGGGCAAGGAGACCCGCCAGTTCGACGGTGAGTGGTTCGTCATGGAGCGCGCCCTGACCGCCGATCTGGCGCTGATCAAGGGCGCCAGGGCCGACAAGGCGGGCAACCTGATGTTCAACAAGACGGCGCGCAACTTCAATCCGCTCTGTGCCAAGGCGGGGCGCATCTGCGTGGCCGAGGTGGAGGAGATAGTCGAGGTGGGCGAGCTGGCCCCCGACGAGATCCACCTGCCCGGCATCTACGTGCAGCGGCTGGTGCTCAACCCCCATCCCGAGAAGCGCATCGAGGTACGCACCCTGAGGAGCTGACCGAGCGAGCGCTCATGCCGGTGTTGAGCTGCCGCGACGGGCACTCGATTCCCCCCATTTTGAACAGCGCAGCGAGCTGCGCACAGTGAGAAAGGATTTATCACATGGCCTGGACCCGTGAAGAGATGGCGCAACGCGCCGCCCTGGAGCTGCAAGACGGCTTCTACGTCAACCTGGGGATCGGCCTGCCGACCCTGGTCGCGAACTACATCCCGAGCGGCATGGAGGTCTGGCTGCAGAGCGAGAACGGCCTGCTCGGCATAGGTCCCTTCCCGGGGGAGGAGGAGCTGGATCCGGATCTCATCAACGCCGGCAAGCAGACCATCACCACCTTGCCCGGCAGCAGCTTCTTCGACAGCGCCGAGAGCTTCGCCATGATCCGCGGCGGTCACATCAACCTGGCCTTATTGGGCGCCATGCAGGTGTCCGAGCGCGGCGATCTGGCGAACTGGATGATCCCGGGCAAGATGGTCAAGGGCATGGGCGGCGCCATGGATCTGGTGGCGGGCGTCAAGCGGGTGGTGGTGCTGATGGAGCACTGCGCCAAGGGCGGCGCGCACAAGATCCTGGAGTGGTGCAACCTGCCGCTGACCGGGGTCGGGGTGGTGGATCGCATCATCAGCGATCTGGCGGTGCTGGATGTCACCCCCGCCGGCCTGCGCCTGGTGGAGATGGCCCCCGGCATCGAGTTTGAGGCGCTGCAAGCCGCCACCGGCTGCACCATACTGCGCTGACGGTTAGCCATCCACGGGGAGGGCGCTCGCGCACTCCCCGTTGTTTTTTTCACCACGTACGTCTCTTGCCCCTTGGCTATCCTGCACCGACCCGTCACCTCCCGCTGGTTTTCCTCCCCGGTTTCCTTCGCACCTTTTCTGTCGCCCAGATCACCGTTTTCAGCTGAACAGGGGCTGTATGGGGCCGGTCGACGACGAGCGAATCCCACGCCAGCCGCGGGATGCGGCGGTTGTCACCAAATGAAAAGTGACTGACGTTCAATGGCAAGCGCGCCCCCTGAGCGAGGCCTTACAGTCGGCACTAAGAACACAGAGCGCACTCGGACAAGCGATACCCAGGGGAGGCAACCGGCCAACGGCCAGCTTGCCAAACCCGGCGAAACGCCCCGGCCAGCGCCATAAAAAAGCCAACGGAAACGGCAACAAAAATAACAAAACGACGACAACACTCGGAGAGACTGTAATGGATTACAAGCAATCGAGTCATGGCTGCGGCGCCCTTCGCCTCAGCCTGCTGGCCACCACCATCATGGCCGCCCTCATGCCAGCCGCCCAGGCTGTAGAGATCGACACGGACAGCGAGGATTGGTCTGTCCGCTTCGACAACACCGGCAAGTTCAACTACGGCATGCGTACCGAGAGTGCCGACGACCGCATGCTCGCCACCCCGAACAACAACGATGGCGACTACAACTTCAAGGATTCCGGTGACACCGTCGCCACCCGCTTCGACCTGCTGACCGAGCTGGACGTGGTCAATCAGGGCAACAAGGGTTTTCGCATCAGCGCCGCCAGCTGGTATGACTACGCCTACAACGACGTCGGCGCCGATGACAACCCCTTCATCAACGGCAACAGCGCGAGTTCCGGCATCGTCGGGCTGCCCCCGGTGGCGGGCAACCGTCACCTGAGTGACTACGCCGATCGCTACTATCACGGTCCCTCCGGCGAGCTGCTCGACGCCTTCGTGTTCTTCAGCTCCGAGGTGGGCGACGAATCCCTGGTCAGCGTCAAGGTCGGCCAGCACAACCTCTACTGGGGCGAGACCCTGCTCAACCCGGTGCACTCGATGAGCTATGGCCAGTCCGGCCTGGATCTCGCCAAGCTGGCGGCCTCCCCGGGCACCGAGGCCAAGGAGCTGTTCGTGCCGCGCAACCAGATCTCGGCCTCCTTCACCCTCAACCCGGAGTTGACCTTCGCCGCCCAGTACTTCCTCGAGTGGGATGCCGCGCGTCTGCCGGAGGCGGGCACCTATTACGGCAGCTCGGATCTGGTGGGCTTCGGCGCCCAGTCCTTCCTGCTGGGTCACACCGGGGGCCCTGGCCTGGCCGGGCCGAGCGGCACCCTGAGCAACATTCGCCGCGGTGAAGACATAGAGCCGGGCAAGCACGGCGACTGGGGCATCATGGCCAAGTGGTCACCGGAGGCACTGGACGGCACTCTGGGCGCCTTCTACCGCCGTACCGCCGACATCCTGCCCCAGGCGGTGCTGGATGCCCGTGGCCTGAGCGTCCGCGGCGCCACCGCCAACCCCATTCTCAACCTGCGCAACTCCATCTCGACCACCAGCTACTCCCTGGCCTATGGCGAAGACATCGACATCTTCGGCCTCAGCCTCTCCAAGGACGTGGCCGGGGTCAGCGTCGGCAGCGACCTGAACTATCGCCACAACATGCCGCTCTCCAGCATCCCGGCGCTGCTCAGTGCCTCGGGCCCGGGTGGACTGGCCGCCGGCCTGGGGGCCCTGCCTCCGCGCCACGACAGTACCGGGGTGATCACCGATGACTCCGATGGCTACAGCGCCACCGGCGAGACCCTGCACTGGACCCTCAACGGCCTGATGACCATAGCCGACACCCCGCTGTTCGATGCGGCCGCCCTGCTCGGCGAGCTCTACTACAGCAACCTGCTGGATCTGAACGATCACAACAAGGCGCTCTACAAGGGCGAGGACAGCTACACCGGCATCGACAAGCCGACCACGGACAACTGGGGGCTGGCGGTCAACTTCACGCCTATCTGGTATCAGGTGCTCCCGGGTGTCGACATGAGCATGCCGCTGTCGGTCAACTGGGGCCTGGCGGGCATCTCCCCGGTACAGGCCGGCGGGGCGAAAGACACCGGCAACTACGCCGTCGGGCTGGGCGCCACCATCTACAACCAGTACTTCGTCGACCTGAAATACGTGGACTCCTTCGGCAAGTCGGCCGACTGCAACGACGGCGGCACCGATGGCTCTACCCCGAATGCGCTGGACGCGACCCAACGCAACACTTGCTACGCAGGCGGCTACTCCTCCTTCTCCGGTGGCGGCGCCACCACGGAAGACAGAGGCGCCATCTATCTGACCCTGAAGACCTCTTACTGATCCTCGGTGAGTCACCGAGCAGGAGTACAACATGATGAAATGTGAACGGACAGTGCTGGCCGTATCCCTCACCCTGGCCCTCATCGGTCAGGCCGAGGCGGCCGTCACCGCCACCGAGGCGGGCAAACTGGGCAGCAGCCTGACGCAGGTCGGCGCCGAAGTGGCGGCCAACAGCGATGGCAGCATCCCGGCCTACACCGGGGGCCTGACCACCCCGCCCGCCAGCTTCAAGGCCGGCGACAGCATGCGCCCCGATCCCTATGCCAGCGACAAGCCGCTGCTGGTGATCGACGGCAAGAACCTGGCCCAGTACAAGGGCCAGCTGACCGCGACCACCGCCGAGCTGCTGACCCGCTTCCCGGACTTCAGGGTCGATGTCTACCCGACGCACCGCAGCGTGGCCCTGCCACAGGCGGTGCTGGACAACACCAAGAAGAACGCGCTCAGCGCCAAGACCCTGGAAGGCGGGCTGGCGGTGGACAACGTGCTGCCGGGCATTCCCTTCCCGATCCCCCAGTCGGGGGCCGAGGTGATGTGGAACTTCCTGCTGCGCTATCAGGGGGTGAACATCGCCACCAAGTACGACTCCTGGAACGTCGACTCGTCCGGTGTGGCGGCGCTCTCCACCACAGGTCAGGCCTTCATCAACTACGCCATCTACGAGGACATGGCCAAGCCCATCTCGGCCAGGGACACCTACTACCAGATGAAGCTGTACTACACCGGGCCCGCCCGTCGTGCCGGTGAGGCCATCATGCTGCGCGATGCCGCCAACCCCCTGGAGCAACCGCGCAAGGCCTGGCAGTACCTGCCGGGGCAGCGCCGGGTCAAGCTGGCACCGAACCTGGCCTATGACACCCCGAACCCGGGGACCTCGGGCGCCGGCACCTATGACGACGTCTTCGTCTTCAACGGGGCGCTGGATCGCTTCGACTGGAAGCTGGTGGGCAAGCAGGAGATGATCGTGCCCTACAACACCTACAAGCTGACCTATGAGCCCGATGCCAGGGCGCTGACCACCCCCAACACCCTGTCGCCGGACTTCGTGCGCTGGGAGAAACACCGGGTCTGGGTGGTGGAAGGTTCGCTGAAGGCCGGTGAGCGCCACATCTATGCCAAGCGTCGCTTCTACATCGACGAAGACAGCTGGATGGCGCTGGCCTCCGACCAGTACGACGCCCGTGGTCAGCTCTATCGCGGCTCCTTCGCCTTCCTGAGCCAGAGCTACGACAAGCAGACCCCGGATGCCACCCCGTTCATGATCTATGACCTGGTGGCGGGCTCCTACAACATCAACGGTGTGGTGGGTCCCTACGGCGGCATCAAGTATGGCGCCTCCCTGTCGAAGGCCAAGTGGTCGCCCGAATCCCTGGCCGGGGCCGGGATCCGCTAATCGTCACCGTGGCCCGGCCCTCGGGAAGGGGGTCGGGCCCCTTGATGTTGGCGCCGGGGGCACAGTCCCCCGGCGCGCCCTGACAAAAGGACGTGGTATGGGTTCATTCAAGAAGTTGGCACCGTGGTTGTTCTGCGCCCTGCTGACACCGAGCGCGGCGCAGGCGTCCGACTATGTTGACGTGCTGGACTTGCCGGCCAAACCGAGCGCGCTGGCCCAGCGCAGCCCCTTGCTGGACCTGGCCACGGCCGGCCAGCGGCTGGTGGCGGTGGGGCAGCGCGGCCATATTCTCTACTCCGACGATGCCGGCAAGCAGTGGCAGCAAGCGACTGTGCCGGTGAGCGCCGATCTCAATGCGGTCTATTTCCCGACCCCCGAACAGGGCTGGGCGGTGGGCGGCGATGGGGTGGTGCTGCACAGCCAGGATGCCGGCGCCAGCTGGCAGAAACAGCTGGACGGCCGCCAGATCGGCGAGCTGGTCTTGCGCCATTACTCGGCCCTGGCCAAGGCCGAGCCGGACAACGAACAGTGGGCCGCCCTGACCGAAGAGGGCCAGCGACTGGTGGAGGAGGGGGCCGACAAGCCGCTGCTCGACGTCTGGTTCGCCAACGACCGACTCGGCTACGTGGTCGGCGTCTTCAACCTGATCCTGCGCACCGAGGATGGCGGCCAGAGCTGGACGCCGCTGCAGGATCGCACCGACAACCCGCAGGGGTTTCACCTCAATGCCATCAACGCCACCGGCGACGGACTCTATCTGGTCGGTGAGCAGGGCCTGCTGCGCAAGTGGGACGAGACCCGGCAGCGCTTCCTCGACGTTCCCACCCCCTATGAAGGCAGCTACTTTGGCGTGATCGGCAGGGCCGGCGAGCTGATCGTCTATGGCCTGCGCGGCCATGTGTTCCGCAGCACCGACGGGGGCAACAACTGGGCCCAGCTCGACAGTGGCCTGCCCATCAGCATCAGCGCGGCGGTGCAAGGCAGCGATGGCCACTATCGCCTGTTCACCCAGGCCGGCCAGATGCTGCGGGTGCAGGATGGCAACGGCCCTCTGCAGCGACTGCCCCAGGCCGAACCCTCACCGGTGGCCGGCGCGGCGCTGACCGCGAGCGGGACGCTGGCGCTGGTCGGCAGCCGTGGTGTGCGCACCCTGGCCGCCGAATAACGAGAATAACGAGAGCGAGAACGCAGACATGAGCAATGTGAAGCAAGAGACCATGCCGGTGATCCGCGACCTGGCACAGTTCGACAAGCGCAGCGGCAATCTGCTGGAGCGGATGGTGTTCAACCACAGGCCGCTATTCATGCTCTTCATGACGCTGGCCACCCTGGTGTTCGGCTACATGGCGATGACCAGGCTGACCCTGTCCCCCAGCTTCGAGAAGATGATCCCCCAGAGCCAGCCCTACATCAAAAACTTCCTGGAGAACCGCAACTCGCTGCGGGGCCTTGGCAACTCGGTGCGGGTGGTGGTGGAGAACAGCCAGGGTGACATCTTCGATCCCGACTACCTGGCCGTGCTCAAGCAGGTCAACGACGAGCTGTTCCTCGGCGACGGGGTGGACCGTGCCTGGATGAAGTCCCTGTGGAGCCCGGCGGTGCGCTGGACCGAGGTGACGGAGGAGGGCTTCCAGGGCGGCCCCGTGATGCCCGACTCCTACAAGGGCACCCCTGCCGATATCGATCAACTGCGCCAGAACATCAACCGGGCCGGCATCGTCGGCAGCCTGGTGGCCAACGACTTCAAGTCGACCATGCTGATAGTGCCGCTGCTGGACAAGGCCTCGGCCACCGGCAAGCCGCTCAACTACCACCAGTTCTCCCAGCGCATCGAGCAGCTGCGCGACAAGATTGAGTTCGCCGGGGCGCCCCATCAGGCGGGCGAGGAGGGGCAGGGCAAGTACAAGATCCGGGTGATCGGCTTCGCCAAGCTGGTGGGGGACCTGATCGACGGCCTCATCCAGGTGATCATGTTCTTCGGCCTGGCGGTGCTGACGTCGCTCGGCATCATCTTCCTCTATACCCGCTGCGTGCGCAGCACCTTGCTCGTGGTGGGCTGCTCCCTCATCGCCGTGGTGTGGCAGCTGGGCATAGTCGCCTGGCTCGGCTACGCCATAGACCCCTATTCGGTGCTGGTGCCCTTCCTGATCTTTGCCATCGGCGTCTCCCACGCGGCGCAGAAGATGAACGGCATCATGCAGGACATAGCCCGCGGCACCCATCGCCTGATCGCCGCCCGTTACACCTTCCGCCGGCTGTTCCTCGCCGGGGTCACCGCGCTGCTCGCCGACGCGGTCGGCTTCGCGGTGCTGATGCTGATCGACATCCCGGTCATTCAGGATCTTGCCATCACCGCCAGCATCGGGGTGGCGGTGCTCATCTTCACCTCCCTGCTGCTGATGCCGGTGGCGCTCTCCTTCGTGGGGGTCGGTCGCAAGGCGGCCGAGCGGGCGCTGCGGATCGATAACCGCGCCGAGGCGCACCGGGGCTTCGGCAAGCTGTGGGATCTGCTCGATCGCTTCACCACCCGCAACTGGGCCACCGGCATAGTGCTGGCGGGTCTGGCGATGGGGGTTGGGGGCTTCCTGGTCAGCCAGCACTTGAAGATCGGCGATCTCGACAGCGGGGCGCCCGAGCTGCGGGCCGACTCGCGCTATAACCTGGACAACGGCTACATCACCCGTCACTACGCGCTCTCCAGCGATCTGTTCGCGGTGATGATCAAGACGGCGCCGGAAGGCTGCCTGGACTACAAGACCCTGATCCTGGCCGACCGCCTGGCCTGGGATCTGCAGCAGTATCCGGGGGTACAGGCCACCTCGTCGCTGGTCAATGCGGTACGCCAGATCACCGCCGGCACCTACGAGGGCAACCCCAAGCTCGCCAGCATCCAGCGCAACCAGAACGTGCTGAACTATGCCGCCCAGCAGGCCTCGGTCAACGCCCCCGAGCTGTTCAACACCGACTGCTCCGTGATGCCGGTGATCGCCTACCTCAAGGATCACAAGGCCGAGACGCTCAATGCGGTGGTGGCCATCGCCGACAAGTTCGCCCGCGAGAACAGCACGGCGGATCGCCAGTTCCTGCTCGCCGCGGGCAGCGCCGGCATCGAGGCCGCCACCAACATGGTGGTGCACGAGGCCAACCGCACCATGCTGCTCTACGTCTATCTGGCGGTGACCCTGTTCTGCCTCATCACCTTCCGCAGCTGGCGGGCGACCCTGGTGGCTCTGGTGCCGCTGATGCTCACCTCGGTGCTGTGCGAGGCGCTGATGGTGGCCATGGGCATAGGCGTCAAGGTGGCGACCCTGCCGGTGATCGCGCTTGGGGTCGGCATAGGGGTGGACTACGCGCTCTATCTGCTGAGCGTGCAGCTGCACTACCAGCGCCAGGGCATGCCGCTGATGGAGGCCTATCGCAACGCCGTGGCCTTCACCGGCCGGGTGGTCGGCCTGGTCGGCATCACCCTGGCGGCTGGCGTGGTGGGTTGGGCCTGGTCCCCCATCAAGTTCCAGGCCGACATGGGCATACTGCTCACCTTCATGTTCCTGTGGAACATGCTGGGGGCACTGATCGGGATCCCGGCGCTGTCCTACTTCCTGCTCTCCGGCCCCAAGGGGTTGGCTGCAGCGTCCCCTCAGGCAAAGGAGGAGCCCTCTTCGCCAGACGCCGCCAAGGTAACGCCTAACCAGATGGCCGCCAGTGCCGACGTCGGTTAAGAGGAGAGGGTGGACGAGCACGCCAGGCTTGGATGATTGAGAACCCAGAAAGCAATAAGAGGGAGGCAGGATGCCTCCCTCTCTTACGTCTGTCGGTCGGCATGTCGCGACCCTCAGGGCGCACCGCTTTGCCACCCACGTCGAACCCTCCTCATCAGACGTAACCCAAGCCATGCTCGTCAGTTGCCCGCCGCTGCTGCCGCTGTCGATGTCAGTGAGGGGTTGTCGGCAGGCCTGACAAAGGGAGGGGCAATCAGAGAGGGGAAAGCAATAGCAAGCGAGGAGAAGCAGTAACAGAGAGGGGAGGCATGTTGCCTCCCCTCTCTGTTATCTCATGACCTTGTTATCTCGGCATCGGGAGGGTCGCCTCCCGCAGGGGGTCACTCAGCCATAGGCCAGGCTGGTGCGGGCACTCTGGACCGCCTTGGGCACTATCTTGTGGCGGGAGCGCCAGGTGGCGGGGGGCATGCCGAACTGGGCGCTGAACCAGCGGGTGAAGGAGCTGGGCATGGAGTAGCCGAGCATGTCGGCGATGTGACCAAGGGAGTAGCCCGCGTTCTTCAGGTAGCGGATCACCAGATCCCGTCGCACCTCGTTGACCAGCTCGCTGAAGGTGGCGCCGCTCTCTTCCAGATGACGCTGCAGGGTGCGCACGTTCATCCCCAGGGTGCTGGCGATCTGCTCTATGGTGGCGCGCCCCATGGGGAGCAGCAGGTAGATGGCCTTGCGCACCTCCACCAGCACGGATTGCTGGGTCTCCACCAGCAGGGTGTCGAGGTACTGGCGCGCATGGCGGGCCATGGCCTGATTGGCGAGGGGGTTGGGAACGTCCAGATCGACGGACTGGCACACTATGCCGTTGAACTCGCTGCCAAACTCCAGCTTGCAGCCAAACAGGCGCTTGTGAAGGCTCAGATCCGCCGGCGCATCATGGGTGAAGTTGACGCTGATGGGGTGCCAGTTGCTGCCGACGCCGACCTGGGCGGCGCAGAAGCGATACATGACGCCCACCGCCAGCTCGGTGACCTGGCGTGACGGCATGGGGGCGTCTGTGATGATCTCCTCGCGGATGATGACGGTCTTGCCCGCCTCCTCGATGAAGATCGCCAGCGAATTGTTGAACAGCTGGATGTATTGCACCATCACCTGCAGGGCTTCACGCAGATTGGGCTGGTAGCTGAGCAGCAGGCTGACCTCGCCAAAGTCCGACAGCTGGCGGTGTTCCGCCATGCGCAAACCCAGGCTGCTGCAAGCACCGACTCGGGCCGACAGCTCGAGCAACTTGACGATGGCCGAGACGGGAACCCGTTGGTTGGGGACATCCAGCACAGAGGCGCTGAGTCCGGCTTGTGCCAGCAGGCTGGGGGTGTTCAATCCCAATTGGCGGGCGACGTCGAGATAATTGGTAAGGGTAGCGGCTCTGGCGAAGAGGGTCATATTACAGCTCCAATGACAACGGCTCACATGCTGACTTGCTTGTTATTAACCTACTTTTATCATTTCATTTACAAAATGAGAAGCGACTTGTCACTAGTCAATTAGTCCTGTGTTTCATCTGATCACCATTCTGGGGGCCGCGTTTTTCGCTGGCCAAGCGGTCGCCACCGCCTCGTTCCCCCTGTCACAAAATGACAAGCCCATGGCACCCAAGGTAAAGCAGCCGGCGGCGGGGCGCCTTACTGTGTCTCTCAATCGCTTGGCCCGCGCCGAGCCAGCATGAGGGAGTGAGATGAATAAATTGCACACCAGGGCCACGGTATTGATCGTGCCCGGCCTGCGTGACCATGTATCGGATCATTGGCAAACCTTGCTCGCGGCCCGTCTGGCCAAGGTGCATACGGTGCCGCCTTTGACCTCGGACAAGCTCAGCTGCCAGGCCAGGGTCGACGCCATCGAGCAGGCGCTGGCGACCATAGAGGGGCCGGTGATCCTGGTGGCGCACAGCGCCGGGGTGCTGATGACGGCGCACTGGGCCGCGCGCCATCAAGGTGCGATCAAGGGGGCGCTGCTGGTCACGCCACCGGATCTGGACGCCAGCTGGCCGGCCCATTACCCCAGCCCGCAAGCCATGGCGGACGGTGGCTGGCGCCCGCTACCCCGCACGCGCCTGCCCTTTCCCAGTCTGGTGGCCATGAGCCGCAACGATCCCCTGGCCAGCCAGGATGCGGTGCGCGCCCTGGCCCACGACTGGGGGAGTGAGCTGGTCGATATCGGGGAGGTGGGTCACCTCAACCCGGCCAGCGGCTTCGGCCCCTGGCCCCAGGCGGAGGCCCTGTTGTTGAGTCTCGATGCCTGAGCGGCAGGCGCGGCGCAGGCAAGGTTAGTTCACAGGGGGGAGGGATGCCCCCTTCGTCAGTCATCGCATTGAGCATATGAATCGCAAGGAGTGAATATGGTGAAGACCAGGATCATACCGCCAGCGCAGGGAGCCCATGCTTATCCGTTGCTGATCAAGAGTCTGTTACTGTCGGGAGTGCGCTACCACCCCGATCAGCAGATCGTCTACGCAGACAGGTTGCGCTACGACTATCGCACCCTCAACCAGCGTATCCAGCGCCTGGCCAACATGCTGACCGCGGCCGGGGTCGGGCCCGGCGACACCGTCGCCCTGCTGGACTGGGACAGCCACCGCTCCCTCGAGTGCTTCTTCGCGGTGCCCATGATTGGCGCCGTGCTGCACACGGTCAACGTGCGCTTCTCGCCGGAGCAGATCGCCTACACCATGAACCACGCCGAGGATCACCTGGTGCTGGTGCACGATGACTTCTTGCCGATCCTCGAATCCATCCAGAGCGCGCTCCCCACGGTGCGCGGCTATATCCAGCTCACCGATGGCGAGGCTCAGGCCACCAGCCTGCCCAGCCAGGGCGAGTACGAGGCACTGCTGGCCGACGCGGATTGTCACTTCGACTTCCCCGATTTCGATGAGCAGTCGGTGGCCACCCTGTTCTACACCACGGGCACCACGGGGGATCCCAAGGGGGTCTATTTCAGCCACCGTCAGCTGGTGCTGCACACCCTCAACGAGCTCGGCACCCTGGCGGCCCACGCGGGTCAGTCGCTGCTGCAATCCGATGACGTCTACATGCCGATCACCCCCATGTTCCACGTTCACGCCTGGGGCGTGCCCTATGTGGCGACCATGCTCGGGGTGAAGCAGGTCTATCCGGGCCGCTATGAGCCCAACAAGCTGGTGCGCCTCTATCGCGAGGAGGGGGTGACCTTTTCCCACTGCGTGCCGACCATCTTGCAGATGATCCTCGACTGCGAGGAGGCCAGACAGACCTCGTTTGAGGGCTGGAAGATGCTGCTGGGGGGCAGTGCCCTGCCGCTGGGGCTGGCCACCCAGGCACACCGCAAGGGGATCCTGATCCACGCCGGCTATGGCATGTCGGAGACCTGCCCGCTGCTGTGCGTGGTCCATCTGAGCGAGGAGGAGCTGGCGCTGCCCATGGCGGAGCAGCTCCCCCTGCGGATCCGTACCGGCACCCCGATCCCGCTGGTAGATCTGCGCATCATCGATGAGCAGGGCCGGGAGGTGGCGCACGATGGCCAGGCCATGGGGGAGATAGTGGCACGCGCCCCCTGGCTGGCGCAGGGCTATCTGAAGGAGCCGGAAAAGGGCGCCGAGCTCTGGCAGGGCGGCTGGCTGCACACCGGGGACATGGCCTCCATCGATCCCCACGGCACGGTGGAGATCAAGGATCGCATCAAGGACGTGATCAAGACCGGCGGTGAGTGGATAAGCTCGCTGGCGCTGGAGAATCTCATCAGCGCCCACGCCGCCGTTCACGCGGTGGCCGTGGTGGGGATCCCGGACGAGCAGTGGGGCGAGCGCCCGCTGGCGCTGGTGGTGTGCAAGGAGGGGAACCACCTGGATCAACAAGCCATCGCGACCCACCTGCAGCACTTCGTCGATAGCGGCCGCATCAACCGCTGGGCCATTCCGCGCCAGATCCGGGTCGTGCAGGAGATCCCCAAGACCAGTGTCGGCAAGGTCAACAAGAAGCTGATCCGGGAGCAGGAGCTGAGCGCGACCAGGGAAAATTGAGCGCAGCGTCATGAAATGAACAGAAAGGCCCTCAGTTTCCCTACGGAATGAGGGCCTTTATTGTCGGGGTCAATCGCCTTGACTACGCTAATTGAGTTTTAACACAAAAGGCGTGTGCCATGAGTAAGACGCAGAGTCATCTCGTTGATGAAGAAGTAGATTTTTCCGCCCATGAGCAGTTGGTCTCCACCACGGATATGCGGGGTGTCATCACCTACGCGAATGAAAATTTCTGCCGGGTGGCGGGCTACAGCCAGGCGGAGATGATAGGTCAGCATCACAACATGGTGCGCCATCCGGACATGCCAAAGGCGGCCTTTGCCGATCTCTGGGGCAAGCTGAAACAGGGCAAGCCCTGGCGCGGCATGGTCAAGAATCGCTGCAAGGATGGCCGTTACTACTGGGTGGATGCCTATGTCACCCCCATCTTCGAGCAGGGCAGGATCAGTGGCTACCAGTCGGTGCGCAGCCGCGCCGAACCCGAGCTGAAGGCCATTGCCACCCGCACCTATACCAGGCTGAAGGCGAGTGAGCGCGGGGAGCGCCGCGGCGGTGTCGCCCTGGGCCGCTGGGTGCGCCATGGGGTGGCCCTGCTCGGGCTGCTGGCGATGCTCGGGGGGAGCCTCCGTCTGCTGGGCGCCTGGGGGCCGCTGTTTATGCTGCTGCCGCTGGCCTGGCTTGTCCTGCTCTATCGCCACGAGCTGATCGGCACCCCCCGTTACCTGCGCCAGCTGGCCAGCGAGTATGACAGCCTGACCCGGCTCATCTACTCGGGCAATGAGCCCAAGGCTATCGCGGACTTCCACATCAAGCTGCTGCAGGCCCGGATCCGGACCGTGCTGGGGCGAGTGGAGGATGCGACCCTCTCCCTGCAGGATCTGGCCGTGCACCTCAAGACGGCCTCCAGTGAGGCGAGCGCCGACATCGCCGAGCAGGATATCCAGACCCAGCAGGTGGCGGCGGCCATCACGGAGATGGCGGCAACGGCCCACGAGATAGCCCGCAACATTGAGGATACGGATAGCCAGATAGCCCAGGCCAAGGTGCACTGCCTGCACACCGACCGGCAGCTGGGGGATACCCAGCAGGGCATCACCGAGCTGGCCACCCAGGCCGAGCACGCCTTCAGTGCGGCGGTGGCGCTGGCCGACGAGTCGGAGCGCATCGGGGTGCTGATGAACGAGATCCAGGGGATAGCGGATCAGACCAACCTGCTGGCCCTCAACGCGGCCATCGAGGCGGCGCGGGCGGGGGAACAGGGGCGCGGCTTCGCGGTGGTGGCCGATGAGGTGCGCACCCTGTCGACCCGTACCCACAAGGCGACCGAGCAGATCCAGGGCAGCATAGGGCAGATCCAGCGCACCCTGAACGACTGGAAGGGGATGATGCAGAAGAACCTGCAGCAGACCCAGTCCTGCGTGGCCCTGACCCGGCAGGGATCGGACAGCCTGCAGCAGGTGCTGACGGAGATTGAGCAGGTGGTGGCGCTCTCGACCCAGATCTCGGCCGCGGCGGTGCAGCAGCAGGTGGTGGTCGAGGACATCAGTCAGAACGTCAACGTCATCTCCCAGCATTCCCACACCAACAGCAGCAAGATGCAGGTGGTGAACGAATCGAGCGATATCCTGCTCACCAAGGCACGGCAACTCAAGTCTCTGGGGCAGACCTTCGGCTGACTCGGGGACCGTCTCAATGCAGAAAATGCAACAAGGCCACCCCAGGGTGGCCTTGTTGCATGAGGACTGCATGGATTGGTGACGAGAAAGCCCGGGAGGGGCGACTCAACCCAGGGTCCGCTGTTTCTCCAGCACTATGCCCTTGTCGCCATACATGGCCTGATCGGCGTTGATCAGCCACTGCTCCGCGCTCCAGCAGGCCTGGTAGGGACTGACCCCCACGCTGATCCCGACCGACAGGGAGTGGCCATTGACCTCGAAGGGCGGGATCATGGCCAGCCGGATCACCTCGGCCACCTCTTCGGCCTGCCAGCTGTCGTGGTCGGGCAGCAACAGCACGAACTCATCCCCCGCCAGCCTGGCGAAGAAACGTCGGTGGCCGAGGCTGTGATTGATCCGCTCCGCCAGCTGGCAGAGCAGGGCATCGCCACAGCTGTGGCCGTAGCTGTCGTTGACCTGCTTGAAGCTGTCGAGATCGCAGAACAGCAGGCAGCCGGGATCGGGGTGTTGGATCTGCAGCTCCAGTTGCTCCATCAGGCTCAGGCGATTGGGCAGCCCGGTGAGCGGATCCTGGCGCGCCAGCTGTAATATTTCTTGCTCTCGCAGCTTGCGCAGGGCAACTTCCCGGTTGAGTCGCTCGTTGTTGATGAGCAGGTAGATGCTCAGCAGCAGGATGAGGGCGCCCACGGCCAGGCTCAGCAAGAACCAGGGGCGCCAGAATGCCCACTGCTCCGAGGGGGCCTGATAGAGGAAGTCTGCCAGCGGCAGGGGCCGCGGGATGAGGCCTATTTCCGTCAGCTGCTCCATGATGTGGCCGAAGCGGTCCGGATTCATATACCCGATCTCCACATAGAGCGGCTGTATCATCTCCTTGCTCATCTGCAGCTCGTACTCCATGTGAGCCTGGCTGCGGTTGACGCCATACTCCTTGCGCAGCAGGGCAATGGCCTCCGCCGGATGGGACAGCGCGTAGCGCCACCCCTTCAGGCTGGCGGCGCGAAAGCGCTCCACCCGCGCCGGGTCGATCCGCTCTTGCGCCTGGGTGGTGAACAAGATGTCGCTGTAAAAGTCGATGCCGTAGTTGCGAGGGTTGATGATGGAGACCGCGATGCCTCGCTCCTCCAGGTAGAAGGGCTCGTTGCTGAGATAGGCGTTGAAGATATCGACCTTGCCCTCGATCAGATCGTCGATATTGACCGAGGTCGGAATGGGGGTGAGCTGGCGCTCGTGCAGCCCTTGATAGTAGAGGGTGGCGAGCAGCTCGGCATCCTGATGGCCGGGAAACATCATGATCCGTTTGCCCCTCATGTCCGCAACGGTGAGAATGCCGCTGTCACGACGGGCCAGGAACACCGAGGGGGAGTGCTGATAGACACTGGCGAGGGCCAGCAGGGGCTCGCCATGGGCATAGCTGGTCAGCACCTCGGTGTTGCCGACGCCAAAATCGGCGCGCCCGGCCAGCACCTCCTGTACCGGGCTTATTCCCTTGCCACCCGGCCGGATCTCGACATCCAGGCCGACATCGGCATAGAAGCCCTTGGCCTTGGCCATGTGGTAGCCCACAAATTGGGGCTGGTGCAGCCAGCGCAGCTGCAGGACTACCCGATCGGGAGAGTCGAGCGAGCGCTCACCGGCTTGGAGGGGGGAACTGGCAACGAGCAATAGCAGCCAAAGCAAGCATCTCTTCATCCGTGCGATTCTTGTGCTGAAGGTCCATGGGGTGTGGCCAGTCGCCCGATCACAACTTATTAATAAATGTCATTCTAAAGGGTTCTAGATGTACCGGATACTGTCGCAGCAGAAAGATTTTATGGTGATCAACAAGGGGCCAGGCCTTGGTATGCATGATGAGGCGGGCGCGCCCGGCCTGATCAATCTGATGCGTGCCGAGACCGGGCTGGAGCTCTACCCCGTGCATCGATTGGACAAGATGACCTCGGGGCTGTTGCTGCTGGCCCGCACCCCGGCGGCGAATCGGGCGCTCAGCATGGCGTTTGCCGAGCGGCGGGTGAGCAAGCAGTACCTGGCGCTCTCGGATCGCAAGCCGAAGAAGAAGCAGGGCTGGGTCAAGGGCGACATGCAGAAAGGGCGAGGCGGCAGCTGGATGCTGGCACGCAGCCTGGACAATCCCGCCATCAGCTGGTTCGACTCCTGCCCGGTGCGCGAAGGCTTGCGGCTCTATCGCATCAAGCCCCAGACCGGCAAGACCCACCAGATCCGGGTCGCCCTGAAAAGCATAGGGGCGCCTATCCTGGGGGACGAGCGCTACGGCGGCACCCCGGCGGATCGCGGCTACCTGCATGCCTGGCGGCTGAGTTTCTGCCTGGATGGTGCGCCCTTCGATTTCATCTGCCCGCCGGAGGAGGGGGCCGAGTTTCTCACCCCCGAACTCCATGCCGCCATCGCCGGGCTGAGCGAATGAGCCACGAGCTGGGGGCCTTGCCCACGGGCTGGATCCTGGCGGACTTTGACGACACCCTGGCCCCGGGCGACAGCCACGCCGGCCTGCTTCGTTACATACTGCGCCGCCGTCGCTGGCCGCTGTTGCTGCTACCGGTGATCGCGCTGGGCGGGCTTGTCTATCTATTGCCGAACCAGCGGCGGCGGGGGATCTCGCTCATCTGGTGGGCCATCACCCTGGGGCTCTCGCCCCTCGGCTGGCGCGCTCTGGTGCGGGACTATTGCCGTACCCGCCCTGGCCTGTTCAAGGAGGCGCGCGCCTTGCTGGTGGCCGAGGGCAAGCGCTGCTGGGTGCTCTCCGCCAGCCCCCGCGCCCTGGTGCGTGGCCAGCTTCATCGGCAGTTGCCAGGCATGCCGCACCGGATCATCGGCTCGCGGATGCACTACCGCTTCGGTGGCCTGATGCCGCGTTTTTACTGTCATGGCCAACACAAGATACTGCCGCGGATCCTGGATCTCGAGGTCGCCCTGGCCCTGAGCGACAGCCCGCACGATCTGCCCTTGCTGGCGTTGGGGGCAGAGGCCTGGCTCATCAATCCCAGCTCCGCTCGCCTGCAACGGGTGCGGGAGCACCTGCCCCATATCGAACCCAGACAGTGGCGGCTGTAAGCCAGGGCTGACAGCCCTGCGGGTCGCCATGGGTTGCCCCGCAAGGCTGCGCCTTCAATGTCATAATTCATTTACATCTTTGACGGGGTAACCGGAAAAACTATCGTCATCCCGCCTCTTCTCTTCTGCGCGCCCGCTGCCTCTAATGAAACAAGTTGTTAACACCAGATCCCCCAGCGCGGATCTGCATCGGTTTGGCCATGGCAGCTGCCACAGGGCAGCGCCGCAAGGAGCGCATCATGACGACCACTTCCTCTTCCCGTTCCCACACCATCAATCCGCTCGGCACTGATGGCTTCGAATTCGTCGAATACACGGCGCCGGATCCCAAGGGCATCGCCGCCCTCAAGGCGTTGTTCGTCTCGCTGGGGTTCGCCGAGGTGGCGCAGCACAAGCACAAGCAGTGCTGGCTCTACCGCCAGGGGGACATCAACTTCGTGGTCAACGCCGAGCCCCACTCCCAGGCCGAGCAGTTCGCCAGCCTGCACGGGCCTAGCGTGTGCGGCATGGCGTTTCGGGTGGCGGATGCGGGCAAGGCCCAGCAACATGCCATCGGCAAGGGGGCCAAGCCGTTCGTCGGCAAGATAGGGCCCATGGAGCTCAACATCCCCGCCATCTACGGCATCGGCGAGAGCACCCTGTCATTTGTCGACCGCTACGGTGACAAGGGCTCCATCTACGAGGTGGACTTCGTGTTCTACCCCGACTGGCAGGCGCGCATGGCCGAGGTGGATGCGGGGCTGTACGAGATCGATCACCTGACCCACAACGTCCAGCGCGGCAACATGGATCTCTGGTCGAACTTCTATGAGCGGATCGGCAACTTCCGCGAGATCCGCTACTTCGACATCGAGGGCAAGCTGACCGGCCTGCATTCCCGCGCCATGACGGCCCCCTGCGGCAAGATCCGCATCCCCATCAACGAATCCTCCGACGACAAGTCCCAGATCGAGGAGTACCTGCGCCAGTACAAGGGGGAGGGGATCCAGCACATAGCCCTGGCCTCCGGCGACATCTATCAGACCATCCGCACCCTGCGTGGCCGTGGCACCGGCTTTATGCCGACCCCGGAGACTTACTACGAGAAGGTCAACAGCCGGGTGGAGGGGCATCAGGAGGATCTGGAGGCGCTCAAGGCGCTGCGCATCCTGATCGACGGTTCGCCGACCAAGGATGGCATCCTGCTGCAGATCTTCACCGACACCGTCATCGGCCCGGTGTTCTTCGAGATCATCCAGCGCAAGGGCAACGAAGGCTTCGGCGAGGGCAACTTCCAGGCACTGTTCGAATCCATCGAGCTGG
This sequence comes from Aeromonas sp. sif2416, assembly GCF_019218665.1. Taxonomy (NCBI): domain Bacteria; kingdom Pseudomonadati; phylum Pseudomonadota; class Gammaproteobacteria; order Aeromonadales; family Aeromonadaceae; genus Aeromonas; species Aeromonas sp. sif2416. The sequence continues at coordinate 85,719 of NZ_JAHUXC010000003.1, forward strand.
ACCAGATCCGCCGTGGTGTGCTGAGCGGTGAGCCCAGCGATGCGTAACGGGATGCGAGACCGTCGAGCGGTATTCATTTCATACGAGGTACTCAGCCATGCGTAACTGGATCAGTTTCCCCCACCGGGAGGGGACCCACTCCCGCCAGGCTCATGCCGATCTGCCCGAGCAGGCCATCTATGAGCGCGAACTGGGGCGGGCCGGTTTCTTCGGCCCCGCCACGCACATGCACCACAAGCATGCCCCCACCGACTGGATCAACTGGGAGGGGCCGCTGCGGCCGCGGGCGTTCGATCTCAACGGCTTGCAGGAGGAGGTGAGCTCCCTCTCCCCCTGGGTGATGCCGGACATTTTGCACAATGCCCACTGCCGCTACCGGATCTGGCGCCTGCACGAGACCATGCCGTTTCTGGTGCGCAACGCCGACGGCGACGAGCTGCTGTTCATCCACGAGGGGAGCGGGGAGTTCTACTGCGATTACGGCCATCTGACCCTGAGGGACGGGGACTATGTGGTGATCCCCCGTGGCACCATGTGGCGCATCGAGCCGACCGCGCCGCTGTTCATCCTGATGATAGAGGCGACGGGGGACAGCTATCAGCTGCCGGACAAAGGGCTGGTGGGTCAGCACGCCATCTTCGATCCGGCGGCGCTGGACGTGCCCGCCATCGACGACGCCTTCCTGGCCCAGCAGGATGAGAATCCCTGGTCGCTGCAGGTCAAGCGTCACGATCAGGTGTCGGTCATCAGCTGGCCGTTCAACCCGCTCGATGCTCAGGGCTGGCACGGGGATCTCTGCGTGGTGCGCCTCAACTGGCGCGACATCCGCCCGTTGATGAGCCACCGTTATCACCTGCCGCCCTCGGCTCACTCCACCTTCGTGGCGAGCCGCTTCGTGGTCTGCACCTTCGTGCCGCGCCCCATCGAGAGCGATCCCGGCGCCCTGCGGGTGCCCTTCTACCACAGCAACGACGATTTTGACGAGGTGCTGTTCTACCACGCCGGCGACTTCTTCAGCCGGGACAACATAGAGCGGGGCATGGTCACCTTCCATCCCGCCGGCTTCACCCATGGCCCGCATCCCAAGGCGTTCGCGGCCGGCCGTGCCCATGCCAAGACCTTCACCGACGAGGTGGCGGTGATGCTCGACACCCGCGACGCCCTGAGCGTCGGCAGCCTGTGCGAGGGGGTGGAGAACCCGCGCTACGTCAACAGCTGGCTGCGCCCGGCACTCACCCCCGACCACAGCGGCAAATAAGGACTTTTATGAAACTGGCAACCCTGAACAATGGCAAGCGCGATGGCGCCTTGCTGGTCGTGAGCCGTGATCTGAGTCGGGCGGTGCGGGTCACCGCGATCGCCCCCACCCTGCAAGGGGCGCTGGATGAGTGGGCCGAGACGGCCCCGCGGCTTGCCGCCGTCTATGAGGCGCTGAACGCCGGTGCCTGCCCCGAGGCCTTCCCGTTCGATGAGGCGGCCTGTCTCTCCCCGCTGCCCCGCGCCTACCAGTGGGCCGATGGCAGCGCCTACGTCAACCACGTGGAGCTGGTGCGCAAGGCCCGCGGCGCCGAGATGCCGGACAGCTTCTGGCACGATCCCCTGATGTACCAGGGCGGCTCCGACAGTTTCCTGGCCCCCCGTGGCCCCATCGTCATGGGATCCGAGGAGTGGGGCATCGACTTCGAGTCTGAGGTGGCCATCATCACCGACGACGTGCCCATGGGGGCGAGCCCGGAGGCCGCAGCCACCCACGTCAAGCTGCTGATGCTGGTCAACGACGTCAGCCTGCGCAACCTCATCCCGGGTGAGCTTGCCAAGGGCTTTGGCTTCTTCCAGTCCAAACCCTCCAGCGCCTTCTCGCCGGTGGCCATCACCCCGGACGAGCTGGGCAGCGACTGGCAGGAGGGCAAGGTGCACTTGCCGCTCATGACCCACCTCAACGGTGGCCTGTTCGGGGCCCCCAACGCGGGGGTGGACATGACCTTCAACTTCCATGAACTTGTCGCCCACGCCGCCAAGACCCGGCCGCTCGGGGCGGGCTGCATCATAGGCTCAGGCACCGTCTCCAACTATGACCGCAGCGCCGGATCTTCCTGCCTCGCCGAGCTGCGCATGCTGGAAATAATCGAGTCAGGTCAGGCCACTACACCCTTCCTGCGCTTTGGTGATACAGTGTCCATCGCGATGCTGGATCGCAATGGAATGAGTCTGTTTGGCACCATTTTGCAGCGCGTCACGCAAGGAGGCGCCAGCCAGACGAGCTAAGGAAGCCGTGGCCGACGGGGGAGTCGGCGGGGGAGACGGCAGGTGGTGGCCACCTGCCGATTTTCGTTCGCCACTCGCCGTCCGCCAGCGTAAGAGGGACAGAGTTATGCTGCAGTTGTTTGGATATTGGCGTTCATCGGCGAGTTTCAGGGTGCGCCTGGTGCTGCAACTCAAGGGACTGAGTTATGAGCAGCACCCGGTGCATCTGGGCAAGGGCGAGCAGAAGGAGAAGGCTTACCGCCGGATCAATCCGCAGGGGCTGGTGCCCTTTCTCATCGACAGCGAGGTGCAGGTCGGCCAGTCGGTCGCCATCATGGAATACCTCGACGAAACCTATCCCGCCCATCCGCTGATGCCCTCGGCCGCCCAGGAGCGAGCAAGGGTGCGCCAGATCGTCAACATGATCGCCTGCGACGTTCACCCTTTGGACAATCTGCGGGTGCTCAACTATCTGGAGCAGGAGCTGGGACAGAGCAAGACGGCGCGTGATGCCTGGTATCGCCACTGGATTGACGAGACCTTCAAGGCCCTGGAGCCGCTGCTGATGACCACTGCCGGTGTCTATTGCGTCGGCAACGAGGTGACCCTGGCCGACTGCATGCTGGTGCCTCAGGTCTATAACGCCCGCCGTTACAACATGACGCTGGATGACTATCCCACCATTGCCCGCATCGTCGCCAACTGCGAGCAGTTGCAGGCTTTTATCAAGGCCGCCCCCGCCAATCAGCCGGATGCGCAGGGCTGAGATTGTGTGTGCAGGTTGGTCTTTGTAACACCAGCCCAACCTGCAGTATTCAGATCTGCCGACTCCATCCCGCTCTACTCACCTTATGGCGTTCCGTTACAGCCATACAGGCGAAAGCCAGGCCGACGACCTAATCGCTGGTAATAGTCACTCACTGCCGGCAGTGATGGACGGTCAAATGGCGTTTCTAGCCAGCGGTTGACTGACAGACCGATGGGGATGTCTGCGAGCGAGAAGTTGTTCCCAACCACATAAGCCCCCGTTGATTGGAGATGCCGATCCAGGATCTGCATGTATCTGGACCAATCCGCACAACCTGCGCTGAGTGCCCGGCTGTCCTGATGCAAGGGTGAATGCCTGACCAGCGACATGAATGCGTAGCTCCAAGACCGGTTCAAGTCCGACGATTGCCAATCGATCCATTGATCGACCATGGCCCTCGCGCGAGCTTCGGTTGGGTAGAGAGTGGCGTTACCGTAGCGCGAGGCCAGGTAGCGGATGATGGCGTTCGATTCCCACAGTGTGAAACCACCATCCTGAATGACCGGCACCATTGCGTTCGGATTCATCGCCAGGAATTCGGGGGTATCAGTCGGTTTGAAGCCAGTACCCCATTCCTCTCGCTCGAAAGGGAGATCTATTTCGGCGCAGGTCCAAAGCACTTTGCGCACATTGATTGACGAGGCCTTGCCCAATATCCGTAACATCTCTTCATCCTTGCATGGAAAGTCGGGGATTCATTGATGACCGCCTTGCATCGCTCAAGCGGAGCAATCGATGGCTACTGCTGAGCGATCTCTACCTGCGCCAAAAGTCGTAACCGGATGCTCGGCCCTGAGGCCAATGACTGCAAGTGCGGGATACACAGCCGACGCCCCGTACCGTCAGCCGACCGTGCGGGGCGTTTGCATCATGGCCCGGTTATTCAGCCACGGGTTGTCTTGGGCTGGAAGAAGGCGACAAACTTGCCAAATTTCGTCTCGTCGTAGCTCTTCCCCTGCTCCAGCAGACCGGTGTTGAAGGATTCCAGCAGCTTGCCTTGCGCATCCAGCACATAGAAGTGAGGCACCCCCAGATACTCGGGGTAGCGCTTGAGGAAGGGCTCGTTCTTGTTCTCCTTGCTGACGTTCACCTTGACCACCACGAAGGTCTGCTTGAGCTGGCTGGCCAGGTCCGGCTCCCTATCCAGGAAGTGGTTCATCTCCTGGCACCAGCTGCACCATTCACCGCCCACCAGCAGCAACACCTTCTTGCCCTCGCTCTTTGCCTTGGCGGTCGCCGCGGCGAGATCCTGCGCCGGATCCCGACTCTCGTCATACGTCTGGCTGTAATCGGGCAGGGCCTGGGTCCAGAGTGGCGTGGCGCTTAGGGCCGCGCCGTGGAACAGGGTGGCGCCAAGCGCCAGCGGCAATAGCAGTCGCTTCATCAGATTCTCCTTGTGTTGTTTTTGTTGCTTCCAAGCCGGAACAATGTGACACGAGCGAGCCCCTTCGCCAAGTAGCCAGAGTGGCAGTGAATATGCGAAAAACGGGAATGGGGGAGAGGCAGGAGCCCCTATCTTGGCCAGTGTGGGGCAGTCGTGCTTGTGGTCAAACCAGCAAAGAGCGTCGGACGGAATGTCTGCATTCCCTTTATTACGATCGATTGCGTGCAGTCACAGGCAAAATGAACGCGGGTATTTAAGGGGATGAGTGGGAGGGCGGAATAAATCTTGAATATCGAGGCTATTGATGGCTTGGAAATGGTGAATAATAAGCCGTCGTCATGTTCGTTTATATAGCATCGTCAGGCCCCATGGTGATGATGATCTTATGCAAGCCGTGCAGACGCTAACGGTAAGCTGTACTTTCCATATAGCTATGCGCTCAGGCTCCACATATAAGATAACCCAGCGTTAAGAATCCATATATTTAAGCTTCCAGTGTCATTTAATCGGCTCGTTGAGGCCTTTAAGGGGCTCGGCGTGCACACAATAGTGCGACTCCAGGGCTGTGGGGATAGGGCTCCCGCAACGGGGCGCTGAATCGTGACAAGGATTCTGCCATTGCCAGATTTGGCGACACTTTAAATTGAAAAAAATGCGTTTTTGGTGTTTTGAGCCTTTTGTCACATTTATGTCAGTGGATAAAACCTAGTATCGCCACACTCAGGCAGATATGAAGGGTCGCCTATCGGGAACATGGGTCTGTGCCAATCTGGGGTGCATGACATGTGAGACGCATTGCTTATGATGGGTGGCCTGTCCGCACCACTCCTGAACTCTTATCGCCTGTCGGGAAATAAACTTTCTGACCTATTGCCTTGGGCTAGGTGGCGTGAATAATCAGCCGGCCTGTCACAGGGAATATATATTCACCGAACATACCACCGCCTTACCTATATTCATCCCGATATGGGAGGGCCGAGCGTTACGTTAATTCTGCCACAAGGAGATATTATGCATTCCTTCAAGAAGTGCGTCGTCGCACTCTCTATCAACCTGGCGCTGGTCTCTTCGGCGTTCGCCTGTACGACCCTGCTGGTCGGCAGTGAGGCCACCGCCGATGGCTCCATGATGGTGGCCCGCAGTGCCGACAGCGATGCGCTGAAAGCCCAGCATTTCGTGATCCATCCGGCCAAGCAGGGGCAGAGCGGCGTGCACAGTTCCAAGGCCCACAACGGCGCCAATGATTTCAGCTACCCCTTGCCGAAAAACTCCCTGCGTTACACCACTGTGCCGAACTGGAAGACCCAGCTGCACGGTGCGACCGGTTTCAATGAGAAAGGCGTCGGGGTCAGCGGTACCGAATCTATCTTCGCCTCGCCGGCGGCGCTCGCCTTCGATCCTTACGTCGAGGACAAGGGCATCACCGAGGATGACATTCCGGATGTGCTGCTCTCCCGCGCCGGCACGGCCCGTGAGGCGGTCGCCCTGCTTGGCAACATCATCGAGACCATAGGGGCGGGTGAGGGCTTCGGCGTTGCCGTCGTGGACGATAACGAGCTCTGGTATCTGGAAACCGCGACCGGTCACCACTGGATGGCGCAGCGTGTGCCCAACAACCAGTATTTCGCCTCGGGCAATCAGGGGCGCCTGCAGCAATACGATCCCAAGAGTGCCGACATGATGGGCTCGAAAAATCTCATCGAGTTTGCGACGCAGAAGGGGCTCTACCAGCCACAAAAGGATGGGGCCTTCAATTTCTCGAAGGCTTATACCCGCGATGACGAGCGGGATCGTACCTACAACGATCCCAGGGTCTGGACCATACAGCAGATGTTCAACCCCTCGCTCAAGCAGGCGGTGGATGCGGGCCGGCAATTCCCGGTCTATCTGACTCCCGAGAAGAAGATGACCCTGGATGAGGTCAAGGCGGTGCTGCGCAATCACTATGATGGCACCGAGCACGACCCCTACGGCAAGGGGTTGAACGGGCAGGAGCCCTGGCGCCCCATCAGCGTGTTTCGCACCTATGAGGCCCATGTGATGCAAGTGCGTCCCTGGATGCCGAAAGAGGTGGGGGAGGTGACCTATGTGGGCCTCGGGATGGCGGATCTGACCGCATTTGTGCCCTATTACAGCGGCCTGGAGGCGTATCCGGCCCACTATGCCCTGGGCAGCGACAAGGCGGACAGCGACTCCATCTACTGGAAGTATCGCAAGCTGCAGACCCTGGTGATGACGGATTACCCCAAACTGGCCCCGATCGTGAAGCAGGCTTACAAGGCCTGGGAGACGGAGATCGCCAAAGAGCAAGAAGAGGTGGAAGCCCGCTATCTGAAGACGGTGAAAACGGACAAGGCCGCGGCCACCAGCATGCTCAACGACTTCAATCTGCGGGTGATGAAGGATGCGGAGGCACTGACCGAGGCGCTGACCAACCAGATCTTTACCGTCCGCACTCAGGACATTCAGGCCGATATCTTCTTTGCCAACAAGGCGAAGAAGGATTGATGCCGCTAAACGTGGCAACGGCGGCCAGCTGAACCGACGAGCGTCTGCGAACAATGACCAAAAATTAAAGCCCCTCGAAAGGGGCTTTTTTGATGTTGGCGCTTGGGCCAACGGGCTGTCCGTCAGCGGATCAGTAACTCTGCTGGTGGACGTCCATCACGGCGCGACCTGAGGGGTCGGCCATCTCCTTGAACTTGGCATCCCACTCCAATGCGGTCGGGGTGGAGCAGGCGACCGACTTGCCATAGGGCACTGTGCGGGCGGCCGCTTCCAGCGGGAAGTGCTCGTCGAAGATGGCGCGATAGTAGTAGGCCTCCTTGGTGAGCGGAGTGTTGATGGGGAAGCGGAACGCCGCCGCCTCGAACATCTGATCCGTCACCTCGACCTCGACCATGGCTTTCAGGCTGTCGATCCAGGAGTAACCCACGCCGTCGGAGAACTGCTCCTTCTGACGCCAGGCCACCTCGTGGGGCAGCAGCTCCTCGAAGGCTTCGCGCAGTATGTGCTTCTCGATCTTGCCGTTGCCGCACATCTTGTCGGCGGGCTGCAGGCGCATCGCCACATCCATGAACTCCTTGTCGAGGAAGGGCACGCGGCCTTCCACGCCCCAGGCGGCCATCGACTTGTTGGCGCGCAGACAGTCATAGAGGTGCAGGGAGGCGAGCTTGCGCACGTTCTCTTCGTGGAATTCCCGGGCGTTCGGCGCCTTGTGGAAATAGAGGTAACCACCGAACAGCTCGTCCGAGCCCTCGCCCGAGAGCACCATCTTGATGCCCATCGCCTTGATGTAACGGGCCATCAGGTACATCGGCGTGGAGGCGCGGATGGTGGTGACGTCATAGGTCTCGAGGTGATAGATGACATCCGTCAGCGCATCCAGACCTTCCTGCACGGTGAAGTGGATCTGGTGGTGGATGGTGTTCAGATGGTCGGCCACCTTGCGGGCGGCGGCGAGATCCGGCGAGCCTTCCAGGCCCACGGCGAAGGAGTGCAGCTGCGGCCACCAGGCCTCGCTCTTGCCATCGTCTTCCACCCGACGGGCGGCGTAGAGCTTGGTGATGGCGGAGATGACGGACGAGTCCAGACCACCGGAGAGCAGCACGCCATAGGGGACGTCACACATCAGCTGGCGCTTGACCGCCGCTTCCAGCGCGGCTTTGAGCTCGGCCTTGTCGCTGACGTTCTGTTCGACCGCGTCGTATTCCATCCAGTCGCGCTGGTACCACTGCTTGAGCTCGCCATCCTTGCTCCAGAGGTAATGTCCGGGCGGGAAGGTTTCGACGCTCTTGCACACAGGCACCAGGGCCTTCATCTCGGAGGCGACATAGAAGTTGCCGTGCTCGTCGCGGCCGGTATAGAGCGGGATTATCCCCATGTGATCGCGGCCGATGAGATAGGCATCCTGCTCCGCGTCATAGAGGATGAAGGCGAAGATGCCGTTGAGATCGTCCAAGAAGGCCGGGCCCTTCTCCTTGTAGAGTGCCAGCAGCACCTCGCAGTCGGAGTGGGTCTGGAACTGGAAGTCGACCTTGAGGCTCTTCTCGAGTTCTTTGTGGTTGTAGATCTCGCCGTTGACGGCCAATACGTGAGTGCGCTCGGGGTTGTAGAGCGGCTGGGCGCCATTGCCCGGATCGACGATGGCTAGGCGCTCATGCACCAGTATGGCCTTGTCGGAGCTGTAGACGCCGGACCAGTCGGGGCCGCGGTGACGCAGTCGCTTGGACATCTCCAGGGCCGATTTGCGCAGGGCTGCTGCATCGGATTTGATGTCCAGAATGCCGAAAATAGAACACATTGGCGGTAATCCTCTTGATTTTTATGTGAGCCCCCCACGTTTGGGCTCGAAATTCCATTTACATTCCTCGCCAATCACAATGCCTAGCGTAAAACCCTTTTGCAAGCGGGAAAACCGCAGAAAATCATGCCGCAAGCGTCAAGCTGGCGGCATGGACAAGCGGCAGGAAAAGAGCGGGTACTTGACGTGCGCGTCAGGCCGCGGCGGGTTCAAAGATCACATAGAGTTTGCGGCAAGAGATGAGGGTCTCCCATTCGCCGACGAAGCCCGCCGGGATGACGAACTGATCCCCCGCCTTGAGGTGCAACTGGCCGCCCTGGCCGTCGTGGATCCGCGCCTCACCCTCCAGCAGCTGGCAATATTCGTGCTCTGTGTAGTGGACGGCCCAACGTCCCGGCTCGCAGGCCCAGAAGCCCACGTGAAACTGCTGGCTCGGATCCGAGTAGTGATTCCACAGGGTCTGGCTTGGATTGCCCGCCCTGATGCGATTGCTCGGAGGTGTCAGCGGGGTGGGGGAGACGGGGTGCTGGTCCAGCAGGATCCAGTCATTCAGGTTCTTCATGGGGCTTCCTTGCGATGGCGGAGGGGGCAACGGGATCGTCCCGATCCCGTTTTCGTTTACTTTTCTTAACAATGTTGCAGTTAAGTTAAACGATCTACCTCCCCTTGCCAAGGGGTCGCCCTGCAGGGGCAAGAGGATGCCCCGAGTGCGGGCTCAGACGATATCGATGTCGACCACTGAGTCGAAGATGTGGTTCGGTCTGAACGGCATGCGGTCGATGTCGGCCACCTTGCTCACGCCGGAGAGCACCAGCACCGTCTCGAGGCCGGCCTGGAAGCCCGCCAGTATGTCGGTGCGCAGGTTGTCGCCGATGATGATGGTGTCATCGGAGTGCGCCTCCATCCGGTTGAGTGCCGCCCGGATGATCCAGGCGCTCGGCTTGCCCACGTAGAAGGGCTTCTTGCCGGTCATCCGCTCGATGGGGGCACAGAGGGCGCCGCAGGCGGGGTACATCATGGGGCCGTGGGTATCGGGGTTGGTGGCGATGAAGCGCGCCCCCTGATCCACGAACTTGGCCCCCAGCTGCATCATGGTCCAGTTGTAGTTGCGGGTCTCGCCCACCACCACGAAGTCGGGATCGATGTCGGTGATGGTGAAGCCGGCCTTGTAGAGCTCGTGGGTCAGGGCCCCTTCGCCGATCACATAGGCCTTCTTGCCATCCTGGCGCTTGAGGAAGTCGGCGGTGCCCATGGCGGAGGTATAGAAGCACTCTTCGGGCACCTCGATGCCGGCGGAGCGGAAGCGGTTCTGCAGATCTTTCTGGGTCTGGGCCGGGTAGTTGGTGAGAAACAGCAGCTTGCTGCCCTGCTCCAGCAGGCGATGGACGAAACGGTCGGCGCCGGGCACCAGATCGTTGTTGTGCAGTATGACGCCGTCGATATCACAGATGACGTTTTTCTTCATAAGAACTCCTTGTAGGGCGCAAGAGCGGACGCGAGGCGGGCGCCGACTTTGAATGTCTTCAATCGGTTATGATTTTTTGTGTCGCCATTATAAGGCGCTTTGATGACAAGTCTCCCCCGCCGCGCCAGATAGGTGCACAATGGGGGCAGAGGGAGGGCGCCTCAAGGGGGCGCCCGTACTGGGTCTGACGATGGAGCCGTCATCATGGATAACTTTATTGCCGGCTTGCCCAAGCTGGAACTGCATCTGCATATCGAAGGCACGCTCGAGCCTGAGCTGATGTTTGCCATGGCCAGCCGCAACGGGGTGGCCCTGCCCTGGCCCGATGTCGAGAGCCTGCGGGCCGCCTATGAGTTCGACTGCCTGCAATCCTTCCTCGACCTCTACTACCGCGGCGCCAGTGTGCTCATCACCGAGCAGGATTTCTTCGATCTCACCTGGGCCTACCTAGAGCGCTGCGCCGCCGAGCAGGTGGTGCACGTGGAGATCTTCTTCGATCCCCAGGCTCACAGTGTCCGCGGCATCCCCTTGGCCACAGTGCTCGGCGGCATAGAGCGGGCGCTGCAGGCAGGGGCGCTGGCCTTTGGCATCAGCTGGCGGCTGATCATGAGCTTCCTGCGCCACTTGAGCGAGGAAGCGGCCTTCCTCACCCTGCGTGAGGCCGAGCCCTTCCTGGAGCGGATCCACGGCATCGGGCTCGACTCGGGGGAGCTGGGCAACCCGCCCACCAAGTTTGCCGGGGTCTTCGCCCAGGCCAGGGCGCTGGGGCTGCCGGTGGTGGCTCATGCCGGGGAGGAGGGGCCGGTGTCTTACATCTGGCAGGCCATCAACGAGCTGCAGGTGAGGCGCATCGATCACGGGGTGCGCTGTGTCGACGACCCCGAACTGCTGCGCTACCTGTCGGACACCCGCTTGCCGCTCACCGTCTGCCCGCTCTCCAACACCCGGCTCAAGGTGTTCGCGCAGATGGCCGATCACAACGTGCTCCAGCTGCTGGAGCAGGGGCTGTGCGTCACCATCAACTCCGATGATCCCGCCTACTTCGGCGGCTACATGGCCGCCAACTTCCAGGCGCTGGTGGCGGAGCTCGGCGCCAGCCGGGAGCAGCTCTGCCGGCTGTCCCTCAACGGGGTGGAGGCGAGCTGGCTCGATCTGGCAGACAAGGCACGGCTGACCCGGGAGATCCTATGCTACGCCGCCTGTCACGGGGTTACCCTCAACTAGGGCTCTGTGTGAACGGCTGCAGCCGCGACAAAGCACAACGCGCCCTCAGGGGCGCGTTGGTTTTTATGGCTTGCTGGCTCGTTCCTCGCCTCAGGCGGATTGCGGCTCGCGGCTCTCTTGATAGAGGGGGTAGTCGGTCAGCCCCTGCTCGGCGCCGCCAAACAGGGTGGCCGGATCGTGCGGGGCCCAGGGGTAGCCGTGGCGCAGCCGGTTCGGCAGATCCGGGTTGGCCACGAAGGGGCGACCGAAGCCAATCATGTCGGCCCAGCCCGCCTGCAACGCGGCCCGTGCCCGGGCGCCGTCGTACTTGCCCGCATAGATGAGGGTGTTGGGGAAGGCCGCCCGCAGCCCCTGCTTGAAGTCCTCCGGCATCAGCGGGGCATCGTCCCAGTCCGCCTCGGCGATGTGCAGATAGGTCACGTCGAGATCCCCCAGCAGCCTGGCCGCGGCCAGATAGGTCTCCTGTGGATTCGCATCTACGGTGCCGTTGAGGGTGGTGAGCGGGGCGAGCCGTACGCCGACCCTATCCGCCCCTATCTCGCCGCTGACCGCCTCGGTCACTTCTCTCAGGAAGCGCAGCCGGTTTGCCAGCGAGCCGCCGTAGCCGTCGGTGCGGGCATTGGACTCGGAGTCGAGGAACTGGTTGATGAGGTAGCCGTTGGCGGCGTGCAGCTCTATGCCATCGAAGCCGGCCAGCATGGCGTTGCGGGCGGCCTGGCGGAACTGGCCGACCACGGCGTCGATGTCTTGCTGGCTCATGGCGCGCGGGGTGGCGGTCTCGACGAAGCCGGGGGCGTCGCTGCCGTTGTCGACGAACACCCTGACGCCGGCGGCCGGGATGGCCGAGGCCGAGATGGGCTGGGCACCGCCGATGTTGTCCGGATGGGTGACCCGGCCCACGTGCCAGAGCTGGGCGAAGATGGTGCCACCCTTGGCGTGCACGGCCTCGGTCACCAGTCTCCAGCCCGCGACCTGCTCGGCGCTATGGATGCCAGGTGTCCAGGCGTAGCCCTTGCCAAGGGGATCGATCTGGGTGCCTTCGCTGACGATGAGGCCGGCTTCGGCGCGCTGGGCGTAATAGGTGGCCATCATGGCGTTGGCCACATCGCCGGGCTGGCTGGCGCGGGAGCGGGTCATGGGCGGCATGACGATTCGGTTGTTAAGGTGCAGTTGGCCGAGGCGCAGGGGGCAGAACAGGGCATCGTGTGGCATGTTGAGTTCCTCATGGTGGGATTGAGGCGACTCTACCCCCCGGTGTCATTGTGAAAAAGAGGGGTAATTGCAGAAGAGAATTGTCGCTCACGCAGCAATTTGCCTAGCACCATGAGAAAGAGGGCCCGCGGGCCCTCTCTTCATATCAAGGCATGGCAGAGCTATCAGCCGTTCAGCGGGGTCACCCGCACCCGCTCGATGCGCCGCTCGCTCACCGCCAGCACCTCGAAGCAGAGCTGGCCGAGGCGCAGCTGCTGGCCCGCGTCGGGCAATACGCCGAAGTGGGAGAGCAGCATGCCCGCCAGGGTCACGTACTCGTCGCTGTCGCTCACCAGGCCATCGCACTCCAGCACCTGCTCCACATGGTGGATGTTGGTGCTGCCGTTGATGAGCCAGCCCTCGCCGTCGGGCACTATGTCCGGGGTCTCGTCCTCGTCCGGCAGTTCGCCGACGATGGCCTCCAGCAGATCGTGGGTGGTGACCAGCCCCTGGATGACGCCGAACTCGTCCGCCACCAGGATGAGGCTGCCCTTGGCCTGACGCAGCTCCGCCAGCAGCCGGATCACGTTGATGGTCTGCGGCACTATGATGGGGTCGTTCTGTTTGGCGAGCTGGGCGAGGGACTGGCCCTCGTTCAGGGCAAACAGCAGATCCCGGGCCTTGACCACGCCGATGATCTCGTCCAGCTCCCCGTCGCAGACCGGGAACAGGCTGTGGGGTGCCCGCTGCAGCAGGGCGCGGATCTCGTCGATGGAGTCGTTGAGGTCGATCCACTCCATCTCGGCGCGAGGGGTCATGATGGTACGAATGGATCGCTCCGCCAGGGAGAGCACCCCGGTCACCATGTAACGCTCTTCGTCCCCGAAGCTGATGGGGCGGGGGGCACCCTGATCCTCTTCCTCATCCTGCTGCTGGAGCTGGCTGGCCCGGCTGCCGCCCATCAGCTTGAAGATGGCGGCCGTGGTGCGCTCGCGCAGGGGCTGCCTGGACTCATGGCGCTGGGTACTGCGCTGGGCGAGCTGGTTGAAGAACTCGATCAGCACCGAGAAGCCGATGGCGGCGTAGAGATAGCCCTTGGGGATGTGGAAGCCGAAGCCTTCGGCCACCAGGCTGAAGCCGATCATCAGCAGGAAGCTCAGGCAGAGCACCACCACGGTCGGGTGGGCGTTGACGAAGCGGGTCAGCGGCTTGGAGGCGAGCACCATCACCACCATGGCGATGGTCACCGCGGCCATCATGACGCCGAGGTGATCCACCATGCCGACCGCGGTGATGATGGAGTCCAGCGAGAAGACCGCATCCAGCACCAGGATCTGGGCGATCACCACCCCAAAGCCGGCATAGACGCCGGCCGGGCCTTGCTCCTCCGGCTTGGCCTCCAGCCGCTCGTGCAGCTCTGTGGTGGCCTTGAACAGCAGGAACAGGCCACCGCCCATCAGGATCAGATCCCGGCCGGAGAAGGCGAACTCACCGAGTTGCAGCAGGGGCTGGGTGAGCGTGACCAGCCAGGACATGATGCTGAGCAGCCCGAGGCGCATCAGCAGGGCCAGCGACAGGCCGATGAGCCTCGCCTTGTCCCGCTGGGCGGGGGGCAGCTTCTTCACCAGGATGGCGATGAACACCAGGTTGTCGATCCCGAGCACTATCTCCAGGATGATCAGGGTGAACAGACCGACCCAGATGGCAGGGTCCAGTAAAAATTCCATGACATGACCTCAATTGAACAGACGCAGATGGCGGCAAGGGTGCCGAACTAGAAAGCGATAGCGACGGCGCGATTCAGAGGCGTTGGTTGAGCAGATAGAGATAGGTTTTGACGGGGGGAATAAATGAGCAACTTCGAGGGTTGTCCATGATGGGCAACTGTACCTTTTAGCGAAAATGAGTCCCGATGATAACGGGAATGGCGGCGTTGGCAAGGGGGATGATGCGATTGCCGGTCGATGGGCGAAGGCCGGCAAGGGCCTTCGCCACGGGGCAGATCAGAGCCAGCGCTTCTCGCGAGTGAAGCAGACCGAGAGCCAGGCATCGCCCAGGGTGTCGCCGAGGCGGGACCAGAGCTCCTGGCGCAGGGCGTCCTGGCGCTCGACGGGCCACTCCTGATCCGGGGCGACCAGGATGTTGAGTTCGAGATCGAAGCGGCGCCCGCTCTTGGCCAGATGGCTGTAGCACTCGATGCCATGGCGCTGACGCAGGGCCTCGATCTCGTGCTCGACCCGCTGGGGCACATCCCCCTTGGGCGCCACTTTGAGCACCTCCCGCAGGTTGCGGCTCAGCACCTTGATGGGGATCATTGTGGCGCACAGCGCGAGCAGGGTGACCAGCACGGGGTCTATGTAGCGGTTGTAGTGGCCGTAACCGATGGCCTCGAGGCCGATGGCGACCACGAAGCCGATGAGCAGGGTGGCGCTGAGCAGGGTGTCGACCAGCCACTCCTTGGAGTCGACCCGCACCAGTTCGGAGTCGAGCCGCTCGGCGACGCCGGCCTCGATCCGGTAGATGATGGCGCAGAAGAAGGTGCAGACGGCGGCGTAGATGAGGGCGTGGCCGAGATCGATCTCCCGTCCGCCCTCCAGCAAGGAGGTGATGCCGCTATAGAAGGCGCCGAGGCAGAGCAGCAGGATGACGGTGCCGTTGATGACGTTGGTGATGGGTTCGAAGTGGGCGTAGCCGTACTGGAAGCGATCGTCGGAGGGGCGGGTCACCAGGTAGGCGGTGATTAACCCTAAACCCGTCATGCCCATGCTGAACAGGGTGAAGATGCCATCGAGCATGATGGCGTTGGAACCGACGAACAGGCCGTAGCCGATCCCGAAGATGGCGAAGCTGATGCAGCCGAACAGTGACAGGGTCAGAGCCTGTTTCTCGGTGCTGACAAACGTACTGATAACATGGCTGTGGTGAGCCATAAAAGTCCTCCTTTCAAATGGTGAAGATTGCAGAGCGCAAGCGGTTTTCTAGCTGATATACTGCCCGCTCAGTGAGCGGATCGGCCAAGGCAGCCCGATAGAGGCGGGCCTGGCGGTCGTTGTCGCCGGAGTTCCGGCATCAAGCAAAGGATGGGAACAAGGATTCATGATCCCGAGACTCGATTACCAGGACAGTTTGTCACCCACAACCCTGCAGTTTCTTGAGTTGCTAGGACGCAGCGCATTTCGTGGTGATATCGAAAAGTCTTATGCAAGCCGGTTGGCGATGGCGACGGATAACAGCGTCTATCAGGTCGTACCTCAGGCGGTTCTCTATCCGCGTAGCGCGGATGACATTGCGGTCATGCTCAGGTTGGCTCAGGAGAGCGCCTATGCCGCCTTGAGTTTTTTCCCTCGCGGCGGCGGCACCGGCACCAATGGCCAGTCCCTGGGCGGCGGCATTATCGTCGATCTCTCGCGCCATATGAACCAGATCCTGGAAATTAATCTGGAGGAAGGCTGGGTACGGGCCCAGGCCGGGGTGATCAAGGATCAGCTCAACGCCTATTTGAAACCCCACGGCTACTTCTTCTCGCCGGATCTCTCCACCTCCAACCGCGCCACTTTAGGGGGCATGGTCAATACCGATGCCTCGGGGCAGGGCTCCCTCGTCTACGGCAAGACCTCGGATCACGTGCTGGGCCTGAAAGCCGTGCTGGAGAACGGCGATCTCATGACCACGGAGCCTGTCACCGGTTCGCGTCTGGCCGACAAGCTGGCCCTCGAGAACCGGGA
Source organism: Aeromonas sp. sif2416 (assembly GCF_019218665.1). Lineage (NCBI taxonomy): Bacteria > Pseudomonadati > Pseudomonadota > Gammaproteobacteria > Aeromonadales > Aeromonadaceae > Aeromonas > Aeromonas sp. sif2416. Next base: position 102,063 of record NZ_JAHUXC010000003.1, read on the forward strand.
AGGGGAGATCTACCGCACCCTGTACCGCATCGGCCGCGAGCGCCGCGCCGACATAGAGGCGATCTTCCCCAAGCTCAACCGCTTCCTGACTGGTTACGATCTCAAGCATCTCTATCAGCCCGACAGCGACACCCTGGATGTGAGTCGGGTGTTGTGCGGCTCTGAAGGCTCGCTCGGCTTCATCACCGAGGCCAGACTCAATATCACGGCCATTCCGCGCTATCGCACCCTGGTCAACGTCAAGTACGACAGCTTCCCCTCGGCCCTCAGGAATGCCCCCTTCATGGTGCAGGCCCACGCCCTGTCGGTGGAGACGGTGGACTCCCGGGTGCTGGGGCTGGCCCGCGCCGACATCATCTGGCACTCGGTCAAGGCGTTCATTGAGGACGTGCCCGGCAAGGATCTGCAGGGGCTCAACATCGTCGAATTTGCCGACACCGACGAAGCCGAGCACCAGACCAAGGTGGCCGAGCTGTGCCGGCGCATCGATGGGCTGTTGGCGCGCGGCGAGGCCGGCATCATCGGCTATCAGGTGTGCAGCCACCTGCCGAGCATCGAGACCATCTATGGCATGCGCAAGAAATCGGTGGGGCTGCTCGGCAACGCCGAGGGGCGCAAGAAGCCGGTGGCCTTCACCGAAGATACCGCAGTGCCGCCGGAATCCCTCGCCGACTTCATCATGGAGTTTCGCGCCCTGCTCGATGGCCATGGCCTCGACTACGGCATGTTCGGCCACGTCGATGCCGGCGTGCTGCACGTGCGGCCGGCGCTGGACTTGTGCGATCCCGAGCAGGAGGTGCTGCTGCGCCGCATCTCGGATCAGGTGGTGGCGCTCACCGCCAAATATGGTGGCCTGATGTGGGGCGAGCACGGCAAGGGTTTCCGCTCCGAGTACAGCCCCGCCTTCTTCGGCGAGCTGTGGGAGGAGTTGCAGCGGGTGAAGGGGGCCTTCGACCCCGACAACCGCATCAACCCCGGCAAAATTTGTATACCTTATGGCAGCGGCGCCGAGCTGGTGTCGGTAGACGGCCCCAAGCGCGGCAAGTTCGACCGCCAGATCCCGATTGCGGTGCGGACAAGCTACACCCGCGCCATGGACTGCAACGGCAACGGCCTCTGCTTCACCTTCGAGACCGACTCCCCCATGTGCCCCTCGGTCAAGATCAGCAAGGACAGGCGCCACTCGCCGAAAGGCCGGGCGGGCCTGATGCGCGAATGGCTGCGCCAGCTGGCGGAGCAGGGCTTCGATCCCCTCGCGGAAGAGGTGGCGCTGCAAAGCGGCGGACTGCGCATCAAGGCCATCGTCGACAAGTTCCGCAATACGGTGGCCCGCGCCCGTGGCCAGTATGACTTCTCCCACGAGGTGATGGAGGCGATGGAGGGGTGTCTCGCGTGCAAGGCGTGCACCAGCCAGTGCCCCATCAAGGTGGATGTGCCTAATTTCCGCGCCCGCTTCATGCAGCTCTATCACAGCCGCTATCTGCGCGGTCCCAAGGATTACTTCGTCGGCACCGTCGAGAGTTATGCGCCGCTGCTGGCCAAGGCGCCGAAACTGGTCAACTTCTTCCTGGAGAAGGAGTGGGCCCAGAAGGCGACCGAGAAGAGCATCGGCATGGTGGATGTGCCGCTGCTCTCGGTGCCGACCCTGGCCGACGCCCTGCGCGATCACCGCGCCCGCTACTTCGATCTGCCGGGCCTCGAGGCCATGAGCCCAGAGCAGCGTGCCAAAGTGGTACTCATAGTGCAGGATCCCTTCACCAGCTATTACGACGCCCCCGTGGTGCGGGACCTGGTGAGACTCGCCAGCAAGCTGGGCTATCAGCCCTATCTGCTGCCGTTCAAGCCCAACGGCAAGCCGCAACACGTGAAGGGATTCCTGCGTGCCTTCGCCCGCACCGCGGCCAACAGTGCCCAGTTCCTCAACAAGATCGCGGCCCTGGGCATCCCCATGGTGGGGGTGGATCCCTCCCTGGTGCTCTGCTATCGGGATGAGTATGTGAAGGCGCTGGGCGCCGCCCGTGGCGACTTCCAGGTGCTGCTGCCCCAGGAGTGGCTGCTCTCTCTTCCGGCAGACACCTTGCCCGCCCCCGAAGCTAAAGTTGTGGATGGCGAGCAGGCCGAGCCCTGGTATCTGTTTGCCCACTGCACCGAGAAGACCGCCAAGCCCTCGACCCATGGCGACTGGAGCACGCTGTTCGGCCGCTTCGGCGCCAAATTGCAGCCGGTCTCGGTCGGTTGCTGCGGCATGGCCGGCACCTATGGTCACGACGCCAAGCAGGTGGACAACTCCAAGGGGATCTACTCCTTAAGCTGGGCCGAGCCGCTGGCCCGCTTGCCGAAGGCCCGCTGCCTCGCCACCGGCTATTCCTGCCGCAGCCAGGTCAAACGCATGGAAGGGGAGAAACTCAAGCACCCGTTGCAGGCCTTGCTGGAACTGCTCTGATGCTGAGCCTGCCCAAACGGTTCCGGGTGCCGCCCGCCTTTCGGCACCCGCACTTCCTGCTGCTGCCGACCAGCCCGGAGCAGGCGGTGGTGGAGTTCGTCGCCATGCTGCGGGAGCGGCAGCAGCTGCAACAGCTGTTTCGGCCCGACGATGTCTGGCCCTCCGCCCACTTCAGCCTGGGTCAGCACGAGGCCGATCTGGAGTGGCAGCGCTCCGAGTTTCTGGCCAAGCGCTCCTTCGCCTATGGCCTGTGGAGCCCTGAGCGGGAGCCCCAGTTCTGGGGCGGGGTCTATCTCTACCCCTCGGTATTGCCGGAGGTGGAAGTGGAGCTGTTCTTCTGGAAGGTGGCCGAGGCACCGCTCAGCGATGGCGAGCTGGAGCGCGAGTTGCGCGCCTGGCTTGGCAATACGTGGCGCTGGTCAGCCCCGCGCTTGCCGGGGCGGGAGCTGCCCTGGGCCGAGTGGCCAGGGGTGACCTACCCCTGGTGAGTCGGTTATCATTTTTGCCGGATGCCCTGCACTGCGGGGCATCTCTTCTTGTGCGCTCTCTCTGACGCAGCATGTTTCAACCCATTGATCATACAAGGAGTCATCTCGTCATGAATCAAGATATCGCCCCCATCTGGCGCAAACCCATGAGCCTCGACGGGCTCAATGCCAGCTCTCGCAATACCCTGATGGCCCATCTCGACATCCACTACACGGCCTTTGGCCCCGACTGGCTGGAGGCCACCATGCCGGTGGATCACCGCACCCATCAGCCACTCGGCATGCTGCACGGCGGCGCCTCAGTGGTGCTGGCGGAGACGCTGGGGTCGCTGGCTGCCAATATGGCGGTCGGACCGGACAGCTACTGCGTGGGGCTGGAGGTCAACGCCAACCATCTGCGGGCCAAACGGGAAGGGGTGGTGACAGGGCGCTGCTCGCCCCTGCATCTGGGGGCCACTACCCAGGTCTGGCAGATTGAAATTCGGGATGAAAGGGCGCGTTTGTTGTGTACCAGCCGGCTCACCATGGCGGTGTTAAAACACAAGCTGGACAAGGACTTTCGCGAGAAGTGATCTGCAATAACGCACCATGCGTGCAAAATAAGCAAGCCATAGTCGCGAGATCCCTCTATAATTGCCAACGTCTTGAGATGCTTATCACATTTTTCAAGACAGCAGAACAAAGTGGCGCTATAATCGCCGCCTTTTTGCTATTCCGCGGTGTTAGCCGCCTGCCTTAATCTGGAAGAATCGAATCTATGTCTGATACCGAACAACTGCCCCTTTTTAGTGAGCTTGGACTGGCCGCGCCTGTATTGAAAGCGCTGCAGGACGTGGGCTATGAGCGCCCGTCTCCCATCCAGGCCGCAGCAATCCCCCACCTGATGGCGGGACACGATCTGCTGGGGCAGGCGCAAACCGGTACAGGGAAGACCGCTGCTTTTGCCTTGCCTCTGTTGTCTCGTCTGGAAGCTGGTAACCGTAACACCCAGGTTTTGGTGCTGGCACCGACCCGTGAACTGGCGCTGCAGGTTGCTGAGGCGTGCCAACGTTACGCCAAGCACATGCCGGACTTCCATGTCCTGCCGATCTACGGTGGTTCCTCCTACGAAACCCAGACCCGCGCCCTGCGTCGTGGTGCTCAGGTTGTCGTGGGTACCCCGGGTCGTGTGATGGACTTGATCCGTCGCAAGAACCTGGACCTCTCCGGCCTGAAAGCCTTGGTGCTGGACGAAGCCGATGAAATGCTGCGTATGGGCTTCATCGACGACGTGGACTGGATCATGGAACAGTGCCCGGCCACCCGTCAGGTTGCCCTGTTCTCTGCCACCATGCCGGACCAGATCCGCCGTGTTGCCCAGAAGCACCTGAAGCAGCCGAAAGAGATCAAGATCATCACCAAGACGTCCACTGCACCGACCATCCGCCAGCGCTACTGGCAGGTAACCGGTCTGCACAAGCTGGACGCCATGACCCGTCTGCTGGAAGTGGAACCGTACGAGGCTGTGCTGGTCTTCGTGCGCACCAAGAACGCGGCCGAAGAGCTGGCCGGCAAGCTGGCCGCCCGTGGTCACGCCTGTGAAGCCCTGCACGGTGACATTCCGCAGAAGCTGCGTGAGCGTACCGTCGACAAGCTGCGTCAAGGCCAGCTGGACATCCTGATCGCCACCGACGTCGTCGCCCGTGGTCTGGACGTTGAGCGCATCACTCACGTGGTGAACTACGACATTCCGTACGATACCGAATCCTACGTTCACCGTATCGGCCGTACCGGCCGTGCCGGTCGCAAGGGTGAGGCCATCCTGTTCGTGGCTCCCCGCGAGCGCCGCATGCTGCGCGCCATCGAGCACGCTACTCGTCAGGCCATCGAGCCGATGAAGATGCCGAGCACCGAGGACATCAACCAGCACCGCATGACCAAGTTCAAGGAGCGCATCCGGGAAACCATGATGGGCGAAGAGCTTGAGATCTACGTGAACCTGGTGAACGAGCTGATCGAAGAAGATTCTGCCGATCCGCTGGAGCTGGCTGCCGCCCTGGCCAAGCTGGTGCAGGGTGACCAACCGCTGCTGCTGGATGACTCCATCACTGAACCGGCAAGCGATCGTGCTGGCCGTGAGTTCGAGCGCCGTGACTTCGGTGATCGTGCTCCCCGTGATTTCGCCGACCGTGGTGATCGTCCTGCCCGTCGCATGCCGTCCCTGGAGCCGCGCCCGCTCAAAGACAATCCTGACGTAGAGATGGAGCGTTACCGCGTAGACGTGGGTGCTAACCACGGTGTCAAGCCGGGCCAGATCGTTGGCGCCATCGCCAACGAAGCGAACATCGAGAGCCGTTTCATCGGTAACATCGATATCGCCGATGACTTCTCCACCGTCGATCTGCCCAAGGGCATGACCGCCGATGTGCTGGAAGTGATCAAGAAGGCCCGTGTCTGTCAGCGTCCGCTGCAGATCAGCCACTACACCGAAGTGCCGGCCGGCAGCAACACTGCTCCCCGTCCGTCCAGCGATCGTCCCGCCTTCAACAAGGACCGTCCTTTCAACAAGGATCGCCGTCCCAGCGGTGACCGTCCGTTCAACAAGAGCGGGGAGCGCCGTGAAGGTGGCTTCAACAAGGATCGCAAGTTCGGTGGCCCCAAGCGCCGTGACAGCTAAGTCCAGATCGCACTGATAAAAGGCCGCTCATCGAGCGGCCTTTTTTATGGACATTGGCCAGGGTGGTGGAAAGGCTGAGCCGCTCTTATCTCCTCTACGCCAACGGGCACACTCTGCCTCATCCCACTAGCTGTGATGGCAGAAGAGGAGTCGGCGGGCCGTCTTGCTGAGTCTGGGGGAGTATGCCCCGATCGCCCATTAGTCAGCCATTCAGCTATGGCCAGAGGGAGGCGGCGAGGGGCTGGCTCACAACCCTGTTCAGGGTGGGCATGTTCCTTGGGGGACGTTGGGTTCCAGCGGGACCATGCTGACCTGGCAGTGGGGATTGGGCAGGGGAGAGGGAGGCTCTGTGGCCCCGCGCTGGTTCTGCCGGGTGAGCAGGAGTGAGTCCACTCGGCGGTATTACGAGGCCGAGGCGCCTCCCTGTAGAGACAAAAAAGGCGACCCTGGGGTCGCCTTTTCGTATGCAGCTATCTTATTGCCAACTCAGAGCACCATGGCGGCAATCCAGCCGAAGATGATGAGCGGGATGTTGTAGTGGATGAAGGTGGGCACCACGCTGTCCCAGATGTGATCGTGCTGACCATCGGCGTTGAGGCCCGAGGTCGGGCCCAGGGTCGAGTCGGAGGCGGGAGAGCCCGCATCCCCCAGCGCGCCGGCGGCTCCCACCAAGGCGATGGTGGCCATGGGGGAGAAGCCGAGGTGGATGCACAGCGGCACATAGATGGTGGCGATGATGGGCACGGTGGAGAAGGAGGAGCCTATCCCCATGGTGATCAGCAGGCCAACCAGCAACATCAGGAAGGCGGCGAGCCCTTTCTGATCCCCGATCACCGCAGAGACGGATTGCACCAGGCTCTCCACCCCGTGGGTCTCTTTCATCACGGCGGCAAAGCCGGCGGCGGAGATCATGATGAAACCGATGAGGGACATCATGCGCACGCCCTGGGTGAAGGCATCCTGGCTCTCGCGGAACTTGATGACGCCGCCGCAGGTGAAGATGACGAAGCCCGCCAGCGCACCGAGTACGATGCTGTTGGTCATCAGCTGTAGCCCCAGGGCGACGGCGATGGCCAGCAGGGCGACCCAGATGTGGTTGAGGTTGAGCTCGACCGTCTCCGGCTCGGCGGCCAGGATCTTCTCCAGATCATACTGGCGTGGCTTGCGGTAGGTGATGAAGACCGCGATCAGCAGGCCGATGAACATGCCCAGCACCGGAATGGCCATCGCCAGCGGCAGCTGGCCATGCTCGACCGGCACGCCGTTATCGATCAGGTTCTTGGCCAGGATGTTGTTGAGGAAGATGCCACCAAAGCCCACCGGCAACAGCATGTAGGTCGCGGTCAGGCCGAAGGTGATGACGCAGGCCACCTGGCGGCGATCGATCTGCATCTGGGCCATGACGTGCAACAGCGGCGGGATCAGGATGGGAATGAAGGCGATGTGCACCGGAATCAGGTTTTGGGAGGAGATGGAGACCCCCAGCACGGAGGAGAGCAGCAGGGTCTTGACCCAGAGGATGCGAGAGGTGCTGGCATCTTTGCCCAGCTGACTGATCACCTTGCGGGCCAGCAAGTCGGTGATCCCGGAGCGGGAGATGGCAACCGCGAAGGCCCCCAGCATGGCATAGGAGAGGGCGATCTCGGCGCCGCCACCCAGGCCACCACTGAAGGTGCTGAGCGTCGTCTCCAGTGAGAGCCCGCCGACCAGGCCGCCCACGATGGCGCCGATGGCGAGGGAGACCACCACATTGATCCGCAGCAGGCTGAGCACCAGCATCAGCGCAACCGCGATAACAACAGGATTCATTTGATTTCCTTATAGATTGTGTTGCTGTCTGTCGTGTGAAAGTCAGCTAGTTTGCGAAAAACGTGACAAATGTCGAGAAAAAAATCGGCAAAATAGCCTCTTCACGGCATTCCTGCCGAGCTAATCCGGAATGGCCGGGATGGAATGCTAAAAACGGTGCTGGATGGCCCTGTTTATGCCGTTCTGGTCGAACCAGATGGCATGAGGTGGTGCCCAGCGGCCTCATGGAAAGAGGCTGCCACGGCAGCCTCTTTCTCATGCTCCGGCGCGACTATTGGGGGCTGTCGTCGGCGGGGACTTCATCCGGGTTGACCGGTGGCCAGCCACCCAGGCTCTTCCAGCGGTTGACGATATGACAGAACAGCTCGGTGGTGCGCTCGGTGTCATACAGGGCGGAGTGCGCCTCTTTGTTGTCAAACGGGATGCGGGCGCTCTGGCAGGCCTTGGCCAGCACCGTCTGGCCCAGGGCCAGGCCGGAGAGGGCGGCGGTATCGAAGGTGGCGAAGGGGTGGAACGGATTGCGCTTGAGGCCGGCCCGCTCGGCGGCGGCCATCACGAAGCCGTGATCGAAGGTGGCGTTGTGGGCCACTATGATGGCGCGGCCGCAGTCGTGCTCCTTCATTCCCTTGCGAATGCCCTTGAAGATCTCGGTCAGCGCTTCTCTCTCGCTGACGGCACCGCGCAGCGGATTGAAGGGATCGATGCCGGTAAACTCCAGCGCCGCCTTCTCCAGGTTGGCGCCTTCGAATGGCTCGACATGAAAATGAAAGACCTGATCGGGCAGGAGCCAGCCCTGCTCATCCATCTTGAGGGTATAGGCGGCGATCTCCAGCAGGGCGTCGGTGCTGGCATTGAACCCGGCGGTTTCAACATCGATGACGACGGGGTAGAAGCCACGAAAGCGGCCCTTGAGGGTGTGAACGGCGTCGGTCATGGTATCTCGGTCGGCGTGAAAGAAGGCGGCATTATGGCAAAAAAGCGCGCCCTTGTCCCCCCGGACGACCGGTCAGCGGCGGCCTTGCCCGCGATTTTTGGCCGATGCACTGCCGCTTGCCAGTCTGAGGCCACTCGCTTGGCTTTTCTCCTCAGGCCACATTGGTTTGTTGCTAAAGCTTGCCCAGCCCCTGCCGATATCTAATCCGAGATCGTATGGAGGGCAAGCCGTTGAATGCTTGGGTGTTAGGGTTGGTCAGCATATCAGTGAGTATGCAGTTGCAGGCGGGGGTCACCGAATTTGGTGCCGGCCTGGATCAATCCGTCTGGCGTTTGACCTCGGACACCCAGGTGGAGTGTCGCCTCGAGCACCCCATTCCCCGCTGGGGCACGGGGGCCTTCGTCAGCCGTGCCGGTCGCAAGATCAACCTGGATTTCGAGCTGAAGGGGCAGCGCCCCCAGGCGCGAACCCAGCGAGTGAGCCTCGGCATCATGCCCCCCATCTGGCGACCTGGCGTGGCTGGCCGCGAGATCAGCCAGCTGCAGTTCTACCAGCAGTTTGACGGCCTGGTGGCCGGCCAGACCGCCTGGACCATGCTGGATGAGCTGGAGGGGGGGCGCATGCCCACCTTCCAGTATCGCGACTGGTATCGCCAGGACAGGCCGGTGCGGGTGTCGCTCTCCTCGGTCAACTTCAGAGTCAAATACCAGGCCTTCATGGACTGCCTGAGCGGCCTGCTACCTTACAACTTCAACGACATCGCGTTCAGCGTGCTCTCCTATGACAAGAACAGCGACGAGTTGTCCCCCTCCTCCAAGCGGCGGCTGGCGATGATCGGCGAGTATCTGAAGGCGGACAAGAGCATAGACGTGGTGGTGATCGACGCCTACAGCGACAGCTATGGCGGGCGCTGGCCCAATCAGAAGCTCTCCGAGAAGCGGGCCGACGCCATCAAGCAGGTATTTATGGATCTTGGCGTCGAGGAGGGCAAGATCTCGGTGGAGGGGCACGGTGAGAAGCAACACGTGGCATCCAACGAAACCGAAGGTGGCCGTGCCAAGAACCGGCGCGTGGTGATCAACATGGGGCGCAACGGCACCATCTGATTGACGGTGCAGCCTCTATCCTCTCTACATTCCTGTCTGCCCCATGTTGGCGCTTGTCGCCGCACCTCCCTTGCAACCTGCGAAGGCACGTTCTTCCCGTACGACGGCCATAAAAAAAGCCAGTCAGCTGAGCTGACTGGCTTTTTATTGGAAAACACCGGCTTATTTGGCCAGGGAGTCCGGCAGGTTCTCACGGATCTTGCCGAGCATCTCTTTCAGGACGCGCGGGTTGGCGACCACGATGTTGCCTGAGTTTTCGTAGTTGTGACCACCCACGAAGTCGGTGACGATGGCACCGGCTTCCTTGGCCAGCAGCTCACCGGCGGCAGTTTCCCAAGGCTTGAGACCGATTTCCCAGTAGCCGTCGATGCGGCCGGCGGCCACATAGGCCAGATCCAGCGCGGGGGAGCCGGCGCGACGTATATCTGCACACTCGATGAACATGCTCTGGAACATCTTCAGATAGGGTTCGATGTGGTGCTTCTGCTTGAACGGGAAACCGGTCGCCAGTACGGTGCCAGCCATCTCTTTGGCCTTGCCGACACGGATGCGGTAGCCGTTCAGCTGGGCGCCGTTACCACGAGTCGAGGTAAACAGCTCGTCACGGATAGGATCGTAAACGACGGCTTGTTCGGTCTTGCCCTTGACGCGCAGGGCGATGGAGACGGCAAAGTGCGGAATGCCTTTGACCAGGTTGGTCGTGCCATCCAGTGGGTCAATGATCCATTGGTAGTCCGGATTGGTACCGGCAATCTCACCAGACTCTTCAGCGATGATGCTGTGTTCCGGGTAAGATTTTTTGATGGTGTGAATGATGGCCGCTTCGGCTTCACGGTCAACGTTGGTCACGAAGTCATGGCTGCCTTTCTGGATAGCCTCGATATTCTCAGGCTGGGAGAAGGCTTTTACTACAACTTGACCGGCGTTGCGCGCAGCGCGCACGGCGATATTCAGCATCGGATGCATAGGTTCACCACTGGATGTTAAAGAACGGGGGACAAAAGGACGCGGTATCTTATCAGGATATTCAGGAATGGCAACCGTTATACATGGGTTCCTGCGCGTTGACGATTGCCAGATCTGACGGCTCCAATAAAGGCTCTTTTTGGTCTAGTCTTATCGCGGCAGCTGAATAACAGGCTGTGGTGAGCATAGGGATATGAACCATGAATCTGTCATTAATCAGTCAAAAACCATCGGCTGCGACGGCACAGGGAGTGCTGATCGCGTTGCAAGCCGTCAGCGGTGAGGGTCATTGCGTCGACGAGGTGCGCGTCGTTCAACCGGCGCAATGGCGGCCGGAGCCGGGGGAGGCCGCCATCCTGTTGCAGGAAGAGGATGATGTTGCCTGGCCCGAGTTTGCCTGGCCGCTCGGCAATGCACCTCTGGGACTGCCCGTCCTGCCGCTGCGGGTGAGCCGGCAGGCCGACAACCTGCCCACCCAGGGGCCGGATGTGCGGGATCCGCGTTTCTACTTCGTCTCCAACGGCATAGTGCTGGACGAGGCCGAGCTGGCGGATCCCGCCTGCAGCCGTGTGCTGCAGAGCAAGCTGGAGTCCTATTTCCCCCTGCTGGCCCGTCTCACCCTGCTGCGCCAGCGCCAATCCGCGGGGCTGCTCAGCTAGTTATCTCCACTGATGGACTGTTCAAGCGGCGCAATATTTGTCATAAGAAACAAGGAAACATCTTACGCCAGAGTGGAGGGGTAAGATGTTTCAACTGACCGGTATTGCGCCGCGGCTTTGTGTCACTCTCAGAGCCGGCGGGGTACGGCGAGAACAGGATGGCTATCAACGGAGAATGAGATGAAGGTGTATGAGCTCAAGCGCGCCCCCAACGCCCGCCGGGTCAGGATGTTTCTGGCGGAGAAGGGGGTCGAGATGACCTATCAGCAGGTGGACCTGGGGGCAGGGGAGAACCTGAGCCCGGCGTTTCTGGCCAAGAACCCGGCCGGACGCATCCCGGTGCTGGAACTCGATGACGGCACCCACATCAGCGAGACCCTGGCCATCTGCCGCTACTTCGAAGAGCTCTATCCCGACCCTAACCTGTTCGGTACCACGCCACTGGAGCGCGCGACCATAGAGATGTGGAGCCGTTTCATCGAGTTCAACCTCTGGCTGCCCACCGGCATGGCGTTTCGCCACATCACCGGGTTCTACAAGGATCGCGAGACCCCCTTTCCCGAGTGGGGGGAGGAGTGCAAGCAAAGCGCACTGACCTGGTTTGGCAAGCTGGACGAGCGGCTGGCCGAGGTCCCCTATGTGGCGGGAGAGCGCTTCACCATCGCCGATATCCTGACCCTCTGTACCATAGATTTTGGCAAGGTGGTCGGACTGCGCATCGCCCCCAACCAATTGCATTTGCAGGACTGGCATGAACGGGTCAGCGCCCGTCCAAGTGCCCAGGCTTGAATCACAAGGAGCCCACGATGATCGATCTCTATACTGCAGCAACCCCCAATGGCTTCAAGGTCAGCATTGCCCTCGAAGAGCTGGGCCTTCCCTACCGGGTGATCCCACTCGACCTGTCGGCGCTGGATCAGAAGCAGCCCGACTTTCTGGCGATCAACCCCAATGGCCGCATCCCGGCCATCGTCGATCGGGACAACGGTGACTTCGCCGTGTTTGAATCCGGTGCCATCCTGCTCTATCTGGCGGAGAAGGCGGGCAAGCTGTTGCCGCAGGACCCCAAGCGCCGCTCCCAGGCCATCCAGTGGCTGATGTTCCAGATGGGCGGGGTCGGCCCCATGATGGGACAGGCCAACGTCTTCTACCGTTACTTCCCGGAGAAGATCCCAGCGGCCATCGAACGCTATCAGAAGGAGGGGCGCCGCCTGTTTGAGGTGCTGGACGTCCATCTGGCCCATCACGAGTACCTGGCCGACGAGTACAGCATCGCCGACATCGCCACCTGGCCCTGGGTGCGGATCCATGACTGGAGCGGGATTTCCATCGATGGCCTGCCTCATCTGCAAGCCTGGATGGAGCGGATGGCCGCCAAGCCCGCGTGTCAGAAGGGGGTCAACATTCCGCCCCGCAAGGAAGAGACGCCTGAAGAGGCGGCCAAGCGGGTGCAGCAGATGATGACCCGCTGAGGTCAAGATGGCCCCGTCATGGGGCCATCTCTTTTATCTGTTCCTTCTATTCCGCCCGTCATCCGATTTTGCCTGAACAACTCCCGTCCCCGATGCGCCGGACCCATGATCCACGGCCTCTCTGCCCATGGCCGCGTGCGGCTCTCGTAGTCATCAGGCCCGCTATGAACAGGCCAGGTCGCCGAGCAGATAACACCTTGATTTGGCGAGCCGGAAAGGGGCATAGAGATAGTTATATTAGAAAAACTAGGGAAAGCTGATTATAAAGATTCGTTCGTTTTTTGTGACCTGAATCACTAAGATTCACGCAAGCCAAGGGAGCGTCCTGCTCCCGGCCGGTGCGGGTTCTCCGCCTTGTTTTTTTACCCTTGATTGATCCTTGTTTGGATCCCCTTCGCAGCTATCTGCCAGGGGTGCGGCAGCTTTTTGATGATTTGCGGGACTGAGATATGTATCGGCACAGTTTTTACCCCCTATTTCTTCTGACCATTCTGATGGTCGCCGTGGGTCAGATGACCCAGACCCTGTATGTGCCCTCCATTCCCATGATGGCGGGGGACTTCGATGTGGCCTCCGGCCAGCTGCAGGCGGTGATGGCCTGTTACCTCATTCCGTACGGGCTCTCCCAGTTTGTCTATGGCCCGCTGTCGGATCGCATCGGCCGTCGCCCGGTGCTGCTCATTGGCATGATGGTGTTTCTGGTGGGTACCCTGACCATTCAGCTGATCCCGAGCTTCATGGCGCTGCTGATCGGCAGCTTCATTCAGGGGCTGGGCACAGGTGCCGGTGGCGCCATGAGCCGCACCGTGATGCGCGATCGTTACAGCGGCGCCGAGCTGAACCGGGCCAACAGCCTGGTGAGCATGGGAGTGATCTTCTCCCCGCTGCTGGCGCCCGTGCTGGGGGGCTGGCTGACCGAGCTGTTCAACTGGCGCGCCGGTTACTGGTTCCTGTTCGGCTTCGGCGCCTTGACCACCCTGGCCCTGCTGGCCTGGTTTGGTGAGACCCTGTCGGTGACCGCGCGTCAACAGCCACTGCGGGTGGGTGCCGCCTATCGCCACGTGCTTGGCAACCCGCGCTTCCAGGGCAACCTGCTCTGCCTGATGGCGACCTTCGCCGGCCTGGCGGTGTTTGAGGCGGCGGCGGGCGTGCTGCTCGGCGACGTGCTGAAGCTGAGCGCGCGCACCGTGAGCGTGCTGTTCGTGCTGCCGCTGCCCGGCTACCTGTTCGGCGCGTGGCTCTCCGCCAAGCTGAGCTTCCGCCTGAGTCAGGGCAAGCTGATGCGCCTTGGCATCGTCTTCCTGGCGCTGGGCTCGCTCATCATACTGGTGCCTGGCCTGTTCGGGCTGGTGAGCGCGGCCTCCCTGGTGGGCGGCGCGGCGGTTTACTTCATCGGCAGCGGCATCCTCTACCCGACCGCCACCTCCTGCGCCATCGAGCCCTTCCCGGGGCAGGCGGGGACCGCCGGCGCCATCCTGGGGGGGATGCAGAACCTGGGGGCGGGTATAGTCACCCTGCTGGCCGCCTGCTTCCCGATGGAGGGGCAGGTGACCCTGGGCGCCATCATGACGCTGATGGTGTTGCTGGTGGTGCTGAGCTTCACCTGGCTGCGTCACCATGGCTCGCCCCACGAGCAGATGGCTGTCTGAGTGCATCGAAGATAGGTGAAGAGCCCGCCCTCGTCGGCGGGCTTTTTATTGTCCGGTGTTGGTGCCAGCAGGGGGAGGGCCGCCGTCCGGGCTGCTAGCGATAGGCCCCTCCTGCTGCCATTCAGGCGTCAGGAGATCTTGAGCCAGCGCCCGGCGGCGTGACTGGCCAGGCTGGCCTCGATGAAGCGCATCCCCGCCACCCCGTCCTCCACCGTGGTGAGGGCCAGGCTCTCGGGGGGCGGCGCCAGACCGGCTGCCAGGGCGTGGATCTGCAAGGCCGCGTCTGTGTAGAGCTGGGCGAAGGCCTCCAGATAGCCCTCGGGATGACCGGCGGGCACCCGGCTGGCGTGGCGCGCCGCCGCACTCTCCACCCGGCCCCGGGTCAGCCGCTGGCTGGCCCCGCCAATGGGGGTCAGCCAGAGCGCATTGGGCTCCTCCTGCCGAAAGATGAGGCTGGCCTTGTCGCCATAGAGGCGGATCTGCAGCCGGTTCTCCTCGCCGCTGGCGACCTGGCTGGCGTTGAGCGACCCGCGCATTCCCTTGGGGTAGCGCAACCAGACCTGCAGATGATCGTCCACCAGCCGCCCCGGCACGAAGCTGTGCAGCAGGGCGGCGAGCTCGCTCGGCAGTTGCCCGGTGATGAAGGCCGCCAGCTGGTAGGCGTGGGTGCCGATGTCAGCGAGGCAACCCGCCCGTCCGGCGCGGGCCGGATCGGCCCGCCAGTCCGCCTGCTTGTTCTGACCGGCGGGGATGGGGTTGGCGAGCCAGTCCTGCAGGTACTCCACCTGCACGTAGCGCAGCTCACCCAATTCACCGGCGGCGACCAGCTCGCGGGCGTGGCGCACCATGGGGTAGCCGGAGTATGTATGGGTCAGGGCAAACAATCGCCGCTGTTGGCGGGCGAGCCGGGCGAGCTCCTCCCCCTCGGCCAGGGTCAGCGCCAGCGGCTTGTCGCAGATCACGTGGATGCCGGCTTCGAGAAAGGCGCGCGCCACCGGGGCGTGCAGGTGGTTGGGGGTGGTGATGGCCACCACCTCGATGCCGTCGGGCCGGGCCGCCTCAGCCTGGGCCATCTTGGCGTAATCCTCGTAGGCGCGGGCCGGATCCAGCCCTAGGGCGAGGGCGCTCGTCCGGGCGTTGGCGGGATCGGCGGAGAGGGCCGCGGCAAGCAGCTCATAGTGATCGTCCATGCGGGCCGCCAGCCGATGCACGGCGCCGATGAAGGCCCCCTGGCCGCCCCCCACCATGCCCAGACGCAGTCGTCTCGTCATTTTTTCTCTCCCATCTTGCCGCCCGAATTACCGCTCAAGCTATCGCCGAGGCCGAGCAGGCTTCTGACCGCCTCCCGCGCCAGGCCGCTGCCGGCGAAGTCATCGAAGGGGCGCTCGGCGACCCGGATCAGGTGACGGCGGATGAAGTCGGCCCCCTCGGCGGCGCCATCCTCCGGGTGCTTGAGGGCACACTCCCACTCCAGCACGGCCCAGCCGGGGTAGTCGTACTGGGCGAGTTTGCTGAAGATGGCGCCAAAGTCGATCTGGCCATCCCCCAGGGAGCGAAAGCGTCCCGCCCGCGCCAGCCAGGGGGCGTAGCCCCCATAGACCCCTTGCCGCCCCGACGGCCTGAATTCGGCATCCTTCACGTGGAAGGCGCGCACCCGCTCGTGATAGTGGTCGAGGAAGGCGAGGTAATCGAGCTGCTGCAACAGCATATGACTGGGGTCGTAGAGTACGTTGACGCGAGGATGTTCGCCGGTCGCCTCGAGGAAGCGCTCCAGCGTGGTGCCATCGAATAGGTCCTCCCCCGGATGCAGCTCGTAGCAGACATCGACCCCGGCCTCGTCAAAGGCCTGCAGCAGGGGGAGCCAGCGCCGGGCCAGCTCGGCGAAGGCCTCCTCGATGAGCCCGGCGGGCCGCTGGGGCCAGGGATAGAGATAGGGCCAGGCGAGGGCGCCGGAGAAGGTGACGTGGGCGTTGAGTCCGAGCCGGCGGGAGGCGAGGGCGGCCGCCTTGAGCTGGTCGGCGGCCCATTGGGTGCGGGCGGCGGGCTTGCCGCGCACCGCCGCCGGGGCGAAGCCATCGAACAGGCTGTCATAGGCGGGGTGGACGGCCAGCAGCTGGCCCTGCAGATGGGTGGAGAGCTCGGTGATGACCAGCCCCCGCTCGGCCAGCAGGCCGCTTATCTCGTCGCAATAATCCTGGCTGCCAGCCGCCAGGCCCAGATCGAACAGGCGCGGGTCCGTCGGCAGCTGCAGGCCTTGGAAGCCGAGGCCGGCGGCCCAGTCTGCCAGGCCGGTGAGCGTATCGAATGGCGGCTGCTCCCCCATGAACTGGGCGAGGAAGATGGCCGGTCCCTTGATGGTCTTCATGGGCACTCCTGAATAAGAAGAGGGATGAGTCTCAGGACGACAGGCTGGCGACCGGAGCCTCCGGTCGCCAGCCATCCCTTAGAACGGGGAGTCGGGGAAGTAGAACTCCTTGGCCGTTTGCGGGGTGATCAGCACCGAGGGGATGATGGTGTTGGCCGGCAGGCGCTCGCCCTTGAGGCGGGCCTCTGCGGTCAGCATGATGGCGTCATACATGAACTTGGGGGAGTAGGAGACGTTGGCCTGGATGCGAGGATCGCTGCCGTCCATCAGGGTCTTGATCGCCCCCTTGGCCCCGGCGCCACCAAACACCAGCTTGATGTCGGTACGCTTGGCCTGATCGATGGCCTTGAGCACCCCCACCGCCATGTCGTCATCGGCGGCCCAGACGGCGTCGATGTGCTTGAAGCGGGTCAGGAAGTCCTGCATCACCTTGAAGGCATCATCCCGGTTCCAGTTGCCATATTTGGCGTCGAGGATCTTGATGCCGCCATGCTGCTTCATCACCCCGCTGAAGGCCTCGAAGCGCTCGTTGTCCAGGGTGGTCGGAATGCCGCGCAGGGCGACTATGTCTCCCTTGCCGTTGAGGGTCTTGGCCATGAACTCGGCCGGCAGCTTGCCAAAGGCGGTGTTATCCCCGGCCACGTAGGCATCCTGGGCGCTGACGTCGGTCAGCCCCCGATCGACCACGGTGACATAGACCCCCTTCTGCTTGACCTGGGCGACCGGCTTGGTCAGGGAGGCTGACTCAAACGGGAAGATGACTAGCGTGTCTATCTTGTTGACCGTCAGCAGATCCTGCAGCTGGTTGGCTTGCTCTGGGGCATTGGCGGCGGTCTTGACGATCACCTTGAGATCGGGATTGACCTTCTCCAGATCCTCCTTGGCCTTGTTGGCCCACCAGACGATGCCGGCGGTGAAGCTGTGGGTCGCGGTCGGGATGGAGACCCCCAGGGTCATCTTCTCGGCCGCCGAGGCGCTGCCGGCAGCGATCATAAGGGCGCAGGCGCCCAGGGTATGTAGCATCTTGTTCATCTTGATAGCCTCTTGACTGTTGGGCTTGCGCCCGTTCCTTGTCGCTGGCGAGGGAAGACCCCGCCGCTCGTTTCACTGCCGTTTCTTCGCCTTCCTGTCCACAACAGTCTCAACGCCTGTGTTGCATGAAGGCGACCATGATGATCACGATGCCCTGCACGGCGGCATTGAGGTAAACACTGATGATGCTGGTCAGATTGAGGATATTGCTGATGACCGACAGCAGTATGGCACCCACCAGGGTGCCGAAGATGCGCCCCTCGCCCCCCTTGAGGGAGGTGCCCCCCACCACCACGGCGGCGATGGCCTCCAGCTCCCACAGCAGCCCGGTGGTGGGGGTGGCGGAGCCGAGACGCGGCACATAGAGCAGGGTGGCGATGCCGACGCAGAGCCCGAGCAGCGCATAGGTGATCAGCTTGACCTGATCGACCCGGATGGCAGCATAGCGCGCCACCTGTTCGTTGGAGCCGATGGCCTGCACATGGCGGCCGAAGGCGGTGCGGTTGAGCAGCAGCCCCCCCGCCAGCGCCACCAGCAGCAGGACCCAGACCGGGATGGGAACGCCCAGCAGGCTGCCGTAATAGACGGGGCTGTAGCTATCGCTGAGGGCATCGTCCAGGGTCAGGGCGCCGCCATCGGCCAGATAGGTCAGGACGGCCCGAAAGATGCCGAGGGTGCCGAGGGTGACGATGAAGGGCTCAATCTTGCCCCTGGTAATGAGCAGGCCGTGACCGGCGCCAAACAACAGGCCGAGCAGCAGGGCCAGCCCTATGCCGAGGATCACCACCAGCAGGGGGGCATCCGCCAGCGCCCCGGCGCCGAGCCGGTTCATGACGAGGATCATGGCGCCGGCGATCAGGGCGGCCATGGCGCCGACCGAGAGATCGATGCCGCCGGACATGATCACGAAGGTCATGCCCACCGCTATGATGCCGATGAAGGCGGTGCGGGTCAGCACGTTGAGCAGGTTGTCCAGGGTGGCGAAATCGGGGTTGAGCAGGGTCCCGAGCAGGCACAGCAGGATCAGCCCCAGCAGCGGGCCCGTGCCCGATAGCAGGGAGAGTAACCGCTCTTTGCGGCTTTCAGTGGGTACCTGTTGCATAGGCGATCAACTCCTCTTCGGTCAGATGATGGGCGGGCAGCACCGCCTGGAGGCGGCCGGCCCGCAGCACGGCGACTCTGTGGCACAGGCCGATCAGCTCGATCAGCTCGCTCGAGATGACGATGACGGCGCGCCCCTCGGCGGCCAGTCGCTGGATCAGGAAATAGATGTCACGTTTGGCACCGACATCCACCCCCCGGGTGGGCTCGTCGAGGACGATGACCCTGGGGTCCGGGTGCAGAAACTTGGCGAGGGCCAATTTTTGCTGATTGCCCCCCGACATCATGCGGGCCCGGGCCGAGTGGGAGCCGGCCTTGATGCCGAAATCATTGATAGCCTTGCTGAGGGCCGCCCGCTCCGCCCCCTTGTCCAGCCAGGGGTGGGCATAGCGTGCCAGCGTCATCAGGGTGAGGTTCTCGGCCAGCCCGAGCTGCAGGTGCAGCCCCTTGCCCTTGCGATCCTCCGGCAGATAGGTGAGCCCCTGGCGCACGGCGGCGCGCGGGCTGTCGATGCGCACCTCCTTGCCTGCCAGCTGGATCCTGCCCGCCTTGCGCTCACGCAAGCCGAGGATGGCCTCGAAGGCCTCGGTGCGGCCGGCCCCTACCAGCCCGGCGAAGCCATAGATCTCGCCGCTGCGCACCTCAAAGTCGAGATCCTCCACCCAGCCGGGGACGCAGAGCCCGCTCACCGCGAGGGCGATCTCCGTGCCCTCCGGCGGCAGCAGCCTGGGCGGGAACATGTCCGACATCTCGCGCCCCACCATGAGGTTGGCCATCTGCTGACGGCTGAACGACGATGTCTCGCCCCGGCTGACGAAGCGGCCGTCGCGCATGACCACCACCTCGTCGGTGATGCGCTGGACCTCGTCCAGCTTGTGGGAGATGTAGATGATGGTGGTGCCCTGCGCCTTGAGCCTGGCGATGAGGGCGAACAGCCGCGCCGTCTCCCCCGGGGTCAGGGTGGCGGTCGGTTCATCCATGATCAGCAGGCGGGCCTGGCGTGACAGCGCCTTGGCGATCTCCACCAGCTGCTTCTCCGCCACTATGAGCTGGCGCACCCTGGTGGCGGGGGCGCGTTGCAGCCCGACCAGCTCCAGATAGTGCTGTGCCTGGGTCGCCATGGTGCGCTCGTCCAGCAGGCCGCCCCGGGTCAGCTCATGGCCGAGGAACAGGTTCTGGGTCAGGGTGAGGTGCTCGGCCAGGTTGAGTTCCTGGTGGATCAGCACTATGCCCGCCTGCTCCGCCTCGCGGGAGGAGTGCCAGCCGCGCACCTCGCCATCGATGCGGATCAGCCCGGCGCTGATCGGCTCGTAACCGGCGAGGATCTTCATCAGGGTGGACTTGCCGGCGCCATTCTCCCCCAGCAGGCCGTAGACCCGCCCCGGCGCCAGGCTGAAGTCGACCCCGTGCAGCACCCGGATGGGCCCAAAGTCCTTGCAGACGCCGCTAAATTCGACACTGAGGCTCATCAGTTTCTCCTGTTGTGATCAGCCAGAATGGCCTGCTTGTGGGGGCTTGCATCAGGCGCTCCCTCTGCTGACGAGCCGATGGGGGAGCAGGCGGCTGGTCAGCGGGGTGTCGGGGGCGTTCAAGCGCTGCAGCAGCAGGCGGGCGGCCTCGGCACCGAGCTCGTCCATGGGTTGCGCCATGGTGGTGAGCGGCGGATTGAGCTGGGCGCTCATGGCGATGTCATCGAAGCCCATGATGGCGATGTCGTCCGGGATGCGCAGCCCCGCCTCTTGCAGGCTGTGCATCAGGCCGATGGCCAGCGCATCGGCGACGGCGAAGACCGCGGTCGGGCGTTGTGGGCAACGGAGCAAGCGCTGCGCCGCCTCGGCCCCGGCCAGGAAGCTGAAGCTGGTGACCCGGATGTTCCACTCTTCCTTCAGGGTCAGCCCGGCCTCTGCCAGGGCCTGGCGGACCCCTGCCTCGCGCTGGCGGGCGTAGAGGTAGGCGGGATCCGCGCCTATCAGCGCGATGCGGCTGTGGCCCCGGCTCAGCAGATAGCGGATCGCCTCCGCCGCCGCCGCCTGGTTATCTATGCCCACGTAGGGAACCGGCATGGCAGGGTCAAACTCACAGCAGGCGACCCAGGGCAGCGCGTTGATCTCCTGGCTCAGCCCCAGTTGGATGGAGTCGGGATCCAGACAGATGGCGCCGTCGGCTCTGTGGGTGCGCAGCAGCTCGAAGGCCGAGCGCTCCCGGCCCGGATCGGCGCCGGTGTCGCACAGCAGCACGAAGTAACCGTGCTGGCGGGCCACCCGGTCTATGCCGCGCACTATCTCGATGTAGAAGGGGTTGGTGAGGTCGGGCACCATGATGAGCAGCAGCCAGCTTCTGGCGGTGCGCAGGCTGTTGGCCAGCTGATTGACCCGGTAGCCGAGCTCCTCGACGACGAGGTTGACCTTGGCCTGGGTCTTGCCGGTGACCCCCTCCTGATGGTTCAGCACCCTGGAGACGGTGGCGACCGACACCCCGGCCCGCGCCGCCACGGCGGCCATGGAGATGGGATTGACGGGGGCGGGGGTGCGGCTCATTCCAGCTTCCTGTGTTTAAAATGTAATCGATTACATTTTTAGGTGAGACCGGGAGAGTTCGCAAGGATGAAGTAACAAAAAAATAACAAATAGATATCACATTGATATTGTGCGTATTTTTAATAGAGGTTTTGCGGTGTTGGAGGGGCTGGGCGCGGGCCGCGGATAAAAAAAGCCCGTCATCATGATGACGGGCTTTTTACTGTAGGTACCCCGGAGATGCCGTTGCCGGTTTGGGCCCTTGAACCGTGAGTTCAAGGCGGAGATCTAAACTGACCGCAGGCTTCTCGGTCGGGCCGAGCATGCGCAATAGTCAGAAGATAGAACTCCTGTTGGGTATAATTATCGGCTCGGGGACTTGAACCGGCTGACGCACATCCCAGGGAATTTTAAAACGGGTCGCGTTTAGGGCTGCAGGCCCTGCTCGCTGGAATCACCATATTGTCCATGCTCGATCAAGGCCGCTTCGATGGTGCGCTGCAGCATCTTGATCCGCTTGTCCATGGTCTCAGAATATTGGTGGTTCTTGTCTTTTTCAAGGCAGAGCTCATGACAGAAGTTGAGCGCCGCCATGATGGCAAGCTGTTCATTGCTGGAGACCTTGGAGCGTTGACGCAGCTCGATAAGCTTGTCACTCAGCTGGTCGGCGGCCTGGCGCAGGGCATCCTGCTGTCCCAGGGGACAGGATACCTTGTAGGGACGTCCCAAGATGACGATTTCTACGGCCTCTATGCTCATGCCTTCCTCAATACGGCGGGGCTGATTTCCGCCTTTATCCACGTGGACAACTGGGCGGGACTATATAGCGCAGATACAGAAGTTTCAAGGCCTTGCTGGCCCTGGAAGGGGGAGAATGCTAGGATCCTTGCCATAAATTTTGCATATTTGCCTGAACTTTGAGCGGATCTTCGATGAGCAAAACGAACCCCCCGAAATACGCGGTCGTGGCCGACCTGATGGAACAGCACGAGCTGATGGCTACGGCTGTCGAGGCCCATGGCGTGATCTGTGGCCTGGTCTGCGGTGGCGTGGCACTGGATGACAAGAGCTGGTTGCCCCCCTTCAACGATCTGGTCAACGACGGTTTCGGCCTGCCGGCACCGGTGCGCCAGCTGATGACCGATCTCTATCACGAGGTGATCGAGAGCCTGATGGCCCAGAAAGGGGTCGAGCTGCTGTTGCCAAGCGACGAGGAGCCGCTCGATGAGCGTATCGACGCCCTGGTGGACTGGTCCCAGGCCTTCCTTGCCGGTTTCGGCGTGGTGCAGCAGGAGCTGTCCAAGGCCTCGGAAGAGCTGCAGGAGATGATCCAGGATATCGCCAGCATCACCCAGGTCTCTGCCGAATTCGATCAGGAGGATGACGAGAACGAAGCTTCCTTCCTGGTGCTCTACGAGCACGTGCGCCTCGGGGTCATGATGACCTTCGAAGAGTTCGGCAAGCGCCCCGATGCCCCGAACACGCCGCCGACCCTGCACTGATCTCCGGGACTGTGCCCGTCATTGCATGAAAAGAGCGCCGAAGGGCGCTCTTTGTGTATGGGAGCGTTGTATTGGGGAGGGCCAAGCCTGGCAGCGGATTGCCCGGCTAAGCGATGGCCCAGAATCGGTTTTTGCCCGTGGCTTCGCATCCCGCCCCCCGGCTTTGTGATAGCATGAGCCCATGTTTTAGCTGCTTCCCCTCATCTCATGTCTCAATCCTCTCTGGTTCACGTCGATGTGGCTATCGTCGGCGGTGGTATGAGTGGCGCCGTGCTGGCGCTCTCCCTCGCGGCCCTGCGCGGGCCGACCGGTGCGCCCCTGCAGATCCTGCTGCTGGAGGCGAGCGCCCCCGAACTCAATGCCCATCCCGGCTTCGATGCCCGTGCCATCGCCCTCTCGGCCGGTACCTGCGAGGCGCTTGAGCGCCACGGTCTCTGGTCCCGCTTCGCCCCTCACTGCGCCCCCATCACCGACATCCACGTCTCGGACAGGGGTCATCCCGGCCAGGCCAGGCTGTCGGCTGCGGAGTACGGACTGCCCGCGCTCGGTCAGGTGATCGAGTTGTCGGCGGCGGGCATCGAGCTGCAGCGGGGGATCGCCGCCTGCCCCCATATCCGGATGTGCTGCCCGGCCCAGCTCTCGGCCATTGAGCCGCTCGAAGAGGGGGTGGTCCTGACCCTGGCGAGCGGTGAGCGTTACCAGAGCAGGCTGCTGGTGGCGGCCGATGGGGGCAACTCCTTCGTGCGCCAGCACTTCAAGTTGGCGGTGACCCGCCACGACTACGAGCAGAGCGCCATCATCGCCACCGTCAGGACGGCGCAAGATCCGGCCGGCCGGGCGTTCGAACGTTTCACCGAGGGGGGGCCGCTGGCGCTGCTGCCGATGCAGGACGGGCTCTCCTCCCTGGTGTGGAGCGTCGCCCGAGCCGAGGCGGATGCACTGATGGCGCTGGATGACGCCGCCTTCCTGACCCACCTGCAGCAGGCCTTTGGCTGGCGGCTCGGGCGCTTCGAGCGCAGCGGCCAGCGCCACCTCTATCCACTGGTGTTGACCGCCGCCGACTACCCGCTGGCCCAGCGCACCGTGCTGGTGGGCAATGCCGCCCATCTGCTGCACCCCATCGCCGGGCAGGGCTTCAACCTCGGCATGCGCGATCTGGACTTGCTCACCCAGGCGGTGGCCCAGGCGCTGGCGGCCGGGGAAGAGATCGGCAGCTTCGGGGTGCTGAGCCGCTACTGGCGGCGGCGCCAGGAGGATCAGGCCCACACCATCTGGCTGACCTCGTCCCTGGCCCAGCTCTTCTCCAATGGCCACGCACCCCTGGTGGCGGGCCGCAACCTGGCGCTCTCCCTGATGGGACGGCTGCCCTGCCTCAAGGCACCGCTGGCAGCCCAGACGCTGGGGTTCGTCAGCCAGACGGCGACAAGGTGAGGGATGCGTCGAGCGTCCGACCGGCAGGCCAGACCTGCCCCGGTTTATGTTCCCGGTGGCCCGGTGCGGCCGGGTATGAAAGGAAATAGATGATGCAAATGCAGACGGTGGATGTGGTGATCGTGGGTGGTGGCATGGTGGGCCTTGGGCTCGCCGCCGCGCTCAGGGAGAGTGCGCTCAAGGTGGTGGTGGTGGAGGGGCAACTGCCCGATCCCGCGCTCGGGGACGCGCCGGACAACAGGGTCAGCGCCCTGAGCCTCGCCAGCCAGCAGATACTGCAAGGGGTCGGTGCTTGGGCCGGGATCGCGGCGCGGCGCCTGCAGCCGTACGACAGGATGCAGGTGTGGGAGCAGGACAGCTTCGGCCATATCGACTTCGATGCCGCCAGTCTGCGCCAACCGGCACTCGGCCACATCGTCGAGAACAGGGTCATCCAGCTGGCGCTGCTGGATGCCATTGCGGGGGCGAGCAACATCAGCCTGCTCACCCCGGCCCGGGCCGCCAGCCTGCAGAGCGGCCCGGCGGGCTCAGTCCTGCTGCTGGACGACGGCCGTGCCCTCTCGGCCAGGTTGGTGGTGGCGGCCGACGGGGCCCACTCCTGGGTGCGTCGCCAGGCCGACATCCCGCTCACCAGCTGGGATTATGGCCACCACGCCCTGGTGGCGACGGTGCGCACCCAGGAGCCCCATGAGGCGGTGGCGCGCCAGATCTTCACCCCGGACGGCCCGCTCGCCTTCCTGCCCCTGTGGCAGCCAGATCTCTGCTCCATCGTCTGGTCGGTGCCCGCCGCCCGCGCCGAGGCGCTGTGCGCCTGCGATGACGAAAAGTTCAACCGCCAGCTCACCACGGCATTCGACGGCCGGCTGGGACTGTGCAAGGTGGAGGGGGCCCGCAGCGCCATCCCGCTCACCGCCCGCTATGCCCGCGATTTTGCCCGCGAACGGCTGGTGCTGGTGGGGGATGCGGCCCACACCATACATCCGCTGGCGGGGCAGGGGGTCAACCTGGGCCTGCTGGATGCGGCGGCCCTGGCCGAGCAACTGCTGCGCAGCCACAGCGCGGGGGTGGACATCGGCCTGCTGGCCAACCTGCGCGGCTACGAGCGCTGGCGCAAGAGCGAGGCCGCCCGCATGCTGGCGGCGATGGAGGGGCTCAAGCGGCTGTTCAGCGGCAACCATCCGCTCAAGAAGCTGATGCGCGGGGTGGGGCTGCGGGCGGTCGATGGGCTGACGCCGCTCAAGCAAGGGGTGATCCGGGCCGCCATGGGGCTGGACGGTGAGTTACCCGCCTTGGCCAAGGGGAAAAATTTGCCGACCCGGCTGAAGTAAGAGGGTGATCCGGGCCGGACGGCGAGCCGCCGGCGCTAGCCAAGGGTGAAAAAATCTAATATTACTCGGGGTTTTTAACAACAAAACTAATCTGACGAGGCTGATTGCCCCTGCGGGGTGTCAGCCTTTAATGTTGGCGCCAGGCGAAACGTTTTTCTGCAAATTGTGACGGAACGGTAAAAATCAACATTAAATCTCGCAAATGTCGGTCATGTACTGTTTTTATCACTGTTTTTACCTTAGTGTCTGGTGTCAGTTTGCCGTGAGCGGATTAGTTTTTTTTGAGCGGCGCCCTAGCGCTCTTGTCATATAATCCGCTCCGTTCAAGGAATCACTCTTGCCCGCAAGGGCGGGAACGAGCACAGACCTTGTGATCCTGTCTCCCTTCCTGATGTTCAAGCGAGATGGGACGGATTGCGAGTGTTGTCGCTAACGCTTAAGGAAACACAGCGATGATCCAGACTACTGTACTGCATCCCAAACACCTGGAAGCTGGCGCCAAGATGGTGGACTTCCACGGTTGGGAAATGCCCATCAACTACGGCTCCCAGCTGGAAGAGCACCACGCGGTGCGCACCGATGCGGGCATGTTCGATGTCTCCCACATGACCATCGTCGACCTGACCGGCGAGCGGGTCAAAGCCTTCCTGCAACACCTGCTGGCCAACGACGTGGCCAAGCTCACCGTCCCCGGCAAGGCCCTCTACAGCGGCATGCTCAATCCGGACGGTGGCGTCATCGATGACCTCATCACCTACTACCTGACCGATACCTTCTACCGCCTGGTGGTGAACTCCGCCACCCGCGACAAGGATCTGGCCTGGATCCGCCACCACGCCATCGACTTCGCCGTGAGTGTGACCGAGCGCCCCGAGCTCGCCATGATCGCGGTGCAGGGCCCCAACGCCAAGGCCAAGGCGGCCAAGGTGTTCAACGCCGAGC
The DNA here is from genome assembly GCF_019218665.1 of Aeromonas sp. sif2416. NCBI lineage: Bacteria > Pseudomonadati > Pseudomonadota > Gammaproteobacteria > Aeromonadales > Aeromonadaceae > Aeromonas > Aeromonas sp. sif2416. The sequence goes on from NZ_JAHUXC010000003.1 coordinate 128,462, forward strand.
AAAACGCGGCCGTCGCCGGCATGAAGCCCTTCTTCGGCGTGCAGGCGGGGGATCTGTTCATCGCCACCACCGGCTACACCGGGGAAGATGGCTACGAGATCGTGGTGCCCGAGCCGCAGGCCTGTGCCCTGTGGCAGGCGCTGCTGGATAACGGCGTGGCCCCCTGCGGCCTGGGTGCCCGTGACACCCTGCGTCTGGAAGCCGGCATGAACCTCTACGGCCAGGACATGGACGAGAGCATCAGCCCGCTCGCCGCCAACATGGCCTGGACCCTGGCTTTTGAACCTGGTGACCGCCAGTTTATCGGCCGCGCCGCGCTGGAGGCCCAGAAGGCCGCCGGTACCCAGCCCAAGCTGGTGGGCCTGGTGATGGAAGAGAAAGGGGTGCTGCGTGCCGGCATGCCGATCACCTTCACCAGCGCCAGCGGTGAGTCTCGCGAAGGTGTGATCACCTCCGGCTCTTTCTCCCCCACCCTGGGCTACAGTATTGCCCTGGCGCGGGTGCCCCGTGACATCGGCGCCGAGGCCCAGGTGGAGATCCGCAAGAAGCTGGTCACCGTCAAAGTCACCAAGCCGGCCTTCGTCCGTAACGGCCAGCCCCTGGTGTAATCATCCATCGCGGCGAAGGGGTGCCCCTTCGCCGAACCATTTTTGTTGAAGCGATCCAAGAGCATAAAGGAAGCACAAATGAGCCATATCCCGAGCGAACTGAAATATGCCACCTCCCACGAGTGGGTCCGTGTTGAAGCCAACGGTGAGGCCGTGGTCGGTATCACCGAACACGCCCAGGACTTGCTGGGAGACATGGTGTTTGTCGATCTGCCGGAAGTGGGCAAGCAAATTGGCGCCGGTGAAGACTGCGCCGTGGCCGAATCGGTGAAAGCCGCCTCCGACATCTACAGCCCGGTGAGCGGCGAGATCATCGCCATCAACGAAGAGCTGGAAGGCAGCCCCGAGCTGGTCAACTCCGACCCCTACGGCGCCGGCTGGCTGTTCCGCATCAAGCTGGATGACGCCGCTGAGCTGGCCAACCTGCTGGATGCCGAAGGCTACCAGAACGTGGTAGACGAAGAGTAAGACTGTCGGGCCCTGCAATGATTTGCAGGGCTTTTTTGTATGACAGCCCACCGGCGTCCGTCGCTAGGTGGACGGGGTGAAGTCGCCCGCGCCAATCCGCTTGTCACCCGCATCAGGGGGGTGAGCCGGCGCCAGCATCGCGACCCCCCGCCGATGCTCCCGCAGCATCCGGTGCCGCCCGCGCCAGAAGAGTGCCCGCGGTGCCCAGAACATGAGTGGAGTCGGCCCGTGCCGGCTATCAGGAACATCTATCAGGAATAGGGAAATGACCCAGTCACTGTTTGAACTCGAGCAAAAAACCGATTTCATCCGTCGCCACATCGGCCCGGGTGAGGAAGAACTGCGTGCCCTGCTGGCCGAAGTGGGTGCCGAGAGCCTGGACGATCTGATCGAACAGACGGTCCCCGCCGCCATCCGCCGCCTGGGCCCGCTCGGCATCGGTGCCCCCATGACCGAAGTCGAGGCGCTGGCCAAGCTCAAGGGCTACGCCGCCCAGAACCAGATCGCCAAGAGCTACATCGGCATGGGTTATCACGACACCCACGTGCCCCACGTCATCCTGCGTAACGTGCTGGAAAACCCGGGCTGGTACACCGCCTATACCCCCTATCAGCCGGAGCTGGCCCAGGGCCGTCTCGAGGCGCTGCTCAACTTCCAGCAGCTCACCCTGGATCTGACCGGCATGGATCTGGCCAGCGCCTCCCTGCTGGATGAGGCCACCGCCGCCGCCGAAGCCATGGCGCTCGCCAAGCGCATGGCCAAGTCCAAATCCAACCTCTTCTTCGTGGCCGACGACGTGCACCCCCAGGTGATCGACGTGGTCAAGGAGCGCGCGGTGCACTTCGGCTTCGACGTGAGCGTCGGCCCGGCCGCCCAGGCGGTGAGCGAGGAGGTGTTCGGTGCCATGTTCCAGTTCCCGGGTACCACCGGGAATGTGACCGATCTGCGCGCCCTGATCGCCGCGGTCCAGGCCCAGAAGGGGCTGGCTTGCGTCGGCGCCGACATGCTCTCCCTGCTGCTGCTGAAATCCCCGGGTGAGCTGGGGGCCGACGTGGTGTTCGGCTCCGCTCAGCGCTTCGGCGTGCCCATGGGTTACGGTGGCCCGCACGCCGCCTTCTTCGCCACCCGCGACGCCTACAAGCGCTCCATGCCGGGTCGCATCATCGGCGTCTCCAAGGATTCCCGTGGCAAATCTGCGCTGCGCATGGCGATGCAGACCCGTGAACAGCATATCCGCCGCGAGAAGGCGAACTCCAACATCTGTACCGCTCAGGTGCTGCTGGCCAACATGGCGAGCTTCTACGCCGTCTACCACGGCCCGGTGGGGCTGAAAACCATCGCCTCCCGGGTGCACCGTCTGACCAGCATCCTGGCGCTGGGGCTCAAGGCCAAGGGGCTGAACCTCAAGCACGACAGCTGGTTCGATACCATCACTGTCATGAGTGCCGACAAGGCAGCCCTGATCGCCAAGGCCGAGGCTCTGCACATCAACCTGCGGGCCGATCTGGATGGCGCCGTCGGGGTTTCCCTGTCCGAGACCACCACCCGCGGCGACGTGGCCGAGCTGTTTGACCTCTTCCTGGGCCAAGGGCACGGACTGGATGTCGAGGCACTGGATGCCAAGGCGCAGGCTCATCAGGCCATCCCGCAGGATCTGCTGCGCAGCGATGCGGTGCTGACTCACGAGGTGTTCAACAAGTACCACTCCGAGACCGAGATGTTGCGCTACATCCACCGTCTCGAAGCCAAGGATCTGGCCCTGAACTACGCCATGATTTCGCTCGGCTCCTGTACCATGAAGCTCAACGCCACCGCCGAGATGATCCCGGTGACCTGGCCCGAGTTTGGCAAGCTGCACCCCTTCGCTCCGCTGGCCCAGACCAAGGGTTACCAGCTGCTGCTGGCAGACCTCGAAGACTGGCTGGTGAAGGTGACCGGTTATGACGCCGTCTGCATGCAGCCGAACTCCGGCGCCCAGGGCGAATACGCGGGCCTCTTGGCCATCAAGAAGTACCACGAGTCCCGCGGCGAAGGCCATCGCGACGTCTGCCTGATCCCGGCATCGGCCCACGGCACCAACCCGGCCTCCGCCCAGATGGCGGGCCTCAAGGTCATCGTCACCGCCTGCGACAAGTTCGGTAACGTGGATCTCGACGATCTGCGTGCCAAGGCCGCCGAGGTGGGGGATCAGCTCTCCTGCCTGATGGTGACCTACCCCTCCACCCACGGGGTGTACGAGGAGACCATCAAGGAGGTGTGCGACATCGTTCACCAATATGGCGGTCAGGTGTACCTCGACGGTGCCAACATGAACGCCCAGGTGGGCCTCACCGCACCGGGCTTTATCGGCGCGGACGTGTCGCACCTGAACCTGCACAAGACCTTCGCCATTCCCCATGGCGGTGGCGGCCCTGGCATGGGCCCCATCGGCGTGAAGCAGCACCTGGCGCCGTTCGTGGCCGGTCATGCGGTGGTCAAGACCGACAAGGAGAGCCGTAACAACGGTGCCGTCTCCGCGGCTCCGTTCGGTTCGGCCAGCATACTGCCCATCAGCTGGATGTATATCGCCATGCTGGGTGACGAGGGGCTGAAGAAATCCACCCAGGTCGCCATCCTCAACGCCAACTACCTGGCCAAGAAGCTGGGGGAATCCTTCCCCGTGCTCTACACCGGTCGCAACAACCGCGTGGCCCACGAGTGCATCCTGGACATCCGTCCGCTCAAGGAAGCCTCCGGCATCAGCGAGATGGACGTGGCCAAGCGGCTGATGGACTACGGCTTCCACGCGCCGACCATGAGCTTCCCGGTGGCGGGCACCCTGATGGTCGAGCCGACCGAATCCGAATCCAAGCGCGAGCTGGATCGCTTCGTCGAGGCCATGACCCGCATCCGCGCCGAGATCGGCAAGGTGCAGGACGGCCACTGGAGCCTGACCGACAACCCGTTGGTCAACGCGCCCCACACCCAGGATGATGTGATGGACGAGCAGTGGGCACGCGGTTACAGCCGCGCCGAGGCGGTCTTCCCCTCCGACGCCGTGCGCGCCGCCAAGCTGTGGCCCTCGGTCAACCGCATCGACGACGTCTATGGCGATCGCAACCTGTTCTGCTCCTGCATCCCGACCGAGGATTACGCCAAGTAATCACGGCCATTTAAGCTGGAAACTAGAAGACCCTGCATTGGCAGGGTCTTTTTTATTCTCGTCCATAAAATATGCAATTAAATTACAAAACAGATCAGATTTGATCTTTTTAGAGCGATTCATGGGTGCTCGCGGTCATTAAAATTGGAAACGATAAAACCCTGTATCAGCAGACTTTATCGGGTCTGGGATTGCGATACATCAATCGTCCTTTGGCAGCAACCGAGATAGGCCCACTTGGGCCGGTAGTTCCCCGATGACCTCAATCTCCCAACCCGTCATATTGGCACGACACATGTGATAGTAGTGCGCGATGTTGGCCTGCGCTTGCAAGGCGTGACGGGCTTTATCCAGGGCCTCTGTTGCATCGATGCCAATGCGGCTCAGCAATAGCTCAACGCGGGTTTCCAGTTGCCTGCATTCATGGGGGGAGAGCACCCCAGCCATCACCTTTGACGCCACGTAAAGACGGGCGTCGTCTTGCGAAATTGGCTTCAAGACACCGCGAGCATACTCGTTGGCAAGCGTGACCTCTTGGGCCATGTATTTGTGCATGAGATGACCCTCTTCGAGGCGCATGATCACCTCGTTGACGTTGTAGTGACTGTGCTCCTCCAGATAATCACGCACCAGGAGCTTGTGGGCCAGCGCGAGTACATCAGCCAGCTCGATAGCGTTAGTGAGCCGAAGGCGCAATTCGGTTGCGCTGGCCAATTTGCCCATCGCGGCAGAAAGCAGACGACCACGTTGCGCCTGACCGGGGGATTCATCGCGACCGATAACGCCCGTTGGCAGGAATTGATCGGCTAGGTCGCGGCTGACGGTGACGCGAATGCGGCTATTTTCTACGGTGAGGGTTTGATGCGTCATGTTACTGCTCCTGAGGCTTCTCGATGACCCGCCTGTTGTACGGTGGCCCGTTGAATATTTAGCAAATACGATAGAGCTGAAAACGGATTTATATGGCATTTATTGCCAAATTAGTTCCCCAAAAGGAACCTTGACGGTGTTACTCGTCATTTCTATTATGTTCCATATATGGAACTTAACGGCATAAAAAGGCTCCAGTGTCCCGATAATGGAACATAACATGAACATCTCCAATAGCGATCCTGTCGATGCTATCACCCAAGAGCTGGGGGTGAGATTGCAGCGGGTACGGTTGAATCTCAATATCACTCAGGCAGCACTTGCAACACTGGCAGGTGTGACTCGCAAGAAAGTGATCCACGCCGAGACAGGCAATGCCGATCTAGTCACCGTCGTCAGATTGATGCGAGCAATGAATATTGCCGACCAGCTTGATAGCTTCCTGCCCCCAGTGCCCGTCTCACCACTTCAACTTGCCAAGTTAGCAGGAAAAAAACGGCGGAGAGCGTCCGGTACACCCGACACACAAAGTAAAAAAGTGGTCAGCGAATGGTAATCGAGTTCATCAATATCCATTCATATACAGGATCTTTAGCTCACCGGATTTATCTGGAACTGGCACTCAACTTGCGGATAAAGCCCAGGAAACGGCTGGTACGTGCCAAACCGGCGGCGTTGGCGGTCCAATAGTTGCTGGTCGATGGACTTCATGCATGCCCAACTGTCTGATGGCCGCTCGGTTGCATATTCCGGCCGTAAATGAACACCTATTCCGGACTGCTCTGGACACGTACTCTGGAGCCAAATGAACGGTCATGATTCGACCTGTGGGCATGATAACTGCCGTGCCGTGCCGTGCCGTGCCGTGCCGTGCTGTGCTGTGCTGTGCTTGGCTGCTGGCTTGTTCGGCGAGTCGAAAAGATGCCTCCCCTCAAAGCTCAGCTTCTGCTCGAGTACTCCCTGTCGGCATCCTTTCCGGAAATGGTGTACACAGATTCCGGAATCGCTGTTCAACTTGGCCGGAATACGCATCGGTACGGTTGTTCAATGTGATAGACGACTTCAACCGTGAGGCGTTATGCATCGAAGTGGATTTTTCGCTGCCCGCCTCGCAGGTGAAGCCACCTGCAATAGTCACCTATTTTTGTAATTAAGTTACATGAACGCTATCAGGTCAAACGGAGATTGGTTTCCAACTTCAATGCCTTATTTGCTTGTGGTACAGGTGGAGGTTCGCTTTTGAGTTTCCAACTTAAATGTCACATTGGGTATCGATAACTTATTGAATTTTTTGACCTGCCTGTTTCCAACTTAAATGGTCGTGATCAGGTGGTGATGATCACGGCCATTTAAGTTGGAAATCGTGACATTGAAGTTGGAAACTAGAGGACCCTGCATTGGCAGGGTCTTTTTTATTCGTATTCTGGCGGCGTTGGTGGTGGCCCGGTCTCGGCCTTGATCAACAAGGCCGCGGCATGTTCATCGCTCGCAATAAAACTCCCCTGAGGACTCTCAATCCACCCAGCCGGACATCCATCGAGACTGCGCTCTGTGGTTGCACCAGGCCACCGAGTTCTGGCAGCGCCATCCATCCCGTGGTGATTGGAGACTCAATAACCGGCTGCACTACAATGCGAAAGGGGAACAAACATCAGCAGGGCGGTATCCAGGGATGAAAAAAACGATGTTGGCACCGTTGTTGGCGGTGTTGCTGGTAACCGGTTGCCCCGATCGGCAAGCGGAGCCGACAACAGACAAGCAAGAGAAAGCCAGCGTGAAGGCCCCGGCAGGCGATGTTGTCGCTCTGGCTCAGCAGGGTGATGCCAAGGCGCAATTTAACCTGGGCCTGATGTATGCCACGGGCGAAGAGGTGCCGCAGGACTTCAAGCAGGCGCTTGCCTGGTACCGCAAGGCCGCCGAGCAGGGGGATGCCGGGGCGCAATACAACCTCGGCCTGATGTATTACCGCGGTCAAGGGGGGTCACAGGACTACAAGCAGGCCGCGGCCTGGTATCGCAAGGCCGCCGAACAAGGGGATGTCCAGGCGCAATTTAACCTGGGCCTGATGCATGCTACCGGCCAAGGGGTGCCAGAGGATTTCAAGCAGGCATTCACCTGGAGTAGTAAAGCCGCCGATCAGGGGGATGCCAAGGCGCAAAGCAGCCTGGGCCTGATGTATGCCACCGGCCAAGGGGTGTCTCAGGACGACAAGCAGGCGTTCGCCTGGTATCGCAAAGCCGCCGAGCAGGGGGAGGCCAATGCGCAATTCAACCTGGGCGTGATGTATGACCACGGCAAAGGGGTGCCACAGGACGACCAGCAGGCGCTCGCCTGGTACCGCAAAGCCGCCGAGCAGGGGGATGCCGGGGCGCAATACAACCTGGGACTGATGTATTACCGCGGCCAGGGGGTAGCACAGGACTTCAAGCAGGCCGCTGCCTGGTATCGCAAGGCAGCCGAGCAAGGGGATACCCATGCGCAATTTAACCTGGGGGTAATGTATTACAACGGCGAAGGGGTGCCACAGGACTTCAAGCAGGCGCTCGCCTGGATCAGCAAAGCCGCCGAACAGGGGTATGCCATGGCGCAGAACAACCTGGGGGTGATGAATTACCGCGGCCAAAGGGTGCCACAGGACTTCCTGCAGGTGTTAGCCTGGTATCGTAAAGCCGCCGAGCAGGGATATGCCAAAGCGCAGTTCAATCTGGGCGTGATGTATGAACGGGGTGAAGGGGTGCCACAGGACGACCAGCAGGCGCTCGTCTGGTACCGTAAGGCCGCCGAGCAGGGGGATGCCGATGCGCAAAACAATGTGGGCCTGATGTATTACCACGGCGATGGGGTACCACAGGACTTCAAGCAGGCGCTCGCCTGGTATCACAAGGCCGCCGAGCAGGGTGAGGTCAATGCGCAAACCAGTCTGGGGGTGATGTATGAACACGGGCAGGGGGTACCAAAAGATGACCAGCAGGCGGTCGCCTGGTACCGCAAGGCCGCCGAGCAGGGGTATGCCGGGGCGCAAACCAGCCTGGGGGTGATGTATTACCGCGGCGATGGGGTGCCAAAGGACTTCAAGCAGGCCGCGGCCTGGTACCGCAAGGCCGCCGAACAGGGGTATGCCGGGGCGCAAACCAGCCTGGGGATGATGTATGCCAGCGGCCAAGGGGTGCCGAAGGATGTCAAACAGGCATATGCCTGGTTCTCGGTTGCCGCGGCCAACGGCAGTGGCAAGGCGGCTGAGTGGCGCGACGCTGTGGCCAAGGAATTGCCCCCCGCCGCACTGGCAGCGGCGCAGGCACTGGCCGGTCGCTATTTTGAGCAGTATCCATCCAAGCCGTAACGAGCTGGCGCGCAAGCTGGAAGAGGTACCCCTGGGGCTATTCACGGCGCCCGACTATATCGAGCGCATGGGCATGCCTTCTTCGTTGGCGGAATTAAAAACCCATCGCTGTATTCTGTTTTTGATCCCCAGCACCGGCCGCGCGCTCCCCTGGCAATTGTGCGAGGGGGGCGTGGATGTGGATTGGATGCCGGAGGCCGCGCTGGAGGTCACAGATGATCCCCTCGGTGTCGTGTCGCTGGCAGAGAGCGGGCTGGGTATTTGTCAGGCTTATGATTTCATCGTCGCCGAGCGGATTGCGCGCGGCACTCTGGTGGAAATCATGCCGGAACTGCGCGGGCGCCTGCGCGTTTTTTCGCTGTTCTATGCCTCCATAAAACCCTGACCGCGGCGGCCAAGGCCTTTATCGAGGTGATGTTGTCTGACTAAAGGTTTGTGGTACGGTGCCTGATATGGCATTTGATAGGCAATCAGTTTCCCACTTGAACCAGCCGTTTTATCCCCAGTAAAAGCCCCGCCAGTTGGCGAGGGCTTTGTTTTTATACGAGATGCGTCCTGAGGCGATAATAATCTCAGCCGCGGCGCGCCGCCTCTATGGTCGCGATGTCGATCTTTCTCATCTGCATCATCGCCTCGAACGCGCGCCTGGCGGCGGCGGGGTCGGGATCGGTGATCGCCTGCAACAGCGCGACCGGGGTGATCTGCCAGGAGATGCCCCACTTGTCCTGGCACCAGCCGCACTCGCTCTCCTGGCCGCCGTGGTCGATGATGGCGTGCCAGTAGTGATCCGTTTCGGCTTGGGTCTGGGTGGCGACCTGAAACGAGAACGCCCAGTTGTGCCTGACCCCGGGTCCGCCATTGAGCCCGAGGCAGGGGATCCCCATCACCCTGAACTCGACCGTCAGCACATCCCCTTGCTTGCCAGACGGAAAGTCGCAAGGCGCATGGTAGACGGCACCGACGGAGGAGTCGGGAAAGGTGCTGGCGTAGAACTGCGCCGCCTCCTCTGCGTCGCCGTCATACCAGAGGCAAATGGTGTTCTTTGCGGGGGTATTCATGTCATTTCTCCATCCTGATAGGCCGTCCTGCGCCGCCACAAGGGAGGCGGGTCCTTTTTCGTCACCATTTATCATTGGCCATCCGTTGGCGCCTGGCCAACTCCAGCTCGCTCGGTGCGCTGCCGGGGAAGGTGCCGGGCTGGATATCGCCGTCTGGCACATAGGTGCTCATCAGCACGCCGGAGTCTGACACCCGGGAGCGCACCAGCCGCAGTGCCGATGGCCTGGCCGTCTCGCCGAACAGGCGCTTGCCCCGGCCAAGCACCACCGGAAAGGTCCAGAGGTGGTACTCGTCTATCAGCGGCATACCCGGCAGTGGCATACCCAGCGACGGGTCCAGGGTCGCGGCCTGGAGCGTCTGGATCAGGTTGCCGCTGCCAATCACCTGCAGATCGGGGCCAGGCTGGCCCTTGAGGGCGATGACAGCCGCGACGACATCGCCCTCAAGCAGGCTCGAGTTGTGCCACTGGAGCCGCGTCAGGGTGCGCGAGGCGACGTGTTTCTTCGCGGCGTTGAGCGTCTTGGCGATGGGGTGATCATGGGGCTGATAAGGCCAGTAGGCCTCGAAGATCTGGTAGGTTCTGCGCCCGAGCAGCAGCTCGCGATCCTTGCCGTCGAAGCCCGCGGCCGAGATGTCCATGCTGTCGTCCGCATAGTTGAACATCCAGCCGCCAAGGGCAAAGCCGCCGGTGGGGTCCTCTTTTGGCCCGCCGGGGGCTTGCATGATGCCGTCGAGGGACACAAAGGCAGAGACGATGACTCTTCTCATGGCAATCCTCCTGTGGTGATGCGAGTCGGGTAAAGGGGTGAGCCGGTACGGGGCGGTGTGTTTACTGGGCGTTGGCCGCGGAAGCGGCAGCCTGGGTGGCTCTCATGGCCTCATCGAGCTGCAGTTTGAGCTGCTCCGCCTGCACCTTGGCTTGTTCCGCCTGCTCTGCCTGCAGTTTCCCGTTGATCACGGCCGTGCCAACCACCTCGGCGCCGCATCCGCTCAGCAGGGCCGCGATGAGGGGGAGTAGATAGTGGGATCTCGGCATGGGGACTCCTGCGGTGCTGGATAGCCGACCTGATGTGCTCGTGCTGTGTTGAGTGTAGTGGCATAGTGAATCTGGCCACCAGGGGAGGGCGACGCGCGCCCATGCCTGAATCATTGCCAGTGGGCGGCGTGGCGCAGGGTTGGCACAGAGATAACCAGAGAGGAGTGAGCAATGGACAGTACCCAGCGATTCTCGGCCCGGGTCGAGGCCTATGTGAAGTATCGCCCCGGCTACCCGGCGGCCATGCTGGATTTTCTGGCGCAGGAGCTCGGCATGGGGCCCTCGGCTGTGGTCGCCGACATAGGGGCGGGCACCGGCATACTGACGGCGCTGCTGGCGCCCAGGGTGAGTCAGCTGTGGGCGGTGGAGCCCAATGCCGAGATGCGCAGCGCCGCCGAGCGGCTGTTGGCGGGGGCCGGCAACCTCAGCTGGCACAGTGGCAGTGCGGAGGCCACCGGCTTGCCTGCGGGCGCCGTGGATCTCGTCACCGTCGCCCAGGCCTTCCACTGGTTCGACCGCGCCGCCTTCAAAGCCGAATGTCGTCGGCTGCTCAGGCCCGGTGGCCGGGTTGCGCTGATCTGGAACGACAGGCTGACCAATACCCACTTCCTCGAGGCCTATGAGGCGGGGCTGCGCACCTATTCCGGGGATTATGAGGAGGTGAACCATCGCAATCTCGGCGAGGCCGATTTTCGCGCCTTCTTCGAGGGGGACTATCGGCTCGATCGTTTCGAGAACCGCCAGCTGTTCGACCTCGATGGGGTACTGGGGCGGCTCAACTCCTCCTCCTATGCGCCCGCCATGGGCACACCGGCCTATGAGGGACTGACGGCGCTGATCCGCCGCGAGTTTGCCCGCTGCGCCGTCGATGGCCAGATAGCCTTCAACTATTGCACCCTGGTCTACAGCGGCCGGGTCTAGCCCCGGGCGATGGGGGACACCAAGGGGAGACACGGGCAGGGTGATGTTCATTAAAGCCCCTGCCGATGGCGCTGTCTGCCGACGAAGTGCTCCGTTTGTCCCCTTGTTCCAGGATACCTCCTCGCGGAGGGCGAAACCGGCGGGCTTGCCTACTGGTTTTTTTTAACCAGAAAATATCTCCTATCTCTCTGTTCCACTTAACGAAACCTCATTTCGATGAAAAAGTTGCCTGAATCACAGTTGAATGAGGTCGGGAAAATGATTCACTACCCCTAAAGTGATGGCGGCATACTGTGCGCCCTCCGATGGGGCCATGCCGCATGCAGGTTGCACCACGAGGTGATGAGCAGGACCCCAAGTATGTTGATTTTCAAACGCACGAAGAAAAATTTTGCCTTTATCACGGGCTATCTCTGGCTGTTGGCCTTGCCGATGCTGCTCGGGATCGGTGGCATGTTTGCCCTCTCGGTCTACAACCATGGGGTGGTCGTTGAGCAGAAGCTGGTCAGTCTCAACAGCATGGCCGTGGTCGCCGAGGCGAGAATGCTCGATCACATCGAGCAGCTGATGGCCGTCGAGGTTACCGCGGACAAACTGAACCCGGTGATCTCGTCGACTCGGGCCCGGCAGGAATACCGCGAACTCTGGGGTAACAAGGCCGCCCTCGACTCCTTGATCACGCTGATCTTCTATGCCGACTCGACCGGACGCTTCTTCTCCGGCAGCGAGGAGGCGGATCAGGCCTGGGTGAACGCCAGGGTCAATGTGAACTCCCGCGCCTGGTTCAAGGGGGCGCTGGCGGCCCGGACGTTTTACTGGACGCCGGCCTATCAGGACATCTTAACCGGCGACTATATCCTGACCCTCGCCCATCGGCTGACGGATGGCCAGCAGGAGGGGGCCCGTGTCATCGGCACCGATGTGAACGTCGCGGAATGGTCGCAGATGCTCAGAGACATGCTGTACGGGGACAACGCCTTGAGCCACATGGTGATTGATCGCCGCACCAACCAGATCCTGGTGAGCTCGCAGTCGGCCTACAACGGCCAGATATTGCAGGCCCCCTGGCTGGCGCGCCTGACCTCGCAATCCGGCTCCTTCTACTCGGAGCAGAGCAACGAGTATGTGGCCTATGGGACGCTACCCAAGCGTGAACATTGGCTGGCCATCACTGTCCAGCCAAGGCGAGATTCGGTGGCCGTGCTGGGGGGCAGCCTCGCCCTGGGGCTGCTGGTCGTCGCCTGCGCGCTCTTCATCACCATGTCGGCCTTCTTCCGCCTACGGTTGCTGGTGCTCATCGACAGCCTGGTCAACCGGATCCGCCAACTCGGTGCCGGCGCAATGGGGGGTCCCTCATCGAGCGTCCTGCCGGTGTTCCCGGAGATGGCGCTGCTGGATCAGGCGCTGAATCAGGTGTCTGATCACCTGCAAGAGTCGTTTGACATGGCACACAGGGACGCCCTGACCGGCATCTACAATCGACGCTTCCTGGATGGGCGCCTTCGTCAGCTGCATGAGGAGGGAAGCCCCTTCGTGCTGGCCCTGGTCGATCTGGATAACTTCAAGCAGATCAACGATGTCTATGGCCATACCGGCGGAGATGCGGCGCTTTGTCGCAGCGTCGAGCTGGGTCAGGAGCTGTTGGGTGAGAGTGCTTCCCTGTGCCGTTACGGCGGCGAGGAGCTGGTCGCCCTCTTCGAACACGGCACGCTGGCGGAGGCCGAGCTGCTGATGGAGCAGTGGCGTTGCCGCGTCAGCGAGCTGAAGTGGCGGGAGAAGGGGATGCTGGTCACCTTCAGTGCCGGCATCGGCAGCAGCAATGGCCGCACCCCCGAGGAGCTGCTGGCCATGGTCGACAATGCGATGTATCAGGCCAAACGGGCTGGCAAGAACCGCATCTATCGCATCGAGGGAGAGTAAGCGGCATACCGTTTGCTCGATGAGCGTGATACGGCTCCCGCATGACAAGGCCCTCGCCATGGCGAGGGCCTTGTTGTTTGTATCGCCTCTGCGTTGGGCATCACCGGCCGGATGATGCCTCTCGTCGCCAGGATGTGCAGGCGGGATCAGGTCTTGTCGATGCCAAGCAGGGTCATGGCCTTGGCCAGGGTATCTATGGACTCCTGATGCTTGCCCTCCTTGTGCAGGGTCTCGCCCTCGGCCCTCAGCTGCTTCACCTCCGCCAGCCGCTCGGCACTGATGGGAGGGCCCGCGGCCAGGGCATCGTCAATCCTCTTCATGTCCATGGGACAGTGAAACGCGAAGGCAGTGCCGGCGAAGAGCAGGCCTGCCAACAACAACATGAGCCTCATTTTGACTACCTCCGTGATGAGATCCCATTAAGGATAGCCCGCCTATGCTGGGGTTATCGATTGGGGCGGGGAGGTCAGGGCTAGCAAGCCGTCTGGTCAGGGAGGCACTGTCTCTCTCATGCCTGGCCTGCAAGGGAGATAAAAAAAGCCGACTCCAGGGAGTCGGCTTTTTGTTGGCGATGGGCCTATCAGGCGGTCACAGCATCGGCCTTGACGGCGGCGGCTTCCGGCGCCGCATTGCGGATGAGGTAATCGAACGCCCCCAGCGCGGCGGTGGCACCGGCACCCATGGAGATGATGATCTGCTTGAACGGCACGGTAGTGGCGTCACCGGCGGCGTAGACACCGGGCAGTGAGGTCGCGCCCTTGGTGTCGATCTCGATCTCGCCAAAGCGGGTCAGTGCTACTTCGCTCCCCTTGAGGAACTCGGTGTTTGGCACCAGGCCGATCTGCACGAAGATACCGGCCACCGCCAGGTGCTTGATCTCACCCGTGGTGCGGTCTTCGTAATCCATGCCAACCACCTTGCTGCCGTCACCGATCACTTCGGTGGTGCGGGCGCTCATGATGATGTCGATGTTGCCCATGGAGCGCGCCTTCTTCTGCAGCACCTCGTCGGCACGCAGGGTATCGGCGAATTCCACGACGGTGACGTGCTCGACGATGCCGGCCAAGTCGATGGCCGCTTCTATGCCGGAGTTACCGCCACCGATCACCGCCACCCGCTTGCCCTTGAAGAAGGGACCGTCGCAGTGCGGGCAGTAGGCCACGCCCTTGGTGCGGTATTCAACTTCGCCCGGCACGTTAAGGTCGCGCCAGCGGGCACCGGTGGCCAGGATCACGGCGCGGCTCTTGAGGGTAGCGCCGGAGGCGAGCTCCACGTTCACGTAGCCATCCTTGCTGATGGCGGCGGCGCGCTGCTCGGTGATCACTTCCACGCCGTACTGCTTGACGTGCTGCTCCAGGCTGGCAGCCAGCTTGGGGCCTTCGGTGTAGGGCACGGAGATGAAGTTCTCGATGCCGACAGTGTCCATCACCTGACCACCGAAACGCTCGGCGACGATGGCGGTACGGATCCCTTTACGGGCGGCATAGATGGCCGCGGCCGCGCCAGCCGGGCCACCGCCGACGACCAATACGTCGTAGGGAGCTTTCTCGCTCAGCTCGGCGGCTTTGCGTTCGCTTGCGCCGGTATCGAGCTTGGCGACGATCTCTTCCAGCGAGATGCGGCCCTGGCTGAACGGCTGACCGTTCAGGTAGACGTTCGGCACCGCCATGATCTGACGCTCATTCACCTCATCCTGGAACAGGGCACCGTCGATCATGGTGTGGGTGATGCCGGGGTTCAGGGTGGCCATCAGATTCAGGGCCTGTACCACGTCCGGGCAGTTGTGGCAGGAGAGGGATATATAGGTCTCGAAGTGGAACTCACCCTTCAGGTTCTTGACCTGCTCCAGCACGGCCGGATCGGCCTTGGAGGGGTGGCCGCCGCTTTGCAGCAGGGCGAGCACCAGGGAGGTGAATTCATGACCCATGGGGATGCCGGCAAAATGAACACGCGGGGCCTGGCCCTTCGGCGCGATGCTCATGGAAGGCTTGCGAGCGGCAGTGCCATCGGTCATGGAAATCTTGGGGGACATGTCGCTGATTTCTGTGGCCAGGGCCAGCAGCTCCGCGGACTTGTCGCTGTCATTGCCGGACACGCTGATCTCGATGGGATTGACGATGTACTGCAAGTAACCGTTGAGCTGCTGTTTGAGGTTGGTATCTAACATCTTCGAATTCCTTCTTGTTATGGCGGGTCGGCACTATTACTGGATACAGAAAGCACTGGATGCAAAAAACAGTGAACGCAGAAAGCACTGAGCCAGAAAGCAGACCGGCCCTTGAGTGGGCCGGTCTTGGAGAGCAGGAGGCTTAGATTTTGCCTACCAGATCCAGGGACGGGGCCAGGGTGGCATCGCCTTCTTGCCACTTGGCCGGGCACACTTCACCCGGGTGAGCGGCAACGTACTGGGCAGCTTTGACCTTGCGCAGCAGTTCCAGAGCGTCACGGCCGATACCGCCGGCGTTGATTTCAACGATCTGGATGACGCCCTGTGGGTCGATCACGAAGGTACCACGGTCAGCCAGGCCAGCCTCTTCGATCATCACGCCGAAGTTGCGGGTGATGGCGCCGGTCGGGTCACCGATCATCGGATACTGGATCTTCTTGATGGTGTCAGAAGTGTCGTGCCAGGCCTTGTGAGTGAAGTGGGTGTCGGTAGAGACGGCGTAGATCTCGACGCCCAGCTTCTTGAATGCAGCGTAGTTGTCGGCCAGGTCGCCCAGCTCGGTCGGGCAAACGAAGGTGAAGTCAGCCGGGTAGAAGAACACCACGGACCACTTGCCTTTCAGGTCAGCGTCAGACACCTGAACGAATTTGCCATTGTGGTAGGCGGTAGCGTTGAACGGCTTGATTTCAGTGTTGATATAGGTAGACATGTATTTGCTCCTTGGTGATGTACATATGCCCGTCCGGTAGTGAAGAGTCTTGCCAGACGAGGCGCTTAACTTTCGATGGGGTCATCATAGGGCCTTTCGCTAATCGGTTAAAGCCACAATTTTGAATCACTTAAATCTACTTATTAGATAGCCCATCGCAACTGTACCTAACATGAATATCTCAGGCCTTCGAAGATAACTCATTGGCGAAGTTCAATTTCTGTCCTGTAGCTCACATTTTCAAGGCCCGGATGGGATCTTGTTTTATGAAATGTGAGGAGGCTAGGGCGGCAATCGGCCTGTGGCGCGAAAGAGGGGCAGGGAGAGGCGGATAAAAAAATCCCGGCGCTATCGCGAGGATAGGGCCGGGTCATCAAACAAGGAATGGCGATATAACAAATGCTTTACAGCAAAGACTTACTACGGGGTGTGCAAACTTGCAGACATATGAAGAGAAGACCCGGGTGCACAATCCCTTATCTCCCCTTCGGCAATAATTGCATGACGGGCATCATAGTGTGACGGCGATCACAAATCAAGGTTGTGGTGTAATTTTTCAATCAAAATGAAAGACTTTCAGATTAATGGCCGATTTTTCCGCTGAAAACGCTTTTATTGTAATTTAATTACAGGATTGGGCGATCAGAAGTCCACAGGTGGCTCCTGCTCCTCCATCAGCTCCAACAGGTTGATGGCGACGGCGATGAAATCCGACTCTGTGACTATGCCCACCAGTTTGCTGCCCCGGATGACCGGCAGGCAGCCATATTTGTGGCGCTGCAGGTAGAGGGCGGCCTCCTTGATGCCGGCGTGGGGATCCACGCTCGCCACCTGGTGGGTCATGATCTCGTCGAGCTGGACGCTGTCGGTGAACTCGGCCTCCCGCTCCGGGTTGATCAGCAGCAGCTTGGATTCGCGGGTGGCCAGGATGTCGGAGAGGGTGACTAGGCCCAGCAGGTGATGGTGTTCGTCGACGATGGGGATGTGGCGGATCCGCTCCTGCTGCATCAGATCCATCGCCTGTTTGACGCTGTTCTGTGGCCCCAGGGTGAAGAGATGTTCGGTCATGATTTCGGACAGGGTCATCATGGTGGGACTCCTTGTGTCTCTGGTTTCACCATAGTCCAGCCGCTGGCGCCAAAACATGATCAGGGTCAATACAGATCATTAAAGAATCATTAACCGGCAAGGTGTCACAAAAACGAGCGCTATCCCTTGTCTCTCTTGGGTTTTTGGTCTTTTGGGTTGCCTTGCTGGAAGGGGATAACTAGACTAGCCGCCGATTCCCCCGAGGTGAAAGATGCAAGTATCCGATTTTCATTTTGATCTGCCAGACGAGCTGATTGCCCGCTATCCCATGACGGAACGTACCGCCAGTCGTCTGTTGCAGCTCGATGGTCAAAGCGGCGCCCTGCGCCATGGTCAATTTGTGGATGTGCTGGACCGGCTCAACCCCGGCGATCTGCTGGTGTTCAACAACACCAGGGTCATACCGGCGCGCATGTTTGGCCAGAAGGCCAGCGGCGGCAAGCTGGAGGTGCTGGTGGAGCGCATCCTGGACGAGCACAGCGTGCTGGCCCACGTGCGTTCCTCCAAGTCGCCCAAGCCCGGCACCCGCCTCAACCTGGATGGTGGGGTCGAGGCCGAGATGCGCGCCCGCCACGACGCCCTGTTCGAGATCCACTTCCTGGACCCGCGTCCGGTGCTGGAGATCCTGGAGGCCATCGGTCACATGCCGCTGCCGCCCTATATCGACAGGCCCGACGAGGACGCCGACAAGGAGCGCTACCAGACCGTCTACAACCAGAAGCCGGGCGCCGTGGCGGCGCCGACCGCGGGGCTGCACTTCGATGAGCCCCTGCTGGCAAAGATCCGCGCCAAGGGGGTTGAAACGGCCTTCGTCACCCTGCATGTAGGTGCGGGGACCTTCCAGCCGGTGCGGGTGGACAGGATCGAAGATCACCACATGCACTCGGAGTATGCCGAAGTGCCACAGGAGGTGGTGGATGCCATCAACGCGACCCGGGCTCGTGGTGGCCGCGTGATTGCGGTGGGCACTACTTCGGTGCGCTCTCTGGAGAGCGCGGCCAAGGTGAGCCTGGCCCAGGGCAAGCCGCTGGCGCCCTTCTTCAGCGACACCGACATCTTCATCTTCCCGGGCTATGAGTTCCAGATCGTCGATGCCATGGTCACCAACTTCCACCTGCCGGAGTCGACCCTGATCATGCTGGTCAGCGCCTTCGCCGGCTATGACCATGTGATGGCGGCCTATCAGGCGGCCGTGGCCGAGCAATACCGTTTCTTCAGCTACGGGGACGCCATGTTCGTCACCCGTCGCCGGGCGCAGGCATAAGCCTCGCCCTTTATACCGGGCCCATCGGGTCCTCTGCTGTCAGACTGTTTCTCTGACTGAATCGAGGTAGCAATGAAATTTGAACTGAAAACCACCGACGGCCGCGCCCGTCGCGGTCAGCTGGTATTCGAACGCGGCGTGGTGCAGACCCCGGCCTTCATGCCGGTCGGCACCTACGGCACCGTCAAGGGGATGACCCCGGAAGAGGTGCGCGAGACCGGCGCCCAGATCCTGCTCGGCAACACCTTCCACCTCTGGCTGCGGCCGGGGCAGGCGGTGATGCGCGCCCACGGTGATCTGCATGACTTCATGAACTGGCAGGGCCCGATCCTGACCGACTCCGGTGGTTTCCAGGTGTTCAGCCTGGGTCACATCCGCAAGATCACCGAGGCGGGCGTGCATTTCCGTCACCCCATCAACGGTGAGAAGATCTTCCTCGACCCCGAGAAATCCATGGAGATCCAGTACGATCTGGGCTCCGACATCGTGATGATCTTCGACGAGTGCACCCCCTATCCGGCGACCTACGAAGAGGCGCGCAAGTCCATGGAGATGTCCCTGCGCTGGGGCAAGCGCTCCCGCGACAAGTTTGATGCTTTGGGCAACAAGAACGCCCTGTTCGGCATCATCCAGGGTTCCGTGTATGAAGAGTTGCGGGATGTGTCGCTGAACGGCCTGCTGGAGATCGGTTTCGACGGCTACGCGGTCGGTGGCCTCGCCGTGGGTGAGCCCAAGGAAGACATGCACCGGATCCTCGAGCACGTCTGCCCGAAGATCCCGGCCGACAAGCCACGCTATCTGATGGGCGTCGGCAAGCCGGAGGATCTGGTGGAAGGGGTGCGCCGCGGCGTCGACATGTTCGACTGCGTGATGCCGACCCGCAACGCCCGCAACGGCCATCTGTTCACCACCGATGGGGTGGTCAAGATCCGCAACGCCAAGTATCGCGAAGACACCAGCACCCTGGACGCGGACTGCGATTGCTACACCTGCAAGAACTACACCCGCAGCTATCTGTACCATCTGGACAAGTGCAACGAGATCCTCGGCGCTCGTCTGAATACCATCCATAACCTGCGTTATTACCAACGGGTGATGCAGGGTTTGCGGGACGCGATCGAGCAGGGTAAATTAGACGACTTTGTAACTGAGTTTTACCGTCGGCAAGGGAAGCCTGTGCCTCCGATAGCTGAAAATGACGTGAAATAACAACGATTTATAATCTAGTTATCAAATCTACATCAAACAAGAGGTTGTTAAATGAGCATTATCTCCAAGGCATATGCAGAAGGCGCGGTTCCGGGTGCACAGGGTGGTGGCATGGAAATGATCATCATGCTGGCCGTGTTCGGCCTTATCTTCTACTTCATGATCTATCGTCCCCAGGCCAAGCGTGCCAAGACTCATCGTGATCTGATGAGCTCCCTGGCCAAGGGTGACGAAGTGCTCACCTCCGGCGGTCTGGTTGGCAAGATCGCCAAGGTTTCCGCCGATAGCGAATACCTGGTGCTGGCCCTGAACGATCAGACTCAAGTCACCATCAAACGTGATTTCGTCTCTGCCGTTCTGCCCAAGGGTTCTATCCAGTCCCTTTAATCTCCCGAGGAGCACAGCGTGTTAAATCGCTATCCGCTGTGGAAATACCTGATGGTGGTCTTCGTGATCGCCATCGGTTTTCTATATGCAGCCCCCAATCTTTACGGCGAAGACCCGGCCCTGCAGGTATCTGCCAGCCGCGGCGCCGAAGTCAAACTAGAGACGCTGGATCTGGTGAAGGAGACGCTCGAGGCGGCTCAGATCCCGGTCAAGCATGCGGCGTTCGAACACGGCTTCATCCTGGTCCGTTTTAACAACACCGAAGATCAGCTCAAGGCGCGCGATGTCGTCGCCGGCAAGCTGGGCGACAACTTTATCACGGCCCTGAACCTGGCTCCGTCCACGCCGGCCTGGCTCGAAGCCATAGGTGCGGCGCCGCTCAAGCTGGGTCTGGACCTGCGCGGTGGTGTGCACTTCCTGATGGAAGTGGACATGGCCGAGGCGCTGACCAAGCAGCAAGAGCAGATGGTGCAGGATTTCCGCACCGAGCTGCGTACCCAGAAGATCCGTTACTCCGGCGTGCGCCGGGTGGGCGATCAGGTGCAGGTGGTGTTCCGCGAGGAAGAAGATCAGGCCAAGGCCGCCTCTTTCCTGCGCCGCCAGAATCCGGATCTCACCTTCACCACCGAGCAGAAGGGTGACGACTTCATCCTGCTGGCCGGCTTGAGTGACGCCAAGATCAAGGAAGTGAAGAAGTACGCCCTCGAGCAGAACATCACCATCATCCGTAACCGGGTGAATGAGCTGGGTGTGGCCGAGCCGCTGGTGCAGCAACAGGGTGCCGAGCGCATCGTGGTCGAGCTGCCCGGTATCCAGGACACCGCCCGTGCCAAGGAGATCCTGGGCGCGACCGCGACCCTGGAATTCCACATGGTCGATGAGAGCGCCGACATCCAGGCTGCCGCCGATGGCCGGGTGCCGCCGAGCTCCAAGGTCTACAACGATCGCAACGGCCGTCCCGTGGTGCTGCAAAAGCGCATCATCCTGACCGGTGACCACATAGTGGGTGCCCAGTCCGGTTTCGACGAATACAGCCGTCCCCAGGTCAACATCAAGCTCGATGGCCAGGGTGGCAACAAGATGGCCAACTTTACCAAGGACAACGTTGGTAAGGGCATGGCGACCGTGTTCATCGAGTACAAGCCGGTGGGTCAGCCTGGCCCGGATGGCAAGCGCAAGTTCCGCAAGCAGGAAGAGGTGATCAACGTCGCGACCATACAGTCACGACTGGGTAGCCAGTTCCGCATCACCGGGATCGACAACGCCAACGAAGCCCACAACCTGGCGCTGCTGCTGCGTGCCGGTGCCCTGATTGCGCCCATCCAGATCGTGGAAGAGCGCACCATAGGCCCGAGCCTGGGTCAGCAGAACATCGACAGCGGGATGGAAGCCATCGGCTGGGCCATGCTGGTGATCGTGCTGTTCATGGGGATCTACTACCGTGCCTTCGGTTGGGTAGCCAACCTGGCCCTCAGCATGAACCTGGTGCTGATCGTCGGCATCATGTCGATGATCCCGGGTGCCACCATGACCCTGCCGGGTATCGCCGGTATTGTGTTGACGCTGGGTATGGCGGTGGATGCCAACGTGCTGATCTACGAGCGTATTCGTGAAGAGATCCGCAACGGCCGCGGGGTGCAGCAAGCCATTCACATGGGCTTCGACCGTGCCTTCTCGACCATCGCCGACTCCAACGTCACCTCGCTCATCACCTGCGTGATCCTGTTCGGTATCGGCACCGGCGCCATCAAGGGCTTCGCCCTGACGCTGGGCATCGGTCTGACCGCCTCCATGTTTACGGCCATCACGGTATCCCGCGCCATTATCAATCTGGCCTGGGGTGGACGGCGCATCGACAAGCTGCCGATCTAAGGAAGAGACATGTTTCAGATTCTACATTTTGAAAAGCCGATCCCCTTCATGCGCTTCGCCAAGTCGGGAATGGTGTTCTCTGCCCTGCTGACGATGTTCGCCCTGTTCTGCCTGTTCGATCGCGGTCTGAACTGGGGGCTGGACTTCACCGGTGGCACCACCATAGAGGTGGGGTTCCAGCAGTCGGTGAGCCTGGACAAGATGCACGAGGCACTGGATCAGCAGAAGATTGAAGGGGCTACCCTGCAATTCTTCGGCTCCAGCCGCGACGTGCTGGTGCGCATGACCCCGAAAGAGGGGGTCAAGGTGGAACAGCAGGGCAACGAGGTGCTGGCGGCTGCCAAGCTGATCGATGAAGGCGCCGTGCTCAAGCGCGTCGAGTTCGTCGGTCCTTCCGTGGGTGACGAGCTGGCGACAGACGGTGCCCTGGCCATGCTGGCCTCCATCCTCTGTATCCTGGCCTACGTGGCGGTGCGCTTCGAATGGCGTCTGGCCATGGGGGGCATCCTCTCCCTGGCGCACGACGTCATCATCACCCTCGGCATCTTCGCCTACTTCCAGTACGAGTTCGACTTGACCGTGCTGGCGGCGCTGATGACGCTGGTGGGCTACTCCCTGAACGACACCATAGTGGTGTTCGACCGCCTGCGGGAGAACTTCCGCAAGGTGCGCAAGGGGGATACCGCCGAGATCATGGATCTCTCCATGACCGAGACCCTGAGCCGGACCATTATCACCTCGGGGTTGACCTTCGTGGTGGTGGTGGCGCTGCTGCTCAAGGGCGGTCCGCTGATCCACGGTTTTGCCATCGCCATGGTGATCGGGGTGGCCTTCGGGACCTACTCCTCCATCTATGTAGCGAGTGCCTCTGCCATGTTCTTCGGGGTCAAGCGGGAGCACATGCTGCCGACCCAGGTGGAAAAAGAGGGTGCGGATCAACAAGAGATCCTGCCGTAATCGACAAGGGCGCCACAAGGCGCCCTTTCTCTTAGGGTCAGGGTGAGTCATTATGCTCCCCATTAATTGGGTAAAATGTGCGAGAACAAGGAGCAAGCCATGCATCACAATCCCCGTTTTCTGGCGCTGGTAGAGGCCGTTCGCACCCAGGTGCAAGAGACTGACGTGCATCAGATCAAACGCTGGCAGGAGGAGGGCAGGGCCTTTCATCTGATCGACGTGCGGGAAGATAACGAATGGGCGAAAGGTCACCTGCCGGGGGCCGAGCATCTGGGTCGCGGGGTGATAGAGCGGGACATCGAGACCCGTTATCCGGATCCGGCCACCGAGCTTTATCTTTACTGTGGTGGGGGTTTTCGCTCCATCCTGGCCGCCGCCAACCTGCAGAAGATGGGTTATAGCCGGGTGGTCAGTGTCGATGGGGGCTTTCGTGGTTGGAGTGATGCCGGATACCCTGTCGAATCCTGATTTATTTGAAGGATAGGGGTTCCGCCACATGACAAACTGTCGGTGGACCTTTACCATATGGCGGGTCAAGCGTAAGCGTCGGAGTGTTCATTGAACGTCAGGAAAGGGATTGGATACCTCACGGGTATCCTGTTGTTGCTCCCCATGTGGGGATGCAGCAGTAGCAGTCAGGTTGAAGCTCCTCAAGTTCCCAAGCCGCAACCCGCTTCACTGGTATTGGCGACCCCTCTGCAGGTCTCTTACCAGAGCGAGTTGGCGCTGGCGCGACTCGGGCAGATGCTCAGTGAAATGGAATTGACGACAGAGCAGCGGGCCGAACTGTTTTATGAGCGTGCCGTGGTGTTTGACCGGGTCGGGTTGCGTTCCCTTGCCAGATTGGATTTCAACCGCGCCTTGCGGGAAAAACCCGATTTTGCCGAGGCTTACAACTTCATCGGTGTCTATCTGGTTCAGCAACAGAACTATGACGAGGCCTACGAGGCATTCGACTCCGCCCTCGAACTGGCCCCGGATTACGACTACGCCTACCTCAACCGTGGCATAGCGCTCTACTATGGCAACCGTCCCGAGCTGGCTGCCGCCGACATGAAGCGGTTCTACGAGGCGCAGCCGGAAGATCCCTACCGGGTGCTCTGGCTCTATCTGGCCGAGCAGAAGCTCAATGCCTCGGCGGCCATGAGCCGGATGCGAGAGCGGCTGGGCAAGTATGACGACGACGCCTGGAACTGGGATCTGGTGCGCCTCTATACCGGCGAGATCAACGCCACCCAGCTGATGGGCAACGTGGTGAAAGGGGTGAAGGATAACCGGGAGCTGGCAGAGCGCCTGTGTGAAACCTATTTCTACCTCGGCAAGTTTGAGCTGGCCAAGGGCAACCGCAAGGAAGCCATCAGCTACTTCAAGCTGGCGCTCGCCAACAACGTGTATGACTTCATCGAGCACCGCTATGCCCTGCTCGAACTGGAGTTGATGGCGCGCAAGCCGCTGCCGCCTGGTGCCAGTGCACAGGGCAAGAGCAGCAAGCAAGCCTCCTGATACTGGATGCGAGCGATGTAAAAAAGGCCTCTCAACGAGGCCTTTTTGCTGTCTGCGGTTCCCGGATCATTCCACCAGGCTCACGCCGGGGATTTCTGGTCTCAGTAGCCGTGGCGGTCGACGCACCGAGGCCTTTTGCTGTCTGGGGTTCCCGGATCATTCCACCAGGCTCATGCCGGGGATCTGGCGCCAGTAGCCGTTGCAGTCCCGCTCCTGCTGCAGGGGCAGGGGGGCCTGACCCTGTTGATTGGCCTTGAAGCGGGCCAGCATGTCCAGGGTATCCATCCCCTCGGGGGAGAGGCGCACCACGTCCACCAAGCCCTCCATGCCTTTGATCTCGTTGCCAAGGTTGTAGCAGTAGCCGGATTGGGTCTGGATGCCGTTGAGATTGAACACCTTCTGCCCTTCGCGGCTGCTGGCCAGCCGCCCGGTGGGGTAGTGGATGCAGGCGAGCTCGCAGCCATCCTTGGGCTTGTCGAGGGAGCGGGCGGTGAAGCAGCGCGCCGAGTAGGCGAGCGGCAGATGGCCGTAGGCGAACACCTCCACCTCGAACTGCTGGCGGGCCGGGCCCAGATCCTGACTGAGCTGCACCAGCCAGTCGCGGGAGAGCTCCACCGGCATCACCCAGCGTGTCATTCCGTTCTTAAGCAGCATGCGCAGCACGTCGGCGTTGTAGGCGTTGATGGCCGGCCCGCAGACGAAGGGCAGGCCGGCTTCCCGGGCGAGCTGGACGGCGCCGAGATCGTTGGCCTCGATCAGCAGGCTGCCGTTGTCGACCAGCCGTTTGACCTCCTTGAGCTCGGAGGGGGCCGAGATCAGCGCCAGGGTGGAGAGCACGGCCTGCTTACCCGAGCCAGCCACCTGGCGCGCCAGGGTGATCCAGTCGTCCACCTTGAGTTCGCGGCGCTTGCTGCAGACCGTCTCCCCCAAATAGATGATGTCGGCCTGGCTCTGGGCCGCGGCGTCGTAAAAGGCCTGGGTGTCGGCCTTGGGCCAGTAGAAGAGCAGGGGCCCGAGAGAGAATTGCATCAGATGAGGTCCTCGCGCTGACGGAAGAGGCTGGCGGCAGAGCCGGCTGGCCCGAGCAGGAATGGCATGGGGTCTCCTTATTGCCACTGGCGATGATAGGCGCCCAGGGTAGTTTGACTCCCCTCTGAGACGCGGGCGAGCTGGGCATCCCACTCGGCCTTGACGTTATAGGCTTGCGGATTGGCCTGGTAGCTGTCGATGGCGGCGCGCCAGACCCGGGTCACCTGCTCCACATAGGCGGGGCTGCGCTGGCGGCCCTCGATCTTGACCGACTGGATCCCGGTCTGGAACAGCTCGGGCAGGAGGCCCAGGGTGTTGAGGCTGGTCGGCTCCTCCAGGGCGTGATAGGTCTGGCCATCCACCTCGAAGCGCCCCTTGCACAGGGTCGGGTAACCGGCGTTTTCCCCGGGACCGTAACGGTCGATCAACACTTCGTTGAGGCGGGATTCGAGGCCGGTCGGGGTCTCCTCCCAGCGCACGAACTTGGCCGGCGAGCAGGCCCCCACCGTGTTGGGGCTCTCCCCCGTCATGTAGGAGGAGAGGTAGCAGCGCCCCTCCGCCATGATGCAGAGGCTGCCGAAGGCGAACACCTCTAGGCCGACGTCGGTCTCGCGGGCCAGCTGCCTGACCTGATGCATGGAGAGCACCCGCGGCAGCACCACCCGGCCGACGTTGAAGTGCTGCTGGTAGAAGCGGATGGCGGCGGCGTTGGTGGCGCTGGCCTGCACCGAGACGTGCAGCTCCATGTCGGGGTGGTGACGGCTGGCATAATCGAGCACGGCGAGATCGGCGATGATCAGGGCATCGGCTCCGAGTGCCACCCCGCGATCCACCGCCTGCTTCCACCTGGCGTCAGATCCCGGGTGGGCGAAGGTGTTGATGGCGATGTGCAGCTTGCGGCCGTGCTGGTGTACGTAATCCACCGCCCTTTCCAGCTTGCTGTCGGTGAAGTTGAGACCGGCAAAGTGGCGGGCATTGGTGTCGTCCTTGAAGCCGATATAGACCGCATCGGCCCCGTTATCCACGGCCGTTTTCAGCGCCGGCAGGCTGCCTGCCGGACAGAGTAATTCCATCGGGTACGCTCCGAGAGGGCAAAAAATGCAAAAGTGGCTCGATTGTATGCATCGACGCGTCCCCACTTTTTGACCTGAGGCAGCTTTAGGTGGCTTTACCCTTCTTGAGGTAAGTCGGCACAAGTTTGATTTTCAACAGGATCCTGCCACGGCCCCTGTGCTTGAATGCGCAAAAAACTGGGAGTTTATCGTGTTCCAACAACTGCAACGTCGCCTGGTCGAACAGGCACCCCGTATCTTGCGCCGCCCGCTCAAGCTGGTGCCCTTCACCCTGCAACAGAGTCTGATGGAGCGCCTGCTGGCGCAGGTGTTCAAGGAGGCCATCCTGGACGGGGACTTCGATTTCCTAGCGGGCAAGTGGCTCAAGGTCGAGGTCTCCGATCTCGAACTCAGCTGGTTCATCAGCGCGCAGGAGGGCAGGCTGGTGGTGGCCCGTGACTGCGAGGCGGCCGATGTCTGCTTCAGTGGCTGCAGTCACGATCTCATCCTGATCGCCGGTCGCAAGGAAGATCCGGACTCCCTCTTCTTCCAGCGCAGGCTGAAGATCGAAGGGGATACCGAGCTGGGGCTGGAGCTGAAGAACCTGTTGGACAGCCTGGATCTTGAGGCATTGCCCAGCCTGATGAAGTATCCCTTGATGGATCTGGCGACCCTGGTCGAGCGCACCCGTTCAGCGCAGGAGCCAGTGCCCGCGCCGGTGTGCTGAGCTGCGCCTCAGGTGCCGTGCTATGCCCTCGGCATGGTGGCGGCGATGGCGGCGGGCCCACAGGCAACGACAGCCCCACAGGCAGGGTAGCAGGGCGAGCAGCGCCGTGGTGTCGGGCAGGCGCAGCAGCAAGAGCCCCAGCGCCAGCCATGCGAAGGGCAGGGCCTCGTAACACCACTCGGGTTGAAACCAGTGTTTGGCCGGGAAGATGACGAGATCGGTGCGCCTGTAGTTGGAGCGCATCATCCAGACCAGGGCACCCGCCACAAACAGCAGGGCCGCTGCCAGCCAGAGCAGCGGGGTCTGGGCGAACAGCAGCAGCCCCGCCGACAGCAGCAGGTAGAGGTTGGGTAACTGCTCGTAGAGCCAGGCGGGCAGCATGGGGTGGCGACTCCGGGTGATGCACCTTGCACTCTTTAAGGTTAGCTCGCGCTTTTTCGGCGCTCATGCTGGTTGGTTATACGAATGGCCACTTTTGTGCTTAAATGTGGCGCCAGAACCGGTGCCAAAATAGCGATTGGTTATGTTACAATTACGCGCCATTTTTTGACTGAAGATTGACTGGGCATGTTGGATCAGATTCGTATCGTTTTGGTAAACACCTCTCACACCGGCAACATGGGCTCCGCGGCACGCGCCATGAAGACCATGGGGCTGACTCAGCTGGTGTTGGTGGATCCGCAAGCCTTGCCAGATGACAACGCCATCGCCCTGGCGGCAGGGGCCAGCGATGTGCTGGTCAACGCCCGCATCGTCCCGACGCTGGATGACGCCATCGCCGACTGTGGTCTGGTCATCGGCACCAGCGCCCGCTCCCGCACCCTGAGCTGGCCCATGCTGGACCCCCGCGAGGCGGGCGAGAAGCTGGTGACGGAGAGAGTGAAGCACCCGGTCGCTCTGGTGTTTGGCCGTGAACGCACCGGCCTCACCAATGACGAGCTGCAGAAGTGCCACTACCACGTGGCCATCCCGGCCAATCCCGAGTACAGCTCCCTCAACCTGGCCATGGCGGTGCAGACCCTCTGCTACGAGGTGCGGATGCGCTGGCTGCAGGATCAGTTGCCCGAATCCGACGAGGAGCGGGTCGATTATCCCAGTGCGCAGCAGCTGGAAGGGTTCTATCTGCACCTGGAGCAGACTCTGCAGAAGACCGGTTTCATCACCGAGGAGCACCCCGGTCATGTGATGAGCAAGCTGCGTCGTCTGTTCAATCGTGCCCGGCCGGAAGTGGTTGAATTGAATATATTGCGCGGTATTCTCACCTCGGTGCAGAAAGCCCGGCCGCAGGATTAATCCCGACTGATTTACTCAACCATATACTTGACTGTTTTAGTCGGGTATGTGACCATGTGCCCATATTGATTTGTTCGCAAGACGGTAAGGCATATGAGACTGACCTCAAAAGGACGTTACGCTGTGACAGCCATGCTCGACGTGGCGTTGCATGCAGAGCAGGGGCCCGTGCCCCTGGCTGATATTTCAGAGCGCCAGGGCATCTCCTTGTCCTATCTGGAGCAACTGTTTGCCCGTCTGCGCAAACATGGGCTGGTGAGCAGCGTGCGTGGTCCGGGTGGCGGTTATCGTCTCGGACTGGCCCCTGGCGAGATCTCGGTGGGTCAGGTGATCACCGCGGTCGATGAGTCGGTCGATGCGACCAAGTGTCTCGGCAAGGGGGGCTGCCATGGCGGTACCCAGTGTCTGACCCACTCCCTGTGGCGCGATCTCAGCGAGCGCATCTCCAGTTTCCTGGGGGACATCACCCTGGCGGAGCTGGTGGGTCAAGCCGACGTGCGACGCATCGCTGGCAAGCAAGATGAACAAATGAAGACCGTGTTGTCCCTGGTTGAACGGGCTGAACGCGGTGATGTGAGCTTGAAAGTCCAACTATAAACGTGCTTTCCACGACGGGTCGCTGTGTGACCCCGTCGTAACGGAGAAAAACATGAAACTGCCTATTTACCTTGATTATTCGGCAACCTGTCCGGTGGACCCGCGTGTCGCAGAAAAAATGATGCAGTGCCTCACCATGGATGGCCTGTTTGGCAATCCTGCCTCCCGTTCTCACCGTTTCGGCTGGCAGGCCGAAGAGGCGGTGGATCAGGCCCGTAATCAAGTGGCAGAGCTGATCGGTGCAGACCCTCGCGAGATCGTCTTCACCTCCGGCGCGACCGAATCCAACAACCTGGCCATCAAGGGCATTGCCCACTTCTATGCTGGCAAGGGCAAACACATCATCACCTCCAAGACCGAACACAAGGCGGTGCTCGACACCTGCCGCCAGCTGGAGCGTGAAGGCTACGAGGTGACCTACCTCGAGCCGATGCCCAACGGCCTGTTCACTCTGGCGCAGATCGAAGGCGCCCTGCGCGATGACACCGTCCTGGTGAGCATCATGCATGTCAACAACGAGATCGGCGTGATCCAAGACATCGCCGCCATCGGCGAGCTGTGCCGCTCCCGCAAGATCCTGCTGCACGTGGACGCGGTCCAGAGCGTCGGCAAGATCCCGGTTGACGTGGAAGCGCTCAAGGTCGACCTGCTCTCCATGTCCGCCCACAAGGTATACGGCCCGAAAGGGATCGGTGCCCTGTACGTGCGCCGCAAGCCGCGGGTGCGCCTGGAAGCCCAGATGCACGGTGGTGGTCATGAGCGCGGTATGCGCTCCGGCACCCTGCCGACCCACCAGATCGTCGGCATGGGCGAAGCCTTCCGCATCGCCAAGGAAGAGATGGCGAGCGAGAGCCAGCACATCATGGCCCTGCGCCAGCGTCTGTGGCATGGCATCAAGAATATCGAAGAAGTCTATATCAACGGTGATCTGGAGCATCGCGTCCCGGGCAACCTGAACGTCAGCTTCGCCTACGTGGAAGGTGAATCCCTCATCATGGCGTTGAAGGATCTGGCGGTCTCTTCCGGTTCAGCCTGTACCTCTGCCAGCCTGGAGCCTTCCTACGTGCTGCGCGCCCTGGGGATGAACGATGAGCTGGCACACAGCTCCATCCGGTTCAGCATCGGTCGCTTCACCACGGAAGAAGAGATTGATTACGCAATCAAGCTCATCTGCGACTCCATCGGTCGTCTGCGCGAGATGTCCCCCCTGTGGGAGATGTTCAAGGACGGTGTCGATCTGAACACGGTCGAATGGGCTCATCACTGATCGCTTGCCAGAGAGGCAAGGGTTTGGTGAACAACGGAATTAGCAGGAGTTAGATATGGCTTACAGTGAAAAAGTAATCGACCACTACGAGAATCCCCGTAACGTAGGTGGCTTCGACAAGAACGACCCCAGCATCGCGACCGGCATGGTCGGCGCCCCGGCCTGTGGCGACGTGATGAAACTGCAACTGAAGATCAGCGACGACGGCATCATCGAAGACGCCAAGTTCAAGACCTACGGCTGCGGCTCCGCCATCGCCTCCAGCTCCCTGGTGACCGAATGGGTCAAGGGCAAGACTCTGGACGAGGCTGCCGGCATCAAGAACACCGACATCGCCGAAGAGCTGGCCCTGCCACCGGTGAAGATCCACTGCTCCATTCTGGCGGAGGATGCCATCAAGGCCGCCATCGCCGATTACAAGCAGAAGAAAGGTCTCTAAGGTCCGGAGAGCAGTATGGCCATTACCATGACAGATGCCGCAGCGGCGCGGGTTTCCTCTTTTATGACCAACCGGGGCAAGGGCATCGGCCTGCGCCTCGGCGTCAAGACCACCGGCTGTTCTGGGCTCGCCTATGTGCTCGAATTCGTGGATGAGTTGACCGCTGAGGATCAGGTGTTTGATCAAAAGGGCGTCAAGATCATCATCGACGCCAAGAGCCTGGTCCATCTGGATGGCACCGAGCTGGACTTCGTCAAGGAGGGCCTCAACGAGGGCTTCCAGTTCAACAACCCCAACGCCAAGGGCGAGTGTGGTTGTGGCGAAAGCTTCAGTGTCTGAGGCGTTGGTAATCAATACGGCTGGACGGGAAGGTGACTTCCCATCCGGCCGTTCCAACTCTCAAGACGAGTGTGATTGCGGCGCAAGCTTCCTTGTCTGAGGATCCAAGATGAATCATTTCGAGCTGTTCGGGCTGGCACAGGGCTTCGAGCTCGATATCCGCCAACTGGCAGAGACCTACCGCCAGTTGCAGACCAAGTTCCATCCCGATCGTTTTGCCACAGCCCCGGAACGGGAGCAGTTGGCCGCGGTGCAGCGTGCCGCCCAGATCAACGATGCCTTCACCACCCTCAAGGCGCCCCTGCGCCGAGCCGAGTATCTGCTTTCCCTGCGTGGCACCGACATCCGTGGCGAGCAACAGACCCTGCAAGATACCGCCTTCCTGATGCAACAGCTGGAGTGGCGCGAGCGTCTCGCCGAGTTGAAGGGGGAATCCAGTCCTGAGCGCGCCATCGAAGATTTTCGCCGCGAGATCAGGCATGATCACCAGTCGCTGATGCAACGGCTGACCGACTGTCTCACCGCGGGTGAGGATCAGACCGCCGCCGATTGCGTGCGCAAACTCAAGTTTGTCGACAAGCTCCTCGAGGAGCTGGAACGATTCGAAGACTCGCTGTTCGAGTCTTGAACCTCTAACGCTGGAATTTTGATTACCCATGGCATTACTGCAAATCGCCGAGCCCGGCCAGAGCGCCGCACCTCATCAGCATAAACGTGCCGTTGGCATCGATCTCGGCACCACCAACTCCCTGGTCGCCGCCGTGCGCAGCGGCCACGCCGACACCCTGTGTGACGAGCAGGGGCGCGATCTGCTGCCCTCGGTGGTGCACTATCAGGCCGACGCCATCCGGGTTGGCTTCGACGCCAAGCGCGAAGCCGCCCTCGATCCCCACAACACCATCGTCTCCGTCAAGCGGATGATGGGCAAGGCGCTGGCCGACATCGATACCCGCCAGCTGCCCTATCAGTTCGTCGCCGCCGATAACGGCATGCCCCAGTTGCAGACCCGTCAAGGGCTGGTCAACCCGGTGCAGGTCTCGGCCGAGATCCTGAAGACGCTGGCCGAACGTGGCGTCGCCTCGCTCGGTGGCGCCCTCGACGGCGTGGTCATCACGGTGCCTGCCTATTTCGATGACGCCCAGCGTCAGGGCACCAAGGATGCGGCCCGGCTGGCCGGTCTGCACGTGCTGCGCCTGCTCAACGAGCCGACCGCGGCCGCCATCGCCTACGGCCTCGACTCCGGTCAGGAAGGGGTGATCGCCGTCTATGATCTCGGCGGCGGTACCTTCGACATCTCCATCCTGCGCCTGCATCGCGGCGTGTTCGAGGTGATGGCGACCGGTGGCGACTCCGCCCTCGGTGGCGATGACTTCGATCACTTGCTGGCGGACTGGATCAAGGCGCAGGCCGGCCTGAGCGGCCAGCTCGAGGCCCGCACCCAGCGCGAGTTGCTGGATGTGGCGGCCGCCGTCAAGCACGGCCTGACCGATGCCGACAGCGTGGCCTGCAGCTTCGCCGGCTGGCAAGGGGAGCTGAGCCGCGCCCAGTTCGATGCGCTCATCCTGCCGCTGGTCAAGCGCACCCTGCTGGCCTGCCGTCGCGCCCTGCGCGACGCGGGTCTGGAGCAGGTGGAAGTGCTGGAGGTGGTGATGGTCGGGGGCTCCACCCGGGTGCCGCTGGTGCGCGAGCTGGTGGGGGAGTTCTTCCAGCGTCCGCCACTCACCAGCATAGATCCGGACAAGGTGGTGGCCATCGGTGCCGCCATCCAGGCCGACATCCTGGTGGGCAACAAGCCCGACGCCGAGATGCTGCTGCTGGACGTCATCCCGCTTTCTCTCGGCCTCGAGACCATGGGGGGCCTCGCCGAGAAGGTGATCCCGCGCAACACCACCATCCCGGTGGCCCGCGCCCAGGAGTTCACCACCTTCAAGGATGGCCAGACCGCGATGGCGATCCACGTGGTGCAGGGGGAGCGCGAGCTGGTGGCGGATTGCCGCTCCCTTGCCCGCTTCACCCTGACCGGCATTCCGCCGATGGCGGCCGGCGCCGCCCACATTCGCGTCACCTTCCAGGTGGATGCGGACGGGCTGCTGTCGGTCAGCGCCATGGAGAAATCCTCCGGCGTGCAGGCCGAGATCCAGGTCAAGCCCTCCTACGGGCTGGCGGAGGAGGACATCCT
Source organism: Aeromonas sp. sif2416 (assembly GCF_019218665.1). Taxonomy (NCBI): domain Bacteria; kingdom Pseudomonadati; phylum Pseudomonadota; class Gammaproteobacteria; order Aeromonadales; family Aeromonadaceae; genus Aeromonas; species Aeromonas sp. sif2416. The sequence continues at coordinate 161,905 of NZ_JAHUXC010000003.1, forward strand.
CGGCATGCTGAGCGCCTCCATCGCCAATGCCCAGCAGGACATGGAGGCCCGCATGCTGGCGGAGCAGAAGGTCGAGGCCGATCGCGTAGTCGAGAGCCTCAATGCCGCCCTGGCCGCCGATGGCGAGGCGCTGTTGAGCGTGACCGAGCGTGCCGAGATCGACTCTGCCATCGCCCACCTGCTGACCATGCGTGCCACGGGCACCACCAATCAAATCAAAGATGCCATCGAGGCGGCGGATGCCGTCAGTGGCGAGTTTGCGGCCCGTCGCATGGATGCTTCCATTCGCAAGGTGCTGACCGGCCAAAACGTCAACAAGGTGTAATATGCCAAAACTGATCATTCTGCCTCACCCCGAACTCTGTCCGGACGGCGCTGCCCTCGAGGGCGCGACCGGTGAAACCATACTGGACATCGCCCTGCGCAACGGCATCGAGATCGAGCATGCCTGCGAGAAGTCCTGCGCCTGTACCACCTGCCACTGCGTGGTGCGGGAGGGGTTCGACTCCCTCGAGCCGAGCGATGAGCTGGAAGATGACATGCTGGACAAGGCATGGGGGCTGGAGCCGGAATCCCGCCTGAGTTGCCAGGCCCGTCTGGCGGACGAGGATCTGGTGGTGGAACTGCCCAAGTACACCATCAACCTCGCCTCCGAACGCCATTGATGCGACGTTAATTACACATGAGTGAATTGCACGTGCAGCATCTCATGGCGCAGTGATGATATGGTGAAGGCCGTAACCCTCGGGGGTACGGCCTTTTTTGTATTCGTTATTCCCCTATTCGTTAATGCAAGTGCCCATAAAAAAGGAAGCAAGAGAAGATGGCTGACATGATGAACGTACGGTTATCCGCCCAGGCTGCCGCCGCCGTCTGGGGCGAAGGCGCCCTGCTCAGTTTCAGCGGTGACGAGACCCTGATCCATCTGGACAAGGATGCGTTGCGCACTATCCAGCGCGCGGCCCGCCGACTCGAATCGACCGGCATCAAGCGGGTAAGCCTGGCCGGCGAGGGTTGGGATCTGGAGCGCCGTTACGCCTTCGCCCAAGGCTTCTATGCCGCCAAGGGGCAGCGTGAGGTGCACTTCGGCGAGCAGAGTGCCACCGAGGCCAGCGAGCTGGATGCGTTGATCCGCGCGACCCGCTGGGTGCGCGAGGTGACCAACGGTTGCCCGGAAGAGATCTATCCCATGAGCCTGGCGGAATCGGCCCTGCTGCTGATCCGCGGCCTGGGTGGCGATCAGGTGACCGCCCGCATCACCGCCGGTGAGGCGCTGCGTGAGGCCGGACATATCGGGATCTGGTCGGTGGGCCGTGGCAGCGAGCGCGAGCCGGTGCTGCTGGAGCTGGACTACAACCCGACCGGGGATCGCCACGCCCCCGTGGTGGCCGCCCTGGTGGGCAAGGGCATCACCTTCGACTCCGGTGGCTACTCCATGAAGTCCTCTGACAACATGCTGCCGATGAAGTCCGACATGGGCGGTGCCGCCATGGTGACCGGCGCCCTGGCGCTCGCCATCAGCCGCGGGCTGAACAAGCGGGTCAAGCTGATCCTCTGCTGCGCCGAGAACCTGGTCTCCGGCCACGCCTTCAAGCTCGGTGACATCCTCACCTACAAGAACGGCATCTCGGTCGAGATCCAGAACACAGACGCGGAAGGGCGCCTGGTGCTGGCCGATGGCCTGCTGGCCGCGAGCGACAGTGGCGCCGCCCATATCCTCGATGCCGCCACCCTGACCGGCGCCGCCAAGACCGCGCTCGGCCGCGACTACAACGCGGTGTTTGCGTTGGATGAAACCGAGCAACAGCGCGCCTTGGTCGCTGCCAAGCTTGAACACGAGAAGGCCTGGCCCCTGCCGCTCGAGTCCTGGCATGCGGGCCAGCTCACCTCGGCCTTCGCCGAGCTGGGCAACGTGGCCTCCGCCGAAGGCACCGCCGGTGCCACCACCGCGGCCGCCTTCCTGTCCCGCTTCGTGCGCGATGAGGGCAAGGGCTGGGTGCACCTGGATCTGGCGGCCTCCTATCAAAAATCGGGCAACGAGCTGTGGGCGACCGGCGCCAAGGGCCACGGCCTGCGCACTATCGCCCGCTGGTTGCAGGAGGTGTGTGCATGAACGTCTGGCTGAGTCGCGAATTTGCCGCCCCCGAGTGGGGCGAGGGGGCGCTGCTCTCGCACCGCACCGATGGCATGGTGATCCATCTGGTGACCGCTACCCCATTGCTGGACATTCAGCAGGCGGCCCGCCGCCTCTGTGGTCAGGGGATCCAGAAGGCCGCGCTCTGCGGTCATTGGGAACGCGAGCAGCAGTGGGCCTTTGCCCAGGGCCTGCAGACCCCCAAGGCCGAGGTCGAGCTGCAGTGGGCGACCTCCTCCGAAGAGGACAGGGAGGAGCTGGAGGCGCGCTGGTTGTGCGGCCGCTGGGTGCGCGAGATGACCAATGCCACCCCGGAACAGCTGGGGCCGCTGGATCTGGCGGTGGAGGCGGCCGCCTTCATCACCGAGCTGGCGCCGGATCGCATCAGCCATCGCATCCTCAAGGGGGAGGCGCTGCAGCAGGCGGGCTGGGTCGGGCTCTATCAGGTCGGTCGTGGCAGCGATCGCGAGCCGGTGATGCTGGAGCTGGACTTCAATCCAAGCCGGGATCCCAAGGCCCCGGTGGCCGCCGCCCTGGTGGGCAAGGGCATCACCTTCGACTCCGGTGGCTACTCCATGAAAACTTCCCAGGGCATGCTGACCATGAAGCATGACATGGGAGGCGCCGCCATAGTGACAGGGGCGCTGGCGCTGGCCATACTGCGCGGGCTCGACAAGCGGGTGAAGCTCATCCTCTGCTGTGCCGAGAACCTGGTCTCCGGCCATGCCTACAAGCTGGGGGATATCCTCACCTACAAGAACGGCACCACTGTGGAGATCGTCAACACCGATGCCGAGGGGCGACTGGTGCTGGCCGATGGCCTGCAGCTCGCCGCCGAGTCGGGGGCTCCGCTGGTCATCGATGCCGCGACCCTGACCGGGGCGGCGGTGATGGCGCTGGGGGGACGCTACAACGCGCTGTTCGGGCTGGACAAGGGGCTGGTGAGCCGTGCCATGGCCTATGCGGATGCCGAGCAGGAGCCAGCCTGGCCGCTGCCGCTGGAGCCCTGGCACCGGCAGCAGTGCCCGTCCCATTATGCCGACACGGCCAACAGCCGCCCCGTGCCGGGGGGTGGCCCGGGCGGTGCCTCCAACGCGGCGGGCTTCCTCTCCCGCTTCGTGGCCAACGAAGGGCAGGGCTGGTTGCACGTCGATCTCGCCGCCTGCTTCAGCGAGAACGGTGACAACCTGTGGTCACCGGGCGCCAATACCCTGGGGATGCGCACCATAGCGCAAGCCCTGCTGGCGGAGACGCGCTGAGCGGCATGACGAAGAACGAGGGCACCCCAGGGTGCCCTTTTCGATGGTGCTGTTTTCTTGAGCAATAGATACAGTTTTAGCGGGTTAACACGGTGATCGTGCACAAGCGCACATTTTTTCCCGACGCACTGGGACAAGATGAGTGGTGATGTTGTTTTAGCGATGTGTTTGTTTAATAAAAAGTTGCTTTTTTGTGTGTTATTTCGGTTTTTGTTTACGTATAATCGCCGCCGAACATGGATTCTTACAATAAAACTCTGTAGTTAAGGAAAGATCTCAATGGCTATCGAACGTACCTTTTCTATCGTCAAGCCGGATGCTGTCAGCAAGAACTTGATCGGTGCCATCTACAACCGTTTCGAGAGCGCTGGCCTGAAGGTTATCGCCGCCAAGATGCTGCACCTGAGCAGCGAGCAGGCCGCCGGTTTCTACGCCGAGCATCAGGGCAAGCCTTTCTATGATGCGCTGGTCGGTTTCATGACCTCCGGTCCCGTCATGGTGCAGGTGCTGGAAGGGGAAGAGGCCATCCGTCGCCATCGCGAGATCATGGGTGCCACCAACCCGAAAGAGGCCTTGGCCGGTACCCTGCGTGCCTGCTACGCCGAGAGTATCGATCGCAACGCCGTACACGGCTCCGATGCCCCGGCCTCTGCCGCCCGTGAAATCGCCTACTTCTTCTCCGACGACGAGATCTGCCCGCGCGGCTGATTTCACCCGTTGATGACCAAGGGAGCCTCGGCTCCCTTTTGTTTTTTGGTCTTTTGGGCCAACTCCTCTTATTCTCCAGGTGGAAAGCCAGACCCATTATTTGTACAATGCCGCCCCCTGACGTAAGTCAGCCAATAATTTATGAAGTGTGTGAGCTGAGGCCATTGATGAGCGAAACAAAAACCAACCTGCTGGATCTCGATCGGGATGCCATGCGTGCCTTCTTCGTCGAGCTGGGCGAGAAGCCATTCCGGGCAGATCAGATAATGAAGTGGATCTATCACTTTGGTTGTGATGATTTCGATCAGATGAACAACGTCAACAAGGCGCTGCGTGAGCGTCTCAAGACCATCGCCGAGATCCGTGCACCTGAGATCAGCCGCGAACAGCGCTCCTCCGACGGCACCATCAAGTGGGCGTTGCAGGTCGGCGATCAGGAAGTCGAGACCGTCTATATCCCGGAAGGGGACAGGGCCACCCTGTGCGTCTCCTCCCAGGTCGGCTGCGCGCTGGCGTGCACCTTCTGCTCCACCGCCCAACAAGGCTTCAACCGTAACCTGAAGGTGTCCGAGATCATCGGTCAGGTGTGGCGCGCCGCCAAGGTCGTCGGTGGCAAGCGTCCCATCACCAACGTGGTGATGATGGGCATGGGTGAGCCGCTGCTCAACCTGGCCAACGTGGTACCGGCCATGAAGCTGATGATGGATGACTTCGGTTTCAGCATCTCCAAGCGTCGCGTCACCCTCTCGACCTCAGGGGTGGTGCCTGCCCTTGACATGCTGGGTGACCAGATTGACGTGGCACTGGCCATCTCCCTGCACGCGCCGAACGACGAGCTGCGCTCCGAGATCATGCCGATCAACGACAAGTACAACATCGAGAACTTCCTCGCCGGGGTACGCCGCTATCTGGCCAAGTCCAATGCCAACGGTGGCCGGGTGACCGTGGAGTATGTGCTGCTCGATCATATCAATGACGACATGCAGCAGGCCCACGAGTTGGCCAAGGTGCTCAAAGACACCCCCTGCAAGATCAACCTGATCCCGTTCAACCCCTTCCCGGGCAACCCCTTTGGCAAGCCGAGCAACAGTCGCATCGACCGTTTCTCCAAGGTGTTGATGGAATATGGCTTCACCGTCATAGTGCGCAAGACCCGGGGAGAAGACATAGACGCGGCCTGTGGCCAGCTGGTGGGGGAGGTGATCGACCGTACCAAACGCACCATGAAAAATCGGATGCAACGGGATGGGATTTCCGTCAAAATGGTTTGAACCGCTAAGCCATTGTATAGACAGGAAATGGATATCCGTACATTGATCGTAGTGGCGGCGCTCTGCGCGCTGCCAGGCTGTGTCACCGAGACCACTTACGCTGGCCAGAATTCGACCCAGCGTGAAGTGGGACCCGACTTCAAGGCGGCTGCCCAGACGCGTCTCGATCTGGGCATTCAATATCTGCGCCAGGGCAATGCCGAACAGGCCAAGTTCAATCTTGATCGCGCCCTGCAGTACGACCCCAGCAACCCTCAGGTCTATATCGGCTTCGCCTATTTCTACCAGCAGGTCGAAGACTTCAAGGCGGCCGAGACCAACTATCGCAAGGCCCTCGACATAGATCCGACCAATGCTGACGCGATGAACAACTACGGTGCCTTCCTCTGTAACCGGGGTCGTTTCGACGAAGCCGAGAAGGCCTTCATGCAGGCGGTCAGCCAGCCGGATTACGTCAAGATCGCCGATACCTACGAGAATGCGGCGCTCTGCGCCCTGCAAAATAATAGAAATGATAAGGCTGGCGAATACTATCGTCTGGCCTTGGGGTATAATCCTCGCAATCCAAGGTTATTGCTGGACATGGCCGAGCTTTCCATGAAAGATGGCAAGCTGCCTGACGTGCAGTCTTACCTCGTTCGTTTTGCCGAGGTGGCAGACGAAAACGAGGACAGCCTCTGGTTGAGGCTACGGCTGGCGCAAGCCATGGACAAGCCGGCATTACTTCACCAATTCGGGACTGAGCTGGTAAAGCAATATCCCACTTCGCAACAAGCCAAGCGTTACTTAGCCAATGACTACTGAACAGCCACACGATTTTCAAGACGACTCCCAGGCAGTAGGCCCAGGCCAACTGCTGCGCAACGCCCGTGAGCAGCTCGGCTGGACACGAGAGCAAGTTGCGTCCCGCATTCACCTTCGTCTGACCCTGATTTCCGAGATCGAAGCGGATAGCTATGACAAGCACACTTCTCATACCTTTATCCGCGGCTATCTGCGTGCCTATGCCAAGCTGGTCGGCATCCCCGAGGAGACCATACTGGCGGCTTACGACAAGCTGGGGCTGACGCCACCCGATAACATCGACATGCAGAGCTTCTCCCGCCGCTCCCGCCAGCAAGCCAACGACAGTCGGCTCAAGGTGGTGACCTGGTTGGTGATCCTGGTGCTGATCGCGCTCTCCATCGCCTGGTGGTGGCAGAGCACGGCTCGTCGCTCCGCCGGTGATGACGCCCTGGCGGCGACCGAGATGGGGACGACCGGCAACATGCCGAGTGCCAACTCGGTGACCGCCATAGACGTGGCCGATCCCGTGCTGCCCGTCGCCTCCGAGGCGGTGGCCATTGCCGTCGATCCCGTGGTGAGCGATGCCGTTGCCCTCGAGCCGGCCGTCGTCGAGGTCAGCGCCGCGGTGACAACCGAGGCGTCTGCCGCGGTGGCGACCGTGGCTCCGGCCGATGAAGCCAGCACCGAGCCGGGCAAGCTGCCCCAGCTCAAGATGAGCTTCACCGCCGACTGCTGGCTGGATGTCAAGGATGCCAACGGCAAGACCCTGTTCAGCGGTCTGAAGAAGGCAAATGACGTACTCGTGCTGGAAGGACCCGAGCCACTCAAATTCATCGTTGGCGCGCCGATGGCGGTCAATCTCGAATATCAGGGCAAGTCCTTCGACATGAGCCGTTACAACAACGGCCGGACTGCTCGCTTCTCACTGCCGCAGGAGTAATCTGTCCGCCATGTCCGCTCACGAATCCCCCATCATTCGTCGTAAATCCAAGCAGATCATGGTCGGCAACGTGCCGGTTGGGGGCGATGCCCCCATCACTGTGCAGACCATGACCAACACCAAGACCACGGACGTGGCCGCCACCGTCGAGCAGATCCAGCGGATCGAGCGGGTGGGGGCGGACATAGTCCGGGTCTCGGTGCCTACCATGGAGGCGGCTGAAGCCTTCAAGCTCATCAAGCAGCAGACTCGCATTCCCATCGTCGCCGACATCCACTTCGACTACCGTATCGCCCTGAAAGTGGCCGAATACGGCGCCGACTGCCTGCGCATCAACCCGGGCAACATCGGCAACGAGGAGCGGGTACGCGCCGTGGTGGATTGTGCGCGCCACTACAACATCCCGATCCGCATCGGGGTCAACGGTGGCTCCCTGGAGCGCGATATTCAGGAGAAATACGGCGAGCCGACCCCCGAAGCCCTGCTCGAGTCGGCCATGCGCCACGTGGATTACCTGGATCGCCTCAACTTCGACAACTTCAAGGTGAGCGTCAAGGCGTCCGACGTCTTCCTGGCCGTGGGTGCCTACCGCCTGCTGGCCAAGCAGATCGAGCAGCCGCTGCACCTCGGCATCACCGAGGCGGGCGGTTTCCGCGCCGGCGCGGTGAAATCGGCCATCGGGCTCGGCATGCTGCTGGTCGATGGCATCGGTGACACCATCCGCATCTCGCTGGCCGCCGATCCGGTGGAAGAGGTGAAGGTGGGCTTTGACATCCTCAAGTCCCTGCGCATCCGCTCCCGTGGCATCAACTTTATCGCCTGCCCCTCCTGCTCGCGTCAGGAGTTCGACGTGATAAGCACGGTGAACGCCCTGGAAGAGCGGCTGGAAGACATCATCACCCCGATGGATGTCTCCATCATCGGCTGTGTGGTCAACGGCCCGGGCGAGGCGCTGGTCTCGGATCTGGGGCTGGCGGGGGCCGCCAACAAGAGTGCCTTCTACGAAGGGGGGCAGCGGGTCGACCGGCTCGACAACAAGGATCTCATTCCGACCCTGGAGCGGCGCATCCGTGCCCGGGCGGCCATGCTGGATCCGGCCAACCAGATCCAGATAGACAAGGGTTGAACCGGTAAAGGTTCAACCAGAGCGGGGCCACCTGGGGTGGCCCCGGCTTTAGGTAGTTGATTTTAAATCCCGCATCTGGGCACCCTGATTTTACCTCGGGGTCGAAAATCCCTATAATGCGGCCAAATTTCACGTCTTTTTCTCGAGTATCAACGTGGCAAAACAGATCCAAGCGATTCGCGGTATGAATGATTGCCTGCCGGAGCAGAGCCCGGTATGGCAGAAAGTGGAACAGATCCTGCGCCAGGTCGTGGCCAGTTATGGCTACAGCGAAGTGCGCATGCCCATCGTCGAGCAGACTCATCTGTTCAAACGCGCCATCGGTGAAGTGACCGATGTGGTCGAAAAAGAGATGTACAGCTTCGAGGATCGCAACGGCGACAGCCTGAGCCTGCGTCCGGAAGGGACCGCCAGCTGCGTACGTGCCGGCATCGAGCACGGCCTGCTGTATAACCAGGAACGCCGGATGTGGTACATGGGCCCCATGTTCCGTCACGAGCGTCCCCAGAAGGGCCGTTATCGCCAGTTCCATCAGTTCGGGGTCGAGCTGTTTGGCATCAACGGGCCGGACATCGACGCCGAGCTCATCATGCTGACTCATCGCCTGTGGCGGCTGTTCGGCATCAGCGATCACGTCACCCTGCAGCTCAACACCCTGGGCCAGACTGAGGAGCGTGCCGCTTACCGCGATGCGCTGGTGGCCTATCTGGAGCAGTACAAGGATCAGCTGGACGAAGAGAGCCAGCGCCGCATGTACAGCAACCCGCTGCGGGTGCTCGACTCCAAGGATGAGAAGGTGCAGGCCATACTGGCGGACGCCCCCCGCCTGTTCGATCACCTTGGCGAGGCGAGCCTGGCCCACTTCGAGGGGCTCAAGCGCCTGCTCGAGTCGGCCGGTATTCGCTATGAGGTGAACGAGCGGTTGGTGCGCGGTCTCGATTATTACAACCTCACCGTATTCGAGTGGGTCACTACCAGCTTGGGTGCCCAGGGCACAGTCCTGGCCGGTGGCCGCTATGACGGTCTGGTGGAGCAGCTCGGTGGTCAAGCGACCCCGGCGGTCGGCTTTGCCATGGGCATGGAGCGACTGGTGCTGATGCTGGAGACCCTCGAGCTCAACGCCGACATCCGCCCGGCGGTGGATGTCTATCTCGCCATGGTGGGCGAGGGCACAGAGCAAGCCGGCTTCCAGTTGGCCGAGCGGCTACGTGATGCGCTGCCGGACTTGCGGCTGATGAGCCATTGCGGTGGCGGCAACTTCAAGAAACAACTCAAGCGTGCCGACAAGAGCGGCGCGGCCATTGCCCTGATCCTCGGCGAGACCGAGGTGCAAAGCGGGGAGATCACCATCAAGTATCTGCGTGGCCAGGCCGAGCAACAGACCGTTACGGTCGATGCCGCCATCGCCCTGCTGGCAGCTAAAGGAGAATAAGCTGTGGAAGTTTATACCACCGAAGAACAACAGGTCGAAGTCATCAAGAGCTGGTGGAAAGAGAACGGGACCTCGGTACTTGCAGGGACTGTGATCGGCCTGGTCGGCCTCTTTGGCTGGCGCTATTACAACGAGCATCAGCTGACCAGCCAGGAGGCCGCCTCCCAGGCTTACAACGAGATGACCGCCCAGTTGGCCAAGGGCGACGATGCAGCCCTTGAGCAGGCGAAGAGCTTCATCACGGCACACAAGGGCGATGCTTACGCCGAGCTGGCGGCCCTGCAACTGGCGGCGGCTGCCGTCAAGGCCAACAAGCTGGATCTGGCGGTCGAGCAGTTGACCCTGGTCGCGACAGGCGGGGACGAGAGCCTCAAGCCCATCGCCGCCCTGCGTCTGGCCCGGGTCCTGAACGATCAGGGCAAGGCCGACGAGGCCCTGGCCCAGCTCACCAAGATCAACAACGACGCCTTCAAGGCCCAGATTGCCGAGGCCCGTGGCGATGTGCTGCTCAAGCAGGGCAAGCCGGAAGAGGCGCGCGAAGCCTACCAGGCGGCGGCGGATGCCGGCGGCCTGCAGGCGAGCGCCGAGCTCAAGCTGAAGATGGACGATCTGGCGCTGCCAGCCGTGACTGCGGGTGGGGCACCGGATGCGTAATCTGTACAAACGAATGATGCTGGGGGCTGCGGTCTCCCTGGCCTTGCAGGGCTGTTCCCTGTTCAGCTCGGAAGAAGATCTGACCCCGATGGCCGCGCTGCCGGTGGTGGAGTCGGCGTTCACCGCCGATACCCAGTGGTCTTCCTCCGTCGGGGATGGCATAGGTGACTTCTACTCCCAGTTGAAACCTGCAGTGGAAGAAGATCATATCTATGCCGCCGCCCGGGATGGCGATGTCACCGCCTTCGATCGCAAGAGCGGTCAGGTGCTGTGGAGCGTGGATCTGGCGGAACTGCCGGCCAATGTCGACAAGCGCAGCGCCCGTCTCTCCGGCGGTCTGGTCTCTCGCTACGGCAAGCTGTTCCTCGGCTCCGAGAACGGGGTGGTCTACGCCCTGAACGAGGCGGACGGGGCAGTGCTGTGGCAGACCACAGTGCCGGGTGAAGTGGTGGCGAGCCCGGCGGTCGAGGATGGTCGGGTGGTGGTGTTGACCACCTCCGGTCGCCTGATTGCCCTGGACACCGACGAAGGCAAGCAGCAGTGGACCCTGTCCGAGGAGCAGCCCCCGCTGACCCTGCGCAGTGCCAGTGCCCCCGTCATCACCAACGGCGCCGTGCTCTATGGCCGTGCCGATGGCAAGGTCGGCATCGCCCTGCTCAGCAATGGCCAGCCGGTGCGCCAGTCCAAGGTGGCGGATCCCCGCGGTGCGACCGAACTGGATCGCATGGTGGACGTGGATGCGACCCCGCTCATCGCCGGTGATGAGCTCTATGCCATCGCCTACAATGGTCAGTTGATGGCGCGCAAGCTGATGACAGGGGACGAGGTGTGGAAACGCAAGTATTCCGGCTATCGCGACCTGGCTGTCACCGGCAACGCCATAGTGCTGACCGACAGTCGCAGCCACCTGTTTGCGGTCGATCGTCGCAACGGACTGGAGCTGTGGTCCAACACCCAGCTGGAGAATCGCAGCGTCACCGCCCCCGTCATCTTCGGTGACTATGTGGTGGTCGGCGATGTGGAAGGTTACCTGTATTGGCTGGATCGTACCGACGGTACCATCAAGGCGATGCAGCAGCTCGACAGCAGTGGTCTCTATGCCGCCCCCCTGGTGGACGGTGACACCCTGTATGTGCAGAGCCGTGGTGGCAAGTTGTACGCCTTGCAGCGTCCCTGATCACCCTTCAATCTGAATATCCGGCTCCTGGTCTTCGGACCCGGAGCCTTTGTCGTCTTGAGAATGAGGCTTTTATGACTCCTGTAGTAGCCCTGGTGGGCCGCCCCAACGTGGGGAAATCCACCCTGTTTAACCGCCTGACCCGTACCCGGGATGCCTTGGTCGCCGATTTTCCCGGCCTGACCCGGGACCGCAAATACGGCCAGGCGAAGTTGGGCGAGCTGGAATTTATCGTGGTCGATACCGGCGGTATCGATGGCACCGAGGAGGGGATCGAGCTGAAGATGGCCGAGCAGTCCCTGCTGGCCATCGAAGAAGCCGATGTGGTGCTGTTTATGGTGGATGCGCGGGCGGGTTTGACGGCGGCGGATCAAGCCATCGCCGAGCACCTGCGCAAGACTCACAAGAAGGTGTTCCTGGTCGCCAACAAGACCGACGGCATCGACGGTGATTCCGCCGTGTCCGAGTTCTACGCTCTGGCGCTGGGGGAGGTCTACCAGATCGCCGCCGCCCACGGTCGTGGCGTGCTGAGCCTGTTGGAACTGGCGCTGGCCCCCCACCTGGAAGAGCTGGTCGAGGCCGCCGCTGGCAGCGAGGAGGATGCGCAAGAGGAACTGGAAGAGGACTTCGACGAAGAAGCCCTGCTGCGCATGGTTGCCGCCGGTGAGCTGGACACCAGGGAAGACACCAAGGAGACCCCGTTCGCCGACCTGCCCATCAAGTTCGCCATCGTCGGTCGTCCCAACGTCGGCAAGTCGACCCTGACCAACCGCATGCTGGGTGAAGACCGCGTCATCGTCTATGACATGCCGGGCACCACCCGCGACTCCGTCTATATCCCGATGGAGCGTGACGATCAGAAGTACGTCATCATCGACACCGCCGGGGTGCGTCGTCGTGGCAAGGTGCACGAGACGGTGGAGAAGTTCTCCGTCATCAAGACCCTCAAGGCGATTGAGGATGCGAACGTCTGCCTGCTGGTGATAGACGCGCGCGAGACCATCACCGATCAGGATCTCAGCATCCTCGGCTTTGTGCTCCACTCCGGCCGCTCAGTGGTACTGGTGGTGAACAAGTGGGATGGCCTGGATCAGAAGGTGAAAGAGGATGTCAAGAACGAGCTGGATCGTCGCCTCGGCTTCATCGACTTCGCCCGGGTGCACTTCATCTCCGCCCTGCACGGCAGCGGTGTCGGCCACCTGTTCGAGTCCATCCAGGAGGCGTACCAGTCCGCCACCCGCCGTACCAGCACCGCCATGCTGACCCGCATCATGCAGATGGCGCAGGAAGATCACCAGCCGCCCATGGTGAACGGTCGCCGGGTCAAGCTGAAGTATGCCCACGCCGGTGGTTACAACCCGCCGCGCATCGTCATTCACGGCAACCAGTTGAACGATCTGCCGGACTCCTACAAGCGGTATCTGATCAACTACTTCCGCAAGTCCCTGAAGATCATGGGCACCCCGATCCGGGTTGAATTCCAGGAATCGGTCAACCCCTTCGAGGGCAGGAAGAACACCCTGACCCTGAGCCAGGAGCGGCAACGGGATCGCCTGCTCAAGGCGCGGACCAAGAGCAAGAAATAAGCCGAGACGGCTGCCCCCGCGGCAGCCGTTTTTTTACCTTGAACCGAGAGGTTGATGAGCCCTGGGCCCACCCGGCGCTCATTCACTTCATGAGGAGTCATCGATGAGCATCCTGACGTGCCCGGCCTGTAGCGCCGAGCTGGACAGCCGCAGCGGCGAGACCGCCTGTGGCCAATGCCAGACCCGCTACCGGATCCTGGCCCGCTGCCCGAGCTGCCAGCAGGCGCTGGAGCGGCTGAGGGCCTGCGGGGCGGTGGATTACTTCTGCAATCACTGCAACAGCCTGGTCTCGAAGCGGGCAGTGCTCCTTGCGGTGAGTCCGGTCGAGTCGGCGTGAGGCAATAAAAAACCCGGCATTTGCCGGGTTTTTTATTCTGTGTGCTCTGCGATCAGCAAGGTGTAGGAGCGGTTTCGGCGCCATATCTTGCGTTTCATGTCATTGAGTTTGAGCTTGCGTCTTGGGCTCCAGGAACACTTGGTCTTCCTGGTCAACGTGGCTCTTCTGCGAGTTCGCATCTTGTTCTCCTCCCTGGTCATCCTGGCACTGATGTTGAGGCCCGTCGGTGCATTCTGTCATCAGTATCGCAACTTGATGAATATGTTGCGATAAGCACCTGTCAGACAGGCTCAGGCCTGGAACGATGTTAACAGAGAACTCAGCCGGATAACACACCCGGGTCAAGGGGCGATGATCTGCTTGACCACCTCGGCGATGATGGTGGGGTGCTCACCGCTCGCTGCCGGCTCGCTGTTGTCATCCTCGTCCAGCTCCTCGCGGCGGTGGGCCTTCTGCTGCTCGTTGTCGAGCCAGAGCAGGCTCTGGTAGTACTGGCGCACGTTGTTGACGTAGTTGCGCGCCTCGCCACCCCGGGCATAGCCGTAGCGCACCTTGCGATGCCAGCGGGCCTGCTGCAACAGCGGCAGTACCTCCTTCACATCGCTCCAGGCGTCGGGATTCTTGCCGAGCTCCTTGGTCAGGCGGCGCGCATCCATCATGTGGCCGTAGCCGATGTTGTAGGCGGTGAGGGCGAACCACACCTTCTCGTCGTCCGGCACCGAGTCCGGCACCTTCTCCATCATCTCCTGCAGGTAGCGGGCGCCGCCCTTGATGCTCTCCTCCGGGTGCAGCCGGTTGCTGACCCCCATCGCCTTGGCGGTGGGCTCGGTCAGCATCATCATGCCGCGCACCCCGGTATAGGAGCGCGCCTCCGGATCCCAGTGGGACTCCTGATAGCTGATGGCCGCCAGCAGGCGCCAGTCGATCTCCTTGGCGTGAGTCTGGAACAGCTCCTGGTATTTGGGCAGCCGGCTCTTGGCCCGCTGCAGGAAGGTGCGGGTGTCGACGAAGTCGAAGTTCTGCACATGGCCGAAGTACTTCTCGTCCAGCTTGGCGATGGAGCCGTCCATGAAGCGCTGGCCGAAGAAGTCGATGATGCTGGCATAGAGGCTGTCATCGGGCAGCTTGGTCATGGCCCAGGCTACGGCCTGCTTCTTGTCGAGGGTCAGCCCCTCGGTGAGCTCGGGGTAGTAGCGTTGGGCGCGGGCCAGCACGGTGTCCTGTACCACGGTGTAGTCGAGCTTGCCGTCGGCGACCTGCTTGAGCAGCTCCTCCACATCCGCATCCCGGTTGGTGCTCCAGTCGAGGTTGGGGTACTGCTTGGCGAGTATCTTCATCAGATCCTCCCCGGTGGAGCCGGCGGGTACCACTATGGTGCCCTTGATGTCGCCGAGATCCTTCGGCTTGGGGGAGCCATTGCGATAGACCAGCTTGGGGGAGACCTGGTAGAAGCCGGGGCCGAAGCGAAACAGCTTGCGCCGCTCCGGCGTCACCACTATGGCGGCGGCGGCGAGATCCAGCTTGCCCTGCTCCAGCAGCTCGACCAGCCCGGCGGTGCTGTAGGCCGGGATGATGGTCAGCTTGACCCCCAGCCAGTCGGCATAGTTCTGCGCCAGCTCGTAATCGAAGCCCTGGGCGATGTCGTCACGTTGGTAATAGGAAGTGGGGCCATAGAGGGTGCCAACCCGGATCTCGCCCCGTTGACGGATCTGCTCCAGCTGGCTGGAGGGGGAATAGAAGTCGCAGCCGGCCAGGGCCAGCGTCAGCAACATCCCGATACACAGTCGAAAAATGCAGCGCAAGTAGTTGAATACCCTTGTTGAAAAAATCGGCATTTGTCAAAAAAGAGGCTCCTTTATACCAGAGTGTGTGGAGCGAGTCACATCGGTCTAAGTGAGAAAAACGTTTGTCCGTTGTGGGCCTGATCCCTATAATACGCGCGTCTCAAATCCCCCCACACTCTAAAACTTGGTGAGAAAGGTATATGGAAATCTTGCGTGGTGCCCCAGCACTGTCTGAGTTTCGTGTCCACAAGCTGCTGCAAAGCTGCGTGCAGAGAGGAGTAGAGATAGAGAGCGTCTATGCCGAATATGTGCACTTTGCCGAGCTATCATCCCCCTTGTCGCCGCCCGAGCGAGCGACCTTGGGCCAGCTCCTGCGCTACGGCCCGACCATCCCAGAACACACCCCCAGCGGTCAGCTGTTTCTCGTTACCCCCCGTCCCGGCACTATCTCCCCCTGGTCTTCCAAAGCAACCGACATCGCCCACAACTGCGGCCTGAACCAGGTCAAGCGGCTGGAGCGCGGCATTGCTTATTATCTGCAGCCCAAGCAGGCCCTGACCGCCGTCCAGCGCGGCGAGCTGGCGGCCCTGCTGCACGATCGCATGATGGAGACGGTGTTCGACGAGCTGAGCCAAGCGAGCGCCCTGTTTGCCCATCAGGAGCCGCGCCCCTTCACCCAGGTGGATGTGCTGGCCGGTGGCCGCACCGCGCTGGCTGAGGCCAACGTGGCACTGGGCCTGGCCCTGGCCGATGACGAGATCGATTACCTGGTGGAGAACTTCACCCGGCTTGGCCGCAATCCCAACGACATCGAGCTCTACATGTTTGCCCAGGCGAACTCGGAGCACTGTCGTCACAAGATCTTCAACGCCGACTGGACCATAGACGGCGAGCAGCAACCCAAGTCGCTGTTCAAGATGATCAAGAACACCTTCGCGCAGACGCCGGATCATGTCCTGTCTGCCTATAAAGACAACGCCGCCGTGATGGAAGGCAGCGAGGGTGGCCGCTTCTTCCCGAGCCCCGCCAGCGGTGAGTACCAGTATCACCAGGAGCGGGTCGACATCCTGATGAAGGTGGAGACTCACAACCACCCGACCGCCATCTCCCCCTTCCCGGGGGCGGCCACCGGCTCCGGCGGCGAGATCCGCGACGAGGGTGCGACAGGCCGTGGCGCCAAGCCCAAAGCGGGTCTGGTGGGCTTCTCAGTTTCCAACCTGCGCATCCCCGGCTTCGAGCAGCCCTGGGAGCAGGATTTCGGCAAACCGAGCCGCATCGTCAGCGCCTTTGACATCATGCAGGAGGGGCCGCTCGGCGGCGCCGCCTTCAACAACGAGTTCGGTCGTCCGGCCATCCTCGGTTACTTCCGTACCTTCGAAGAGAAGGTGCCGAGCCACAACGGCGTCGAGGTGCGGGGCTACCACAAGCCCATCATGCTGGCGGGTGGCATCGGCAACATCCGCACCGAGCACGTGCAGAAGGGGGAGATCCCGGTCGGGGCCGCCCTGATCGTGCTGGGTGGCCCGGCCATGAACATCGGCCTCGGGGGCGGCGCGGCCTCCTCCATGGCCTCCGGCCAGTCCGCCGAGGATCTGGACTTTGCCTCTGTGCAGCGGGACAACCCCGAGATGGAGCGCCGCTGCCAGGAAGTGATCGACCGCTGCTGGCAGCTGGGCGATGACAACCCCATCGTCTTCATCCACGACGTGGGGGCCGGTGGCCTCTCCAACGCCATGCCGGAGCTGGTCAACGATGGCGAACGCGGTGGTCGCTTCGACCTGCGCGCCATCCAGAGCGACGAGCCGGGCATGAGCCCGCTGGAGATCTGGTGCAACGAATCCCAGGAGCGTTACGTGCTGGCCGTGGCCCAGGACAAGCTGCCGCTGTTCAAGGCCCTGTGCGAGCGCGAGCGCGCCCCCTATGCCGTGATCGGCACCGCCACCGAAGAGAAGCATCTCACCCTCTCCGACAGCCACTTTGACAACCAGCCCATCGATCTGCCGCTGGACGTGCTGCTCGGCAAGGCCCCCAAGATGCACCGCGACGTGGCCAGCCTGCCGGCCCGTGGCAAGGCGCTGCAGCTGGACGGCATCACCCTGAGCGAGGCGGCCGAGCGGGTGCTGCGCCTGCCGACCGTGGCGGAGAAATCCTTCCTCATCACCATCGGCGATCGCAGCGTGACCGGCCTGGTCAACCGCGATCAGATGGTCGGCCCCTGGCAGATCCCGGTGGCCGATTGCGCGGTCACCGCCGCCACCTACGACAGCTATCACGGCGAAGCCATGTCCATGGGCGAGCGTACCCCGGTGGCGCTGCTCTCCCACGCCGCCTCCGCCCGCATGGCGGTGGCCGAGGCGCTGACCAACCTGGCACCGGCCCACATCGGTTCCTTGAAGCGGGTCAAGCTCTCCGCCAACTGGATGGCCGCCGCCGGTCACCCGGGGGAAGATGCCGGCCTGTACGAGGCGGTCAAGGCGGTGGGCGAGGAGCTCTGCCCGGCGCTCGGCATCACCATCCCGGTCGGCAAGGACTCCATGTCCATGAAGACCCGCTGGCAGCAGGATGACGAGGAGCGCAGCGTCACCTCGCCGCTCTCCCTGCTCATCACCGCCTTCGCCCGGGTGGAGGACGTGCGCAACACCGTCACCCCGCAGCTGCGCACCGATCTCGGCGAGACGGATCTCATCCTGATCGATCTGGGCAACGGCAAGCAGCGCCTCGGCGCCTCGGCCCTGGCCCAGGTCTATCGCCAGCTCGGCGACAGCGCACCGGATCTCGACAACCCGGTCCAGCTCAAGGGCTTCTTCAACGCCATCCAGGCGCTGGTGGCGGATCGCAAGCTCATCGCCTACCACGACAGATCCGATGGCGGCCTGTTCGTCACCCTGACCGAGATGGCCTTCGCCGGTCATTGCGGCCTCGACATCCAGCTCGATCGCATCGGTGGCGAGCTGCTGCCGGCGCTGTTCAACGAGGAGCTGGGTGCCGTCATCCAGGTGCGCCGCGACGACAAGGAAGCGGTGCTGACCCTGCTGGCCGGTCACGGTCTGGCGGCCTGCTCCCACGTGCTGGGCACCGCCTGTGACGGCGATATCATCTCGTTGCAGCGGGAGGGCCATGAGCTCTATCGCGCCAGCCGCACCGCCCTGCGTACCGCCTGGGGCGAGACCAGCTGGCAGATGCAGCGCCTGCGCGACAACCCGGAGTGCGCCGATCAGGAGCACGCCGCCCGTCAGGACGCCGCGGATCCGGGTCTGCACGCCAGCTTGAGCTTCAACCCGAGTGAAGACGTGGCCGCCCCCTACATCGCCCGTGGGGCCTCCCCCCGGTTGGCGGTGCTGCGCGAGCAGGGGGTCAACTCCCACGTGGAGATGGCCGCGGCCTTCGATCGTGCCGGCTTCACCGCGGTGGATGTGCATATGAGTGACATCCTCTCTGGTCGTGTTGAGCTCAGCCAGTTCCAGACCCTGGTGGCCTGCGGCGGTTTCTCCTACGGCGACGTGCTGGGGGCGGGGGAAGGCTGGGCCAAGTCCATCCTGTTCAACGACGGCGCCCGCGAGCAGTTCCAGCGCTTCTTCGAGCGCGGCGATACCCTCTCCTTGGGCGTGTGCAACGGCTGCCAGATGATGTCCAACCTGCGCACCCTGATCCCGGGGGCCGACTTGTGGCCGCGCTTCGTGCGAAACCGCTCCGAGCGTTTCGAGGCCCGCTTCAGCCTGGTGCAGGTGCAGGATTCCCCCTCCGCCTTCTTCGCGGGCATGCAGGGCTCGGTGATGCCCATCGCCGTCTCCCACGGTGAAGGGCGGGTGGAGGTGCGCGATGCTGCTCACCTTGCCGCGCTGCAGGCCAGCGGTCTGGTGGGGCTGCGCTTCGTCGACAACCGCGGTCAGGTGACCGAGCAATACCCGGCCAACCCGAACGGCGCACCGGATGGTATCACCGCAGTCACCACCCTTGATGGTCGCGCCACTATCATGATGCCGCACCCGGAGCGGGTGTTCCGCACGGTGGCGAACTCCTGGCACCCGGACAACTGGGGCGAGGATGGTGCCTGGATGCGGATGTTCAGAAACGCACGGGTACGCCTGGGTTAATCCCGCCCCGTACTGCGCAGAAAATCAAAAACCGGCCCCCGTGGCCGGTTTTTTTATTGGTTCATGAGCCTGTCATCCGGTTCTGTGAGTTGATGGCAGATGGCAGATGGCAGATGGCAGATGGCAGATGGCAGAGCGGGCTGAAGGGGGAGGGGTTGGCCGGCGAGCCGAGCCGACGCGACACGTACCTCGGCAAGTTATGGAGATAAAAAAACCGGCCACGGGGGCCGGTTTTTTGTTGGGACTGAGCGTGATGCTAGCGCAGCACCACGTTCTGGAAACCCTGCACCAGGCTGATGACCGGCTGGGGGTAGATACCCAGCGCCACCACCAGGATGGCGGAGAGCAGCACCACCAGTCCGCCGGAGGAGAAGGCCCAGTCGGCCTTGGCATCGCGCAGCTGCATGCCGGGTTCCCGCAGATAGAGGGTGACCATGACCCGCAGGTAGTAGTAGAGCCCCAGAGCGCTGCCGAGCACTATGGCGCCGGAGAGCCACCACAGCTGGGCATCGACCGTGACCCCGATGAGGTAGAACTTGCCGATGAAGCCGAGCGTCATGGGGATGCCCGCCAGGGAGAGCATCATCACCGTCATGACGGCGGTCAGGTAGGGTCTGTGCCAGAACAGGCCGCGGTAGCTGTGCAGGGAGTCTGCATCCTTGCCGCGATAAGGGCTGGACATCATGCTGATGACGCCGAAGGCCCCCAGGCTGGTGAACAGGTACATCAGCAGGTAGACCCCGGCCGCTTCCACCGGCATCTGGCCGAGGCGGCTCGCCACCACCACCGCCAGCAGGTAGCCGAAGTGGGAGATGGAGGAGTAACCCATCATCCGCTTGATGTTGGTCTGGATCAGCGCCAAGAGGTTACCGATGACGATGGAGATGACCGCCATGGCCGCCAGCAGCCAGTGGATCATGGGATCCGAGGTGGCCGGCACCGCCAGGTAGAAGCGCAGCAGCACGCAGAACACGGCGATCTTGCTGACGGTGGCGAGGAAGGTGGCCACCGGCGCGGGGGCGCCTTCGTACACATCCGGGGTCCAGAGGTGGAAGGGGGCGAGGGAGAGCTTGAAGGCGAAGCCCACCAGCATCAGACCCAGGCCGCCCATCAGCAGCGGATGGTGAGCCGGGCTCTGGGCCAGGGTCAGGCCGAGATCGCTGAAGCTCAGGCTGCCCGCCTGGGCGTAGAGCAGCGCCATGCCAAATAGCAGGAAGGCGGTGGCGGCGGCGGAGAGCACCATGTACTTGATGCTGGCCTCCAGCGAATGACGCTCGCGGTAGGCGTAGCCCACCAGGCCGAACATGGGCAGGGTCAGCATCTCGATCCCGATGAACAGGGAGGCGAGGTGGCGGGAGCCCGCCAGCACCAGCCCGCCGGCGGTGGCGATCAGCAGCAGCAGGTAGAACTCTTCCCGGTTGTCCGGATAGCCCTTGAGCCAGGAGCGGCCGAAGGTACAGGTCGCCAGGGCGCCGATGAGCACCAGCCCCATGTAGAAGACCGCATAGCTGTCCACTTGCAGCAGCGGGGTGACACCCTGATCCCCCTGGGCCATCACTATGGGCAGGGAGAAGAGGGCCAGGTTCAGGCCGGTGATGGTCACCGCGAAGGCGGTGTCATCGCAGCGTTTCCAGGCGATGGCCAGCATCAGGGCCACCATGGCCCCGGTGGTCAGCAGCAGGGGCAGCAGGGCCAGCAGTTGAGAAGCGGTGAACGTCATGACAGTGCTCCTGACGTGGACGAAGAAGGCGAAAGAGAAAGCATCATTGCAGCGCTCCTGTGCTTGGCAGCGCATACCAGTGCAGCACGCTCAGCAGGCTGCTGCTGGCGGTGTCGAGCACGGGCTGGGGATAGAGGCCGAGCAGCACCAGCAGGCCGGCGATGGTGAGCATCATGGCCAGTTCCCGGCCATCCAGCCCCTTGAGCGGCTTCTCATCCTTGGGTGCACCGAAGCAGGCCCGTTGCAGCATGATGAGGGAGTAGACCGAGGCCAGCACCAGACCGAAGGTGGCGATGACGGTGATGACCGGGGCCACCTGGAAGCTGCCGATGAGGATCAGGAACTCGCCGATGAAGTTGCCGGTGCCCGGCATGCCGAGGGAGGCCACCGAGAAGAACAACATCACCCCTGGCAGGTAGCGCAGTCGGCCCCAGAGACCGCCCATCAGGCGCAGGTCCCGGGTGTGCAGCCGCTCGTAGAGCTGGCCGCACAGGATGAACAGGCCGGCGGCGGAGAGGCCGTGGGCGATCATCTGCACCACAGCCCCTTGCAGCGCAAGCTCGCTGCCCGAGTAGATGGCGATCATCACGAAGCCCATGTGGGAGATGCTGGTGTAGGCCACGAGCCGCTTGATGTCGGTCTGGGCGAACGCCAGCAGGGCGCCGTAGACGATGCCGAACAGGCCAAGGAGCATGGCATAGGGGGC
This sequence comes from Aeromonas sp. sif2416, assembly GCF_019218665.1. Lineage (NCBI taxonomy): Bacteria > Pseudomonadati > Pseudomonadota > Gammaproteobacteria > Aeromonadales > Aeromonadaceae > Aeromonas > Aeromonas sp. sif2416. The sequence goes on from NZ_JAHUXC010000003.1 coordinate 183,619, forward strand.
GAACTCGGCCGAAGCCTCGGGGAACAGCGGCAGGGTGAAGCGCAGCAAGCCGTAGGCGGCGGTCTTCAGCAAGATGCCCGCCAGATCCACCGAGCCCGCGGTCGGCGCCTGGCTGTGAGCGTCCGGCAACCAGCCGTGCAGCGGCACCAGCGGCATCTTGACCGCGAAGGCGACGAAGAAGCCCAGCATCAGCAGCCACTGCACGCCCTTGCTCATCGGGGTGTTGAGCAGGTCGAGGTAGTTGAAGGTGAAGACACCGGTGGCGGCGTGGTGGGTCAACACCAGCCCGAGGATGGCGACCAGCATGACCAGGCCGCTGGCCTGGGTGTAGATGAAGAACTTGGTGGCGGCGTTGATCCGGGATTTGCCGTCGGTGACCGAGTGGCCCCAGAGCGCGATCAGGAAGTACATCGGCACCAGCATCATCTCCCAGAAGAAGAAGAACAGGAACAGATCCACCGCCATGAAGACGCCGAGCACGCCGCCCAGGATCCAGAGCAGGTTCAGGTGGAAGAAGCCGATGCGCTGCACTATCTCCTTCCAGGAGCAGAGGATGGCCAGCACGCCGATGAAGCTGGTGAGCATCACCATCAGCAGGGAGAGGCCATCCACCGCCAGGTGCAGGGAGATGCCGAAGCGGGGGATCCAGGGCTGTTGCCACTCGGCCGCCCAGACCGGGAGGCCCGGATTGGCGAGGGAGAAGTCACCGCTGAGCCAGATGGCACCGGAGAGCAACAGGCAGGCGCTCATCGACAGCAGCGCCACCCAGCGAACGAATTGCCCACCGAGCCGCTCCATCTGCCAGCAGAGCAAGCCGCCGATAAAAGGAATTAACAAGATCCAGAGTAAGGTCACGATATCAGCTCTCGTCTATTTGCTAGTCATGCTGCTAGCTGCAGTGCAGGCCCAGCGGGCCTGCCGTGAGTTCAGGGACCGCATCGGGGTCAGCCGAGCAACAGCAGGGCCAGGATCAGGGCGGCGCCCATCCCCATGGAGGCTGCGTACCAGCGCAACTTGCCGGACACAGTCCAGGCCAGTAGCTGGTGGCCACTCTGGGCCAGCACGGCGGGCAGGTTCATCATCCGATCCAGCGGGTCCTTGCCGAGCAGTCGGGTCACCAGCAGGTAGGGCTTGACCCAGATCCAGTCATACAGCCAGTCGAAGCCCCAGGCATTGAACCAGAGGGTACTGAGCAGACGACCAGGAGCGCTCTCGGCGATCCCCTTCGCCAGGCGACGCTCGCCGAGGAACAGGAAGGCGGCCAGCGCGATGCCTGCCACGGCGATGATCCCGGAGAGGATCTCAAGGCTGTGGCGTCCCTCCTCGATGCTGTCACCCGGGCCGGCCGGCAGTACCCCGGCCAGCGGCGGCACTATCATGGAGCCGACGGCGGTGGAGAGCACCAGCAGCACCAGCAGCGGCAGCTTGTGGGCCAGGCCGTGACCGGCGTGGGCCTCGGTCTGGGGCTTGCCATGGAAGGCGATGAAGATCAGACGGAAGGTGTAGAGGGAGGTCAGGAAGGCCCCCACCAGACCGGCCCACAGCAGGGCGCTCTGGCCACTGGCCTGCACCTGCCACAGGATGGCGTCCTTGCTGTAGAAGCCGGCGGTGACCAGCGGCAGCGCAGCAAGGGCCGAGCCCCCCACCAGGAAGCAGGCATAGACCAGCGGCAGGCTCTTGCGCAGGCCCCCCATCTTGAAGATGTTCTGCTCGTGGTGGGTCGCGACTATGACGGCGCCGGCGGAGAGGAACAGCAGCGCCTTGAAGAAGGCGTGGGTCATCAGGTGGAAGATGGCCCCCTCCCAGGCACCGACCCCGAGGGCCAGGAACATGTAGCCGATCTGGCTCATGGTGGAGTAAGCCAAAATCCGCTTGATGTCGGTCTGCACCAGGGCCGCAAAGCCTGCCAGCACCAGGGTGATGGCACCCACCAGCGCCACCAGATGCAGGATCTCCGGGGCCAGCAGGAACAGACCGTGGGTACGGGCGATGAGGTAGACGCCGGCGGTCACCATGGTGGCCGCGTGGATCAGCGCCGAGACCGGGGTCGGACCCGCCATGGCATCCGCCAGCCAGGTCTGCAGCGGCAGCTGGGCAGACTTGCCGACCGCGCCGCCCAAGAGCATCAGGCAGGCCAGCGACAGGGCAGGGGAGCCCTCGGCGAACACCACGGGGGCGCGCACCAGCAGCTCATGGATGTTGAGGGTGCCGAGCTCGCGGTAGAGGATGAACAGGCCGATGGCGAGGAAGACGTCACCGACCCGGGTCACCACGAACGCCTTGAGGGCGGCGGCGCCGTTGGCCGGATTGCGGTAGTAGAAGCCGATCAGCAGGTAGCTGCACAGCCCCACCCCTTCCCAGCCCAGGTAGACGAACAGCAGATCGTCGGCCAGCACCAGGAACACCATGCTGGCGATGAACAGGTTGGTGTAGGTGAAGAAGCGCGAATAGCCCTCTTCCCCGCGCATGTACCAGGAGGCGAACAGGTGGATGAAGAAACCCACCCCGGTCACCACCCCCAGCATGGTCAGCGACAGGCCATCCAGCGCCAGGCGGAAGGTGGGGGTGAATTCCCCCACCGACATCCACTGCCACAGGGTCTGGGTGTAGACGCCGCCCACCGGCATCTTGGTCATGAAGTCGAGGCCGACCCAGAGGGTGGTGAGGGCCGACAGGCCGATGCTGCCGACGCCGATCAGTGCCGAGCTGCGCTCACCGAAGCGGCCGATGGAGAAGGCCAGCACCAGCCATCCCAACAGGGGAAAGAGGAAAGTCAGGTATAAGAGGCTCATCCGCGCATCTCGCTCACAGTGTCCACGTTCAGGGTGTGGTAACGACGATAGAGCAGCAGTAACAGGGCCAGGCCTATGCTGGCCTCCGCTGCCGCCAGAGAAATCACCAGTATGTACATGATCTGGCCGTCGGCCTGGGCCCAGCGGCTGCCAGCCACCACGAACGCCAGCGCGGACGCATTCATCATGATTTCGATACTCATGAGGATAAACAGCAAGTTACGACGAATTAGCAGGCCGCACAGGCCGATGCAGAACAGGATGGCGGCCAGCAGGAGGCCGTATTCCATTGGGATTCCGTTCATAGCCATTCTCCTTGCGCTTGCTGGATAGAAAGGGAGAGGGGGCCAGCTGCCAGCAAGAGGTCATGCATCACCATTGGGATTCCGTTCATGACTGACCTCCTTCCTGGGACGGGCGAGCGGTGGGTTTGGGGACGGAGAGCACTTCCCCGCTCTTGTCTTCACGACCGAGGTGATAGGCGGTGACCAGACCCGCCAGCAGCAGGATGGAGGCCAGCTCCACCGCCAGCACATAGGGGCCGAACAGGGCGATGCCGACTTCCTTGGCGCTGACGTCGGTCAGGCCGAGCTCGCCACCGGTGACTCCGAGGATGCCATAGGCCAGAAAGCCGAGCAGGACGAGGGAGAGCAGGGCGGGTCCACCCCAGGTCATGGGGGTGAGCCAGTTGCGCTCCTGATCCTGGGATGACCCCAGGTTCAGCATCATCACCACGAACACGAACAGCACCATGATGGCGCCGGCGTAGACGATCACCTGCAGGGCGCCTGCGAAGGAGGCCCCCAGGCAGAAGAAGATCATGGCCACGGCGATGAGCGAGATGATGAGATTGAGTAGCGCATGCATCGGATTGCTGGTGCTGATCACCCGCAGCGTACTGTAAACGGCGACCAGGGCCGCGGCATAAAATGCCAGTTCCATGATTGACTCCTAGGGCAGCAGGCTCTTGACATCGATGGGCTTGGCTTCGTTCTCGGCTTCCCCTTTGGGCTTGCCGTCGATCGCCATCCCGCTCATGCGGTAGAAGTTGTAGTCCGGGTATTTGCCGGGCCCGCTGATCAGCAAGTCTTCCTTCTCGTACACCAGATCCTGGCGGCGATACTCACCCATCTCGAAATCCGGCGTGAGCTGGATGGCGGTGGTGGGGCAGGCTTCTTCGCACAGGCCGCAGAAGATGCAGCGGGAGAAGTTGATGCGGAAGAACTCCGGGTACCAGCGGCCATCGTCCCGCTCCGCCTTTTGCAGCGAGATGCAGCCGACCGGGCAGGCCACGGCGCACAGGTTGCACGCCACGCAGCGCTCGTCACCGTCCGGATCCCGGGTCAGCACGATGCGACCGCGGAAACGAGGGGCGGCATAGACCGCCTGCTCCGGATAGCTGAGGGTCTCACGGGGCCGCCAGGCATGGGAGAACACCATCCCCAGGCTGCGTAACTGGGTGCCAACACCCTTGATAATGCTAGTAATTTTCATAGTCGTGCCTCACTGCACATTTATCAGCACTACGGCGCCGGTTACCAGCATGTTGAGCAAGGTAAGCGGTAAGCAGACTTTCCAGCCAAAGGACATCACCTGGTCGAAGCGCGGGCGGGGCAGGGAAGCCCGCAGCAGGATGAAGAACACCATGAAGCAGGCGGTCTTCAGCGCAAACCAGATGAAGGGCGGCAACCAGGGGCCGTGCCAGCCACCGAAGAACAGGGTCACTATGAGGGAGGAGACCAGCACTATGCCGATGTACTCGCCCACGAAGAACAGACCCCACTTCATGCCCGCGTATTCGATGTGATAGCCGTCGGCGAGCTCCTGCTCGGCCTCCGGCTGGTCGAACGGGTGACGGTGGGTGACGGCGACGCCGGCAAACAGGAAGGTGACGAAGCCCAGGATCTGGGGCACCACGTTCCACAGGCCGGCCTGCGCCTCGACGATCTCTCTCAGGTTGAAGCTGCCGGTCTGGATCACTATCCCCATCAGGGAGAGGCCGAGGAACACCTCGTAGGAGAGGGTCTGGGCCGAGGCGCGCAGGCTGCCGAGCAGGGAGTACTTGTTGTTGCTCGACCAGCCGGCGAACAGCACGGCGTAGACCGCCAGCCCCGCGATGGCCAGGATGTAGAGCAGACCCACGTTGAGATCCGCCACCCCCCAGGTGGGGGTGATGGGCACCACCGCAAACGCCAGGATGAAGGAGGTAAAGGCGATGATGGGGGCCAGCACGAAGATCCGGCGATCGGCGAACGGCGGGATCCAGTCCTCCTTGAAGAACATCTTGACCATGTCGGCCGCCAGCTGCAGCAAGCCGAAGGGGCCTACCCGGTTGGGGCCGTAACGGTCCTGCCACAGCGCCAGCAGACGGCGCTCGATGAAGCTCATGAAGGCACCGGCCCCCACTATCCCCACCAGCACGATCAGCGCCTTGCCGACTTCCAGCAACAGGTCGATCATTCCATCGCTCATGCTATGGCCTCCTGCAGATCAGTCACATAGGCCTGGTGCAGCGCGGTCGGCAGGCCATGGGCGCCCAGCGGCAGACCGAGCAGCCCCTGTGCCAGCCGCTCGCTGACCCGCAGGGTCAGCCGCCAGTGGTGGCCGCCCCAGGAGAAGGCCACCAGGTTGCCGGCATGGAGGGCGAAGCGGGCGGCGTCGCCCGGGTTCAGCACCAGCTCGGGGGCGGCCATGCGCGCCTGGATGACGGGGCTGCGCGCGGAGAGCTCTTCCCCGCCAAAGAGTTGCTCGTAGCTCACCACCTGCAGCGCCGCCTGGGCGCCGAAGGGGGCGGGGATGGTCTCGAACCAGCCGAGGCTGTCTTCACCCGGCTCCAGCAGACGGCGACCGGGATCGCCGGCTCGCAGGTTGCCACCCACCTCGCTCTGGAACTTGTTCCAGGCAGAGGGGGAGTTCCAGCCCGGCGCCCAGGCGAACGGCACCTGTTGCATCGGCTGGCGGGCACCGGCGTAGCCTTCCATGGAGAAGCTGAAGGGGGAGTCCGGATCCTGAGCCACCCTGGGTTCGCTCACGTTCTGATCCGCCAGCATGGAGGTGCGGCCGCTGTAGCGGTGCGGCTCGCGGGCGAGCTTCATGCCACGGATGCGCAGGCCGGCGTTGGGCGCGGCCTCCAGCATGGCGGCCAGCAGCGGCACTGAGGCGGCGCAGGCGGCACTCACCTCGTCGAAGGTGGCCCAGCGCAGCGGCGTGTGATCCAGCGCCCCCTGCAGCGCGGCCAGCCAGCGCCAGCTCTCGCGCACCTGGATGTCGGCGTCGTAGAAGGCGGCGGCATAGACCTGGAAGAAGCGCTGGGCGCGACCTTCCATGTTCACCAGGGTACCGTCGGCCTCGGCGAAGCTGGCGGCAGGCAGCACCAGGTGCGCCTGCTGGGCGGTCTGGGTATCCTGATGATCGACCACCAGCAGGTGCTGCAGGCGCTTGATGGCGGCATCGACCCGGTTGCGCGGGGCGCGGCGATAGAGATCGTTCTCCAGGGTGATCAGCGCCAGCTTCTCCTCCCCTTCGATACGGCTCAGGGCGGCTTCCAGCGGCGCATCCGATGCGGCCAGCATGGCCAGCCCCAGGCTGTTGGCTTCCTGCGCCACCAGCGCCAGGCTCACCTCCTGGGCACGGCCCTTGAGGGCGCGCGCTATGTTGCTGGCCGCCTCGAGCAGGGCCTGGGAGCGGGCGCCGGAGCCGGCGATGATGAGCGGCTTCTTGGCATTGCCGAGCAGCTCGGCCCAGCGCGTGGCCAGGGCCTGCTGATCGGCACTCAAGTCGTGCGGGGTCGGGGCCGAGCCATCGAGCAGGTGGGCGATGGCGAAGCCGAGCCGGGCCTGATCGGCGTGGGGCGCATGCAGTGTGCCGCTGGCCACATCGTCGAGGCGGGTCTGATCCAGGCTGGTGATGAGTAGCGGGTAGCGATCGTTCTGCGCCAGGGTCTGCACCGCGGCGACCTGCCACAGGTCCACCTTCAGCTTGCGGGCGATCTCGCGGCCCTTGCCCTTGACCGCCTGGCGCAGGGCCAGGGCGATGCGGGCGGCGCTCATGGTGACATCTTCACCCAGCACCAGGATGGCGTCGGCATCCTCCATGTCGCGCAGGCTGGGGGTACGCACGCCGCCGTGCTGCAGTATATGCAGCATCTTCTGCAGGCACTCCCATTCACTCTGCTCGACGCCGCAATAGAAGTTGTCGGCACCTACCAGCTCGCGCAGGGCGAAGTTGCTCTCCAGCGAGGCGCGAGGCGAGCCGATGCCGATGACGCCGGCGGCGGTGCGCAGGGCATCGGCGGCGCGGTTGAGGGCGCCGTCGACCGTGATGGCGAGTCGGTCGTTGCCATCATGGAGCAGGGGCTGGCGGGGGCGGTCGGCCAGGTTGACATAGCCGTAGCCGAAGCGGCCGCGGTCGCACAGGAAGTAGTGGTTCAGCGCGCCGTGGTAACGGTTCTCGATGCGGCGCAGCTCGCCATAGCGCTCACCCGGGCTGATGTTGCAGCCGACCGAGCACTGTTGGCAGATGCTGGGGGCGAACTGCATGTCCCATTTGCGGTTGTAACGCTCGGAGTGGGTCTTGTCGGTGAAGACGCCGGTGGGGCAGACCTCCACCAGGTTGCCGGAGAACTCGCTCTCCAGGGTGCCATCCTCGACCCGGCCGAAGTAGACGTTGTCGTGGGCACCATAGACGCCCAGATCCTCGCCACCGGCGTAATCCTTGTAGTAGCGCACGCAGCGATAGCAGGCGATGCAGCGGTTCATCTCGTGGTTGATGAAGGGGCCGAGATCCTGATTCTGGTGGGTGCGTTTGGTGAAGCGGTAGCGACGGCTGTTGTGGCCTGTCATCACCGTCATGTCCTGCAGGTGGCAGGCGCCGCCCTCTTCACACACCGGGCAGTCGTGGGGGTGGTTGGTCATCTGCCACTCCACCACCGTCTTGCGAAACTCTTTCGCCTCTTCGTCCTCGATGGAGATATAGGTGCCATCGGTGGACGGGGTCATGCAGGACATGACCAGGCGGCCGCGTTTGTCATCGGCATTCTGATACTGTTTGACCGCACACTGGCGGCAGGCACCGACGCTACCGAGCGCCGGGTGCCAGCAAAAATAGGGGACGTCCAGACCCAGCGACAGACAGGCTTGCAGCAGGTTGTCTGCGCCGTCTACCTCGAACTCTTTACCGTCTACATAAATGGTGGCCATACAACTTCCCTGACATCAAATTAGATAAAATCCATGGCTCGCAGCAGGCATGACGCCTCGTGTTACCAGCGTTCGCCCAGCAGATTGGGCTGGATACCCTTGAACAGCTTGTGATTGTCATGGGGGGCCTTGACCCCGGCCTCGAACTCGGACCTGAAGTACTTCATCGCACTGCCAAGGGGCTCGACGGCGCCGGGGGCATGGGCGCAGAAGGTCTTGCCCGGGCCGAGGAAACTGCACAGCTGCTCCAGGGTGGCGAGATCCTCGGGTTGGCCCTCGCCGCGCTCCAGTGCCCGCAGCAGCTTGACGCTCCAGGGCAGGCCGTCGCGGCAGGGGGTGCACCAGCCGCAGGATTCACGGGCGAAGAACTCTTCCATGTTGCGCAGCAAGGAGACCATGTTGACGCTGTCATCCACCGCCATGGCGAGGCCGGTGCCCATGCGGGTGCCGACCTTGCCGATGCCGCCCGCATACATCTGGGCGTCCAGGTGTTCGGGCAGCAGGAAGCCGGTGCCGGCGCCGCCCGGTTGCCACGCCTTGAGGCGATAACCGGCCTTCATGCCACCGGCGTAGTTCTCAAACAGCTCGCGGGCGGTGATGCCGAACGGCAGCTCCCACAAGCCAGGATTGTTGACCTTGCCGGAGAAGCCCATCAGCTTGGTGCCGTGATCCTCCGAGCCCGGCAGCGCCAGCCCCTGATACCAGGCCACGCCGTTGCCGATGATGGCGGGTACGTTGCACAGGGTCTCGACGTTGTTGACGCAGGTGGGCTTGCCCCAGACGCCGGAGACGGCGGGGAAGGGGGGCTTGGCGCGCGGGTTGGCGCGGCGCCCTTCCAGGGAGTTGATCAGCGCCGTCTCTTCGCCGCAGATGTAACGACCGGCACCGGTGTGGACGAACAGCTCGAAGTCGAAGCCCGAGCCCAGGATGTTCTTGCCGAGCAGGCCGGCGGCCTTGGCCTCTTCCACCGCGCGGCGCAGGTGGATGGCGGCATCCACATACTCGCCACGCAGGAAGATGTAACCGCGGTAGGCCTTGAGCGCCTTGGCGGAGATGATCATCCCCTCGATCAGCAGGTGGGGTAGCTGCTCCATCAGCAGCCGATCCTTGTAGGTGTTCGGCTCCATCTCGTCGGCGTTGCAGAGCAGGTAACGGATGTTCATGCTCTCGTCTTTGGGCATCAGGCCCCACTTCACCCCGGTGGAGAAGCCGGCGCCACCGCGGCCCTTGAGGCCCGCGTCCTTGACGGTGCTGACGATCTCGTCCGGGCTCATCTGGCCCAGCGCGCGGCGGGCGGCCTCGTAGCCCTGCTTGGCCTGGTACTCCTCGATCCAGACCGGCTGGCCATCGTCGCGCAGCCGCCAGGTGAGGGGATGGGTCTCGGGGGCTCGGGGGGTGCGGTTGGCGGTGCCAAGGGATGCCAGGCTCATGGGTAAGCCTCCAGGGTTTTAAGCAGGCCGATCGCATCCAGCCCGCCGAAGGTGTCGTCGTCGATCATCAGCGCCGGCCCCTTGTCGCAGTTGCCGAGGCAACAGACCGGCAGCAGGGTGAAGCGGCCGTCGGCCGAGGTCTGGCCGGGGGCCAGATCCAGCACATCTTTCAGACCCGCCAGCAACTGCTCATGGCCGTTGATGTAACAGACCATGCTGTCACAGACACGGATGATGTGGCGGCCGACCGGCTGGCGGAAGATCTGGCTGTAGAAGGTGGCGACCCCTTCCACGTCGCTGGCGGGGATGCCCAGCTCGGCGGCGATGGCATGGATGGCACCGTCCGGGACCCAGCCGCGCGCCTGCTGCACTATCTTGAGTGCTTCTATGCTGGCGGCGCGGGGATCTTCGTAGTGGTGCGTCTCATGCAAGATGGCGTCGCGCTCGGCCTGGCTCAGGGCGAATCCGTCGCCCTTGCCCTGACACGCACTCTGTCCCGCTGAGGACGATGTATTTTTGCACTGACATTGCTGGCTCATGACTTAACCTTTTGTCGTTTATTCTTCTTGTCCCGTCACTGCGGGGACTTAACGATCCACATCCGACATAACGAAATCGATACTGCCCAGGTAGACGATGAGATCCGACACCATCTGGCCGCGGATCACCGAGGGGATCTGCTGCAGGTGAGCAAAGCTCGGGGTGCGGATCCGGGTCCGGTAGCTCATGGTGGAGCCGTCGCTGGTCAGGTAGTAGCTGTTGATCCCCTTGGTCGCCTCTATCATCTGGAAGGACTCAGCGGCCGGCATCACGGGCCCCCAGGACACTTGCAGGAAGTGGGTGATCAGGGTCTCGATGTCCTGCAGGGTGCGCTCTTTTGGCGGCGGTGTGGTGAGCGGGTGATCCGCCTTGAACGGTCCCTCCGGCATGTTCTTCATGCACTGCTCTATGATGCGCATGCTCTGGCGGATCTCCTCGATGCGCACGGTGGCGCGATCGTAAGCATCGCCATTGCTGCCCACCGGCACCTCGAACTCGAACTGATCGTAGCCGGAATAAGGGCGCCACTTGCGCACGTCGAAGTTGAGGCCGGTGGCGCGCAGACCGCCGCCCGTGGTGCCCCAGGCCAGCGCCTGCGCGGTGTTGTAGGCGGCGACGCCTATGGTGCGACCGCGCAAGATGCTGTTGCGCATGGCGGCCTTCTCATACTCCATCAGCCGCTTGGGCAGCCAGCTCAGCAGGTTGTCCTGGATGAGGCGGGCCCAGCCGATCGGCAGATCGTGCGCCACGCCGCCGATGCGGAACCAGGCCGGGTGCATGCGCGCACCGGTGATGGCCTCGATGATGAGGTAGATCTTCTGCCTGTCGGTGAAGGTGAAGAACACCGGGGTCATGGCCCCCACGTCCTGGATATAGGTACCGAGGAACAGCAGGTGGCTCTGGATGCGGAACAGCTCCGACATCATCACCCGGATCATGTCGACCCGGTTGGGCACGGTGATCCCCGCCAGCTTCTCGACCGCCAGCACATAGGGCAGGTTGTTCATCACCCCGCCCAGGTACTCGACCCGGTCGGTGTAGGGGATGTAGCTGTGCCAGGACTGGCGCTCACCCATCTTCTCGGCACCACGGTGGTGATAGCCGATGTCGGGCACGCAGTCGCGGATCTCCTCGCCATCGAGCTGCAGCACCAGCCGGAAGGCGCCGTGGGCGGAGGGGTGGTTGGGGCCGAGGTTGAGGAACATGTAGTCCTCGTTCTCGTTGCCCCGGCTCATGCCCCACTCTTCCGGCTTGAACAGCAGGTTGTCCTGCTCCTGATCCTGTTTGACCGCATCGAGCATGAAGGGATCGAACTCGGTGGCCCGGGCCGGGTAATCCTTGCGCAGCGGGTGACCCTGCCAGCTCTTGGGCATCATGATGCGGGTGAGGTGGGGGTGGCCATCGAAGGTGATGCCCATCAGATCCCAGACTTCCCGCTCGTACCAGTTGGCGTTGGGGAAGTGGCGGCTGATGGTCGGCAGGTGCAGATCGCTCTCCATCAGCGGCACCTTCAGCATCACATCGGCGTTACGATCGATGGAGATGAGGTGGTAGAAGACGGTGAAGTCGCTCTCGGGCAGGCCGTGGCGATGGCTGCGCATCCGCTCGTCGGTGGCGCTCAAGTCAAACAGCATCACGAAGGGGGAGGGGAGCTTTTGCAAGAAGCCGACCACATCCAGCAGCAGGTCGCGGGATAGCCAGAGCACGGGCACCCCGGTGCGGGTGGTCTGGACTGTGAAGCGCTCGGCGCCGAAATGGGCAAACAGCTCGCCGACCACCTGGGCATCGGCGTGATCGGAGGGCTGCCATTGGGCCATGCTGTAGTTATTGGGAAACTCTCGGGTCAATTTCATGGTCAGATCTCATCCGGCGTGCGCAGGTTGGTGACTTGGATGCGCTCTTCCCGCTTGCGATCCTTCTCGGCCGGCATCTCGGGGCGATAGATCCCCTGATCGCCCACCACCCAGGAGAGGGGGCGCCGCTCCTTGCCGATGGAGTCCTGCAACAGCATCAGGGCCTGCAGGAAGGCCTCGGGGCGGGGCGGGCAACCGGGAATATAGACGTCGACCGGCAGGAACTTGTCCACGCCCTGCACCACTGAGTAGATGTCGTACATGCCGCCCGAGTTGGCGCAGGCGCCCATGGAGATGACCCACTTTGGCTCGAGCAGCTGTTCGTACAGGCGCTGGATGACGGGGGCCATCTTGATGAAGGGGGTGCCGGCGATCACCATGAAGTCCGCCTGGCGTGGCGAGGCACGAATGACCTCGGCGCCGAAGCGGGCCACGTCATGGGGGGAGGTGAAGGCGGTACACATCTCGACATAGCAGCAAGAGATACCGAAGTTGTATGGCCAGAGCGAGTTCTTGCGGCCCCAGTTGACGGTGTCTTGCAACACCTCCTCGAGCCGCCCGATCATGATGCCGCGGCTCGCCTGTTGCGCCAGCGGATCATCGACGGTCTGGCGCTGTTCCTGGGGGTAGCGCTCAACGGGCGCATCCGGGTCAATCCGGGTCAGGGTGTACTTCATGGTGCAACCTCAAAGGAATAATCGGTAAATCAGTCTGGCTTCTTGTCAGTCAGGACGCGCTTCTTCGGGGCCCAGTCGAGGGCACCGATACGCCACAGGTAGATGAGGCCTACCAGCAGCAGGGTGATAAAGATGGTGGCTTCGATGAAGCCGACCCAGCCACTTTCTCGTACGGAAACGGACCAGGCGAAGAGATAGAGCGCCTCGACGTCGAAGATGACGAAGAACATGGCGACCAGATAGAACTTGGCGGAGAAACGCAGACGGGCGTTGCCGACGGATTCGATGCCGGATTCGAAGGGTCGGTTTTTGGCGCGGCCATAGGCTCGCCCCCCCAGCAAGGCCGCGACGCCTATCATGGTCAGGCAGATGCAGATGGCCCCAATGACATAGACAGCAAAGGCCCAATGCTGGACAGCAATATCAGCAAACATAGGAGTTTTCCCTAACCGAATTAATCATGTGACTTAACAAGGATGCTACGTATTATGCCAGTTCCATACTGATTTACATGTCATTTCAAAGGATTAATTATTAATCAGCGGGAGGAAAATCGCTTTTTGCTAGCAAGGTCAATCTTCCTGTTTGAGAATCATTTTCAATCGCTTTTACGGGGTAAAGAAAATGGCAAGTTCGCTTGAAAAATAAACTAATCGGAAAAGCGAAAGACCCCGCAATGCGGGGTCTTTTCATCAGGGGGCGAGGAGGGGAAGGGCTTGCTCCGCCGCCTTGCCCTGGGAGAGCACTATCTCCACCCGCCGGTTGGCTTGCCTGTGTGCAGCTGTGTCGTTGGCATAGCGAGGCTGGGTGTCGGCCACGCCCTGGGCCACGATCCGTCTGGCATCGAGCTTGGGGTTGGTCAGCAGGATATGGACGATGGCGGCGGATCTGAGCACCGACAGTTCCCAGTTGTTGCGATAGAGCTCCACCGCTGTCAGTGAGTTGTCGGTGTGGCCGGTCACCACCACCATGCCGGGGATGTCGGCCAGCACATCGGACACCTTGTTGACCAGGGGAATGAACTGGGGCTGGAGGAAGGCCGAGTCGGCGGGGAACAGGCTCTTCTCGCCGATGCGGATCACCAGCTGGCTGCCGAGCTGCTCCACCTCCAGATCCTTGGATTCAATCTGGTTCTTGAGCTGCTGCTCCAGCTTCTGCTTGGTGAGGGTGGCCCATTCCTGCTCCTTGGTCTTGTGCGGCCAGGCTTCGGTCGCACTGGGTTTCTCCGAGGCGCCTATGGTCTCGTTGAAGGGGTCGGCGGCCGAGGTGGGGGCCTCCGTCTCCAGCACCTTCTCCTTGTCGGAGGTCCCCGGAGTGGTCTTGGACTCGGGCTCCAGGATGCCGGTGCCGCCCTGCATCACGGGGGAGCCGGCGGGCAGGGAGATGAGGCCGATCTTGCCGAGGGATTCGATGAAGCCCTGGATCAGCACCCGGGTTTCCGACTGCTTGGCCATGGCGAAGGAGTAGAGCACCACGAACAGGGCGAACAGCAGGGTCATGAAGTCGGCATAGGAGACCAGCCAGCGCTCATGGTTCTCCGGCGCCTCAGCCTTTTTCTTTTTCGCCACCATGGCCTCCGAGGTAGGGTTCCAGGGTCACTTGCAGCCGCTGTTGTGACTCGCCGTCGACGATGCAGAGGATGCCGGTCAGGGTCATCTCCTTGTAGTGGCGGATCTGGTGGGCGAAGCCCTTGTAGCGGTTGCCAAACGGCAGGAAGATCAGGTTGGCGGCGCCGACCCCGTAGATGGTGGCGATGAAGGCCACGGCGATGGCACCCCCCAGCTTGTCGGGCTGATCGAGCAGCCCCATGGCATGGATCAGGCCGAACACGGCACCGACTATCCCCATGGTCGGGCAGTAGCCGCCCATGGCCTCGTAGAATTTGACGGTCTGCTCGAGATCTTCCTGCTCGAACTCAATCTCGTTCTCCAGCACCTCGTGGATTTTGGTCTTCTCGTAACCGTCGACCATCATCTGCACCCCCTTCTGCAGGAAGGGATCCTTGATGTCGTCGATCATGCCCTCCAGCGCCAGCATGCCGCTGCGCCGCGCATTGCCCGCCAGGGTTTCCAGCAATTGGGCCTGCTCCAGCATGTCGAGCTTGAGGGGAGTAAGCAGCCACTTGAAGCGTTTGAACGTTTTACCGACGACGGAGAAGGGGAACTGAGTCAGGGCGGCCCCCACGGTTCCCCCGATCACGATGAGGAAGGCGGGCAGATCGAGCAGGGCGCTCGGATGCCCGCCCTCGATCATGTTGCCACCCAATATGGCTGCCAAGGCAAATAGCAAACCGATCAGACTCATGTATCCAGGTCCCTATGTATTGAATGCGGCTAGTGTAGCCATTTAACTATCAGTTTTTCAAAACGATATCCAATCGATGAGCAATATCTGAGAGGCCAAACCGATGCCGGCATCCCCCTTGTTTTCGGCCGGGGAGAGAGAATCATGAGGGGAAGGGGAGAAAGTGGTTTTTACAGTCGAGTCGAGCAGGGGAGAGGCGGTGGCAACCAGGGGGTGCCAGCCAGCAAAGCCCGGCTGGGGGGCGGGTTCTTACGATGGGGTGTTCAATCGGGATTGCACGGACTTCCTATGGGCAGCTTTTGGCCGTCCGGGAGGGTGGCCTGCCCTATTGTCGAACCAGGGGCCGAACCGGGCCGCCCGTCACAGGATAAAGCAAAAGGGCCCGTCTTGCGACGAGCCCTCAAAGCAAAAACCCGACCATGAGGTCGGGTTTTACTGTTTGGCGGTGGGTCGGGATTGACTCGCGCCATCCCTGGCGCTCGCCCTGCGGGCAGCCTGCGGCTGTCCAAGGGGGCTGTCCTGCCCCCTTGTCGAACCAGGGTTAGAACCGAGCCGCCCATCACCGGATAAAGCAAAAGGGCCTGTCTTGCGACAGGCCCTTTTGCTTTATTTGGCGGTGAGGGAGGGATTCGAACCCTCGATACGTTGCCGTATACACACTTTCCAGGCGTGCTCCTTCAGCCACTCGGACACCTCACCAAATTTTTGTCTGCTGTTTAAGGTGTTCAGCCAACACCGGTTCGTTGCGCCATTGCGCTGGAACGGGGCGTAATTTAGGGGAAAGCTGACCCGGGGTCAAACACTTTTCCCCTTATTTTTCAGAATCTTTATCGAATGCCTATCCCTTGAACAGAATGCCGGTTTTTTAAGCCGGATCAGGGTTTGTCCAGGATGATCAGGCTGTCGGGCAACTCGTTCTGATCCCGGGTGGCCGGGAACGCATCGGTCAGGATGGCGCTGGTGCGCTCCACACACTCGAGGAAACCCTGCTCGACCTCCTTGTTGCGCACCCGCACCACGAAGTCATCGATGATCTGCTGCCACTGCGCGTTGTCGATGTGCTGGGCGATGCCATCGTCCACCAGGATTTCCACATAGTGCTCGGCCACCGAGACGAAGATCAGCACCCCCAGCCTGTCCCGGGTGCGGTGCAGCCCCTGCTCTACAAATTGCAGGCGGGCCATCAGCGCGGCCCGGTGCTGGCGCACCTTCCTCGGGATCAGCCGCATCTTGATGGGGGTCCAGTGGAACAGCAGGCTGAGCAGCAGCCAGACCGACCATTGCACCAGCAGGATCTCGTACCAGCCGAGCCAGAAGCCGAGTTGGAACACCAGCAGGGGGGTGAGCATGGCCAGCAGCGCGGCCCACAGGGTGGGGATGTAGCGATAACCGTCGCTGGCTGGGGCCAGCACCGTGACCAGCTCGGCGTCCGTTGCCTGTTCGGCTTGCCGTACCCTGGCCTGCAAGGTGTGATAAAACTGTTTAGAAATCATTGTGTTGTCTCTTTATCCCTGATTACCAGCCACCGGAGGCACCACCGCCCCCAAAACTGCCGCCGCCACCGCTGAAGCCGCCGCCACCGAAACCGCCGCCGGAACGACCTGCCCCGAAGCCCGTGGCCAGATAGGCCGCCCGGCGACGCCCGCCCGAGCCACCTCCGCCGCCACCTCGCAGGTTGTGCAGCACCAGCATCACGATCACCGCCAGGATGAACAGCCAGGGCCCCCCCAGCTTGTCGTCCTGCTTGGCTGCATCCGCCGGTTGGTACTCACCGGCCAGGGCCTGCATGATGGCCTGGCTGCCGGCGACTATGCCGGCCACCATGTCGCCGCGTTTGAAGGCGGGCAGGATCCGGGTCTGGATGATGTTGGCGGCGATGGCATCGGGCAGGGCCCCCTCCAGGCCATAACCCACCTCGATGCGCACCTTGCGCTCATCCTGGGCGATCAGCAGCAGCACGCCGTTGTTGAGCGCCTTCTGACCTATGCCCCAGTGGCGACCCAGCTGATAGCCGTACTCTTCGATGGTGTTGCCATCCAGGCTGTCGACCGACACCACCACCAGCTGGATGCCGCTGCGCTTCTCGAAGGCAGCCAGTTGCTGGGTGAGCTGATGGGCTTGCTTGCGCGACATCAGGCTCGCCTCGTCCACCACCCGGCCGCTGAGGGCCGGAAACGCGGGGGCCGCCTGCAATGCCGTCGCCCACAGCAGCAGGCAGGGCAGCAGCCAGCGGATCACTGAGCTCATTGGAAGCTGACCTTGGGCGCCTCATCGGCACCCGGCTTGGCGCTGAAACTGGGTTTGGCGGTCAAGTCCGAGTAGAGCAGCTTGGACCAGATGACGCCCGGGAAGGTGCGGATCTCGGTATTGAACTGGCGCACCGCCTCTATGTAGTCGCGGCGAGCCACCGCGATGCGGTTCTCGGTGCCCTCCAGCTGGGCCTGCAGGGTGAGGAACTGCTGATCGGCCTTGAGATCCGGGTAGCGCTCGACCACCACCATCAGTCGGGAGAGCGCGCTGGAGAGCTGATCCTGCGCGGCTTCAAACGCCTTGAGCTGGGACGGATCGCTTAGCTGCAGGCTGCCAACCCGGGCGCGGGCATCGGTCACCGCCTTCAGGGTCTCCTGCTCGTGGTTGGCATAGCCCTTGACGGTCGCCACCAGGTTGGGGATGAGGTCGGCGCGGCGCTGGTACTGGTTCTCGACCTGGCCCCAGCTCGCCTTGACCTGTTCATCCAGGGTCGGGATGTTGTTCATGCCGCATCCGGTCAACCCCAGTAGCAGGGTCAGCATCAACAGGCTCTGCGTGGGCGTGCGCCAGAGAGAAGTGGCCATCTTGTTGTCTCCATTGGATCTATTTGATTCGGCGCTGACACCATACCAGCTTGTGGTCAGCCGCCACAACGGCTCGGTAGCACCGGGGCCTGGTAGCTCATTGACACCTTGGGCAACTGGGGTTTGTCCTTGATCCAGGAGGCCAGCTCGGCGCCACAGCCGTTGCCTGGCGGGATCGGCGCCTGGGGTTGGCAATCCGGGCTGCCCGCCGGACAGCGCAACCTGACGTGGAAGTGGCTGAAGTGGCCAACCCAGGGACGCAGCTTGTGCACCCAGGGCTCGTCACTCGCGCGCCGGCACACCTCGGCCTTGAGCACGGGGTTGATGAAGATGCGGGTCACCTCGGGCTGGCTGGCGGCCAGCCGCAGCAACGTGAGTTGCTGCGGCCCGAAGCGGCCCGGCAGCAGCCGGTAGCTGGGCTCGTCGATCAGCGCCCACTCCTTGGGGGCATCCTGCTCCCACTTGCTGATGGGGCGATCGGCCATCCGGAACCAGATGTCGGCGTCGAGGCCGGTCTGGTGGCTGCGATGGCCGGAGCTGAAGGGGCCGCCCCGCGCCATGGCCAGATCGGCGATATAGAGATCCGGCATGCCGGCCAGCCGGGTCTGGTTGGCCAGTTGGGTGAGGTAGTGGATGAGATCGGGATGGCCGTAGTAGCGCAGCCGCTTGCTGCGGATCACCTGATAGCCGGGTCCCTCCAGCGGCAGGGCCATGGCATGGGTCAGGCAACCGGCCGAGTAACCGCCAATGGCCTCGGCGTAGAGGGCACTGGTCATGAACAGCAGGGTGGTGGCAAGCATGAGACTCTCGACGATGGTGGCGTGGCTGGGCTCAGAGAACCTCAATCATATCAACAGAGCCGGCCGGTCGTCATCCGCATCGCCAAGCGGGTTGCCACGGGCGGGCCGGCTCACGCACAATGCGTGCCAACGCCAAACAGGAACGCCAAGACCGTTCCAATCGAGAGAGGATCTGGAGATGAGAGTCAGTGAATTGGCAGCGCAGGCGGGAATACGCTGGCTGATGCCCCCGGTGCGACGCTTCTACGGGGTCATGATCGGCCTGCTGCTGGCGAGCCTGGGCACAGTCGTGGCCGCGCTGGGGCTGGGTTACCCCGAGATGGGGCTGCTGCCCTGGGTCGGCCTGGTGTTTGGCGGCATAGTGCTGCTGATGATGGTGTTGCCGCGCAACTGGCAGCGCTGGCGGCTGGCCGAGCTCGCCTGGGACGAGCGCCACCTCTATCTGCTCAACGGCGGCGACGACAAGGCGCTGGCCCTGCCCAGATCGGCGCTGGTCGGCATAGCGCGGGATCGCAAGGTGGGTCACGATGGTCAGTGGCTCGACTTCAGCCTGGATCTCGCACTCGATGCCGACACCCTGGCCGAGGCCGCAGCCTTGCTGGGGCTGAGCCGGGAAGGTACCCACGAAGTGGCGCCCGGTATCTACCGTTTCGGCTTTAAGCGAGCCTGGCACGGCCGTCGTGCCCTCGGCGAGGTGCTGAGCGTGCTGCAACCCATATGAGTTGACTATTTTCTCGACAATTTGCCATAAAGCTCAGATACTGCCTCTGATTCGAATTGATCTTTCCTGCTCCGTTAGTCCAAGAGATCAATGACTTGGACTACGGGGTGGGGAGTGCCACGGCATGATGCCATGGCAGGTCCGGCCTGGGGGTTGTGCCCTTACTTCCAGGTCGGTGGATGCATAGATAAGGCACCTTGAATCGAGAGTGGATGGCATGAAGATTTACGTAGGTAATCTGTCGTACCGGATGACGGCCGACGAACTGACAAATGTGTTCAGCCAATTTGGAGAGGTAGAGAAGGTCGATATCATCATCGACCGCGATACCGGTCAGTCCAAGGGTTTTGGCTTCATTGAAATGCCTGTCAACGGGGATGCCGAGAAGGCCATCGCCGGGTTGCATGGCACCGAAATAGGCGGCCGCACTATCACAGTCAATCAGGCCAAACCGAAGACAGATGCACCTCGTGGTCGCCCTCAGCGCCATCGTTGAATCGTCTCGATAACGAAAAACGGCATGGATCACTCCATGCCGTTTTTGTTTGTGCGGTTTGCCTGCGAGGGTCAGGGCACGTCGTAACCGAGCGCGGCCTTGCGGATGCGGAACCACTGCTGGCGGCTGAGCTGGATGGATTCGGCGGCGACGGCGGCGGCGATCCGCTCCCGCTTGCCTGAGCCGATGAGCGGCAGCGGCTGGCTCGGCAGCATCATCACCCAGGCGTAGACCAGCTGTTCGATGTGCTCGGCACCCACTTCGAGGCGGATCTGTTCGAGCTCGGCGCGCAGCGGGCCATAGGCGGGATCGTTGAACAGCCGTCCACCACCGAGGCAGGACCAGGCCATCGGCTTGATGCGCAGCTGCTGGCACTGATCCAGGGTGCCGTCCAGGGTGCAGTCCTGGTTGAGCGGCGAGATCTCCAGCTGGTTGGTGACCAGCGGGAAGTCGAGGCGCGATTGCAGCAGCTCGAACTGGCGCGCGCTGAAGTTGGATACCCCGGCGTGCTTGATCTTGCCCGCCTGCTTGAGGGTGATGAAGGCATCGGCGACCGCATCGGCATCCAGCAGCGGATCCGGGCGGTGGATCAGCAGCAGATCCAGATGGTCGGTGCCGAGTTTTTGCAAGGAGGCCTCGGCACTGGCGATGATGTGGGCCTTGCCGGTGTTGTAGTGGTTGAGGGCATGCTCCGGCTTGGCGGTGAGGGCGATGCCGCACTTGCTGACGATTTCCATCCGGCTGCGCAGGGAGGGCTCGAGGCGCAGGGCGTGACCGAAGGCCTCCTCGCACTGATAACCGCCGTAGATGTCGGCGTGATCTATGGTGGTCACCCCCAGATCCAGGTGGTATTTCAGCAGATCCAGCAGCGCGGCCGGGGAGAGTTGCCACTCCATCAGGCGCCAGTAGCCCATGATGAGGCGGGAGAAGGTCGGACCCTGGGCGTGCAGGGCGAGACGGGATACGGACATGGTGACTCCTAGGCGGATAGATGAAGAGGAATAAATGCTGCCAGCATCTTGGTCTCTTCTGTTGGACAAGGCAATAATGCGCCCCTCGCAAATTCGAACTTTGGTTCTGGGGGAAGGGATAAATGGAAGGATTTGCCACCAGGCTGCAGAGCCTGATCGGGGAGGGCAGCGTCAGCGCCTTCGCCCGCAAGGTGGGGTTGAGTGAGGCGCTGCTGCGCAAATACCTGAAGGGGGCCGAACCCGGTCTGGGCAAGGCCAACCAGATCGCCATGGGGGCCAACTGCTCGCTTGAGTGGCTCGCCACCGGCTGTGGCTACCTCTATCGTCAGGCCGAGGTAGTCGACAGGGAGGCCTTGGCCGCCGCGGGCATTCTGCTGCAGGAGCGGATGCCGAACTCCCCCCAGCCCGACGAGCACCAGCTGGTGACCCTGCTCGCCTATTACCAGTTTTTGCGCAGCCACAAGCAGGCAGACGGTTTTCTGGACCTGGCGCGGGCCCGTGAATTTGGCCGCCATCTGGGTGATGCCTGAGTCAGGGAGAGGCGGCCTGAGCTGCCGTCGGCCATTATTCTGATACCCTCTAAACAAACGGCAAATTCAAGGGTAGTGATATGGGCTATCTGATCCTGGGCAGTGGAGGCTTGGGCACGGCGCTGGCACGGGAGCTGGCCAAGCGTGGCGAGGAGTGGCAGCTGGCGGGCAGGTTGCCGCCAAAGGGGCTGGATCCGGCCCGCTATTTCCCGCTGCAGGAGGTGGACCCGCTCTCCTTCGAGGCGCTGTTCACCCTCTATGAGCCCGCGACGCTGCCGAGCGTGGTGATCAACACCATAGGCCTGCTCTATGATCTCAACTTCATGCCGGAGCGGCGGGTGGAAGAGGTCATACCCCAGTGGCTGGGGGAGAGCCTGCAGGCCAATGCCTGGCCGCACCTTGCCCTCGGCGCCAGCCTGAGCCGGCTGATGCCGCCGGATGCCCGTCTGTGGCTCTGCTCCCTCTCCGATCTGGCGGGCAGCCTGGGCAGCCAAGAGGTGGGCGGTCCACATTCGACCAGCCGCTACAGCTACCGGATGAGCAAGGCCGCGCTCAACATGGGCGCCAGGATCCTGGCCGCCGAGTGGGCCGAACGTTTCCCCCGGGCCGGGGTCATCACGGTCCACCCCGGACTCATGGACACCCCCATGCAGCAACCCTTCCTGCACGACCTGCCCCCGGGCAGCCTGCAAGATCCCAACCTGGTGGCGCCGCAACTGCTGGATCTCATCGCGGGCCTGTCGCTGGCGCAGTCGGGCTCATTTGTGGACTTACAGGGGCGGCCGCTGCCCTGGTGAGCCGTCAGCGGGCTCACATTCCCGCGACGGTTTGCTTGCCAAGTCAGCCCTGGCTGGCTAACTTCATCCTCCTGCATCAGGAGGATGTCATGCGCTATATCGATTTACGAAGTGATACCGTCACCCAGCCCACGGATGCCATGCGCCAGAGCATGCTGCACGCCGAGGTGGGCGATGATGTCTATGGGGAAGACCCCAGCATCAACGCGCTGGAGCGCCGCGGCGCCGAGCTGCTGGGCAAAGAGGCGGCGCTGTTTGTGCCATCGGGCACCATGTCCAATCTGCTGGCGATGATGAGTCACTGCCAGCGTGGGGAAGGGGCCGTGCTCGGCAATGCCGCTCACATCTATCGCTATGAGGCGCAAGGATCGGCCGTGCTGGGCTCGGTGGCCCTGCAGCCGGTGCCCATGCAGGCCGATGGCACCCTGGCGCTGGCCGATGTGCGCGCCGCCATCGCCCCCGATGACGCCCATTTTGCCCAGACCCGACTCATCTGCCTCGAGAACACCCACAACGGCAAGGTACTGCCGCTGGCTTATCTGCACGAGATGCGCCGCTTCGCCGACAGCCAGGGGCTGCGGCTGCACCTGGACGGCGCCCGGCTGTTCAATGCCGTGGTGGCGAGCGGTCAGGCGGTGCACGAGATTGCGGCCCCCTTCGACAGCGTCTCCATCTGCCTCTCCAAGGGGTTGGGGGCACCGGTGGGATCCCTGCTGGTGGGGGCACAGGACTTGATCGCACGGGCCAGACGGCTGCGCAAGATGCTCGGCGGTGGCATGCGCCAGGCGGGGAGCCTGGCCCAGGCCGGGCTGTTCGCCCTGGAGCAGCATGTGACCCGCCTCGCGGACGATCACCGCCGTGCCAGACGGCTGGCCGAGGGGCTGGCGGCCTTGCCCGGCATCGAGCTGGATCCGGACCTGGTGCAGACCAACATGGTGTTCCTGCGGCTGAGCTCTGGTGAGAGCGCCCCCTTGCTCGCCTTCATGAAGGAGCGGGGCATCCTCTTCTCCGGCTACGGCGAACTGCGGCTGGTGACCCATCTGCAGATCAATGACGACGACATCGAAGAGGTGATCGACGCCTTCACCGAGTACATGGGGCGCTAACAGTGGCTTCGGTCACAGATGATCGAAAGAAGGGCGCCCCGGGGCGCCCTTCTTCATGAGGTCGAAACTGCGTCTCAGCCCTGCCGTCTGTCCAGCATCAGCATGGCCTCGTCGGTGGCGTCGTAGATCATGATGGCGATGTGAGTGACCTGGCCGCCGAAGTCGGCCAGCGGCACCAGGGTCAGGTTCTGGTACATGTGGGGCGCCGAGCCGGTGATGGGGCGGTAGTTGGAGAAGCGCAGCAGGTAGGGGCGCTGCTCCCAGGTGCTGAAGGCGCGGTTGTTGAGCTTGAACACCATGTTGGCCTTGCGCTCCAGCCAGGCCCGATCCACGTCGGGGAAGAGGTCGAACAGCACCCGATCGCGCACCTCGCCGGCGAGCCGGCTGCTGTGGCTCTCCATGAAGCCGTTCCACACCTGTATTCTGTACTCCCTGTCGAGCACCACCAGCCCCACGTCCAGGTTCTGTACTATGTTCATCAGCCAATGAAATTCACGGATTTCCATGGTCACTCCTGGAGAATGTGCTTGATGTTGTTATGGATGCTGGCGATGGGAGCAAACCGCTAGAGCATGTGCATGATCTTGTTGTTCATGGTGGCGATGGAATCTTCGGTAAACAGCAGCAGCAGATCGCACTGCACTTCGTAGTCCCGGATCTTGTAGTTGATCTCGATGGCCAGGGTGCGGCGCCAGCGGCTCTGGTTGGTGCGGATCAGATCCTGGATGGACCTGTGCTGGCCGAGTACCACCGGATGGCCTTGGCTGAAGGGGGTATCGAGCTGGCTGGCGTAGCCGCGCAGGAAGGCGCCGATCAACACGTTGGCGGTATCCATCAGCAGCTCCAGCTCGGCACCGTGATCCAGCACGCCCTGGTGCTTCATCAGCCGGGCCAGATCCTGGAAGCTGGCGTCGTGGAACAGGATGAGGGCCTCCCCGGCGATGCCGGCACCGATGAAGCCCTGGCAGACGGCGGAGAGGGTATCCGACTCGGCGGCGGCCGAGAGCGCCATGTGCAGCTCGGAGACCTCCAGCACATTGACGTTCGGGATGGGCAGCAGCACGAAGGCGTCGAGCAGGCGTGCCAGCAGATCGGCGGCCTGACCCATGGCGACGTTGGCCAGCTCCTGATAGACATCGCGCAGCTCGGCGTTGAACGGAATAGTACTCTCGGCCAACACCGGGTGGACGGGGGCTGTGGGCTCGCGGCTCGCGGTGCTCGCCTCCTGCCACAGGCCGTGGCGCTGGAGGAGGGCGCGCAGGGTCTCGGGGGCGGCCGGCTTCTTGATGAAGTCCAGGGCTCCCAGCGCCATGACACGTTGATAGGCTTCCGGCTGGATATCGCCGGAGACCACGATCACCTTGTTGCGCAGCCCCTCTCGCTTGAGCGTCTCCAGCACCCCGTAGCCGTCCATCTCCGGCATGGTCAGATCCAGAAAGATCAGATCGCCGTGCCCCATCAGGATCTGCTCTATCCCTGCCAGGCCGTCGGCCGCCTGGTGCAGCATGACGTTCCAGTCCGCAGGCAGGGCCCGGGCCAGCTGCTTTCGCGCAAACCCGGAGTCATCACATATCAATACATTCATGGTGTTAGCAGACCTGTGTCACGAGAGTTGCGCTAAGTGTGGGCCGCCAACCGTCAGATGCAATGGGGCAGGGGGGTGGCCGGTGAAAATTGCTCGTCCCATTGGCGATTGCGGTAGTGGGCGGAGTATTTCTCGACGAATTCGGCGAACATCTTAACACGCAACGGGGTGAACTGGGGCTGGCAGCGCAGCATGTAGAAGGGGCGCCGATCCGAGCGCCAGTCCGGCAAGACGGCCACCAGCTGCTCGTCCTGCAGGAAGGGGTGCACATAGTGCAGCGGGGCGTTGACGATGCCGAGGTGACGGCGGGCGGCCCGCACCGCGGCCTGGGTCTGATGGACGGTCAGCCGGGCGGCTCGCTTGACCTGCACCCTCTGCTCGTCCCGCCCGATCAGCTGCCAGTGCTGATGCGGCCAGCAATAGATGAGATCGTGCTCCTCCAGCTGGGCCGGGTGGGACGGGGTCCCCATCTTCTCCAGGTAGAGGGGGGAGGCGAACAGCCCATACTCGATGTGGCCGAGGCACTGGGCGTTGGGCAGCACCTGGGGCAGCTCGCCGTTGAAGAACATCAGGTCTCTGTCCTGCTCGCACAGTGGATGGTGATCATTGGTCTGGCTGATGTCGAACTGCACCTTGGGGTAGCGCAGGCCGAAGTCGGCCAGCATGTCGATCAGGATGGTATTGGAGAGGGCGATGGGGGCCGCTAGGCGGATCACGCCGCTGATGTCGGTTTCCTGGCCCTGGATCTCGCCGGCTGCCTGCTCTATCTCGGCCAGCGGCGTGCACAGGCGCTCATAATAACGCAGCCCCTCGTCGGTGAGGCGCAGCTTGCGGGTGGAGCGGTGCAGCAAGGTGCAGCCGAGTTGCTCTTCCAGCTGGGAAATACGTCGACTGATGGTGCCGGTCGGCATGCCCAGCGCGGCAGCGGCGTGGGAGAAACCGCCCTCTTGCACCACCTTGACGAACAGATAGAACTCTTCGATGTACTTCATAAGCGGTATAAGGGGTGTTCTGAATGTAACAAGCCAGTGACCATATGAAACAGTCACCCGGCTTGGCAAGCGCAATCCGGCGTTTAATTGATCTGGATTAGATTCGACTCGCGTCTGTACTGGTTCAATAGGCGGATAAATTCGGCGGGTGCCCGATCCAGGCTGTTGTCGGGCACCAGCAGGTCATAGCCCAGCAGATCGCGCAGGCGGACCATGCGGTTGCCCAGCATGGCGATGACCCCCTCGTAACGCTGGCCGGAGGGGGAGCGGAACCGGCTCTCTTCCAGCAAGCCCTCTCCCAGCAGGCTGGCGCCGCAGCCTCCGCTCAGGCATTCCGGCCGCTCGCTGTTGATCGCCTGCAGCAACACGGCCCGTTGCTCGGTCAGCAGGCGGACGGCCAGCCTGGGTGTGATCAGCGTCAAAAAATCGTCGTAATCCTTAATTTTCAAGCCGATGTAGGGCAGGGCGACCAGATCCCACCCTAAATGGATACGTGGCTGGTCGATCCGCTGAATATTTCTCCATTTCAGGATCCAACCCCCGTACTTATGGTGATATTGCAGGCAATCGTGACACAGGGAGAGGCTTAAATGAGGCTCACTTAGTTTCAGGGCCCCGATAAGCGTCATCATCAAGCCAGCCAGCAGCCCGATCATGGCGGGGATTAAGGGTTGTTCGCGGAGCAAAAAAAGTATAAAAATCATAGCAATGGTTACGGCTATGCCCAGCCATACCAGTGTGAGTCCATTTTTTCTGACCATGGGTATCACATGTAGCGTTTTCATATGAAGTCGGCCCTTTTTTCGCATGCTTTTTTCCAGATTATGGGCTGGATCTGATTTTGTACCAGCACGAGGGCCCCGCTCGGCGCGTCATCGTGGCTGGTGTTGCTATGAGCTCCATCATGAATCACTTCCCAACATGAATACGCTAGACGAACGCTTACTGAATGCGATAGATGTGCTGCATACCCCCATCTGGATCTATGACATCCAGCATCACCACATCTATTGGGCCAATGGCGCCGCACTGGTGCTGTGGGAGGCGAGCTCACTGACCGAGCTGCAATCCCGCGACTTCTCGGCCGACATGGCCGCCGCCATCGACCTGCTGCTGCAGCGCTATCTCGGCGACTTCCAGCAGGGCCGCAGCTACAACGAGTGGTGGACCATCTCCCCCAAAGGGGTCAGGAAGCAGGTCTACCTGCGCCTCTCCGGGGTCGAGATCGCCGGACGCCTGATGATGATGACGGAGGCGGTGATCGATGCCGACACCCTCTATCAGGAGTCGTCGCTCGCCGCCGGAGATACCCTGGCCTGTCTGTTCGACAACAAGGGACGGCTCGAGAGCGGCAACCATCACTTCGATCTGTGCTTCGGCAATGCCATCACCCAGTTGACCCAGATCTTCTCCGGCAGCGATGAGGCCTTCTACCGGCGTCTGTCCCATCTCGACGAGGTGGTGGCCGAGGGGGAGTGCCGTACCCTCAAGGGGATGCGCTGGTTCCAGTACCAGTTTCGCCACATCCAGCAAGGGGCCAGGATCCTGCTCACCATGCGTGACATCACGGATCGCAAGCTCGAGGAGCTGGAGCACCGCCACCTGGCCTGGCACGACTCCCTCACCGGCCTGCTTAACCGCTATGGCCTGATGAAGTCCCTCGAGGCCTATTGCGGCCTGGGGGGGCGCTTCGCCCTGGTGTTCATGGATCTGGACAACTTCAAGCTGGTCAACGACAACTATGGCCACAAGGCGGGGGATCGCCTGCTGGAGCGGGTGGCTGGCCGGCTCAAGCAGATCTGCCCGCGGGATGTCGAACTGGCCCGCCTCGGCGGTGACGAGTTCACGGCCCTGGTGCCGCTCAACCAGTCAAGCGAACGGGCGCAGGAGGTGGCGGATCTCATGCTCTCCCAGATGACCAAGCCACTGCAGCTGAGTGGGGTGCCCGAGGTCACCATAGGCGGCAGCATCGGCATCGCCATCTATCCGGACGACGCCGATGACGGCGACAACCTGATCACCCGCGCCGACATGGCCATGTATCAGGCCAAGCAGATGGGCCGCCTGCGCTGGCAGCGCTTCACCCCCAGCATGCAGCAGAGCCTGCACCGCAAGCTGACCCTGAAACAGTTCCTGGCCAAGGCCATAGGTCGGGGGGAGTTGAGCCTCTGCTATCAGCCCCTGGTGGATGTGGCGCAGGGCAGGCTGATCGGTTACGAGGCACTGCTGCGCTGGTACAACCCTGTGCTGGGGCAGGTCTCTCCGGCGGAGTTCATTCCCCTGGCCGAGGACATGGGGCTGATCCGCGAGATCGGGGGCTGGGTGCTCTCCACCGCCTTGGCCCAGATGGGGGCGTGGCAGCAGCAATACCAGGTGAGGGTGCCGGTCTCGGTCAATCTGTCCGGCTTCCAGCTCACCCCCTCCCTGCCGGAGCTGGTGGCCGAGCAGCTGAGGGAGTTTGGCGTCGATGCCAGGCTGCTGACGCTGGAGCTGACCGAAACCGTGCTGATGCTGGACATGAAGGGCTGCATCGAGATCCTCGACGCCCTGAGCGAGCAGGGGATCAAGATCGCCATCGACGACTTTGGCACCGGCTACTCCTCCCTTGCCTACCTCAACCGCCTGCCCATCGATACCATCAAGCTGGATCGCTCCTTCGTGGTCGGTCTGAATCTGCCGGTGATCCGGGCCACCGTCGCCATGGCCACCAGTCTCGGGCTCGGCATCCTGGCGGAGGGGGTGGAGGACGAGCACGAACTGGCGGCCCTGCGCGCCCAGGGCTGTCATGTGTTCCAGGGTTTCCTGTTCAGCACCCCGCTGACGGCGGAGCAGGTGGTGGCGGCGGGCTTCGGGATCCACGGCAAAGCAGGGCATTATCCGCTGGTGGGCGATTGAATCCGGTATTCGATAATGTGCGGTATATCCCGTTTCTTGAGTATTTTATGCAAAATTAAACGTAATTAATCGAATTTATGGCTTATATCATGGGATTCATTGGAGTTTGTCGCTAGGATGCGCGCTCATTCCTTGGTAATGGAGTATCACCATAATGAGTCAAGCCACAGTGAACGAGCGTCCGGCCAGCCCGCCCAACGGCTGGTTGAACCGCTTCCTGAACGGGGTCGAGAAGGCAGGCAACAAACTGCCGGATCCCGCCATGCTGTTCCTCTATGCCTTGCTGATCGTCTGGGTCGGTTCCTGGATCCTCTCCCAGTTCTCCTTTGATCTGGTCAATCCCCGTACCGGGGAGGCCGTCGTGGTCAACAACCTGCTGACCGGGGCTGGCCTGGCCGAGTTCCTCGCCAGCATGGTCACGACCTTCACCAGCTTCGCCCCGCTCGGCATAGTGCTGGTGGCCATGCTGGGGGTCGGGGTGGCCGAGCAGTCCGGCTTCATCAACACCGGCCTGAAGAAGCTGCTGAAAGTCACCCCCGCCCGTTTCCTGACCCCCATGCTGATCCTGGTGGCCATCGTCAGTCACACGGCGGCCGATGCGGGTTATGTGCTGGTCATCCCCATAGGTGGCATCATCTTCCACGCCGCCGGGCGCCACCCGCTGGCCGGGATAGCCGCGGCCTTTGCCGGGGTCTCCGGTGGCTTTGCCGCCAACTTCCTCCCCTCGGGCGGTGATGCCCTGTTGCAGGGTTTCACCCAGTCGGCGGCCCAGCTGCTCGACCCCGATTACATGGTCAACACCCTGTGCAACATCTTCTTCACCGGTGCCTCCTCCCTGCTGATCATCTGCGTGGGCTGGTTCATCACCGAGAAGGTGGTGGAGCCGCGTCTCAGACACATCCCCCTCAACGAGGAGCTCGAGAGCGCCGACGAGATGGGACGCTACAGCGCGCAGGAGAGCCGCGCCTTCAACTGGGCCGGCTTTGCCATGCTGGCGGCCATAGTGCTGCTGGGACTGGCCCTGTCACCGGGCGATTCGCCGATGCGGGCGGCAGATGGCTCGCTGACCACCTTCGCCGCGCCCGTGATGAAGTCCATAGTGCCGCTCATCTTCCTGCTGTTTATCCTGCCTGGCATCGTCTACGGCTTCGTGGCGGGGAACTTCAAGAGCGGCAAGGATGTGATCGATGCCATGTCGGCCACCATGAACAAGATGGGCTCCTACATGGTGATGGCCTTCTTCTGCGCACTCTTCATCAAGGCCTTCGGTGACTCCAATCTGGGCACCCTGCTGGCGCTGTCCGGCGCCGAGGTGCTGCATGCCCTGGCGCTGCCGGGGGAGGTCACCATAGTCGGCATCATACTGCTGACCGCCAGCGTCAACCTGGTGGTGGGGTCGGCCTCGGCCAAGTGGGCGCTGATCAGCCCCATCCTGGTGCCCATGCTGATGGCGGTCGGGATCTCCCCCGAGCTGACCCAGGCGGCCTACCGGGTGGGGGATTCCGCCTCCAACATCATCACCCCGCTGATGGTGTTCTTCCCGCTGGTGGTGGTCTATTGCCAGCAGTATGTGAAGAGCACCGGGATCGGCACCCTGGTCTCCATGATGCTGCCGTATTCGCTGGCCTTCCTGGTGAGCTGGAGCATCTTCCTACTGCTGTATTGGGCGATGGGCTTCCCGCTCGGGTTGCAGGCGCCCTATGTGTATCCTGCCCCCTGAGGGTGACGAGGGGCCTTGGGCCCCTCGCTTTTTTTGGGTAAAGTGAGGCCTTCTTTCCGGAGGCACCATGAACCCGACCATCGATCTTATTCTCGCCCATCGCTCCATTCGCCAGTTTACCCCCGAGCCCATCACCCCCCGGCAGCTCGATCAGATCCTGAGCGCCGCCCAGTCCGCCTCCAGCTCCAGCTTCCTGCAGGCCAACAGCATCATCCGGGTGACGGACAAGGCGCTGCGCGCCACCCTGGCCGAGCTGGCCGGGCACCAGGCCTATGTGGCCGAGGCGGCGGAGTTCCTGCTGTTTTGCGCCGACTATCAACGCCACAGCCAGATAGTGCCGGACGCCCAGACCGGCTTCGTGGAGCAACTGCTGATCGGGGCCATCGACGGCGCCCTGATGGCCCAGAATGCCCTGCTGGCCGCCCAATCCCTGGGGCTCGGCGGCGTCTACATCGGCGGGATCCGCAACAACCCGGCGGCGGTGAGCGAGGCGGTGGGGCTGCCCCATCAGGTGATCCCCCTGTTCGGCCTCTGCCTTGGCCACCCCGCCCAGCAGCCGGAGCAAAAGCCCAGGCTGCCCCGCGATCTTGTCGTGCACGAGAACCGTTATCCGGGCGAGCTCGATCTCCCTTTGCTGGCGGATTACGATCGGCAGATCCACGACTACTACCTGGCCCGCAGCGGCAACAACAAGCAGCAGACCTGGAGCGGCCAGATCAAGGCGATCCTCGGCAAGGAGGCGCGCCCCTTCATGCTGGGATTCCTGCAATCCAAGGGTTTTTGCCTCAAGTAATGAGGGCCGCGGGCGATATGAGTGATGGCGCGTGCCTGTCGCGACCCGCGGCGGCGCCGGCTTGCATTCTGTGAGGCAGGGCAGAACCCCGCGCTACCTAATGCGGGTAAGCTGTTGTAGGATCACGCAATTGATTTGGGACAGGAGTTTGAACATCCTATGATTTTGACCTTGATATTGCTGTCTATTGGCGCACTCCTGTTTCTGGTTATCGCCTATAACGTGGTGCAGCAATACAAACAGAAGGCCGAGGCGGACAAGCGCCAGGCCATCGCCCGCCACAAAGCCGTGGCGGACGAGACCGAAGAAGTGCTGCTGAACGTCAACCTGGTGCCCTTCTCCAAGAACATGGTGCTGCTGTTGCAACACCGGATCCTGGACGCCTACCGCGCCATCGCGCAGGTGATGCCGAGCGGCCAGATCAAGCAGCGCATCGCCGACGTCCAGACCCAAATCAAGAGCGTGCAGGAGAACTACAGCGGCCAGGACGAGGGCCACTTCAAGACCCCGGAGTCCGATCGCCAGGCCATCCAGATGTTGCAGCTGGCCAAGAAGATGCGGGCCGTGCTGCGGGTCGAGCACAACAAGGGCAAGATAGATCCCCACGGCTTCGCCCAGGAGGATCGCCGCCTCGAGCTGATGCAGCTCAAGATCAACATCGCCAACCTGATCAAGCGGGCCATGGATGCCCAGATCCAGGGGCAATACGGCACCTGCCGCCAGCTCTACACCAAGGGATTGGGGGCGCTGGTCAATGTTTCCGACAAGGATCCCTACCTGCTGGCGCGGGAAGAGGACATGCGTCAGGGGATGCGTCAGCTGGAAGAGCATCTGCAGCAGCACAGCGAGAAGGAGCTGCAGACCATCAAGGACAAAGAGGCGGACGAGCTGGACGTCCTGTTCCAACCCAAGAAGAAATGGTGATCATGTCCCATCCACTGGATACCACACTGGGGCCCATGGCCCCATTCGTCGGCCAACTGCTGGCCGAATTGACGCCGCTGATGGGGGAGATCACTACCCCTGTGGTGGATCACCTCTGCTACCGTGCCGCCAGCCTGCCCGAATACCTGAGCCTGAAAGCCGAACTGGCCCGCCATGGCGTGCTGCTGGTGGAGGGGATGATAGGGGGTCGCCCCATCGCCACCTATCGGCTGCATCAACCCCTGTGCTGGCAAGCGCTGAGCGTGCCCTGCATCGAGCTGGCCGCGCCCAAGCCGGGCCGCAGCCATCAGGCGGGGCTCGAGCACATCGAGCTGGTGGTGCCGTCGTTGCATGAATTGGTGGCAAACCATCCCGGTCTGCCGTTCAAGACCGGCAACATCGATGATGGCCGCAACCCGGATGTGGGGCTGATGCTACCCTCCGGGCAGATCAAGTTTCACCTGCGCCCCCTGAGCGAGGTGATCGATGAGGAGCTGCGCAGCGGCGCCGTGGTGCCGGTGCCGACGGACTATTACGACGGCCTGTGAACCCGTCTGTACCCAACAAGATCAGGCCCCGACATCGGGGCCTGATCTTGTTGGGCTTGGAGCCTCAGGAGGAGGAGTGACAGGAGAGGGGACGCACGCTGCGCCCCTTCAGCTGGCCGAGCCAGAGGCTCAGGGCGGCGGTGACACAGAGCACCAGCTCGATGCCGAGCACCAATCCCCCCAGACCTCCCCGCTCCCAGAAGGGGTGCAAGTAGAGCCCCCCCAGACTGGCCCCCAGGTAGTACCCCACCAGATAGAGTGACGAGGCGAGCGCCCGGTTGTGCTCCACATGCTGGCCGACCCAGGCGCTGGCACAGGCGTGGGCGAGGAAGAAGCCGAAACTCGAGATGAGCAGACCGCCGAGGATGGCGGTCAACGAGCCATGCAACAGCATGAGACTGCCGAGCGCCATCAGCGCTATCCCGGCCAGCAGCAGCCGTTGGGCACCCCAGCGCTGGGCGCCGCGCCCGCTCAGGGAGGAGGCCAGGGTACCGGTGAGGTAGGTCAGGAACAGCATCCCCAGCCACTGGGTCGGCAATGAGAAAGGGGCCTTGGCCAGCAGGAAGGTGAGATAGCTGTACTGGTTCAGGAAGACCATGAAGTTGAGCCCGCCGATGAGATAGGCACCGACCAGCAGCGGGTTGCTTAGGTGGCTTTTGATGGCCCCGCGCAGTTGTCCGGGCGCCGCCACCACGGCCACGAAACGGGTCTGGGCCGGCAGCAGCCAGATGACCAGCGGTAGCAGGGCGAGGCTTATCAGCCCTATCCCGAGGAAGGTATGTTGCCAATCTCCAAACCAGCCGGCCAGCAGGCCGCCGACTACCCGGCCCGCGATCCCGCCGAGGGAGTTAGCGGCGATGTAGACGCCGACCGCAGAGAGCAGGGCGCGTTTGCTGAACTCCTCCCCCATGTAGGCGATGGCGGTGGCGGGCAGTCCAGCCAGCAGCACGCCTTGCAGGATGCGCAGCGTCACCAGTTGCTCGAATTGGGTCACCCAGGGAATGCACAGGGAGAGCAGGATGGCGCCGGTCAGCGTCCATAGCATGATCCGGCGTCGCCCGAAGCGATCGGCCAGCCGGGCGCAGATCAGCAGTGAGCCCGCGAGCCCGGCGGTGCAGCCCGCCAGCGTCCAGCCCGCCGACAGTGAGCTGACGGAGAAGACGTCCGCCAGCAGGGGTAACAATGGGTGGGTCTGGTAGAGATTGAGAAACACCAGGAAGGATCCCAGGCTCAGGGCCAGGGTGGCGCGTATCCACTCGCGACTACCTGCTTCGATCATATGCGTTGTCCCGACGACTTTTTTGCAGAGTAGTGGGTCGCTTGATATAAATATAATATATTTATGTTATCAATCTGATAAATATAATTGATATGGATCTGAAACAGC
Organism: Aeromonas sp. sif2416; assembly: GCF_019218665.1. NCBI lineage: Bacteria > Pseudomonadati > Pseudomonadota > Gammaproteobacteria > Aeromonadales > Aeromonadaceae > Aeromonas > Aeromonas sp. sif2416. The sequence goes on from NZ_JAHUXC010000003.1 coordinate 217,512, forward strand.
TAACCTATCTGCTGGCGGTGCGCGACGCCGGCTCCTTCACCCGGGCAGCCCATGGGCTGCACGTGGCGCAGCCGGCAGTCAGCATGGCCATCGCCAAGCTGGAGCAGCAGCTCGAGCTGCGGCTATTCGATCGGCAGGATCGCAGCGTGCGGCTCACCCCGGAGGGGGAGGTGCTCTGCCGCCATGCCGAGCGCCTGCTGCTGCAGATGCATCAGGCCGAGGCGGAGATGGCCGAGCTCAAGGGGCTGGAGCGGGGTGAAGTGCGCATCGGCATCCCCTACATGATGGGGTCCTATTACTTCCCCCCGATCCTGATGGCGTTCAAGCATCGCTACCCGGGCCTCAAGATCCGGGTGGAGGAGGCCGGCACCCGCGAGCTGCTCAGCCGCATGGTGGATGGCAGCCTGGATCTCGCCATCCTCATCACCAGCGATCTGCCGCCCGGGCTGGAGGGGGCCCAGCTGCTGCGCGAGGAGATGCTGATGGTGGTGGGGGAGGAGCACCCGCTGCGCCAGGCCGGCGCCGTCTCGCTGCCGCAATTCTTCAGCCAGGAGCTCGCCATGTTCCGCCGTGGTTTCTATCACCGTGAACACATGGAGGCATTGGCGCAGGGTCTGGGCATAGAGCCCAACATCGGCTTTGAGAGCAACCTCATCCCGCTGCTCAAGGCGGTGGTGCGCCAGGGATTTGCCGTGACCACCTTCCTGCGGATGGCGCTGGATGAGGAGACGGCGCTGATCGGGGTGCCCTTCGCACCGCCGATCTTCCTCGATCTCTGTGTGGCCTGGCGGCGGGGGGATCCGCTCTCCATGGCTAATCGCGCGCTGCGTGATTTTTTGCTGGCGCAGGCCCAGCCATGAGGCAGCACGCCGGATTGGGCCGTGCCCCGCACAAATAAAAACGCCTCCCGATGGGAGGCGTTTGCCGAGGCTGCGGATGATCGGTTCGTTACTTCTTGAACAGGTGATCCAGCTTGTCCGCCTTGGTGGAGAGATAGAACTCGTTGTGGGGGTTGCGCCCCTCCTGCAGGGGAACCCGCTCCACCACCGGGATGCCGAAGCTCTCCATCGCCTTCAGCTTGCGCGGATTGTTGGTCATCAGCTTGAGACTCTTGACCTCCAGCGCCTTGAGCATGTCGGCGCAGATGGTGTAATCGCGCATGTCGGCGGCAAATCCCAATGCCACATTGGCCTCGACGGTGTCGGCGCCCTGATCCTGCAGGTGGTAGGCCCGGATCTTGTTGAGCAGGCCGATGCCACGGCCCTCCTGTCGCACGTACAACAGGACGCCACGACCGGCCTTGGCGATGTTCTGCATGGCAGCCTGCAGCTGGAAGCCGCAGTCGCAGCGCAGGCTGAACAGGGCATCCCCGGTCAGACACTCAGAGTGAATTCGGCCCAGCACGGGCTCACCATTTGCGATATCGCCCATCACCAGTGCGGCGTGATCCTTGCCTGTACCGGTTTCCTGAAAGCCTACCAGCGTGAAGGTGCCCCAGGGGGTCGGCAACTTGGATTTAGCCACGAGGCTAATGCTGCTCATAGGGTTGCTCCTGACTACAGCTGCTTAAAAAAGGCGGCCAGTTTAGCGCGCCTTGCCCATAACAACCATAAGAACAAAACCTTGCATTGAGGAATGCTTTGCCTGATTGGTCATAAAGGGGGCAATCGCGACGACTTCTGCGCAATTGTGTGGCCTGACGACTGCCAGAGCCCGTGCATTTGGGTATAATCGGCGCCTATTTCCCCATCCCAACAGGGATGTGTGACCCCCTGTGCAGGAGAAGATTTATGCCTCATATGGCCCCCGTGATGACAATCGATGGCCCGAGTGGTGCCGGTAAAGGCACCCTGTGCCAACTGCTGGCCGAGAAGCTGGGTTGGCACCTGCTCGATTCTGGCGCCATCTACCGGGTGCTGGCTCTGGCCGCCTTGCATCACGATGTGGAACTCGATTCCGAAGCGGCGCTGGTGCCCCTGGCCGCCAATCTGGATGTGCAATTCCAGGTCGACGGCGAACAGGTCAAGGTGGTGCTGGAAGGAGAAGACGTCTCTCGCACCATCCGTACCGAAGAGGCGGGTAACGCTGCCAGCAAGATCGCCGCCTTCCCCCGCGTCCGCGAAGCACTGCTGCGCCGTCAGCGTGCCTTCCGCCAGGCACCTGGCCTCATCGCCGATGGCCGTGACATGGGCACCGTGGTTTTCCCTGAGGCCGAGGTGAAGATTTTCCTCGACGCCAGCGCGGAGGAGCGGGCACAGCGCCGTTATAAGCAGTTGCAAGATAAGGGCTTTGATGTTAACTTTGAGCGTCTTTTAACCGAGATTCGGGAACGTGACGATCGCGACAGAAATCGCGCCGTAGCCCCCCTGAAACCCGCAGAAGATGCTCTTGTGGTAGACTCAACGTCTATGACCATAGATGAAGTGCTGGTGACGGTGCTCGCCTATGCGGAGCAACAACTTGGTGATATCAGCACGAGCTGATGTCAGTCGTCTGCACCATGGATGGCGCAGATAATTTAAAACAACCCCGCTTGTGCCGGATTGCGAGTGGATGTTTCATTTGTGACACAAACAATGATCGAATCTTTTGCTCAACTCTTTGAAGAGTCCCTGAACGCCGTTGAAACCCGTCAAGGTTCCATCGTCAAGGGTACCGTCGTTGCTATCGAGAACGGTTTTGTACTGGTTGACGCTGGTCTGAAATCCGAGTCTGCCATTCCTGCTGAAGAATTCAAGAACGCCCTGGGCGAGCTGGAAATCAATGTAGGCGACACCGTTGACGTGGCTCTGGACTCTATCGAAGATGGTTTCGGCGAAACCAAGCTGTCCCGCGAAAAAGCCAAGCGCCACGAAGCCTGGCTGCAGCTTGAGAAGGCATACGAAGAGCAAGCTACCGTTATCGGTATCATCAACGGCAAGGTCAAGGGTGGTTTCACCGTTGAACTGAACGGCATCCGTGCCTTCCTGCCGGGTTCTCTGGTTGACGTGCGTCCGATCCGTGACACCGCTCACCTGGAAAACAAAGAACTCGAGTTCAAGGTCATCAAGCTGGACCAGAAGCGCAACAACGTTGTCGTTTCCCGTCGTGCCGTGATCGAAACCGAGAACACCTCCGAGCGCGAAAGCCTGCTGGCCAACCTGCAAGAAGGTCAAGAAGTTAAGGGTATCGTCAAGAACCTGACCGACTACGGTGCATTCGTAGATCTGGGCGGCGTTGACGGCCTGCTGCACATCACCGACATGGCGTGGAAGCGCGTTAAGCATCCTTCCGAAATCGTCAACGTTGGCGACGAGATCGCAGTCAAGGTTCTGAAGTTCGACCGCGAGCGTACCCGTGTATCCCTGGGTCTGAAGCAGCTGGGCGAAGATCCCTGGGTTGCTATCGCCAAGCGTTACCCGGAGACCACCCGTCTGTCTGGCCGCGTGACCAACCTGACCGACTACGGCTGCTTCGTTGAAATCGAAGAAGGCGTTGAAGGCCTGGTACACGTATCCGAGATGGATTGGACCAACAAGAACATCCACCCGTCCAAGGTTGTTAACGTTGGCGACGTGGTTGACGTGATGGTTCTGGACATCGACGAAGAACGTCGTCGTATCTCCCTGGGTCTGAAGCAGTGCAAATCCAACCCGTGGCAGCTGTTTGCCGAAACTCACGCCAAGGGCGACCGTGTTTCCGGTAAAATCAAGTCTATCACTGACTTTGGTATCTTCATCGGCCTGGACGGCGGCATCGACGGCCTGGTTCACCTGTCTGACATCTCCTGGAACAACCAGGGCGAAGAAGCAGTTCGTGAATTCAAGAAGGGCGACGAGATCGAAGCCGTTGTTCTGCAAGTGGACCCGGAGCGCGAGCGCATCTCCCTGGGCGTCAAGCAGATCGAAGAAGACCCGTTCAACAAGTACCTGTCTGATAACAAGAAAGGTGCTATCGTGAAGGGTAAGGTTACCGAGGTTGATGCCAAGGGTGCCGTGATCGAACTGGCTGACGGCGTAGAAGGCTACCTGCGTGCCTCCGATGCTGCTCGTGACCGTGTAGAAGACGCGACTCTGGTTCTGTCTGTCGGTGATGAAGTTGAAGCCAAGTTCATGGGCGTTGATCGTAAGAACCGCACCGTAAGCCTGTCTGTCCGTGCTAAGGACGAGGCTGACGAGCGTGTTGCTATCGATAGCCTGAACCAACAAGAAGAAGTTGTGTTCAGCAATGCTATGATGGAAGCGTTCAAAGCCGCCAAGGGTGAGTAATCCTTGATGCAAGAAAAGGGCGGCTTCACGCCGCCCTTTTTTATCTTGGCATAATGAATATTGCATGTGATCGGGGAAGGAGATTTAACCTTATGACCAAATCAGATCTCATCGAACAATTGGCTGCCAGCCGCATGCATATGCCGGCCAAAGATGTCGAAGCCGCGATCAAGGAGATCCTTGAGCAGATGGCGTCGACCTTGCAAAACGGCGACCGGATTGAAATCCGAGGATTTGGAAGTTTTTCACTGCACTATCGTGCCCCCCGTGTGGGTCGCAACCCCAAGACCGGGGACAAGGTTGAACTGACCGGGAAATATGTCCCGCACTTCAAGCCCGGCAAAGAGTTACGCGAGCGCGTGAATATCATCGAATAATGCAGAAAATGGCATACCTGGGTATGCCTTTTTTATTTTTGTGACTTGGATTATGCCAATAGTCCGGTTTCTCGAAGTCTTTTCCCATTCGCTCTAGAGTCTTCCCGTGATTTTAAGGATAATCAATCTCTCATTAGCCACAGACAGGGAGCTCCTATGAAGCGTATCTTGGCCCTCATCCCCTTGGTACTGGTGTTTGTGCTGACCCTCGCCATCGGTTCGCAAAACGGTCAACAGGTGCAGTTCAATTATCTGATAGCCCAGGGCGAGTTCTCGCTCTCCATGCTACTGGGATTCTTCCTCGCCGGCGGTTTCCTGCTGGGCTGGCTGGTATTCGGTCTGCTCTTCGTGCGTCTCAAACTGCAAAACCGCACCCTCAATCGCACCATGCGTCGTCAATCCCGCGAATTGGAGCTGGCCCGGTCGACAGCCAAGGAATAATGTCCCTCGATGCTTGAACTGCTTTTCCTGCTGTTGCCTATTGCCGCTGGTTATGGCTGGTACATGGGACGCAGGAGTGTTCGCCAGGACACCCAGCAACAGAGTAACCAATTCTCCCGCCAGTATGTGGCGGGTCTCAACTATTTGCTGTCTGACGAGTCGGACAAGGCAGTGGATCTGTTCATCCAACTGCTGGAAGTGGACAGCGAAACCATCGAAACCCATCTCTCTCTCGGCAATCTGTTTCGCCAGCGTGGCGAAGTCGATCGCGCCATCAAGATCCACCAGAATCTCGTTACCCGCCAGCTGACCCGGGAGCAGCGTCAACTCGCGCTGCAGGAGCTGGCTCGTGACTTCCTTGCCGCCGGCTTGCTGGACAGGGCCGAGGCGCTCTGGAACGAGTTGTGCGAGGACGGTGACTATGAAGAGACGGCGCTGGCGCAGCTGCTCGTCATCCATCAGCAACTGCGTGACTGGGACAAGGCCATCGAGGTCGCGGTTCGTCTGCAGAAGTTCCAGGGCAAGAAGCTGGCCGACCCCATCTCCCATTTCTATTGCGAGCAGGCAGAGAGTGCTCTGCGTGAAGGGGACAAGGCGGCGGGGCGCGCCAAGTTGAAGCGGGCGCTCGGCGTCAATCCCGCCTGTGCCCGCGCCAGTCTGCGGCTGGCCGAGCTGGCCATGGAGGAAGGCAAGCATGAAGAGGCCAGCAAGGAGCTGCTGCGGGTGTTCGAGCAGGACATGGACTTTGCCTCCGAAGCCATGCCCAAGCTGCTCAGCTGCTATCAGCAGATGGGCCGCAGCCAGGAGCTGATCCCGCTGCTGGAGAAGGCGGTGGAGGATCATGCCGGTGTCAGCGTGACCCTGGCCCTGGCCAATCTGGTGGAGGCGCGCGACGGCCTGAGTCAGGCCCGTGCGCTGGTGCTGCGCCAGCTGCGCCGCCACCCGTCCATGAAGGGCTTCTATCAGCTGGTCGGCTTCCAGCTGGCCAGCGCCGAGGAGGGGCCCGCCAAGGAGAGCCTGGAGCTGCTGCAGCAGCTGGTCGGCGAGCAGATCAAGATCAAATCCACTCACAAATGCCGTCAGTGCGGCTTCGCCACCCACTCGCTGTTCTGGCAGTGCCCCTCCTGCCGGCAGTGGGGCTCCATTAAGCCGATCCGTGGCCTGGATGGTGAATAGCCGCTGGTAAGAGGCGAAATGTCAGCGCCTAAGTGCCTCAGGCTGGGCCTTGGCCTGGACGATGAATCGCTGCTCAGAAAAATGATGAAATACCAGATCCCAGGGCCTCAAGCTGAGCCGTGGTCTGGACGGTGAACAACAACCCATAGGAAGTGAAATGCTAGATCCCAAAGTACTGGTTGCGCTGGACTATCAGCACGAGGCCGATGCCTTCGCCTTCATTGAACAGATCTCCCCGGCCCAGTGCCGCCTCAAGGTAGGCAAGGAGATGTTCACCCTGTTTGGCCCCCAATTCGTACGTCAGCTGGTCGCCAAGGGATTCGATGTGTTTCTGGATCTGAAGTTTCACGACATTCCGAACACAGTCGCCAAGGCGGTGGCGGCCAGTGCCGAGCTGGGCGTCTGGATGGTGAACGTCCACGCCAGCGGGGGCGAGCGCATGATGCGGGCCGCCAAAGAAGCGCTCGCGCCCTATGGCGACAAGGCGCCCCTGTTGATCGGCGTGACAGTGCTGACCAGCATGGAGCAGTCCGACATGGCGCCCCTCGGCCTCAGCGTCGGCCCGGCCGAGCAGGTGATCCGGCTGGCCAAGCTCACCAAGGTGTCTGGCTTGGATGGGGTTGTCTGCTCCGCCGAGGAGGCTCATGAGTTGAAAACCTTGCTCGGGGCCGACTTCAAGCTGGTCACGCCGGGCATTCGCCCGACCGGCTCGGCGGCGGGGGATCAGCGCCGCGTCATGACGCCGTTGGCGGCGATAGAGGCGGGGGCCGATTACCTGGTGATAGGGCGTCCCATCACCCAGGCCGCCGATCCGGCCGCGGTGCTGGCCAGCATCAACGCCGAGCTGAGCCGATAAGGCGCCGAGCCCTGAATGACAGCAGGCCGGATTTTCAATCCGGCCTGCTGTCTGTTGAACGGTAGCGATGTGGGAAGATGCGGTGATCAGGTTCTGAGCGGTCTGGCCGCCCGGCCATCAGCTGAGCTCAGGGCTTGACGGTCTGGGCACCCAGACCGAATGGCAGCAGGCCGAGCAACAGGCCTGCGGCTGAGCCAATCAGATGTGATTCGATGTGAACCCGGGCGCCGATCAGCAGGGAGGCCGGGCTCTCACCGGCGCTGTAGAAGTCCAGTCCGAGCTTGATGAGGATCCCCAGCAACATCAGCCAGCCCGAATGGCGGCGATGACGGATATCCTGCAAGGCGCCCCACACGAAGAGCCCATGCAAGGCGCCGGACAGCCCCATGTACCACTGGGTCTGCGGGCACCACCACCAGATCCCCAGGCCGACGGCCGTCCCTAGCAACAAGAGCAGCGCGGGCAGGCGCCAACCCCCCAGGTACTCTCGAAACAGGCTGTAGAGCACGCCCAGGCCGCTCAGATTGAGCAGCAGGTGCCATCCGTTGGTGTGGGCCAGATTGCCTGTTATGATGCGCCACCCTTCGCCCTGGGCTATCAGGGTACGATCGAAGGAGATCAGGTGATTTGGTACTGTGAGGAAGAGCAAGGCAGTGACGAGCGAAAGCGTGATGACCCAGAGCAAACCCGATTTTTCTGACAACATGAAACGGCCCAACGACAAAGAGAGCCGTTACTGTACACGCTGCACCCGAGCCCTCAAAGCCTGCCTGTGTGATTATATTCAGCAGGTGCCCCATCTTGCCCCGCTCCACATTCTGCAGCATCCGACCGAGGTGGCTCACCCCAAGGGCACGGCCGTCCTGCTGGCCGCTTCCCTCAGCCAGGCCCGCATTCATGTGGGGGAGAGCTTCGCCGATGCCGACTGGCTCAATGCCCTGCTCGCTGATCCCAAGGTGCAATGCTATTTGCTGTGGCCAGACGATCAGGCCCTGACCCTGGCGCAGGTGCGCGAGCGCATCCCGCCAGCCCATGAGGTGCATTTTATCCTGCTCGATGGTACCTGGCGCAAGGCGTATCGCATGTTGCACAGCAACCCGGCTCTGCTGCAGTTGCCGAGGATCAAACTCGGCGCCATGGCGGGTCAATATTCCATTCGCAAGAAGCCGTTCCCCGAGGCGCTGTCGACCCTGGAGGCGGGCTACCATCTGTTATCCCAGTGGGAGGGGGAGCCCGAGCGCTTCGCCCCGCTGATGAACCTCTTTTCCCAGTTGAACCAGCAGTGGCATGACTTTGCACAAGGTCGCCGCGCTTGAATCTGAATTGCAAACAGGAGTGATGAACGTGAAAAAAGCCGTCGTGGTATTCAGTGGTGGTCAGGACAGTACCACCTGCCTGGTGCAGGCCCTGGCCCGCTATGATGAAGTGCACGCCATCACCTTCGACTATGGTCAGCGCCACCGGGAGGAGATCGACACCGCTCGCCGTCTGGCCAGCGAGTTTGGTATCGCCGCTCACAAGGTGATGGATGTGACCATGCTGGGGGAGCTGGCGGTTTCGGCCCTGACCCGGGACGAGATCCCGGTCAGCGGCGAGCTGCAAGACAACGGCCTGCCCAACACCTTCGTGCCGGGCCGCAACATCCTGTTTCTGACCCTGGCCTCCATCTATGCCTATCAGGTCGGCGCCGAGACGGTGATCACCGGGGTCTGCGAGACCGACTTCTCCGGTTACCCGGATTGCCGCGACGAGTTCGTCAAGGCGCTCAACCAGGCGGTCTCCCTTGGGCTGGATCGCGGCATCCGCTTCGAGACGCCGCTGATGTGGCTCGACAAGGCCGAAACCTGGGCGCTGGCGGATCATTATGGTCAGCTCGACAGGGTGCGCCAGCAGACGCTCACCTGTTACAACGGCATCCTGGGGGATGGCTGTGGCAGCTGTCCCGCCTGCGAGCTGCGCAGCCGAGGCTTGCACCATTATCTGGCCGATCGGGTCGGGGTCATGGCCCGCCTGCGTGAGAAAACCGGGCTGGGTGAGAAAAGCGGATCCTGAGCCTGCGTCTTGCCCCGGTTTGGGGTATAATCCGCGCCTTTTGCAACAAGCCGTGATCAGCATGCACTACCCAATCAACGAGATCTTCCAGACCATCCAGGGGGAGGGCGTCTTCACCGGCCTGCCCGCCATCTTCGTTCGCCTGCAGGGTTGCCCGGTGGGCTGTCCCTGGTGTGACACCCGTCATACCTGGGTGGTGGATCCGGCGCGTGAGGTGGGCAGTAGCGAGGTGCTTGATCGTTCCAACGAGTCCGATGGCTGGAGCAAGATGAGCACGGCGCAGATCCTGGCCAGCTTCGAGACGCTGGGTTACCGGGCCCGCCACGTGGTGTTAACCGGTGGTGAGCCCTGCCTGTATGACCTGCATGAGCTATCAGCGGCCTTGCTGGCGGCGGGGTATCAGGTGCAGATCGAGACCAGTGGTACCAGCGAGATCCAGACCCACGACGACACTTGGGTCACCGTCTCTCCCAAGATAGGCATGAAGGGGGGCTTGCCGGTGCTGGTGTCGGCGCTCGAGCGTGCCAACGAGATCAAGCACCCGGTGGCCACTGAACGCCATATCGAGGAGCTCGATGCCTTGCTGGCGACGGCCAGCCTGCGTCCCGATGTGATGATAGCGCTGCAGCCCATCAGCCAGAAGGCCAGGGCGACCGAGTTGGCCATGGCGACCTGTATCGCCCGTAATTGGCGGCTCTCCATCCAGACCCACAAATATCTGAATATTGATTAATATGGATGGATTATCTGACGAGCGGGTATTGCTCAGCCTGGCGAAGAAGATGCCATACGGTAAATATCAGGGGCGACGCATCATCGATATTCCCGAGCCCTATCTTGTATGGATGGCACGGACAGGTTTTCCAGCAGGTAGCCTGGGCCAGTCATTGGCGCTGGCGTACGAGATCAAGCTCAATGGGCTGGAGACCATGATTATTCCCATTATTAACAGGATGTCAGTATGAGAATATATACCCGGCAAGGAGACAAGGGCCTCACCCGTCTGGCGGACGGTGCCCAGCTTGCCAAAGATGATATGCGGGTCGAGACCTATGGCGCCGTGGATGAATTGAATTCCCAGATAGGTCTGCTTATTGCCGAAATACCGTCGCAAGAGGCGGTGTTATTGGCCCAGCTGGTGCAGTTGCAGCAGGAGTTGTTTGATCTGGGCGGGGAGCTGGCTTTTTCCAGTGCGGCGCAGAATGCCGCCCTGTGGCAAGTCAACGAGGGCTGGACCGCCAGACTCGAGCAACAGATCGATGCCTATAGCGCCCAGTTGCCGGTATTGCGCAATTTCATTTTGCCGAGTGGCTCACGGGCGGCGGCGCAGGCTCATGTGGTGCGTACCCTGACCCGGCGCTGCGAGCGCCTGCTGCTGGGCTTGAGCCGTGCAGAGCAGGTGAATCCGGCCATCCTGCCTTATCTGAACAGGCTGAGTGACTGGTTCTTCACCGTGGCCAGATACCTGCTGGCCTGCACCGGCACCCCCGAGGTGTTGTGGGTCAAGGCGGCCGATCGGGGCTGAGTGACCACCATCTACGGAAATAAAAAAACCTCGCCAGGCGAGGTTTTTTTATTTGAACAATACGGGATGCATCAGATGGCAAAATCTTCCACGGATTTCCCTTCGGCCACGGCCTTGGCAATGGCGGAGGGCATGCGACCCTGACCGGTCCAGGTTTTTTCCACCCCGTTATCCAGATAACGATATTTGGCGGGGCGGGGCGCTCGCTTGCCCTTGCCGGCCTTGGGAGCATCGATGGCAACACTACCCACTAATTCGGCTGGATCTATGCCTGCGGCCTTCAACATCTCGGCATATTCGGTAATTTTTCGCTGGTGCTCTGCACGGGCCTGACGCTCGGCGGATTCATCCTGCTGGCGCTCGGTGACGATGGCGGTGAGTTTTTCCAGACCCTCTTCCAGTTGTTCCAGAGTCAATTCACGGCAAGTCGCCCGCAGGCTACGGATATTCAGCAGGACTTTCAGAAATTCGTTCATATAGGCTACCACGCGCGCAGGAATATTAAGGAAATGAGATGTGCTTTTCGATAATTTAAAGGGTGGTTTGGCATCAAGTCAAGCAAACTGAATTAATTAATTCGGCAGGTAAATTAAGCTGGATGGATAATTGGCGGGAAGATATAGCACAGGTATTGAGGTTGTCATCTCCAAATGAGATTCAAGTAGATGAAAATGTTGTCTATATTGGATTGTTCGCACCATTTGACTACCATTTTGCGTAAGATCCCTGCACTAACATTGAATTTTAATCAAAAAACTTGCTATCACGCGGTGTCCCGATAAAATGTGCCCCGAATACCTTTAAGTAGAGGCGCGCTGCCTATGAGTAACCGAGCGGAGGGTGATGCCTGCGATGCTCGATGAAAGGAGTCGGCGCCGAAGTGACCAGGCCATCATACCGGGTTGCTGGTTCTGCATCTAATAGGTGCAGGACTGCCATAGTCATCCACTATGGAGCGCTACCTGAAGGGGCTGAGGAGTATGCCCGCCCCGGGTTTTGTTTCTTTAGATCCTCTCGGTAGATCTCCACCTGCTGTCTTTAGGTGCAAAGAGATCATGGACATCGTTCATTACGCCGACTCCGGTTGGTCAGTCATTCCCCCCTTATTGGCCGTCGCCCTGGCGATCATCACCCGTCGCGTCTTGGTGTCGCTGGGGGTCGGTATCGTGGCCGGCAGCCTGCTGCTCAACCAGTTCTCCCCGCTCGATTCCCTGCATTACATGCTGAACACCGTGCTCAAGATCGTCTGGGTCGACGGTGCGCTGAACCGTGACAACGTCAACATGATCCTGTTCATGCTGCTGCTGGGCGGCCTCATCAGCCTGATGAGCGTCTCCGGTGCGACCCGGGCCTTCGCCGAGTGGGCCGAACGCCGTGCCAAGACCCGCAAGGGGGCCAAGGCGCTCACCGGCATGATGGTGTTTGCCTTCTTCATCGATGACTTCTTCCACAGCCTGTCGGTGGGGGCCATCTGCCGTCCGGTCACCGATCGCTTCCAGATCTCCCGCGCCAAGCTGGCCTATCTGCTCGACTCCACCGCCGCACCGGTCTGCGTGCTGATGCCCATCTCCTCCTGGGGGGCCTACATCATCGCCCTGGTGGGCGGCATCATGGCGGCCCATGGCCTGACCGATCAGAGTCCCATCTCCGCCTTCGTCGAGATGATCCCGATGAACCTCTATGCCGTGTTCACCCTGATCATGGTACTGGTGGTGATCGCGTTCCAGCTCGACATCGGCTCCATGCGTCAGCATGAGCAGTGGGCGCTGGAGGGCAAGCTGTGGGACGAGTCCAAGGGCCGCCCCATCGGGCTGGACATGGAGTCTCCGGAGGAGAGTAATGGCGGCATGATCGACATGGTGCTGCCGATCCTGACCCTGACCCTGGCGACCGTCTACTTCATGATCGATTCCGGCGCCGCCGTGCTGGAGGGCAAAGGCCTGCCGTTCAGCGTGCTCGGCTCGTTCGAGAACACCAACGTCGGCTCCTCCCTGGTCTATGGCGCCCTGTGCAGCCTGGTGGTCTCCATCGGTCTGGCCATGCGCCTCAAGCTTGGGGCCAGAAACTGGATGAAGGCCGCCCCGCAAGGGATCATGGCCATGCTGCCGGCGATCAACATACTGCTGTTCGCCTGGACTATAGGCGCCGTGGTGCGCGACGTGGAGACCGGCAAATATCTGGCCTCCATGGCCAATGGCAACCTGCCGATCGAAGTGCTGCCGGCGGTGGTGTTCATCCTCTCCTGTGCCATGGCGTTTGCCACCGGTACCAGCTGGGGCACCTTCGGCATCATGCTGCCACTGGCCGGCGACATGGCGGCCGCCAGCGACATCAGCCTGATGCTGCCGATGCTGGCCGCGGTGCTGGCGGGCTCGGTGTTCGGCGATCACAGCTCGCCCATCTCCAGTACCAGCATACTGTCGGCCACCGGCGCCGGCTGCCATCACATCGATCACGTGATGACCCAGTTGCCCTATGCGCTGGCCATCGCCTTCGGTGCCGCGCTCGGTTATCTGGTCATGGGGCTGATGCACTCGGTGCTGGCGGGCTTCACGGTCAGCGCGCTCTGGTTCGTGATCTTCTCCGGCTACCATCTGCGCAAGGCCCGGATCCAGCGAGACCTGGCTATCGCATAAAATAGAACAAGGGGCCCACGGGCCCCTTGGTTTTGGCGGGGGCTTTGGTTAGCATGCGCCCCATAAATTCAGTTTCGGAACAGCACCATGGCTTCACTGCACTACAAATTTGCCACCATGAACTCAGGCAAGTCCACCCAGCTCATCCAGGCCCACTTCAACTACCTGGAGCGCGGCATGGTTCCGCTGGCCATGACGCCCGTCATCGACGATCGCTTCGGGGCCGGGGTGATCAGCGCCAGAGTGGGGCTGGAGCTGAAGGTGGAGGTGTTCAGTGACAGCTGCGATCTGCTCGAGATGGTCAAGGCTCGTCACGGCGAGAAGAAGATCGATGTGTTCATCGTCGACGAGGCGCAGTTCCTGACCCGCGAGCAGGTGTACCAGCTCGCCCGCATCGTCGATGAGCTCAAGATCCCGGTCATCGCCTATGGCCTCAAGACCGATTTTCGGGGGGAGCTGTTCCCCGGCTCCTACCATCTGCTCTGCCTGGCCGACAAGTTCGAGGAGCTGAAAAGCATCTGCTGGTGCGGCAACAAGGCGCACATGAACTCCAGAGTCAACGAGGCGGGGCAGGTGATGCGTGACGGCGAGCAGGTGGAGATCGGCGGCAACGATCGCTATGTGTCGCTCTGCCGCAAGCACTACCTGGATGGCCAGGCCTTCAAGTAACCGAGCATGCAAAGCAAAAGGGCGCCGACAGGGCGCCCTTCTTGCATCCGCGGGTGGCTCAGTCTATCTCGATGTCCACCGGCGCTATGATGGGATCGGCCACCGGCAGGCGGTGGAACAGCTGACGAAAATGCTGCTGCACCCGGCCTATGTCCACCAGCGACATGCCGGAGGCGAAGCCGAACCAGACATAGAGGCCGGTGAGATCGCGGAACATGGGGGGCAGGTAGCGGGGCGCATCGATCAGCCCCTCCAGGTAGTGTTGGTAGAGCACCGGGATGTCGTCCAGGGTCACCTTGCCCACGAACAGCATGGGCAGGATCTCGGGCACCCCCTCCAGCACGGCGCTGCGGATGAAGTTGACCGTCTCCACATAGCCCTTCACGTAGGAGAGATCCTTGGTGAAGCAGGCGCCCCCCTCGACCATGCCGCCGCGAAACACCCGCTGGGTGATCTTGTAGGCATCGTGCTCGCTGGCCCCCTTTTCGACGAAATGGCGGAACACCTCGATGAAGTCGGCGCCACGCTCCGCCATGTCGATGGCCATCACCCGATCCGAGATACGTTTGGCCCTGTCCGGGAAGGAGCTGAAGGTGAGCGTCTCGATGAGCACCGCCAATCCCTCCTGGCAGGCGGTGATGCGCGGCGAACCCGCTCCGAGCCAGGTGGCATAGGATTGCTGGCGACCGTTGAGGGTGGTGCCGACATGCACCCAGCCCTCGTGCACCTCCAGCACCTGCAGGTCCAGCTCGGAGAAACGGGCGTGGGAGCTCAGCTTGATATAATCCCCCCCGGCGGCGGCGTCCGAGACGATGCCATCGCTCAGCTTGACCTGCACTGTGCCGTCGCTGAAGTAGTTCGACAGCTTGCCCTGTAGCTTGGCTACCGCCGCTTCCCCCTCAAACTCCTTGGGGTAGGGGCGTACCAGGTGGCGGGCGCCGGGCAGCGAGAAGATGTCGCACAGCCTGGCACCCAGCTCCTTGAGGGTCTTGCGATCCCCGCGCAGGTGGTCGCTGGCCGAGCCGTACAGCAGCTGGCTGTAACGCTGGAAGTCCGGCTGCCCGCGCTGGCGCAGCATCTCGATCACCACCATGTACTGATCGACCGTCTCTTGCAGGATCCGGCCCAGATCGTCCTGAGGGCCGAGTCGTCGGCGGATCCTGTCCCTCAGCTCCTTGAGCTCCAGATACTTGTTGCGCGGATCGAAGCCGAGGGGGAGGGCCTGATAGAAGTTGGCGTCGATGGCCGGCAACTCTCGTCCGCCCTTGGCCAGAAACTCGGTCTGCAGGTGGCGGGGCCACTTGATGGAATCCAGGATGCGGATGGGCTTTTGCAGGGCAAGCAATTCATCCGAGAGGGACTTCAGATGCAGGCGATATTTTTCTTGGATGGTCATCGGGCCCCCTGTGGGGCGAGTGTGAGGCGAGAATGGCTGAGTATATGCATAGCGCTTGCCAAAAAGAAGCGAGACGCCGGCTTATCCGGCCTGTGTACTTTTGGTTGTCGGAAAATTGGTTTAGACTGCGCCCCTTGATCCTTATTGTGTTCGTGAAAATGATGAATATCCCCAGCTCTGAAATGATAATGCGGTGGTTGCAACAGGCCCGGATCGAGCACTATGTGTGTGATCAGTGTCATGGTATCCACATGGTGTCCCTGCAGTCCGTCGAGGGTATCCAGGAGAGCCGGATCTTTGTCGAAGAGGAAGGGCTGCTGTTCTCATCCGAACTGGAGGTCCGCCCCTCGTCGCTGCTGCCAGTGATGGCCGAGCTGGGTCGCCTCAACATGCAATATCCCTCGCTCAAGGTGTTCCTCGACATCATCGACGACAACCTGCCGCGCCTCATCGTGGGCCATACCGTCTTCACCAAGGCGGGGCTGAGCGTGGAGCAGTTCTTGCTGTTCGTCGAGAGCACCACGGCGGCGACCCACGAAGTGGTGGCCGAATGTGAGCGGCTGGGCTTCCTGAACCTGCCGGAAATCCAGGTCGCCCCTGAATCGGTGCATTGATCTGTTCGTTAAATGTGCGAACGGTTCGTGGCAGCCAAAAAGCCGTTGACGCAGGCGGGGCTTTCCCCTAAATTACGCCCCGTTCCGGCGCAATGGCGCAACGAACCGGTGTTGGCTGAGCACCTTAAACAACAGACCAAAATTTGGTGAGGTGTCCGAGTGGCTGAAGGAGCACGCCTGGAAAGTGTGTATACGGCAACGTATCGAGGGTTCGAATCCCTCCCTCACCGCCAAATTATAACCCCAAGTGATTGAATCACTTGGGGTTTTTCTTTGTCTGCATTTTTTGATATGCCTTTCAGTATGCCATTGCGCTTTGGTTGGTACGGAACCATTTTGTATCTCATCGGACAATCTGATTGAAGCATAACGAGTTGTTGCCGATGGTTTCTGCGCTCCATTAATCAACATGGAGATAGCGCCCATTACCTTGTGACGTGATCGGCGTTATCTCTTTCGCTTGGCGTGTCAGTGCAAGCAGCGCTGCTTCCAGCTACGGAAGCGAGGTGATCCACCACTTAGACTACCTATTGCTACGACATGGCAGATTTTGCCAAGTGTTGCATGTTTAGGGAACTCGTTGTCAACCCTGCTCGGTTAAAGCGGTATCGCATATAGGCCGAGATATCTTCCTCGTGTGAGGACACTATGAGCTGACAATGCTTGAGCTCACAGCGAAGTAGATCGGTCAGCGAAGCGATATTTACCTCGTCCAGAGATTGTGATGGGTCATCGATGAGGATAAGCGGGACATCTGCATAGACTTTGTTGAGTGACAGGAAAAAAGCAAGGCTGAGCGCTGATACTTGGCCCGTGCTCATGGACATAATTGCGTCATGATCGGACTTTTCTGCCGTAAGAAAACGCAGTTGTTTGCCGTCCCGACTCTCGATGAACAGCCCGAGGCCGCGCTGATAGTTCTGGATAAGCCGTCCACTATAGATATGGAAAATGAGCTCAATCTCCGAGATTGTTTGGTCTGCGTATTTTTGCTCAGCTTTCTCTAGGGTCGTACGTAGCTTATTGATCTTATCTTTGGCTTTACCAGCTGCATCTTTCTCGCGTTGAATCTGTTGAAGGGCGTTGTTGTCCAAATCTGGGCTACCTGAACTGAACTTATGGTGGAAACGGTGATCTGATCACCAAATCCCTCTTCAAATCAGCATCATGGGCAAATCACTTCACGCCATATCCAACTGGTCGCAGTACAACAAGTCTCTGGTAAAACGCGGTTCACTGACGTTCTGGGTCGATGAGGCGGCCGTTCGCAACTGGTTCCATCAAGAACATCATGGCCGACGGGGACGAAGCCCCCTCTACACCGACCAGACCATCTGTACCTTTCTCATGCTCAAGGGCATTTTCAACCTCTCCCTGCGGGCGACACAGGGTTTTCTCGACTCGCTGTTTGAGCTGATGAATGTGCCGCTGTATGCCCCCGACTACAGTTGTGTCAGCAAGCGCGCCAGTACCGTGAAGGTGGCATACCGCCAGCCACCCAAGGGCAAGGTCACCGATTTGGTTATCGACTCTACCGGTCTGAAAGTATTTGGCGAGGGTGAATGGAAGGTCAGGAAGCATGATGGCCATGACAAGCGCCGGGTCTGGCGCAAGCTGCATCTGGCAGTGGACCCGGCGACCCACGATATCGTGGCAGCAGAGGTCTCGCTGGAAAATGTTCATGATGCCGAGGTGTTGCCAACCCTGTTTAATCCGCTACGCCGAGCACTTGGTACTGTCTATGCAGATGGCGCGTATGACACCAAGGATTGCCATGAGCGGATAAAGCGCAAGGGCGCGACCGCCTGTATTCCACCGCGCCAGAATGCCGGTTTATGGGAAGAAGGGCATCTACGTAATGAAGCTGTACAGGTTATGCGCAAGGAGGGACTGGCTCACAGGAAGAAGCAGTCTGGATATCACTGGCGCTCATTGGCCGAGACGGCGATGTATAGGTTCAAACAATTGATGACGGGAAAAATCAGTCTGCGTAACTACAACAGACAAGTGGGAGAAATCATGGCCTACGTGTGTGCGATGAACAAACTGAATACCCTTGGTCTGCCTGTTAGAGAGCCCCAAGTGTAGCGATCACCTGGGGCTGGGGAAGTTGCGGCCTGATGGCTGATTTAGGCAACAACGCCGACTTGAAGCTAACCAGTGCACCAGTCTGACCGGGAGTGATATAAATCATTTTAGCATCCTTATATTGATAAACAGATGCAGCCTTGGCTGGACTGTACATTGATTATTCATCACCAATGCTTGCTAGTAATTGAACCATCAAGTGATTTGTCCAAATAGGGTGAATCCCCTCGAAAAGTGAATCACCCCAGCCCTCGCGGGGCCCAGGGCGATTCACTTTACTGTTGTCGAATCTTTTTTGGGGGTAAGGGTGAAGAAAATCCCCGCAACCAAAGGTATCATTAATATTTTTGATGATGATGATAAATCATAATCATATACATGACTTTCTAATACGATAGCAATAAGGGGGAAAATAAGAAACACCAGCGACGCTTGGAAAGAGCTGACTTTTTGTTGGAGCGAAAAATAACACAAAATACCAAATACGCCTGCAAATGCACCGAGATAAAACGTCGACCATATTGAATGTGATGAAAATATGGTAATGTGTGGTGCCTCAAAAAACAACCCACAGCTAACAAGTAGCAAGCCCGCGATAAAACAAGGAAGTGCATTGAATGTAATCACAGACACATGGCAACATCTTTTTTTGCATTGTACATATATGATGGCATGAATGCTGACTGCAGAAATAAGAGCAAAGAAACCCCAACCATGCCCCTCTATAGCCGTTCCCGATTCACTAATCAGTATATTTACCAATGAAAGTGTTGCTATAATTAACCCCACTATCTGAGTTTGGCTAGTTTTTTCATTTAAAATAAAGACGGACGAAATCAAAACAGCGGCTGGCATAGTAGAGAAAATGATTGCCGCCAAACTTGAACTAACATATATTTCACCATAAATCATCAACGTAAATGGAATGGCAAAATAAAATAAGCAAATAATTGATTGAAAAAAGCGCTGTCCCGCAGGAAATAATAATGGCGTTTTTGTTATCCATGCAATGCCGACTAATATAGGTGCTGAAAACAAAAAACGCATCCCCGTGGCGAATATAGGCGGGATGGTTTCAACAGCGACTTTCATTGCTAACCAAGTCGTCCCCCACGTCAAGGAAACTAACGTAAACAACAGAGGCACTAATACTTTGTTCATGCTGCTACCTTACATTTTAAAAGAATCATAATGAACTGACTGGGGATATTTTTTTTGCATTTATGAAATGCAATTATTATGAAAATAATTTTCATCGCTCCATTTAATTGAATGAACGCCAGACAAAATCTTAATACGAGATGCCTCAATTAATTTAATAAGGTGAGAATACACAGACCCAGCCATCACCGGGCCTCAATTCCATGTTTTTAGGTTGTTTGAGATAGACATCCTTCGGTATTAATGTCATGCCCTTCTTACAGCATGCTAAAAACACTAGTCCAACAGCTGACTGGTATCGAACAGCCCCCACCTATTACAGCTATCGTCTTCAAACGCGTTGGCAGATAAATTTTGCCAACGCGCTTGGGCCAATACAAAAAGAGCTGTCTCAATCGAGGTTGTTTTTTGTGTTCCGACTCGGAGTTCATGGCACAGGAGTGTGTTGCTGTTTTGATGTAGGGCGATCAATTATTGCTGCAATTCCTGCTCGCTGAACACCCCGGCGAACAGGGCGCTGGAGAGGTAACGCTCGGCGGCGCTTGGCAGCACGACCACTATGGTCTTGCCCTCGAACTCCGGCAGCTCGGCCAGACGAGCTGCCGCCACCACGGCGGCGCCTGAGCTTATCCCCGCCAGAATGCCTTCTTCTTCCATTAGGCGGCGAGCCATCTCGATGGATTCCTCGCTGCTCACCTGCTCGACGCGATCCAACAGGCTCAGATCCAAGTTGCCCGGTATGAAACCGGCACCTATGCCCTGGATCTTGTGCGGACCTGGCTTGATCTCTTCACCGGCCAGCTTCTGGCTGATGACGGGGGACTCGGAGGGTTCGACCGCGACTGAGATGATAGCCTTGCCCTTGGTCTGCTTGAAGAAGCGGGAGACACCTGTGATGGTGCCGCCGGTACCGACACCGGCCACGAACACATCGACGTCACCGTCGGTGGCGTCCCAGATCTCGGGGCCTGTGGTCTGCTCGTGGATCTCGGGGTTGGCGGGGTTTTCGAACTGTTGCAGCAACACATACTTGCCCGGCTCGGATTCGAGGATCTCGTTGGCCTTGGCGATGGCGCCCTTCATGCCGAGCGGACCTTCGGTCAGCACTAGGTTGGCGCCCAGCGCCTTGAGCAGCTTGCGGCGCTCCAGGCTCATGGTGGCCGGCATGGTCAGGGTGATGGGATAGCCACGGGCCGCGGCCACGAATGCCAGAGCAATGCCCGTGTTACCGCTGGTGGGCTCGATGATCTCCTTGCCCTTGGTCAGCACGCCGCGTTTCTCGGCATCCCAGATGAGGTTGGAGCCGATCCGGCACTTGACGCTGAAGCTCGGGTTGCGGCTCTCGATCTTGGCCAGCACGCGGCCCTTGGTAACACGATTGAGACGAACCAGTGGGGTGTTGCCTATGGTCTGGCTGTTGTCCTCAAAAATTTTGCTCATGGTGCTATCCCTGTGTTTGTTAAGGCAATGAAACAAGATTACCCTATGGTTTCTGAATGAGAACTGACTTCAAATAATAAAACGAAAAAAATGAATTAAAACGCCCATCAAGTCTGCCCCGCACCGTCGTGGGCTTGTTCAACACGCCTGCCATCGGCCATCCACTGCGCGGCGGTGTCGGTCAGCTGGGTCAGCCCGTTCGGGGCCATCAGTCGCTGGCAAGCGCGGGCCAGTTCCAGGCTGTCGCGCCAATATCGCTGACTCACCAGCATAAACCGTTTGGCCACCGCTCGCTCGACCTGGTCAAATAGTGGTTTGAGCAACGCGTCTGAATTTCAGCTTTTCCTTTCCAATTGGCAGTGTCACTACAGGGTAGGATTCGCGATAGGTTTCCCCTAAGGCTCCATAGTAAATAACCAGGTTTGCATCAAAATCAACGTCATATCGGATAACGCCAGCAAGCCAGGCTGCGTTCAGGAAATAAGGGAATGAAGACTGCCCTGCTTGGTCTATTCGTAGCGCAGCAATCAGCGCAGCCTTATCAAAAGCAGGTACGTCGACAGTGCCTGCTACCAAGGGCGTGTCTTGCACCATGACAGAACCCAGTCTGGTGATGTAGAGACTTTGGCACGAAGGCAAATGCCATACATTACGTATGACCCCTTCTTCTTTCAGGTATTGGGCAAGATAAGGGAAGCCGCCTACTTGGGGGCGATTTTCCATCGCTTTTCTCATTGCTTTCTGTAATACATCAATAGCATTGCTCATTGATGGCTCCTTGTTTGGTGTTATCACAGATTCATTGACGCAAAAATTCTACCACATCCGTTTTTTTGAGGTTACGCCATGGCGCTGGGCATGGTATCTGCCCCTGTTGCACGGTAAATCGCTACGTAGACATACCCATAGCTGCCTAGGGTATCGGCTTCGCAGGTGAAACCGCCGTGCTGGATAGTGATGCAGTGCTGACGTTGGGCATCCAGTTCGCCGGTCAGCAGCTTGGTTTCCAGTGTCTTGATGATCTCCGGGAAAGCCTGGTCGAGCTTGTCTATCTGCGTCTCGCTCCACTCACCGATAAGACTGGCCCGGTCGGATAGAAAATCTAGCCGGTAGCGGCTCTGTATCAGACGAGCGCCAAAGTGGGGCGAGATATCACGTGGCAGCCCCCAGCTGATGATGGCGCGTTGTGCAGGTTCTTGGTGCTTTGAACCGTGTTCAGCCGGAGTGGCAGGAAATGCAGTGTGGGTCGTGGTCATGATTAGCGATACCTCAGGTGGGTGTGGATGGTTGTGCCGGGCACGTTGTGGCGCTGACGCAGTCTGGTCAGGTGTGCCGGGAGCTCTGCTAGGCTTGTCAACCGCCCTCGATAGAGTCGGGAGAGATTGACGTACACGGGGTGGCTGATGGTGATGGTCACCTGATGGCCTGGCTGCCAGCGGCTAAAGAGACGGACTTTGGCCTCCTTGATGGTGGTGATGCCAGGGGTTGGTATTGTCTGCCGGTTGCGCAGGTGCAGTCTGTTGAGCTCAGGGGCATAGCGATGCACCTCGAGTCCGGTGATAAGACGGGTCATGATAAATTACTCCGACGATGCGATGGGCTAGCCTGAGAGGGCTGGCCCTTATGCTGCTTGTGGATGAGTGGTGGGACGGTCGCAGCTGTTGACCGCTGCCGGGTTGCTGTGACTAGTCGTTGTAAAACAGGATGTAATTCATTCCGGCCTGCTGGGCGGCGGTAAGTAGGGGTTGCAGTGCTGGCGGGATGGAATCGAACTCCATGGCCAGGTTCAGGGTGTACTCATAGGCGGAGTCATCCTTCACGCCGACATGTTCATGGGAGGCCATACGCTTGACCCATTGCCATTCCGGTACAAGGTCCGCGTCATCGTAGTCGCCGATGATGGAGCTCATGGCGACATCCAGCATCTGCATGGTGGGGTGACCCGCCAGTGGACCCGTTGTTGCAGGTAAGATATTGGTCATAATGAGGTTTCTCGTCGTCTGGGTTGTTCCGCCCTTTGGGCATTGGCGAGCGTGAGTGCACGGGCTGTGCGTTACAGCTGATTGATAACCGACTTGCAATTGAGCCGGTCCAGCAGGTGCAGGGAGCCGTATTCGGCCACCAGGCGGTCTATGGCCATCTGGGCGCAGGTTGTGCGACTCGGTTTTAGCTTGGGGTCTGGATAGTGCGCGGTGAGCCAGCCACCGAGCAGGGCGATGCGATAGCCGCTCGGGATGTGGGTGAGCGCCGTGCCGATACCCCTTCCGTGGATAAGGAAGGGCACCGCCTGCCCGCCGATGTCGATATCGATACGCTGGCCCTTGAGCTCGAAGGTGGTGAGCTCGCCGGTTTCCGGACGTTTTCCAGGCACCTTGATGGCGATGTTCCTAGCCATGTCACACCTCCGGCGTTGCTTCAAAATGGTGGGTCACAACGCCAGCTTCCGGGTCGATGCTGATAAAGGCCGGGGCCTGGGGGTGGTACTGGTAGAGCCGCGCCAATTCAGCACGAAACGCCTCGATGTTTGGGGCCATCACATGGTGGGTATCCCCCTCTGCATAGGTGAAGGTTTCGCGCTTCTCCGGGTTAATCCAGATGCCGAAATACCAGTCGTCCTGCTCGGTGTCGTACTGCTGCCAGCCCTGGGCCAGCAAGGTCCGGTCGTAGTAGTAGCGGTCCGCCTGATGGCTGCCTCGGTCTATGCAGCAGCCTGTAACTGTGAGCTCAAGTGGGATACGCCCTGCCTTGTGGGCCTTCTTGACCCGGTGCAGCAACTTGAACGCCCTCGCTCTGCTGCGGCTATTCCCGAGTGGATGAGATTGGGTCGCCCGCAATGCCAGGTGGGTCATTATCTTCGGTGCGGTGTTGTGGTTGAGCTGACTGATGGCAGCGGTAATTTGCATAGGTGTCAGGGTGTTGTAATCACGTAGGTCGTGCATGGTTGGTTCCTTGAAATGCAAACAGCCCCTCGGGGGTGAGGGGCTGCATCAGGTGATGGTAGTGCCGGGGGCTCAGGGACAATCGAGCCGGTCAGGTATGGCTGCTCCAATCTGGGACCTCATTGCTGCCGTGGTTGACGTAGGCACCGACAATCACCCGCTGCCACTCGCCAATAGGCTGGCCAGCAACGTCACAGGCACAGCGAAAGCGGGCGAAGTTAATCTCTTGTGGTAGGTGCTCGCGCATATCACGGGGACTGACAAAGAGCGTCGTCTTGTGCAGGACTGGGCTAGGTGCAACCAAGGGGCCGCCGATACGCCGTCCCTCCACATCATGGGCATAGGCAAAGCCGGGCAGCATCAACTGCTGGCTGATGAGCTTGGCGAGGGCCGGATGAGCACACATGGCTTCGGCCACGGCGGCCTGGCTAAAGCTATCGTTGAATTCGATCATGGTATTACTCCAGAAGAACAAGGGAACTGGGCGAAGGGCTGGGACATCACATCTCACCCCAAGGTGCCAGTTCCCAGAGTGACAGCTGAGTCAGTACGTCTTGCGCCAGGGCGTTTTGCAGTTGCTGTATCACCTTCACCAGCCGAGGGGCCTGCTCAGGGCTACCGCTCCATTCGCTGGATTGGTACAGGGCACTGCAGGTGAATTTGTACAAGGTCACCAGTTCGGCATCGGTGAGTGGCGTTTGGTGGTACCGATGGTCAGGTTTGAGCGGGCTCAGCTTGGTCGAACGGCGCTGGTGTGGTTCCTTGTGGTCCTGCTGACGCCCCAACTGATAGCGATGCCAGACTGCCCGCCGGTTGGCGAGCATCATCAGTCGCACCAACCGGTCGACCCGCCACGCCCAGGTGCTCGTCGTGTCCGCGGGCGGTATCCACCAGAGGGAGCGCAGCAGCTCACAGGTGTAATGGGGTGGTATGGGGGCATGGCAGAAGCGGTGCAACTGCACGGCAAAGGTGAGGTAATCCTCGCGGTCAATCATAAAGGCGGACATGGGGATGACTCCTTGAAATGAAAAAGGCCACCTTCGGTGAGGTGGCCCTGTGGGTTGGTTTAGCGGAATATCCGGATCATGGTGTTGGTTCAAATGATCCGGGTTATCGGTTGGAAGCGTGCTCGACAGGCGATGCGATGGGGCGATCGGCATAAATGTTATTAAGGGGTCGTCGTGGTGAGGGGAAACCGTGATCGCCGGTTCATGCCAGCAACGGCAGATGATCCGGGTGAATGCGCAGGACGATGATCCTGATTGAGGCGCAGACAGACTCGCCGTGCACTTGGGCCGGTCATGGTGATGAGGTATTCAGTCTGGGTCGTTATTGGCGACCGCTATCGTCTCCTGACACGTGCCGGGAGGAATGGCCTCGAACAGGATGGTGTAGAGCATGGAATCAATGCCATTGACGGCGTCATGGTGCGGGTAATAGGGCGGCGCGTCTCTGGAGCGCTCGAAGTAGTCACCAAAGACACTGAGGCATTCGCGTACCTCGATGGTGGAGCCACGTAGCAAGGTCGCTTCAAGCAGGTCGGCATAAGCCTTGTCGTCACGGGCCTTGGCGAGGGCCTGCTCCAGTAATGCCAGGGCCGAATCGTGATGGGGGGCGGCCAAGCCCTTGCGCAGCTTGTCGAGGGTTTCCTTCAGGGTGAAGGGGTTGGGTAATCGCATAGCACTGGTCTCTTCTAATGGCGCAACCGATGCAGCAGTGCATCAATGGCCTCGACACAGTCGGCCTGGGTGAGCGGATAGCCGTTAGGCAGGTGAGCGACGATAGCGGGCTCAGCTTGCTGCTGGAAGTTGTCTGCAAGCCAACCGCGCAGCTCGATGAGGATGTCGAGGGGGGTAAGGTGTGATTTGCCTGGCATCATGCGAACAGCTCCCCACGTTCAGCCAATGACACATGCCCCTCGGCCCCGACCACCAGGTGGTCGAGCAGGCGGATATCCACCAGGGCCAGTGCGGCTTTCAAGGCCTGGGTCAAGGCTCGGTCTGACGGACTGGGCTCAGGGTTACCGCTGGGATGATTGTGGACCATGATGATGGCGCCGCAGTTATGGGATAGCCCGCGCTTGACGACTTCCCTGGGGTAGACGCTGGCGCTATCGAGGGTGCCGTGAAACAGTTCCTCAAAGGCCAGCAGTCGATGTTGGTTGTCGAGAAATAGTGCGGCAAACACTTCATGCTCTCGGTCCTGTAGCAGGGTTTGTAGCCGCTGGGCGGCGTCGGCGGTCGAGGTGATGGCGGTGCCTTTGGCCAGGCGCTTGCGGGCAATCTGATTGGCCATCAGCAAGAGGTCTCGCTCGGTGACGGGACCGGTGACGACATAGGTGCCGGGTATCTCCCCGGCCCTGAGCTTGTGGTAACGCATGTTGGGATACTCCTGAAAAAGAAAAACCCCGGCAGCGCGAGGCGTGCCAGGGTCAAATGCAGAGTTGTTGTTGGTTCACTGTCAGGTTAGTTCAGTGATGCAAGAGGGGGTGTTAGTTGGGAGCATTTGCTTTCTGCCTGGCAGCAGGTCAGTGGGCACTCGCACCGTCAGCGGGATAGCCAACGCCAAGCTCAAACGCTCGGCCAGTTCATAGGCCGGTTCCACGGTGTCACTATCAAAGACCCAGGTGGCCAGTGCAGGCCCGCTGAAGTCCACAGCTCGCACGTAGACGCTGTAGCCGTGAACAGCGACCCCACTGTCCTGCACCGTTTGTAATTCACCCTCCCGGTTGATGGCCTCGAGCTCAACGGTTATTGGTTGCTTGGGCATCTTGGGGCTCCTCTTGATGTAAGGGGTCACTCTCCACGGTAAAGCCGTGATGGGTACAGGTTCGCTGCAGGTCTGTCAGAACGCGGGTCAGTACACGGGATTGCGCTTGCGCAGTCACCGGTCCCCCTTGGCAGACCCAAAAGCGGTGCCTCTCACTGTCAAAGCAGTGTTCATCGATGGGGTCGTGCATGTTGGGCCAATCCCCGGCATTGCTGATGCTGAGCAACTGCCAATGGGTATCCAACTTGCGAACCTGCATCGTGGTGGTCTTGGCGTGTGGGGTGTTGGGGGTGAGATGGAGAAACCAGCGCTCCCCAGGGTGGGAGGGCGCCAGTGCCGCGCTGCCGGCAACCTGGCTCAACCAGTGGCGCAAGCTGGGCGAGAGGGGGAGTTCATTGGACATGGTGTTTCCTCTGATATCGGATATCGAAAAATAAAAAAGGCGCCACCTGATAAGGTGACGCCCAACGGGGGGGAGTTACGCCAAGGCCTGATGTGAGGAAAAGTGTATGGGTCTGAATGCGGAGTCGTGAGTGGCTCACACATGCATCACGTCATCTCGACGTTCCCATCAGGTTCAGCACATGGGTACAGCGTGATATCATGCTCTTGATGGTCCATCTGAAGGGAAACCTGTATGGCGAGGTGTGGTGAGGCATGCAGCTGTAGCTCCCATTCTTGCAGTGCCATCACGGCCTCTTCGTGGCGCATCGCGGCCCATTGCACCCGGTAACTCTCCGCATGCTGGCCGAACCAGAATACGTGCTCAGTACAGGGAGGATGATGCTCTTCAATCAGCGTCAGGCTGGAGAAGCTACTGACGATCCAACGACCGCATTGCCAAGTTAGAGTACAGGTTGTGTTGGGGAGGTTGGCGAGGACTGCTGCAGGCGCCTGCGTCTCGCTCTCGCAATGCCCATGTCCCGCCAGGGTCACCAATGCCGTCTGCCCTTGCATGAGTACCTCCGGCGATATAGCGAGGCTGACAAGCGCTTGCGTCATCCAGGTTTGAAACAGCGCCTCGGTATTGGCAGACAGGGTCAGTAAGGCAGGCATGTGTATGGTGGTATCAACGTGATTATTCATCGATGTCCTCCGGGCTCATCCACCAATGGCCAAGGAGACTACCTAACAGGATGGCTCCACCGAGCCAGGGATTGCCGCCAGTGGCACGGACGGCGGCCAATAGCCACCATGATACTTGCGGGCTGTGACTGACCCCCTCAATACACCATTGCACAAAGTGCTCGCAGTTATTGAACGCCGGGTGATAGCACTGCTCTCCTTGGCGCCGATAGGCTCGGAGCATCGCTTCATCAGAAGAAAAGTGGGGACGCGGGTGCGTGATGACCCTGATGCGACGGCCTTGAGCAAACTCCGCCAGCGGCACGCACTCAATACCCGCAAACTCGCTAGTTTCGGACGAGCTGGCACTCGCGCCTCCTGCATAATGCATCACGAGTCCCTGACCAAGATAAAGACCGTGATGACGAAACCCCAGACGCGGGCTTACCAGATGGTCACCGGGGTATAAATCCGGAGATAACAACATAGAGATTTTTCCTTTAATGCCGACACCACGAGTGTCAGATAGAAATAAATACGGCACTCTGAAATCAGAGTGCCGTAATAACGGATGAGGAGGTAATGTCACTGACTACCCATCAATTAGGCGCCAATATAACGTTGGACCGATGGTGAAAATGGCGAAGCAGATGCCCCCGATAATTAACCGCTGAATGAACTGACAAATAGCATTATCAGACTTAAATATTTTAACTAAGACGAACCCCCAAAAGAGGATGCCAAGGATGGACGCAATGATATGCATAAAAATCCCCAGTGGATAGTGCTTGGAGTTAATGGTCCGTTTTTGGACAGATAATGTAGAGAAGAATATAAATACTCAGAGGGATCATTGCCCACCCTATGACTGAATGGGTTACGTTGCTCACAATCAATTTTGCACCATTTACAGCAGCAAGCATTGGTGAGAAAGCCACTAACGTGACTATCAATTTAATAGCTGTTGTCACAGCGTTACAATTTCTTCTAAATAAAAACAATGAAGCAATCAATCCGACAATAATTAATGGCGTAGTCATGGTGGCCTTATCCTTGTTTTAAACTAATCGATGCGCCGTGATATGCGTCTCTCAGCATATGGTAATATCTGCCTTCCTCGCCAAAATCAACCCCGACTTTGGCATGCAACATGTTTTTCAATAGGTCAGCGTCGTAATTATCTTTCTGCACCGGAAATATCTGACGATGGGTGCCATCTTGCCATGTCAGTTCAATCACACTTCCTGGAAGAGAAATTACACCCTGCGGGCTTACATTAAATATAAATACATAATTTATTGAATGAAGGCTGGCATATTTTTCACGTTCATCTTCATGAATTCCATTAAGGCTAAATTTTTCTTCGTCAAATTCAATCTGAAGGCTAGTTATATCGCATTGTATTCTTCCTACTCTAAGGCTAGCGTTATAATAATACTTCACCCCTTTAGGGCAAGCCTCCCATCCAGACGCAAATTCACCAAAGGTTTTATTTACTCCTAAGTACGCAAAGCTATAGTTCTTCATGGCTTCAATTTCAGGGGCTTCAGTCACATAGCCTGCAAATAGCTTAGCATCCACGGCTTCTGCTGTTGGTTTACGTACAAAGTGTTTAGGCGTGGGGGCTGTCATTAAAAAAACAGCAATATAAACGAAAGTGGCAAGAATAGGATGCATTTTGTTTTACCTTTTTTAAATCGGCTGAGTTAATTCCAAAATGATTCCTTAGTTTGTTCTGCTGTCGAATTTGTATTATTTGTACGTTCGGTCTTATCTTGTTTAGTGCCAACGTGTTCTGTAACATTATCCATTACTGTACTAGACTCAGAGGTTTCTTCTATAGGCGTACATTTTAGAGCCATTAAATATGTTCCAGTAACAAAGCTGTCTTTAGCATCGAACTCAATTTCTTTGCGCTGTAACACCTCACAACTACGTTCTTCGAAAATAAATGAATCGCGATAACCACTCATTGCTTCGAGATATGCTTTGTTGTCGCCAGCGATGCCTTTTTGAATACCACTTGGAAGTATTGAGCTCACAGTGCTGCAATCATGGCCATCATAAGCACAATCAGCGAGGTCAGTTCCTTTGTACAGGTCGACAGTCATCACATGGTTGGTTCCCTCCGCAGGGAATTTCTCATCCCCCCAGAAATAATAACCAAGGACAATGGCACAAATTATAACAGATAGTTTTTTAAACATTTCCAAAATCACCTTGAAGTTAATATGTTTATATTTTGTTGAAAAAAGCCAAGACAAATATTACTAGCAGTATCCACCCAACAGGCTCACTCAGCATGCTAAAGAGCACTGGCCCAACAAGAAATACGCTACAGAGCAATACCAATAAAACATTCATCATTATCTCTTGCAGTGCTTATTTCTGGTTGCAGCTAGGAGGTGGGTTTTTAACCCAACACGTTTTTGCTTGATTGACATCAGACACCAGCCCACCTTTGGTGTTTGACACTTTAGGGTCAATTGCACCATGTAACCGAAGCTGATATATATTGGGGTAGGTTTTAGTATCCGCCTCAAGTTTGCAATAGGTCTTCCATTCTGCGGCTATATTTTTATTCGTCGCTTCGAGCCTTCCGCTTGCTTGCAACTTGCGATAGTAAGATTTTTGGTCCTTCATACATTGTTCGTATACTGACTTATGTTTTAGATTGTTTTTCGCACTGGCTTCTTTGCTACACTCTTTTTGTATTTTTTGAAAGAAGGCTTTTGTTTCGGCCCGAGGCTTCCCTTCATTCATCATTTCATGATATTGAGGTTTTCTCATCGATATACAGTCATCGAATATTTTATTCGCCGCAACATTACAAGATACCAAAAATAAAGAGGCGATAGTAAGAAAATATTTTGACATAATTAAAACACCTAAATTCTATTTTATTGAGTGAAGTCATGACCCCTGTATATAGAGATGCAAAATACCTCATTACTCAGGCAGCATGGTGTCATGTCTTGGCCAGTATTTTTGATACAAATCGCCGCCACCTCTTATAGATAAGTGGCGGTAGTGGCACCCAATGAATTACACCAATAACTTTCTTGAAATACCACCAAAATCACACTCAGTCAGAGTAAATCAGTTATGATTCAACAAGAAATAAATAGGGAGATATACATATTTATTTCTGTTTCAAACGGGAAAGGCTATCCAAAGCATAACTATCTCCTTGCTCAGCAGCTTTTTTATACCAGAACGTGGCCTGAGCGAGATCTTTATGGATGCCAAATCCTTTTGCGTACATGTGGGCGAGTGAGGACTGGGCTTCTACATGCCCCTTCTGCGCAGCTTGCAAGTACCATTTTACGGCTTGCTTATTGTCATGACTTACGCCTTCGCCATTATGATACAGTTCTGCTAGTGCATATTGTGCCATTGCATGTCCTTGCTCTGCCGCTCTACGATACCAATTTGCAGAAATCAAAGGATGGCTGTTTTCGTTAGCGTGAAATTGATGCTGAACACCTAGTTGGTATTGAGCCTCCATATGGCCTAGTTGAGCAGCTTCAAGCAAGAGCGCCATAAAATTTTTTCTTTCTTTTGTGGCCAAGGCCAATTGGTACTGTTTTTCGGCATATGCTTGATCATGGGGTGTAAGCTCTTTTCTTTCATTTACAATTGGTTTTCCAGTCATTGTCTCTACTGCCGCCTCGCCAACAAGCTTGGCGACTTCACCGATGCCAACAAGCTTCGCTAGCCCCCTCAAATCACCGAAAAGCCCCATGTTACTCTCCATTAACCCCATAAGTGTTATTGCCTTCAATTTACAACCACAAGATTCTTTTATCAACTTTTTTGCACGGTAGGCTATCTATCACAACCTTTGTGATTGGTGTTGATATGCAACAATGAGTAAGCTCACTTCAACAGATGTCGATACGCTACTGGGAAAACGGATCCAGCAGAGGCGTAAAGAGCTTGGGATCTCTGCCGCGCAGCTAGCAGAAGCATTAGGTTTCTCTCAACAACAGCTGTCACGTTATGAAAGGGGATTGAACCGGATCAGTGCCACGTTGCTTGTAGATGTGGCGGGTCTGCTCGATACCCCGGTCGAGTGGTTCTTGCTCGATTGTCCTACCAAGCTGACAGCCATTGTTCAGCCTACTCAGTCACTGCCCTATGGACCAGAGAAGGGCCTGAAGAAGCGGTTAGACCAGCAGTGGTCGTCACTCACGTTGGAAAAGCAGCAAGCCTTGGTGCAATTTTTAGATGTTTATTAAATGACGATAACAACAAGAGAGGGAGGCCGTCAGCCTCCCTCTCTTGTCTCTGCCCGGCGGCATGCACGGCATACGGCATGGCGTTTGCACGAAGCCACACCCAGAGAGGGCATCACTGCAGCAGGGTGAGTGCCTGGTTGAGGGCCTGGGCTTTGAGGTGGGCCCCCTGACCGAACCAGGCAGAATCGAGACGGTAGTCCTGACTGCGTGCCCGGCGATGATGGTCCACATACTCAGTCACCGCATTGACCAGTCCCCAGGCGGTATGGCGGGCACTGGAGAGCTCTGAGCCCATCCCAGCACCCTGATAGAGTTCGTTCAACCGCTGTA
Source organism: Aeromonas sp. sif2416 (assembly GCF_019218665.1). Lineage (NCBI taxonomy): Bacteria > Pseudomonadati > Pseudomonadota > Gammaproteobacteria > Aeromonadales > Aeromonadaceae > Aeromonas > Aeromonas sp. sif2416. The sequence continues at coordinate 249,534 of NZ_JAHUXC010000003.1, forward strand.
CTGGACGGGTCAGGATGATGCTCTCCTCATCCCGTGGTTGTGCCAGCAGGTCACTGAAGAAAAGTAATGCCTCCTCGGGAGCGACGGGACGTGCCGCCAGCGCCTGAGTCTGGGTTTTGAACTCATCCCAATGAGAGAGCCCCACCCCCAGCGACGCCTTTACTGCTGCTGCATCAAATTGCGTCGAGTGGGGTACCTTGATAGCCCCTGTACTGCCACGCAGAGCCATCTGCAGGGTGTTATTGCACACCACTCGAAGGGAGGTGAATTGCGCCGTGGTACAGAGGGTGCCGTCGCAACTGGTGGCGAGCAGCAGATAGGATTTGACCACATCCCCGCCCTTGAGACGCATGTCCTGACCGGTTTTGGCCAAGGCCCACAATTTGCGGCCGCCTTTGAGTGACCCGGCGGTTTCCAGCTCGAAGCCACCGGCGTCTACTAAATCCTGATAGAAATGCAGCACTTCGTGGGGTTGCACCACGTTATAGCGCTGGGACACCACAGACAGGGGGTCCAGGGTATCGGAGCGATACAAGACCTTGCTGCCAGCAAACGGGCGCAGGTGCGGGGTATCGGAGGCGACGTTAAACATCACCTCGCTCTGTTCAATGGTCCAGTCCATGCCGGCGGCCTGGAGCCAGGTATCGAGGGATTGCTGCGGGGGTAACAGATTGCCTAGGCCATGCCAGGGGGTTTGGCCGGTGTAAGCCATGGTATCGATAAGGTGAGCCATATGTTCTCCAAGTGACGTGGATACAGGGAAAGTCCTGCAGATTCATGGAGGTGATATATGGCTGTAATATTTTTAAACTGCAGTCTTGGCAACGTCTAGCTCATACCGTGTGGGAGTTGTGCTCGATATGGTTTCAGTATGTTGAGATAGATGAGCTACAAGTCAGGAGGGGATCACAGACTTTCTGTGAGTAGTGGCTAAGTGGGGGCGATTCACCCGACCTACTTTTTGCAAAAAAGAACGCCAACGATACGGTTGGCGTTTTGTCAGGAGGCCAGATCTAGATTATTTCAGGTCAAAACGGTCGTTGTTCATGACCTTGACCCAGACATTGACGAAGTCACGAACGAACTTCTCCTTGCCATCTTGCTGGGCATAGACTTCGGCGTAGGCACGTAATACTGAGTTGGAACCAAACACCAGATCAACCCGGGTGGCGGTCCACTTTACCGCGCCGCTCTGGCGATCAACGATCTGGTAGCTGTTGCGGCCAGTCGGCTTCCAGCTATTAGACATGTCGGTCAGGTTGACGAAGAAGTCGTTGCTGAGAACTCCTACTCGGTCGGTGAAGACACCGTGCGCCGAGCCACCATGGTTGGCGCCAAGTACTCGCATGCCGCCTACCAGCACTGTCATCTCGCGGGCGGTCAGTCCCAGCAACTGTGCACGATCGAGCAACATTTCCTCCGGCTGCACCTTGTAGTGCCCCTTCTGCCAGTTGCGGAAGCCATCGTGTAGCGGTTCGAGGAAAGCAAGCGACTCGGTATCAGTTTGTTCAGCGCTCGCATCTCCACGGCCTGGCGCAAAGGGTACGTTGATCTCAACACCGGCTAGTTTGGCTGCCTGCTCCACAGCCGCGCTACCGCCCAGAACAATCAGGTCAGCGAGGCTTACCGGCTTGGCCAAGGTGGTCTGCAGGGCGAGCAGGGCATTGAGCACCTTCTCGAGACGGGCCGGCTCATTGCCTTCCCATTCATTCATCGGTGCGAGACGGATACGGGCACCGTTGGCACCACCGCGGAAGTCTGAACCGCGGAAGGTGCGGGCACTGTCCCATGCGGTGATGATCAACTCAGCGGGGGCTACGCCACTGGCCAACAGCTTGCCTTTAAGCTCGTGGATCTCCTCGTCAGAGAGTTGATAATCCACGGCTGCTACCGGATCCTGCCACACCAGCACTTCGTTCGGCACTTCAGGACCGAGGTAACGACTGCGTGGTCCTATGTCTCTATGGGTCAGTTTGAACCAGGCGCGGGCAAATACGTCGGAGAATAGTTCCTGATCGGCAGCAAATCGCGCGGAGATTCCCCGATAGGCAGGATCAAAGCGCAGGGCCATGTCTGCATCGGTCATGATGGGATTGCAGCGAAGGGAGGGGTCTTCCACATCCACCGGGCGATCATCTTCCTTGATGGAGACAGGTTCCCATTGCCAGGCGCCTGCCGGGCTCTTCTTGAGCCACCAGTCGTGGCCCAGCAGCATCTTGAAGTAGCCGTTGTCCCAACGGGTCGGGTTGCTGGTCCAAGCCCCCTCAATACCGCTGGTAACAGTGTCTCGGCCGATACCTCGGGCTTCATGGTTCATCCAGCCCAGCCCCTGCTCATGCACGTCAGCTCCCTCGGGGGCTGGCCCCAAACGGGCGGCGCTGCCATTACCATGGGCTTTACCGACAGTGTGACCACCGGCTGTCAGGGCGACGGTTTCTTCGTCGTTCATTCCCATGCGGGCAAAGGTGACTCGCATGTCTTGTGCCGTCTTGAGCGGATCCGGATTTCCATCCACCCCTTCCGGATTGACATAGATGAGGCCCATCATCACTGCTGCCAGTGGGTTTTCCAGATCCCGCTTACCGCTGTAACGGCTACCGTCACTGCCGCTCGGTGCCAGCCACTCTTTCTCAGAACCCCAGTAGACATCCTTCTCCGGATGCCAGATGTCCTCACGACCGCCGGCAAAGCCGAAGGTCTTGAGCCCCATGGACTCATAGGCTACGTTACCAGCCAGGATCATCAGGTCTGCCCAGGAAATCTTGTTGCCGTATTTCTGTTTGATAGGCCATAGCAGGCGACGAGCCTTGTCCAAGTTGCCGTTGTCAGGCCAGCTGTTAAGGGGAGCGAAGCGTTGGTTACCGGTGTTGGCTCCGCCGCGTCCATCGGTAGCACGGTAACTGCCTGCTGAGTGCCAAGCCATGCGGATCATCAACCCACCGTAATGGCCCCAGTCGGCCGGCCACCAAGGCTGGCTATCGGTCATCAAGGCGCGGAGGTCTGCCTTGAGGGCATCGAAGTCGAGGCTGTTAAAGGCTTCGGCATAATTGAAAGACTCATCCATCGGATTTGTCTTGTTGTCATGTTGGTGCAGGATGTCGAGGTTGAGGGCATTGGGCCACCAAACTTGATGATCCTGGCTGGCGGAAGTAGTGGCTCCGTGTGCAAAAGGGCATTGACCAGCCCCACTAGCGTGTTTGTCCATTTAACTATGTCCTCTTAATTAACATGGTGACGGTGAAACTGTTCACTTCGCTTCTGAAATCAATTTAACTCTTTAATAGGGTATTGAACATAAGGTTAAAACGTTGAGATCAATCGGCAATGGCGATTGAAAACCTATTTTTATACAGCATGTCGCCTTTTATTTCTTCCTAGAGATTGAGTTAGCTCACAGAAATTCCCGTCAAAGATGCGGCTCTCTCGCTCGCCGAGCTGGTGACTGAAGCGTTGAAACACGGATGATAGTTGACTTGTAGGGGGATCAGGCCTTGCGCCTTGCCTCTGTATTTATAAGCCATGATTGAAAACTATTAAGTGCATGGTTCGGCCTTTATCGTGGGTATTTAATTAACTTTCTATGGGGTAGTGTCAAATCAAGCAATTGAAATAAGTTAAATATTGTTGATCTATGTCAAGATCTAGTTACGGTTTTTTTTGGGGGGGTATCAATAGATTTTCTCGATGGTGGCAATAGATAATTAGTGCGCCCTCTCACCACATAAGTGCTTTATTATAGTGAGAATTGGAGGTGAATAATGATTATCTATGGTAAATATGGCGGCGCAGCGCTTCGAGCCGTGCACTTGATGGTGCAGAAAAACTATGATCATATAACTGCGTGGGATATGGCAATACTCGAAGCATTCGGGACGCTCTTGGGTGCAAAGCAGTATAAGAACAACCCTAAGGTTACATTCTTGACTCTCTGCAGTTTGGGGAGCATACGTTGTATTATGCCAATCCACTATTCGGCTGCGATAAAGACCAAAAAATATGTTATAACTGCACTTGAAATCCTTTCCTATAAAGATAAATCAACACCCATTAACCCTGACGATTTGTGGCAAGAGGTGATCGCTGCTTGCGATGCAACTGCTTCATTGAAGCATAATAATCAGATGGATGTAGTCTTGACGCTATGGTATGCAAATATTCTGAAAAATAACTGGTCTAGTGATAGTGATGAGTTGGATCTCAGTTATGAATTGATATGAGATCCATTCGTTATAAAAACCAAGGTGATAGCACCTTGGTTTTCCACATCATTTTATTTTGGTTAATGATCCACTATCAGAGTGCGAAAATGGCTTGCCATAAACCTGCAGGCTGGTTGTCTGGTTATACTTGAGCTTATTTTCTTCAGAGAAGTCTAGTGTCATAATAAAGTCAGTTGTTGTGTCATTTGCTGACATATAGCTACTCTCGGCGATACCACGTTTACCTGTTTTAAAATCTATTTTGTTACCCGCTTTACCTTCGGTAACCACACAAACTGCACGTGGGATACAGTATGAGTTGTAGATCACTTGATTGTTTTTATCATAAATCAGGTAACCGCGCTGGTCATGGAATTTTCCGTTGTCGCTCTTTCTAAATACTTCCTGCTTGTAATACATTGCGACCAAATACTGGTCGCTGGCATTTTTTGCATCTGCAGCAGGTTCGAAGGTAATCGTTTCATAGAATGGCTCGACAGCTGGTCCTCCCTTGCCGGCCTTACTTCCCTCTTGCCCTGGTGCAACATCAATACCACCTGTATCCGTACTTTTCCATGTTCCTGCCAGTTGAGCCAGCGGTCCAAAATCCAAGCTGTTGATCATGGTTTCTGACTCAGCATACACCAGACTCGAACTAGCAAGTAAAATGGCAGGTATTACATATTTACTCATTAAACACCTCAGTCAAAATTAGTAATTTGTTTTTACCGTTACTTAAAAACAGACTAACTTTAAAAATGATGAGGTTTATGGTCAATGATGACTGTTTATTAATATCTGTTTTTGTGAGGTGTGATATGTTTTGCACACTTATAAAAACCATTTTTTGATTTGGCTCAATATTTTTCCTGTGCTAAAAATGACTGGCAAATTTAGATCAATTTTTTGTTTTCGGCTCTGCCTTACGTGATTTATGTATGTGAAAGTATTGTTTTTGGTCTATGCGAGATTTACTGCTGTGATAAAAATAATGCAGACGTTTACTTTAATTAATGCATGAATTTTAGGCTGTCCTGTAAATTTAGGCTATTACTAGGCGATAATTACACTGTCCAGCTCGAAGCCACGGTAATCCCCCCATTTTTAGGGGCAGTCAAAAGTAGAGATCATGCGGCCTTTGCCAGATGCTGCTTTGGCGTGTAGCCATCCAGCGCCATATTTGGCCGCTCATGGTTATAAACCCACTGCCAGTTCGTTGCAAACGCCTGTAGCTCATGGAGTGATTCAAATAGGTAATGGCTCAGCCAGTCGTAGCGGACCGTTCGGTTAAACCGCTCGATGTAGGCATTCTGCTGCGGATTGCCGGGCTGGATATAACTCAGTGCAATCCCTTGCCGCTTTGCCCAGCTCTGAAGCTCTTCACTGATGTACTCCGGGCCGTTATCGCAGCGAATGGTGGTGGGTTTCCCTCGCCACCCGATCACCTGCTCCAGTGCCCGTTTGACTCGTGACGAAGGTAAAGAGAAATCCACCTCGATGCATAGTGCTTCACGGTTGAAGTCGTCGCTCACATTAAATAGGCGCACCGAACGCCCATCGCTGAGCTGGTCATGCATGAAGTCCATCGACCAGCAGCAGTTGGGCTGGTCGGGCACCGCCAGCGGCTCTGGTTTGGCACGCACCAGCCGCTTCTTTGGTCTTATCCGCAGATTAAGTTCAAGTTCCCGATAAATCCGGTACACCCGTTTGTGATTCCAGCCAAACCCTTTGACGTTACGCAAGTAGAGAAAGCAGAGCCCGAAGCCCCAGTTGCGCTGGCTGGCCGTGATACGCAACAGCCAGTCGGCAATATCCTGGTTTTCATCGGCCAGCACGGGCTGGTAGCGATAGCAGCTCTCGCTGACCTTGAACGCTATGCAAGCCAGGCGAATGGATATGGCGTGGCGGGCCACGGCCTTGGTCGCCATCTCCCGGCGGGCAGATGGCGTCACCACTTTTTTGCCATGGCCTCGGTGATGATCTCGGCCTTGAGGCGTTCCTCGGCATACATCTTCTTGAGTCGGCGGTTTTCGTCCTCCAACTCCTTGAGGCGAGCCATGAGGGAGGCATCCATCCCGCCAAATTTGGAGCGCCACTTGTAGAAGGTGGTCGTGCTGATGCCATGCTCGCGACAGAGCTCCGGGACGGGGGAACCGGCCTCGGCCTGTTTGAGAATGGCGATGATCTGGGTATCGCTAAAGCGTGATGTTTTCATGTAGAACCTCCTGCATTTAAGGTACGGGAAAATTCTACTTATGAGCACCCCGGTTTTTCGGGGGGATTACCATCCGACTGCTGGAATGTCATGTTTTCTAGATAGGAATGAATAAAGATTACCGACTCTATTATCAAACCTGATGTGCGAATATTTTTTTGCTTTTGTTTTTAATCTAAAGTGATGAAGTATTAGTGATATCTTTGAAATGACTTCAAGCTCATTGCTGAACTTGACATCCCATGACACTACTCTGTCTATTATAGAACTCAGCTCTTCTGTGCTCATAGAGTAACAGATAACACTCAGCGTTTCGTTGATAGTCATAAAATTGTCATGCGAAGGCTCGGACACTCCATTTAGATGCGATGTATAGTTGAATATGTAATTTTTACATATTAAAAATACGCATAAAATTACATAGCAACTTCAAAAAACTATTGAGACTGTATTGTGGCTAATTAATTTTCGGAAAAACATTAATTGGATCTGAATGAGTTCTTTTTTTGTGGTGAATGGTGTTATTCAGGCGGGTGTGTCTGGGTTGTTATGTTGATTTAGTGTTGTTAAATTGAAGTTTTGGTAAATTGACCATCAGTTGATGCCAAGACTCTCACGAGCTTCGGCTATTTCCATCACATGAAGGTTGCTATTTGGTCTCATGTGGGCGTGAATTTATAGCAGGCCTCATCCTGTAACTCGAAAAACTCGACATTACTCATCGTCTCTTGTCGCGTTTCAGCGAGAGGTAGTGGCCATGTTTATAGAACGATGCCATCGCGCAGCCTGTCAAGCCGGGTGCTGGCCTCCTCGGCCTTCCCATCCTCTAGGGCATCCAGTAACGCCAGCACATTATCGGTGCTGCCGCGCTTCGCTTGCCGGCCCCTCAAAACCGAGTGACAGGCACGTTAGATGCCGTTTTGGGGAGGGCGACCATTCCATTAGTTTGTTTATCGCGCTCACATACGCCATCACTTCACCACCGCCTCAGTTAGTTCCATTCAAACCACATCGACGTCATAAAAAGTCCATGCGGCACCTCCATCAATTTAAAGTTCCACAACTTGTAATATTTAATTAATGGGTTCAGTCAAGATTCAGGTTTTATGTTTGAACAATGAGTGACGGTAAATTTAAATATGGTTTTTTTGAGCCCCGTCATCGCATTTCATGACTTAATATTGCGCCTCCCCTTAACTCTTTGATTAGTTCGACATCAAATAACGCACTTCGTTAGCGTGCGCCACTCCTGTCTGTTTTTTTGTTCATTTTAAATTCATTTGTTTGGCATTAGCTTTTTATGATAAAGCTTAGCCTGGCGTAGATATTGTGGAGTTACATAATGGCAATATTAGGATTTAGTGTTTTCTTTTTTAATTTCCCCATTCGAGAGAGTGATTCTTTGTTTTTTGTTAATTAGTACTGCAAAGGTGATTTTCACTAAAAAAGAAGGGGTGCTGTTTGTTAGCAACACTCTTAATGTTAAAACTCTTTGAGATGAAACATATGAACTCACAGCAAGCATTACCTGGCATTTTCAATCGAGTTAACCAACTCGGCATTACTTCATTGTTCGAACTGGCCGGTCAGTCGTTCACTGAAATACGCCGGCGGGTCAACAGCGTCCTGAGCTACAAGGAAACTCGTCTGCTACACAGTGCGGTACAGCAGCAGGCATTGGAAAATCACCTCTATGAGGCGCGCCTGCTGACTCGACGCAACCCCTTGCTGCAAAATGCAGTTCGGTTGGGTATATCCACACCTAAAGCTGCACTGCGCGATTACGACAGCATGTTCGGTGGCCGTAGCAGTGATTTTGTTGCGCCGGGTTCGGTAGCCTCCATGTTTTCACCCGCGGCCTATCTGACGGAGCTATACCGTGAAGCGTCTGCGTTGCGCCCCCCCTCATCTATTTATCACCTGGAGCAACGCCGACCAGACCTGCAGGCATTGACGCTGAACCAACAGAATCTCGAGCAATCGCTATCCGTGCTGGATTTATCTAACGAATTGCTCATGGATGGTGCGAAAACCGACCTGGCCACTGACGAACTGGGAGTGCTAACGCATTTGTCGACCTGGCGTCATAGTGGTATGACCCCCTATCACGCTGCATTTGAGCGCGTGCGCCAGGCCGTACTTGCCAAAGACGGTGTCAATTGGCCGGTAGAGACTGCACCCGATGTGATGAGCCTCATGTCGAGTGCTTCACTATTGGGGATGAACTCAGGTTTTTCGCCGGAGCTATACGCCATCCTGACTGAAGCCATCACCCCAGAGAATGCTGTCGAACTGTATTCTCTGAACTTTGGCGCAATGACGACGCAGTCACTGATGAACATGCAGGCCCTGAGCGATTATTACGCGGTAGACTATGAATCGTTGCAATATTTTATCGACGCATTCGCCACATCATATAACGACCAAGATTATCAGAATGATATCCTTACCTACGCAGCTGTCGAAAATGATGGCGACATCAACATTCAGCAAATAACGCGCACCTACCTAGATAGTCCAGAAACTTTCACCTATGTGAAGCTGTTGCCAATCTCAGGTAGCAGTTATGATTTACTGTACAATTTTTCGCAGGTGCCCGCCGATACCGTGCAACTCGATATCAAATTGAATGGGCAGGTTATTTTTTCTGATGCAAGCGCCGCGCCATTGGCTGAAGAGGAGTACCGCATTCGTATCGCCATGTCGGAAAGTGACGTTGCAAATGTTGAATTTATCTTCTCGGATCCCCAAGTAATTCTAGTCGAAGCCTCAGCTAACTTCGTATTTTCCGATGTGTCCCCAGAGTATTTTCTGCTGCAAATGAATAAGTGGGTGCGGCTGTATCAGGCGACAACTCTTGCCCCCATTGAACTTGAGCGCGCAGTGAGTAGCCCTCAATCCAACCCAGCGTCATACCCAATAGATTCAGTGACTAGCTATTCGGATTCCAGTATATCTACTAGCGGAATTGCTCTTCCCGATGGGGGCTGGGTCACCTTTTGGTTATTCCAAAATGGAGGTGCAAGGAACCTCTACCAAAGGTACTACTCCGCACAGGGCGAGCCGCTCAGTAGTGATGTACTCATTTCAGAAAACAACGTTGACACTCCGCCTTTCACTCCTTTTGGGGCAGCTCTGGCTAGCGGTGGGTGGGTTGTATGTTGGACAGATATAACCGGGGGCGCACTCAAGGCATTTCAGCAACGCTATGATGCAGCAGGCTTGCCCGTCGGCGTAAGCGTACAGGTCACACCTAACGTTCATTGGGTAGAGAACATCTCGATTTCTGGGTTAATCGATGGGGGTTGGGTGGTTGCATGGGAGGTGGCTGAAAACATCTATCAGCAGCGATTCGATCTCAATGGCGTGGCTATCGGCGGGCCACAGCGGGTCAGTGAGAGTGCCCCGCAGGAGCAATATTTAGGAAGCATGGGACAAAGTATTACATCTCTAGTAGATGGTGGGTGGATAGTCACTTGGGGGGACCACAATCAGGAATTTGTACGTTTTCAACGTTATGACATGGCTGGCAACGCCATGGGTGAAAATATAGCGGTGAATAATATCCTGGTGAGCGCTTTCCCATCGATCTCGACGCTGAATGATGGTGGGTGGGTCATCGTATGGGCTGATGGCAACGATATATACCAACGACGCTATGATCATGCCGGCGCCCCTGTTGGGGTCGAAATAGTAGTCAATACGACACCGGCTGTAGTTGACGATGGGCATAGTGTCAGCGCATTAATTGACGGTGGTTGGGTGGTCGCATGGAAGTATATGTCCGGCATCCTTCAGCAATACTTTGATGCTGATGGTGTACCCGTGGGAGGGGAGTCTCAAGTTACGCACAGCAAGGTGGAACTAAATGAAGGTAGCCCCACCATTGTCTACCTGTTTGGGCTGGCGGATGGCGGCTGGATAGCGACCTATTGCGGCAATCCGGTGGATTCTACTCAACAGCTGGTAAACGTTTACCAGCAGCGATTCCATGGCATCACATCTATTGACCAAGGTGGGAGCAATATTGACGCCTTGGCACTGCGCCGCGTGGCCGAGATGCAGCTCTATATAGAGCGCTACGGCATCACCCCTGAAAAAGCCTTGACATTGTGCAATGCACCCATTTCCGAGCGCACCTTCGGTCACGAACAGAGTCAGTTCGACCGCCTGTTCAATGCACCGCCACTCAACGGCTTCGAATTCACTGCCGATGGCACTAGCATTGACCTGAATCCCGGTAATGCCAGCGATAACCCTCGCAAGGCGGTACTGGCGCGCGCCTTTCGGGCCGATGACGTATCACTCTATCGTCTGCTCAAAATCGTGGATTACAGCGACAGCGATGGCCTTATCCCCAACGACATTGAACACTTATCTGATTTGTATTTGGCGAGTTTGCTGGCCGACGTACACGGCCTGAGTATCGAAGGCTTGGCCTGGATGCTCAAGGCGCTAGGTGAGGACGGGACCCAGCTCCGTGGCATCCAGGATGCCGACTTGCGTCGCCTGACACTGCGTCTTCACGGTGCGGTGCGTAGCCTGACGACACTTAAGTGGGATGCTTATCAGCTGTTCGTGATGACAACGACCGAGTACGCCACCACGCTGACACCGGAAATCCAGAACCTTATCGATACCCTCATCGGTAGCTTGCACGACACCACGTTGACCGATGCTGCCCTGATTGATGCCATGGCCCCCCATGTGGCGGCCCTGCTACGCCTGAGCTCATTGCCTGCTGCAGTCTCGCTGCTCACCTGGACTGACCAACTGCAGCCGGCCGGTCTGAGCGTCGATGCGTTTTGGACGGCAATCAAAGCGGGGGGAACACCGCCGCCTGAGGCAGTCCAGTTCAGCCATGCGCTGGCACAACTGGCGCTAGTGCTCCAATCTACCGGACTCGATGACAGCTCACTGCGTGTCTTAGCGACGGAGCCAGCCAAGTTGGTCACCCTGCCCACTGGCATAACCGTCGCACCACACGATGCCAGCACGCTGCTGCAACTGGGTGCCTATATGACCTGGGCACACCAGTTGGGGGGCGATGCGGCCACTGCGCTGAGCGCGCTGAACGCAGGCACATTGACCCCCGCGATGGTAGCGCAAGCAATGGGGCTGGACCCACATTCGTTAGCGCAAGCCGCCGAACAAGCGTTTGCGCACGAACAAATCACCTCGGCCGGTCTGTTATTGTCATGGCCAGAGATTGAGAGCGTGCTGCAGTGGGTTCATTTGTCTGATGGCCTGGGGGTGGCGCCGCAAGCCTTGTCAGATTTTCTGGCACTGGATTATTTGAATACCGCACCGCCAGCACTCGCCTATGGCGACTGGGACATGGTTGCCACCAACTTGACGGCAGGTGTCGCTCTACAAAAAGCCTCCACCTTTGAGGGGGGGATGGATGAAGCGCTGAGTGCGGCACTGACCGCGTATTATTTGCGTGAAATCGCCAATCCGACGCTGGGGTTGACCAGTCGCGACGACCTCTATCGCTATCTGTTGCTCGACAATCAGGTCGGCAGCGCGGTGATGACCACTCGCATCGCCGAAGCCATTGCCAGTGTGCAGCTTTATATCAATCGGGCGCTTGACGGTGCTGAGACCGATGTCGACAGCACGGTGTTGTCGCGGCAGTTCTTTACCGACTGGAGCCGCTACAACAAGCGCTACAGCACCTGGGCTGGCGTATCGCAGTTAGTCTACTACCCGGAAAACTACATCGACCCGACCGTGCGCACAGGCCAGACGGTTATCATGGATGCGTTGCTGCAGTCCATCAATCAGTCACAACTGACCGATGAGGCGACCGAGGGGGCCTTTGATAATTATCTGGCCAATTTTGAGCAGGTGGCGGACCTGAAGGTGCTGAGTGGCTACCATGACCACACTGACAATTTGCAAGGACTGACCTATCTGGTAGGCCACCGCCGTGGCAATGCCCAGGACTACTACTGGCGCAGCCTCAACCACAACCTGGCGCAGAGTGGTACCTTCCCGGCCAATGCTTGGAGCGATTGGCGCCGCATTGACGGAGGCGTAAACCCCCATCAGCAGGTTATCCGCCCGGTCGTGCGCAACGGGCGGCTCAGTCTGGTGTGGCTGGAGCGTATAGAGCAGGCCGAAGACAGCAGTGGCAGCGTAGTGCGCAGTTATGCCCATGTGCTGAAACTGGTGCAACAACACTATGATGGCTCCTGGTCGACACCGCAGAGTTATCCTGCGGACGGTTATCTGGCAGATATAGGGCTTATTGACGAGGAGGTCCCCGGTCTCTATTGCGCAGAGGACCCGACAAAACAGGCCATTGTGGTGATGCTGTACAAGCGTCAAACCGATCCGCTTACTGCGCCAGTGGCGGGCTTTTCGGTTGGGGTGGATTTAGCTGAAATTGAATTGGATGCGGATGAAGCCCTGCGGTATCTCGGTAGTGCCTACTTTCAGATGGATACCGACACGTTGCGGCGCATTAATAACCGCTTTGTTGACTATGCTGATGGGTACGCCTTTACGCTACCCGAATCAATTGACATGTCCACCTCGTCGGGTTATGGCGCCGCTATTCTTAATGGTCGGTCTCTTTCCACATTGTCTAATGGATACATTGGCAACATCAGCTGGTCTGGCTCTGACGTTCAACGCGACATCACCATCGCACCTGTCGTGCGTATGAAATATGCGTTAAGTCCGGTGGAAAACCCTTCAACAAGGGACCGTTATTCAGCAGAACAATTTGAAACCCTGATGACCACCCCTACGACGGGGTTCGATTATCACTTTCCGGAATATGAGTCTTCAGAAGCAGACCTGTCTGTGATGTCAGGGCTTGTACGGTGGAGCTCCGTCGATGCCGCTCATATCTCTTTAAGACAACAATCGGTGTCGTCCCCCTCAAATCCAACGGAGTTTTGGACCTTTGTGGAGGGCGCTAATGGAAAGCTGGATGATTATGTTTTCATGGCGGATCCTGGCTATTCTGCTCATTACAATTTCATACTTGTAGACACAGGTTTGCCACTTTTATCGCATTACTGTGAATGTCCCGCCTTCGAGGTGCGTAATATATATCGTTTTGGTTCTAACGACGCTCGGACGGACCTGGCCATCACCCCCGCAACAGTCCGCATCACCTTTAAAACCAATGGCGACCCACAAGAGCAGTATGGGACCGGCTATGTCTCATCTCCCCCTGCACAGAGCTGGGGTGGCATGGAGTTTGTTTTTAACCCGATAACCTTTGACGGCACGCTCATTAATTTTGATGCCGAGAACAAGGGTAGCATTGAGGTGGTCTTTGAGGCCTTCTTTATCGAGGGAGCTCTGGCTGGCAGCGAGACGTTCCACATTCCGGCCTACCGTTTCCCCGCGGCAACTCAGCCAGGGCAAGCACTGGCCCTGCTTGACACCACCGACCATGCCCAGTATCTGCAGTGGGGGCCCTATCGCACCCGCCTCAATACCACCTTTGCCCACCAGTTGGTGGCGCTGGCGGCAAAAGGACTCGACAGCATTCTGGCCCTGTCCACCCAAAGTCTGCCTGAGCCGCAACTCGGCCATGGCGGCTATGTCAGTGTTACGCTCCCTCCCTATGACAGTACCCTACATGGCAGTGAACGCGGCGTGCGCCTTGAGTTGTTTGACGCCAGCGCGCCGGGGGAGGAAAAGTACTTCGCGTTTGCCGATGTCACGCTGAATGAGGCGCCGCAAACACTGTCGCTGTTTGTGCCCGTGTCGCAAGAGGCGCAAGGGGACCCAGGCAATTTCCCGGTCGCGGTAAATAGCGGACTGAATTTCTATATGGTCTGCGCAAACGGACGCATCAAGACGGGCTATTTGGTGCTAGACACCGCGACCCTACAGCTCCTCTCGTTTACCAAGGAGCCCACATGGAACGGGGCGCGCGACCCCGATGTGGTGGTCATGCCAACTTATGTGGAGCCGATGGATTTCACTGGCGCGAATGCACTCTACTTCTGGGAGTTGTTCTACTACACCCCGATGCTGATTGCGCAGCGACTGCTGCTGGAGCAGCAATTCGATGAGGCGCAGCGCTGGCTGGAGTTTGTCTGGAAACCTTCCGGCTATCTGGTCGATGGTGTGTTGCAAAAGGACTACTGGAATGTACGGCCGTTGTTGGAAGACACCAGCTGGAACAGCGTGCCGCTAGACTCGACCGACCCGGATGCTGTGGCGCAGCAAGACCCGATGCACTACAAGCTATGTACCTATATGCGCACCTTGGATTTGTTGCTGGCGCGGGGTGACCAAGCCTATCGTCAACTTGAGCGCGATAGCTTGAACGAAGCCAAGATGTGGTATGCGCAGGCGCTGCACTTACTCGGTGACCAGCCTTACGTCCCGATGGGCGGCCTCTGGTCCGAACCCAGTCTCGGTGAGGCGGCCGACGACACGGTGCAGCAGGCCTTGCACCAGGGGCTGGCCGCGTTGCGCCAAGGCGCGGCTCCCGAACAACACACCGCCAATTCGCTCACATCCCTGTTCCTGCCACAGGCCAACGAGGCATTACTGACCTACTGGCAGACGTTTGAACAGCGGTTGTTCAATCTGCGGCACAACCTGTCTATTGACGGCCAGCCGCTGGCGTTGCCGGTATACGCCATGCCAGCAGACCCCGCCGCGCTGCACAATGCCGCAGTGGCATCAGCGCTCGGCACCCCAGCCTTGCCGGCGGCTTACCTTCCCCTATGGCGCTTCCCGCAGATGCTGGAAAATGCCAAGGCCATGGTCAGTCAGCTGAGTCAATTCGGGGCGACGTTGCTGTCAGTCCGGGAGCGCCAAGATGCTGAGGCGCTGAACGCCCTGCTGCAAGGGCAGGCCAAGGAGCTGATGCTGCTCAGTATTGACATGCAAAATCGCACCATTGCCGAGCTGGATGCCGAGCATGCGTCGCTGACGCAGGCGCGGCGTGGAGCACAGCAACGCCTGGACAGTTTCACCCGGTTGTACGAGGAAAACGTCAACAGTGGCGAAACGGCGGCCATGGCCCTTTACATGGCCTCTTCGGTGGTGACGACAGCGGCGACAGGGTTGCACATGGGGGCAGCTGCGCTGGAGATGGTGCCCAATATCTACGGTCTTGCCGTGGGTGGCGCCCGTTATGGTGCCCTGCTCAATGCCGCGGCAATTGGTTCCCAATTGGCATCGTCCGCGATGCAAACGTCCGCGGGCAAGATTGCACAGTCCGAAATATACCGCCGCCGCCGCCAGGAGTGGGAAATACAGCGTAATAACGCTGATGCAGACGTTGCTCAATTCGATGCACAGCTGCAAGGCAATGCCTTGCGCCGAGAAGCCTCGGTGATGCAGAAGCACTATCTGGAGAGCCAACAACAGCATATCCAAGCGCAGCTGGCGTTCTTGCAGAGCAAGTTCAGCAATCAGGCATTGTACAGCTGGATGAATGGCCGTTTGTCGGCACTCTACTTCCAGCTCTATGATTTGACCGTGGTTCGCTGCCTGCTGGCTGAGCAGTCACTGCGTCATGTCACAGCCGATGCCTCGATAAGCTTCGTCAAACCGGGTGCCTGGCAGAGCAGCTATGCTGGCCTGCTGACTGGCGAGACGTTGTTGCTGAATCTGGCCCAGATGGAAGATGCCTACCTCAAGTGGGATGAGCGGGCACTAGAGGTGACGCGCACCGTCTCGCTATCTGATTTCTATGAAAATATGTCGCTCGACCCGTTTGTTCTGGATGAGGAGATCGACAAGCTGCTGACAACGCCCGGCAGTGCGGGGACCGACACCAGCGGCATTAGCGTGGTCAGTGACACCAGCCTGCCCAACGGCAGATTGTCTGTCCGCATCACCTTAAGCGAGCTGGGTATTCGCAACGATTATCCAAGCGACATGCAACTGGGTGAGGTGCGGCGCATCAAGCAGCTCAGCGTCTCGCTGCCAGCCTTAATTGGTCCCTATCAGGATATTCAAGCGACGCTGACCTATGGCGGCAGCACAAGCATGCCGCTGGGCTGTAATACGCTGGCGGTCTCTCACGGCCTAAATGACAGCGGCCAATTCCAGCTGGACTTCAACGATGGCAAATTCCTGCCTTTCGAAGGTATTGCCATCGATGACCCCGGTCTGCTAACGCTGACGTTCCCGAACGCCACAGCGAAGCAAGAGCCCATGTTGCGGAGTCTGAGCGACATCATCCTGCACATTCGTTACACCATCCGTTCGTAATCTGAGATAGGGGAGGAAGTTATGGAACAACAACGTGAATCATACGTGAGTGTACAGGCTCCCTCCCTGCCTAAGGGCGGGGGGGCGATGCAGGGTATGGGGGAAGCATTGGGGGCGCCAGGTCCGAGCGGCCTGGCCTCGATGAGCTTGCCGTTGCCGATATCAGCAGGGCGGGGCTTTGCGCCTGCGCTGGGCCTGTCATACAGCAGCGGTGCGGGCAACGGGGCGTTTGGCATGGGCTGGTCATGCGGCACAATGACGGTGAGCCGGCGTACCAATCAAGGTGTTCCGCGGTATACGGCGCAAGATGAGTTTTTAGGCCCTGACGGCGAGGTTCTTGTGTCTGCGCTGTCGACGGCCGGGGACCCCAATCCTTGGGTGGGCAGCGTTTATGGCACTAAACCGCTGGGACAAAGTTACACCGTGACCCGCTATTTACCGCGCATCGAGTCAAGTAGTGCTCGGGTCGAGTATTGGCTGGGGGAGGATGGCAGCGATTTTTGGTTAGTTCACGATCGCGGTGGTGTGTTGCATATGCTGGGTAAAACCGCCTTGGGCCGAATGGCTGAGCCAGCCATGCCAACGCACACCGCTGTTTGGCTACTGGAAGAGTCGGTCACACCGACGGGCGAGCATGTTTATTATCGCTATGCGGCGGAAAATGACAGCGGCTTGGACCTGAGTGGCAACGAGAGTGGCCGTGACAGGACGGCGATGCGCTATTTGGTCGAGGCGCTGTACGGCAATGCGGCGCCGAATGCTGACCTCTATCTGTGGGATAGCGACACTCCATCGCCGCAGTGGCTATTTAGCGTCGTGTTTGATTATGGCGAACGCACGCTCGAACCGGAGCAAGTGCCGCCCTATGTGGCATCGGAAAGCTGGCTTGGACGCAGTGACCCATTCTCAACCTATGCGTTTGGCTTCGAACTGCGAACCCACCGGTTATGTCGGCAAGTATTAATGTATCACCACTTCCCCCTGGAGTTGGGGGCGCCTCAGACGCTGGTAGCCCGGTTGTTACTTGAATACCAACAACAAACGACACTGAGCATGCTCTCGGCTGCGCAGCAACTGGCGTACGAGCCAGATGGCGTGCTGCAGCAACGTCCGCCGCTTGAACTGGTTTATAGCACCGCAGCGGAGAGCTTTGAGCCCGTCAATTGGCAACCCATGCCTCCTCTGCCGGGGTTGGATGACGGGCAACTGTATCAGCTGGTTGACCTGTTCGGTGAAGGGGTGGCTGGGGTGTTGCATCGTACCGATGATGCCTGGCTGTACAGGGCGCCGCAGCGTGGCGCAGGCGGCGGTGACGCGGTGGAGTACGATGAGTGGCGCCCGCTCTTGGGTATCCCATCCACGCAAAGTGTACGTGGCAAGCTGCTCGATATCGATGGCAACGGCCAGTTGGACTGGTTGGTGGCACAACCGGGCATGGCGGGGTTCTTCACTGTGCGGCCCGACAAAGGTTGGAGCGGCTTCATGCCATTCAATGCTGTGCCGACCGAATTTTTCCATCCGGCAGCCCAGTTTGCTCAACTGGTTGGCAGTGGCATGGCGGACCTTGCGCTAATTGGCCCCAAGAGCGTGCGCTTTTACGCCAACGAGCGCGACGGTTTCGCGGCGGGTATTGAGGTGGGGCAAGTTGACAGCATTACCTTGCCGGTGCCGGGACGAAACGCCAGGGAGTTGGTGGCGTTTGCCGATGCGCTTGGCTCTGGGCAGGCCCATTTACTGCGGGTGCGCCATAGCAGTGTGACCTGCTGGCCAAACCTGGGGCATGGCCGATTTGGAGCCCCTATCAATCTGCCGTTACCAGAGGAGCTTGATAGTGCATTGGCATTCAATCCGGCGCACTTGTTCCTGGCTGACGTCGATGGCAGTGGTGCAACGGACCTGATTTATGCACGGCACGACCATGTGACTATTTTCATGAACCGCAGTGGCAATGGGTTCGAGCCTGCGCGCACACTATTACTGCCACCAGGCGTGACCTACGACCAGCTGTGTCAGATTTCGCTGGCCGACGTGCAGGGCAATGGCATGGCTGAGTTGGTGCTGAGTGTGCCCTATATGGCCCCGTCACATTGGCGCTATCCATTCAATGCTGCCAAGCCGTATCTGCTCAATGAAATTAACAACAACATGGGGGCAAGCTATCAGTTGCACTACCGCAGCTCGGCGCAGGAATGGCTCGACGAAAAGCAGGAGAGCCCCACCCGCGTATCGGCACTGCCCTTCGCTATACAGCTACTGGTGCAGACGATTACCCTTGATGAAGTCACCGGTAATACGCTAAGTCAACGCTGTCGTTATCGGCAAGGTGTGTACGATGGCAGGGAGCGCGAATTCCGTGGTTTCGGTTACCTGGAAGCCGAGGATACCGATAGCACTGCGGTGGCGGTTGGCACCAATGTGTCGCTGGCCATGCCGTTACTGAACAAGACTTGGTACCACTGCGGACGTGAGCAGGATGAGCTCGAGTTGTACGGCGAGCCCTACGCGGGGGACCCGCAGGCCGTGGCCCTAAATCCAACACGCCTAACCCTCTTTGAACGCGGTGAGGATGTGGTATTTACTGATGCTGACAGTGAAACGCGTTGGTGGCTATTTCGTGCCATGAAAGGCGCCGTATTGCGCAGCGAGACCTATGGACTGGACGCGAGCAGTGCGGAGTTGTTGCCCTATAGCTGCATGGCCAGCCGAACTCAGTTGCGCCTACTGCAGCCAGGCGCCCTTCCGGTGGTGATGGCATTTACGCTGGAGCAAGTCAATACAACTTACGAGCGCTTGCCTATTCATGACCCCATGGTTTCGCAGAGCGTCACGCTTCGGCTAGACCGGTATGGTCATCCGCTATGGAGCGTTGCAGTGGCTTATCCGCGTCGCGCCCCGCAAGTGCTAGCGCCCTATCCGCCCAACCTGCCGCCCGATGCTTGGGATAGCAGTTATGACGAGCAGCAACAAAAATTGCGCCTGTCTGAATCGCGAGCGGCGGTGATTAACCTTGAGGCCCCACAGGCATGGCGATTGGGGCTGCCCCATCAAAACCGAGCCAACGCATTGGTGTACGATGCGTTGCCTGCCGAGCCTATCAGCTTCGAGACACTGACGGCCAGCAATGGTCTGCTGGGTGATGCGCAGACGCGCTACTTCGGTGGTCAGGCTGAGGTGGTTTATGTCACATCCCCGCCCGACTTGCTGGCGTTGGTCGACCATCAGCGTAGCGCCGTGCTGGATGACGTAGCGCTACAGGCTTATGAGGGCATCACCATTCCACCGGAATACGGTTGGACGGTGCTCGGCTATGTGCAAACAGCGATGTTGTTGCCGGTTGCCACGCCACCGGTGCCGGAAAATTCGGTGTGGGCTGTGGAGAGCGGGTTTACGACCTACGCTGACGCGAGTGGTTTTTATCGCCCCCTGACGCAGCAAGCAACGAGGCTCACCGGCGCGATTATGACCACCTATGATGGGTATTGGCTCGCCCCCGTGAGCCAGTACGACGTCTATGGCAGCACGGTCAGCAACAGCTACGACTACCGGTTCCTGTTGCCGATACATACGACCGATATCAACGGCAATGTACAGGAGGTGCAGTTATCGGCGCTGGGGTTGCCGCTGGGCGGCAGCCTTTACGGTACCGAAGCGGGTGGGAATGCCGTTGGCTTCGACTCTGTGGTTGACTACCCCGTTTCCCCGACGCTGACGGTCGAGCAGGCGATTACCCAGGCCACCACCCCTGGCTATCGGCAGAACATTGCGAGCATCAATGTGCCCGAGTGGTTCAGCTGGATGGGTGCACTTTCTCCCGCTCAAGTCACGCCCGCGCAGTGGATAGCACTGCGTGAGGCTCGCTTCATCACGGCGAGTGGTCATGTGCGCCTGGCTGGGCGACGCTGGGCTGCCAACCCCCACGCGCAGCCGGGCATTCCGAACACGCTTGCGCCGGTGCTGAGGACTGCTGGCGGTAACCCGGTGCATGCCGTCGTGTTACTGGCTGACCGTTATCCGGAAGACACGGCGCAGCAAGTCCGCATTCAGCTGAGCTACGGCGACGGTTTTGGCCGCGCCTTGCAACAGTGTGGGCGCGTGGCTGCGGGCAAGGCATGGCATCTGGATGCGAATGGCGAGGTGAGCGCAGAGGAAGTGGACGCAGACCCACGCTGGGTTGTGTCGGGCCGCGTCGAATACGACAACAAGGGACAGGTTGTCCGTGCCTATCAGCCCTATTTCCTCGATAGCTGGCACTACGTGATTGACAGTTCACTGCGTACACAAGGCTATAGCGACACCAATCATTACGACGCACTGGGCCGCGTAAGTGACACCGTCACGGCCCTCGGCTATCTGCGGCGCAGTACCTATTACCCGTGGTTTGACGTCAGCGAAGATGAGAATGACACCCATGAACTAGTGATACAGGGGGCAGCATGATTAGGACAACCATATATACCGGCACTCCCACCCTAAGCGTTCGTGACAACCGTAACCAAGTAGTGCGCACCCTCAACTATAACCGCCGTGACATTCGCCAGTTGGCGGAGGTATTGATTGAACGACAACTGACCAGCGATGACGGCCGCCACAGCCAACAGTGGGATGCCCGCCTGTTTGACTTGTGGCAAAACGATGACACCGTCTCACCCAACCTTCACACCCGGCCATCACTGGCCGGGCAAGCACTGCGTAGCGACAGCGTCGATGCAGGCTGGAGTGTCGCATTGTACGACGCCGCTGGCCGAATCGTGTGGGCAGAGGATGGGCGGGGCACTCGTTCACGCACCGAGTTTGACCAGCTGGGGCGGCCGCGTGCTGCCTATTTGCAGGTAGGTGAAGAGGTTGAGCGAGTCGCAGAGCGGTGTATCTATGGGGATACCGATGGCAGTATGCCTGACCCGTCCAGTTATAACGCCCGCGGTCAGTTGGTGCGCCATTACCACGATGCGGGGCTGCAGGCAGCACCGAGTTATTCGCTACAGGGGGCGGCACTGCGTGAGCAGTGCCAACTGCTGCCGAGCGCAGAGGCGCTGAGTGATTGGCAAGGTGAGAACGAGTCAGCTTGGCAGGATGAATTGGCACCGCAGGTTTACACCACCACGCATGAATACGATGCACTGGGTGGGGCGTTAGCGCAAACCGATGCGCGCGGCAATCTGCAGCGCTGGAGCTACGATGTGGCTGGCTTGCTCAGCCAGTCATTCCTGACACTCTCGGGTGGCAGTGAACAAATCCTGCTCAAGCAACAGAGCTGGAGTGCTGCAGGTCAGAAGTTGCAGGAGACGGCCGGCAACGACGTGGTGACGAGTTACAGCTACGAACCCCAGACCCAGCGGCTAGTACGTATTGAGACTCGGCGGGCTGACCTGAGCGTACTGCAAGACCTCTCGTATGGCTACGACCCAGTGGGCAACGTCATCTGGCAAGAGAATGCTGTAGTGACCACCCGCTACTTTGCCAACCAGGCGGTCAAAGCACGCAATGACTTCCAGTACGATGCGCTGTACCAACTGATGAGTGCCAGCGGGCGGGAGAACGCCAATGCCGGTATTCAAGGGCCAGCGTTACCGGAGGCGATGCCAGACACCAGCAACCTGGTTAACTACACGCGCAGCTATGCATATGATGACGGGGGCAACCTGCTGCGTATCCAGCACACAGGGGCGCTCAGTTACAGCAACGAGATAGTGGTCGGCTCACGCTCGAATCGGGCGTTGGCGCAAGATAGCAACTCGCCGATAACGCCGGAGCAGATTGACGATTACTTTGATGCCAATGGCAACGTGCTGCGAATGCAGCCAGGTACCCCGCTAGGTTGGAATGAGCGTAACCAGCTGCAGCGGGTGGTGCTGGTTGACCGCGGCACAGAGCAGGATAACGACCGTGAGGTCTACCAATACCGCCAAGGCCTGCGGGTGCGCAAGCAAATGAGGCGGTTACTGGACGCTACCAGCCAGCGTTGGGACATTGATGAGGTGATTTACCTGCCGGGGCTGGAGTTGCGCAGCCGTTATGTGGAGCTGGCGGGGCAACCTCAAGCCCCGAGCGAGGAGTTACACGTTGCCACGCCAGCCCAGGGCGGGCGGGCCCAGGTGCGGGTGTTGCATTGGGCCGTGGGCAAACCGACGGGCATTGCTAATGACCAAGTGCGTTACGGGCTGGGAGACCAGATAGGGTCGCTGCAGCTGGAGTTGGACAGCAGCGGCCAGGTTATCAGCCAGGAGGAGTACTACCCATTTGGTGGCACGGCGGTACTGGCGGCGCGGAGTGCCACTGAGGTGGCATACAAGGTGGTGCGGTATTCGGGCCAGGAGCGAGACGGGACGGGATTGTACTACTACGGTTACCGTTATTACGCCCCCTGGTTGGGCCGGTGGCTAAACCCGGACCCGGCGGGGCAAGTGGATGGGTTGAACGTGTATCGGATGGTGAGAAATAACCCGGTGCGTTGGGAAGATAAAAATGGATTGATGCCACAGCTTCATGAACAGTTTGATTCAAATCGAGGAGATCTTCTGTTCGGATTGTCAGCAGCCATTTCCGAACATACGAGCTTTTGGGCGAGGTGGTTTAAACGAGCTGATTATCTTGCAGTCATTTTAAGGACTGAAGATGCTTGGGATATGGTAGGGCATGCCAGAACTTTAGGGAGAAAAACTCTGGAGACATATAAAGAATGGGCAGTTGGGCTGCAAGAAAACAGAGTCCCAAGGGAAAGAATTAATGATGCTCAAGAACTGGTTTATGGTATGAAAGAAATCATGCAAAGAATAGAGATGAACATCCATGATAAAATGATAAAGCGCCAGCAGGGATGCTGCTCTCAGTCTAAGAATATATCTTTATCTAGAGAGTACACTGATTACCTGAGTAAGCATGAGCGTTACTCATTTAGTTCTACAGCATTAGATTTTGGCCAGCATTTTTTTGCACCACACGAGTCAGATAGGCCCACTGGGCCGATATCATCCACGCCGGAAATCAATAGATATGCCAGCAAGTTAATTTCAAGGGGTTCTAAAGCTGCCCTATCAATGTTGCTTGAGTCAACCGATGATAGACAAATTCATTTTTTACTTGATGGATTAGATGTTACAAGGGTTATTTTGAAGTCTGGTGGCCACTCATCAACCGCCTCCGAGCTTCGTTATCTATACCGAAATCGCGATAATTTAAACGGGAAGGTTAAATTCTATCTAAATCGTCAGGAGGTATCTGCACCGTGGGTATCGAATCCGCGTCAATGGAAAGCGTACAGACCTAGTCAACGTCGATAATAGCTGCCGTGACAAGCGTTGTTAATGGAATGGTCGCCCCCTCTCAAACCGGCATCACCTGTGCCAAAGTGGACGATGAATCGTCACTATGAGCGGAGCGGCCATCATGAACGTTAGGACAATTGGCATCGATTTGGCAAAAGAGGTATTCCAAGTTCACAGGGTGGACGAGCACGAGCCTGTAAATAATTCTGTGTAACTGCCCACTCCATTACAGGTGACCGTTCAGGCGATCACCGAATTCGATAATAAAGCGATTTAGGGCAAGCTTCCAATTCTGGATCGGCATAGTCCATTTCTTGGAGGCCTGCTGTATCGCAAGGTACGCCACTTTTAGCGCCGAGTCATCGGTCGGGAAGAGCTTCCTTTGCTTGGTCGCCTTGCGCAGCACGCTGTTCAGCGACTCGATAGCATTGGTGGTGTAGATCACCTTCCGGATGGCGGGGGGATACTCGAACAGTGTGATCAGATTATCCCAGTTGCCCTGCCAGGAGCGCGTTATCTGCGGGTACTGGCTATCCCAGCGCTCGCCGAAGGCCGCCAGCGCCTGCTGAGCCTCACGTTCCGTCGCAGACTGGTAGATCTGCTTCAGATCCGCCGTCACCGCCTTGTAGTCCTTCCAGGAGACATAGCGCAGCGAGTTGCGCACCATGTGGACGATACACAGTTGCACCTTGGTCTGGGGATACTCCACAGCAATCGCATCAGGGAAGCCCTTGAGACCGTCCACACACGCAATCAGGATGTCTTCCAAGCCGCGATTCTTCAGCTCGGTCAGGACCGATAGCCAGAACTTTGCCCCTTCGGTCTCGGCCAGCCACAGGCCCAGCAGCTCCTTGTGACCCTCCATATTGATGCCCAGTGCCAGATAGAGCGACTTGTTGATCACCCTCTGGTTCGCGCGGATCTTCAGCACAATGCAGTCCAGATAAACGATGGGATAGAGCGGATCCAGCGGCCGGTTTTGCCATTCGTGGACCTGCTCGATGACACGTTCGGTCACCTTCGATACCAGCCCCGCCGAGATGTCGGCGTCATACATCTCTTTGAATGCGTCAACGATATCCCGCGTGCTCAAGCCCTTTGCGTAGAGGGCGAGGATCTGGTCGTCCATCTGGGTCAGGCGGGACTGGCCCTTGCGGACAAACTGAGGCTCGAAGGACGAGTTACGGTCACGAGGAGCCTGGATGGTGACTTCTCCGTGCTGCCCTTTTAGGCGTTTGGTGGAATAGCCATTGCGATTGTTGCCGGTCCCGCGGCCTTGTGGGGCGTGTTTCTCGTAGCCCAGATGCTCGTCCATTTCGGCATTGAGCGCGGTTTCGACGGTGAGCTTGATCAGCTGTTGGGTGAGGGTGCCGAGATCTTTTTCAGACTTGATGTCTTTGGCCAGCTCAGCAGCCAGTGCTTTGAGTTTGTCTTGGTCCATTTGCTTACCCACGAAGGTATCCTTTTGAAAAAGTTACTTATTCGTGGGCGGTTACACAATTGGATTTACAGGCTCTAAGGATCAGGGTGTTCACGTTGGCCGGAATGGGCTGTTCAACTTCGCCGGAATGCGCAAGTTACACAGAATTATTTACAATCTCCAAAACCAGCACTTGGCGCGGGCCGCATGACCTCTACTTTTGAATGCCCCTGAATATGGTAGGATTACCCTGCCACGGATACAGTTTAGAACTGAAGTTCAACAGGGATAAAATAACCAAGAGAATTGTTTATTTTTGCTCTTTGAGAAAATTTGTTATTTTTGGCTGATTATAGCCGCATCTTCCTACCACTGCTGAAAAAGCTTGCCAAAAAATATCACTGACATCAGAACTAAATCAACAAATAAGGAATGGATTCCAAGTATCTAATACGCAATTATGATTCAATCCAAAAAAACGATTAACTGTTAAAAGAGCGCCCATGAACCTGGGCGCTGAAAACATTAAAAAAGAAAGGTAAAAGTACTTTGCACTTGCACTTATCGCAGACTTGAAACCAGAATCATATTAGAAGCAACAGTCAGCACGGTTAGGATAACGCCATCATGCTGCACACAATCCTATTGTGGTACGCGCAATGCTGTACGGGTGCTGTACGGGTGCTTGGTTTGCATAAGTTATACTGTCAAACCATCGCATCATGTCACCGTTGCTAATGGCTCTCAGAATCAAACTTGCCCGTATAGCCATACTCCGATCTCGGTACTGACTTCGTTCACCTTATCTTGCAATTGCCAGATTAGATCAGCTAGTTGGTTTGTTTGCTTTTGCATGCTCAGCGTCTCTACCGCAGCAGCAAGCTCGGCCAGTCGACTTTCGCCAACCATTCTGGCCGCTCCCATGATACTATGAGCAGCATTTTTCATGACGTCCCAATGCAGCACTGCATATGCCTCAGACAGCCGCCCCAAATCAGCCTCATTGCTTCGTAAATACTCAACTGCCATGGTTCGAGCTGTGGCCTCACTGCCAAACAGAGTAACCCAACGTTCGCGCGCAGGACCTCCTCCCGATGACGTCCAATTTATTTCAGAGGGGGGCACCAGATATATCCCTAATACCCGTCCTAACTCTTCCAAAGTGTAGGGTTTGTAAAGCATGTCGGTCATACCTGCTTCATTACTCTGACTATTGGCCATCTCAGAAGTGTCTGCCGTGACCCCGATGACGGGGGCAGTCACCCCTTGGCTGCGCAAGATTTCCGTCAATTTGTAGCCATCCATATCCGGCATGTGGCAGTCTGTTAGCAGCAGATCGAAGCTCCCTTTTTGCCAACTCTCCAACGCTAGGCATCCATTTTCACACATCTCAAATGTCACCCCGAGCAGAGTGAGCTGACGGTGCAGCAAGGCCCGGTTGACTGGATGATCTTCTGCCACCAATACCCGTCCCCGAAGTGGGGTTACAGCCTGCGATAGCACCTCCAGAGAATGCGTATTGGGTTGGGAGATTAGGGAGAGGCAGCTTTCCAGTAACAGATCCGGATAAAGAGGTTGGGAACCCAAACGTAAGCAGCGCCCTTGTTGCAGACTAGTGCGTAAACGCTCTTGCTCGGAGAGAGTGATGACCCGGTAGCCAGATAGCATTATGTAATCTGGCCGCTCTGCCCCTAGGTATCCCTCGGGGCAGAGGCGTTGCATATCGACCTCATCGAGTAGCAGCAACCCAGGCTCGAGCGGATCACTTCGATCGCACGCCACCACTTCGGCGCCAAAACGCTGAAGCAATGCGGTCGACTCATACTGGGATGCAGAAACCTGCCAGCGGCTGCCAGCCAAAGGGGGGGAGTATGTGTAGGGGGACACCAGCGGTAGCACCAGGGTGGCCCGAGTCCACAAACCTGGCTCACTTTCGAGGGTAAGGCTCCCGCCCATCTGTTCAGCCAGATTGCGACTGATCGATAAGCCTAAACCGGACCCGCCAAAGCGCCGGCTGATGCTGCCATCACCTTGCTCAAAGGGAGTAAATAGCTGCAACAACTGCACTGCAGCAATGCCAATGCCAGTATCTGCTACCGTCAATAGAAGCAGGTTGCCTTGGCTCGTCAGAGTTAGGGTAATGGACCCTTGTTCGGTAAATTTAATAGCATTGTGCAGTAAGTTAGTAAAAATCTGTCCTAGTCGATTCGGATCGAGTTCCGCCTGATCTGGCAGACTCGGATCCCACACCAACTTGACCTGCAATCCCTTCTGGCGAGCACTCTCAACATGATATCGTACTACAGAACACAGCACTTCGGCTAGACGTACGGGCCTCATTTCCAAATGTAACTTGTCAGCCTCCAGCTTGGAATAGTCGAGAATATCGTTAACCAAATAGAGTAAATTGTTTGCCGAGCCGATGACGTTGCTCACAAGGTAACGTTGATCATCACTGAGCTCTCCTAATTGCAACAGCTCTAGCATTCCGTGCATACCGGCTATTGGCGTGCGCAGTTCGTGGCTCATGATGGCCAAAAAACGTTCTCTGGCCTTGAGCATTTCCTCTGCACGAGCCTGAGCATGCCGCAGTTCGGTGACATCCGTTAGCACAGTCAGCACGCCGAGCCGACTGCCGTCCTGCTCACAAAAGAGTCGCTTGTGATACATAAGTTCTCGCACACAACCATCAGGTAGGGTAATAGCACCGTGAGAGTTGATATCGTCCCCGGACTCCCACACGTTGATGTCTTCCCATTGAATGCGCTGAATAGTCTCTTCGGACAGAATGTCTTTGAGCAAAGCGTAATAGTGACCGTGACTCTTTTGGCCGCCAAAGAAGAGTTTCCGATAAGCCTGGTTAGTCAAGGCGATTTCTTGGTGTTCGTTGGTGAGCACGACCAGATTGGGCATTGTGTCTAGTAGCGTTTCCACCAGTTGCAACTGCTGGGATAGCATGGTCTCGGCCTGCTGACGTTGGCGCATTTCACGTTTTAGAGAGCGCCGCCAAAGAAAACCTACTATAGCCACAAATAAGATCCACACAATGAGAGGGAGTATTAGCCGTAATCTCTGCTCAGAGCTCACGCCAGTCTCTATCCGAATAGTGAACCGTTTGTCTTGCAGCAACTGTAACTCTTCGGGCTGGATGGATTGCAACGTCTTGGTGAGGATGGAGGCGAGTATGGGTTTGTCACGAGGCACAGCCATCGCCATGGGTACATCTAACTCGGCACCACTGTAGGCAACATGCAACCCCACCGTAGGTTCCTTGTTATAAAGCTGCTCAGTGAACTCCTCGAAAATGAGGATGTAATCCACTCTTCCCTCGGCGAGCGCAAGCAGTTGTTCATTAAAGGAGGTGAAAAAAACGGGCGTAGCCTGCCAACTGCGAATGAGCAGCTCATCAGCCGAGGCAAAACTCCCAGCGACTCTGGCACCTTTTATTTCTTTGAGCGATGCCAAGGTGCCCCGCTCACGACGAGTAACAAGCAGCCTCTTCATAACTAAATAATCGGACGTGAAAAGAAGCCGCGTGCGCCGCTCAGGCAAGTTGATAACGGTAGGAGCCAGATCCAGCTTGCCTTCTTCAACCATAGTTAGGGAATTCTGCCCATTCGTGGGTTGCAACTTGAAACGTAATCCACTGTGATGCTCGATTAACGTCAGCAAGTCCGCCACCAGACCACCAAATTGACCATGCTCATCAATTTGGTCTAGACCAATCCAAGGGCCTGGGGCAAAACGCACCTCTGAATGCTCTGCTATCCAGGTTGATTCCTCCTCAGTAAAGAGGTTTTGAACTTCATTTTGGGCTTCACTAGGCCCCTTGTCATTGTCATTGACATGAGCTAATTGTGTAGGGAAATTTCTATCATTAGGGGTAAAGCTGTTGGCTGCAAAAGTCAGCAGTTCGCCCAGATGAAGTTGGTCGGTGCGGGTAGCTAGGTGCAATTCAGCTGGCCCAAACCAGGGCATATTGACTATCTGCTGTGATCTAACCTCAAAATTAACAATCAAGCTCTCCAAATGGGCAAGATCGGTGGGATAGGCATGGGCCAACCCATGTTTGACCATAAACAGCGCTTCGGGGCTGGTATCCACCACTTTGACCTTCTTGAAACCAAGGCGGGAGTTAATGTCGTAACTCCCATACCCTCGTGCGGTAGCCTGGGTGGGAGTATCACCCGGCTTATCCAGCAACACAGCACGTGGGATCTCAATGAGCGGCGGGGTAGAATTCATCCAAGCCCGCCTTTGAGGAGCCACCGCCAAACCAGCCAAAGCATCTACCTCACCATGTTTCAGATCTTGCTTGGCAGCGAATAAAGTGGGGTAGCCCCGATAGCGAGGCCTGAGCCCAAGCCGTTTGGTGATGGTGTTACCATAGTCGTGCAGTACTCTATTATATTGTTTATTATCAATATAGTAGCTGTAAAGCCCCCACTTACTGGTTGTCATGCTCACCACCAGAGCCCCCTTTTCTCGCAGCCATTCCTTCTGCTCGCCGTCGAGACGCATGATATAGGGATACGGAGCTTGGGCTAGCGTGCTTTGGCTACACAGTAATGATAAAAGCAGCAGAAATTGAAGGGTCGGATGCAAGTTAAGCTCCTCCTGTAGTCAGGATAACTAAAATATTGAACCGCCGGTTTGAATCGCCCCAGCTTTTCTTGGCACTCCGTTGCTGAGAAAAAATCGCTTTTCAAGCTCTACCGGCGACAGCCCGCCATTGGAACCATGGCGCAGACTGGGTTGTAAAACATCTCGATGTAGTCGAACACATCACTGCGTGCTTCATCTCTTGTCAGGTATACCCTGCGCTTTATCTGTTCCCGCTTGAGCAATTGAAAGGAACTCTCTGCAACCGTATTGTTGTGGTAGTTTCCTCGTCGGCTCATGCTACAGCTCAAGTCGTGCGCTTTCAGGAAGCGCTGCCATTCGTCACTGGTCAATTGACTCCCCTGATCCGATTGCACCAGCACCTTCTGCGTTGGCTTCCTGCGCCAAACTGCCATCAACAGCGTATCGATTGCCAAGACAGCAGCCATCAGTGACTTCATCTCCCAGCCAACAATCTGGCGCGAGTACAGATTGAGTACCACCGACAGGTATAATCCACCTTCATGAATACGGACGTAGGTAATGTCCGTCACCCACGAGGCATTGGGTGCTGCGACCTTAAACTGACGCGCCAAGATATTCGGTGCCGCAAGACGGGTTTGACCATCGTAATGGCCAGTGCACCGCGGATAGCCCGTTTGTGAACGCGGCCCCTCGCGCGATGCTTATCGGAGCATTCTCCAGCTAGGTCTGCTTGACCGGCCCCATCAACCGTACGTCCTCCCGTTAGCTCATTTACCTCGGCTGTTTCAGCCAAGCATAGAAGTCACTTCGGTGGACTTCAGTGTCCGACATCGTGCTGATCTCACCGGGCCCGTATGAACGCATACCTTATCCTTGACTCGCTGGCAAAGTGCGCGGCTGGAAACATCTACGACAGATCGCCCGTGCTCGATGACCTGTTTGACAACTTCGATATTGAATGTTTCTGGATAACGCGGGCGGATCATAACACCTCCAATAGTTGCCTCATTTTAAGGCTTGGAAGTGTCTAGGGAGCTGGGGCAATTCAACTTGGTCTTTATTGTCCTGTATTCATGACATGCCGTTCCAATTTCCTTCTTGCACCGCACACCAAAGAACGCTCAGGGCATCAGATCAAACGTATTGAACCGAGCAAATATGTAGGTTTTACAATGGTATTGTGCGTTTTATCACTACCCGCCTAATGCAAAGCCAGAAAAAGCATATGTAGACGGGCGCAGTAATACCCACCAAAGGCCTCATCATAGTTCGAAAATCTTGCTTAAGAATGAACGGGGCTCGCCATTCCTATACAAAAAACATGGCCAATATTGTGGCCAAAAAAATTAGGACATTTTATTATCTACAGGCGGTACTTGGCTTCCAATTTGAGCTGGGCTGCGAATAAACGACGTGTTCTTGTCATTGTATAGTGGCGACTGCATTTCCTAAAACGGTGTCCAGGATGATCAAACCACTATACAAGGAAGCTACGCCCAAGCAGCCAATTTTGGCAGTAACACAACACTGATGTCATGTTAGATAACATGGCAGGGTGAACATGTAGCCTTGGTAACGGATAGTTGCTATGGGGGAAGTTGTACTGTGCCACATGAGTTTCTTCCGCAGACGACTTACCATTACCTCTACAATATTTAGGTCACCGTCATCCTTATCACTGTAGAGTTGACTATATAATTGTCGCTTGGAGACTATTTGACGGGAATTGCGCATCAGACATTCCAAGATCAGATATTCGAAACTAGTAAGTGCAATCATTCCACCTCCGGCGCTCAACTCCTTACGAGCAAGATCAAGAACATAGTCACCAGCAGTTAGTTTAGATGCTCGGATGAATGTACTGCGGCGCAGTAGGGCATGAAGACGTGCAAACAACTCA
Source organism: Aeromonas sp. sif2416 (assembly GCF_019218665.1). NCBI lineage: Bacteria > Pseudomonadati > Pseudomonadota > Gammaproteobacteria > Aeromonadales > Aeromonadaceae > Aeromonas > Aeromonas sp. sif2416. Next base: position 281,320 of record NZ_JAHUXC010000003.1, read on the forward strand.
TCTTTCTGGAATGGCTTAACTAGGTAGTCATCGGCACCGGCCTCTAGTCCATCCACCTTATTTTGCCAAGTATTGCAAGCAGTCAACATCATGATGGGAAAGGAAAGGCGCTGCTTTCTTAGCTTAGAAACGAGTTGTAGGCCGTCCATGCCAGGCAAGCAGAGATCGATGATTGCTATATCAATATGAAATTCCTTGACATACTGCAGTGCACTCAAGGCCGACACAGTACTATAAACAACATAGTTGCTACTCTCCAACAGTGTAGTAACGTAGTGATTGTAAAAATGGTTATCTTCGACTAGCAGTATGTGCATAAAAGATACTCTCGCATAATCACCTGTACTCAGTTGGGCATATTGAATTTCGATATCTGCCGCATCGAGACCAGTCCCTTACTCTCATTAAGTAAAAACCAAAAAAAAAAAATGCAATACGGCGGATTCAAGTTCGAAGTGCAACGCTAAGCCGCCTTTCTTCGCTCCGCAAACATGCCTGTATCCCAGGCACTTTCGGGGCCTACTGTTCAGTACCCGCTGATAGCGCATTAACTCCTCTTATGACACCCTCCTAAGATCTGTTCCCTTTGGGATATACTGCCGCAGAAGCCCGTTCGTGTTCTCATTCAGCCCCCTCTCATGCGAAGAGTAGGGGTGCGCGAAGTACATATCTGCTTCCAGCGATTTTGCGATTTCTTGGACTCATGCTGCTGCACGTCGGGTTGGCTATAGCGTTTGAGCCAGGCGTAAAGACTGTGGCTGGAAACACCGAGTCGCTCGGCGACCTCTGCCACTGGGTAATGGCGCTCAGTCACCTGCTTGACGGCGGCCAGTTTAAATTCTTCCGTGTAACGTTGCTGCTTGCTCATAACACCTCCTGAATGACCTCAGTTTGAGGCTCTTGAGGTGTCTAGGAAAGTAGGGGCGATTCAGGTGTAGTTATTATCCGAACCTTGTTGTGATGAAAAGAACTTATATAAATCTACAATGCGCCAATCAGCCTGAACTGATTTTGAACTGATATGTCTCAGCCTGAATGGTTGCTGAACTGCTGGCGTTTTGCTCAGCGTTTTGTCCAAATCGGCCATTGAAATGCCATTCTCCAACCCCTCCTTGGTTGCTGTAATTACGCAAGCTCAGGGCGCTGTTTCCTAAATCAGCAATCACCCAGTGACCGCTACTATCGGGGCTTTCTTATAGGCAGCCCCAGGGTATTCAGTTTGTTTATCGCGCTCACATACGCCATCACTTCTCCTACCTGACCGTTGTATTTTCGTAGCGTGATTTTGCCCACCATCAACTGTTTGAACCGGGACATCGCTGTTTCTGCCAACGAGCGACGGTGATACCCCGATATCTTCTTCCAGTGCGCCAGCCCGTCCTTTCGCATCACCAGCACCGCTTCATTTCTTGGGTATCCCTTTTTCCATAACCCCGCGTTCTTGCGAGGCGGAATGCAAGCTCTTGCTCCTTTGTGCGTTATCAGCTGATGGCTACCCTGTCACACAACCTGAATGACCTCTTTAGCATCAAGACTGCCAAGGCGGTTATCACTGACACCGCAAAAAGCATTGGCAAGCAGGTGACATTGGAGGCGCTGCCCTCATTGCGTGACCATCCAGTGGTGATGGAGCAGTTTATGACCGGCGTGGATGCCCGGATAGATGGCGCCAAGAAGGCTTTTAAAAAGCAATTTTCCTCTGTTAAATCAAAGAACCAACTGCCTATCAAGTTGATCCAGGTCTCGGTGTTTGGTGCCGATCTCGGGGGGATATTGGCCCGGCGCTTTATCGATGAGCTGCTGGAAGAGGTCTGCAGCAAAGAGGGTGATGCGTACTCCTATGAGGGAGTTAACATCGAGGTCACCTTTGCCGGGCTGTTTGATTGTAGTCGACGCAGTGCTCTTGATTCTGGCGATACCATGGCGGATGCATTCAGTTTGGCTGGCTTGTTAGCGCGCCCGATTGCCGGTCCACTCGAGTGGATTGGCGGACCCAAGGTCATCGATTTTAGCAAGCAGCTTCACCCGGCCGTCAAAAAGGCACTCCATCTGGTGGCCGCCCATGAACGGCGGGTCTATCGGCCTGTGGTGCCGCTGGGTACATTAAAATCCGAGTGGCGGGAACTGCTGCTGCCGGGCATCAGTGAGGACATTACCGGTGGCTTGTTGCCCAATGAGCAGCGCCCCAGCGCCGAGCTATGCCGAGTAGCCCTCCATGAGATGTATAGTGTCGCTTGTAAGGGAGAGGTCCCCTTCCCCAATTTCAAAACTCTCCAAGAAATAGACCCATTGGTTGCTGCATATTTTGAAATGAATGACAACCTTGCCGGGAAATCAGTCCGCTATTACACCCGCAGATATATGCAGATGGCTGGAAATACTACACCATCCAGCAAGGCTTTTGCACATCACTTGGAGATCTATGTCGAATGGCTTGGTAGACAATATGCTGACTACAAAGCCAGGCTTGAAAAAGCCAATGCAGAGGAGCGTTCATGGCTGAAAAAACGCTGGGGATGGCTTGGATTTGTGCGTGATGAAGCAAAATATGTCGAACGAGCGGTGGCTAATCCCAATGGTTATGTTGCCTATGCTCAACGTAGCAATGCTCTAAAAATGGCAAAAATATTTCTGTATCCGCCTCTCAGGGAATTTCCTGAAGAAGTGGCAACATTTTTTTCTTACTTTATGCATGACTTTGTCAGTTCGACAGCCTTTACCACATCACCAACCGAACAGGTGAAGATCAAAGGACAATCCGAGGCGATGATTAGCTCGCATCACTTTTTTTTATCAAGAGGTATTGAAATACTACCTTTTAGCAAAAATATAAATGCTAGTCAGGTAGCAGTAAATGAACATGTTGCCGCATATTTTGTATGTAAAAAGCATATGGCAGTGATTTCGGAGTTAACGCAAAAAAACAAATTTGCAATTACCTTTAGAGAGGCAGGCGATGCAACCATCAAGGCGTTAGAGAAAGGTGCGGCCGCTAAAGGGCATGATATTCTAGAAAAAACCATCAAACAATCCTCCATTAAAAATGGATATCCAAACCGTTTTAACGAAGTTTTAAAAAAAGTAAAACAAGAGGAGATTGTTGGTGCAGTTGGTCATTGGGGCAAGAGCGGTGAGTTGATTGGTGTGTATTTATGCACCACGGATATTAAAGAAAACAGTGCCCTTTTCAGAAGCTTATCTAACGTACAAAGGAAATATAACTCTGCTATCTATCCATTAAATATGGATAATCTGCATGATTCTTTAATGCTACTAAAATCTGAAGCTAATTGGCAAAGGTTAATATTCACAGGGGATTATGACATGCATGATCTAATAACTTATTCTGGGAGTGGGAAACCTAGAAGTGTCTTAGCAGAAAAAGAGGGACTACCTCGGCAAGAAGACAGGATGATTCGTGATAAAATAAATGCCTCTATAGCGCGAATAGATCCTTTTAGACCTGCTGGTAAAGTTGAATATAATGTTGTTCGCCATGGGGCCCAAGCAAATTACCCTGCTCATATGCTCATTAATGAAAATAAACATGAGTTTGTCAAAGCTGTTGCACAGCCGGGGCCATTTCCTTTAGCTGGCTGCTATAAAGGTGATTGGGAGCTGATATCCTCAATTGAGGAGCTTGACATTTTTTATAAAAAAATAGGGGCTATAATTAAATCGACTTGGGATGGAAAATCTAACAGAGCATTTAAAGATGAAACTAGCGGAATAGTTTCTTTAAAGAGAAATAAATAAAATAACTATACTTTTACAGGGTTATTGATGATGTGCAATGATAGCCGTTCACCTACTAGTAGATAATATCTATGATATATCGTGCCTTATGGCTGGCGCTGGCAGCCTGTTCTTTCACTGCATCACGCACTGACGCCGAGTTATCCCAAGCGGCAAAGCAGGGAGATGGTCGAGCTCAGTATGAGCTCGCCAAACGTCTAGCGAGTCAGCCCGATTACCCCTACGCCATGCACTGGATGCAGCAAGCGGCACAGCAGTCGGGCCCTTTGGCTGCGGACCTACAGATCCGTGCTAACGCTGCGTGGCAAGTCGGTGACTGGTATCAGGCTGGGCTCGGTGAGCCCAAAAATCCAGCGCTCGCTACACAGTGGTGGCAGCGCTCAGCTCGCCTTGGTAGCACCCATGTCAGCTATCGGCTGGGGCTGATGTGTCAGGAGCAGCATCAAGGCAAGTTGGTGAGCGAATGCCTCGATTGGTTCGGGCAGGCTGCCAAGCGGGATCATGCTGAAGCACAATTGATCCTGGCCCGGTGGTACAGCAAACAACCGGGGGCAGATACGGACGCAATCAAGTGGCTAGAGCGGGCTGCGGAACTGGGTAACCGTGATGCTCAGTACCTGCTGGGTGAGCGATATGCGCAAGGCCGAGGGGTCGCCAAGCGGCCAGATCTCGCGCAGCGCTGGAACGATAAGGCTGCCGCGCAGCAGCAGCCCGATGCCTTGTTGCGACAAGCTAAACAAGCGGCCCCTGCCAACGCTTTTGCTGCTTATCAACGAGCAGCAAATGCAGGTTCTGCCGAGGCGGAGCTCGGGCTCTGCATGGCTTATCTAGCTGGGGAATTGGTATCGACAGACCCCGCTTTGGATCGTTATTGGCTTGAGCTGGCAGCTAGGCATGGCTCCCACGAAGCCGAATTCCAGTTGAGTTTGCAGCAGGTAGGCCGAGAGCAGCAGGTGTAGTGGCATAGTGAATTTGGCCACCTGATTAGAGGTGATACCCTCACCTCATCCATTAACAGGTGATGCGATGACTCAACACACAAGACGTACCTTCCCCCCCGAATTCAAGCTCGAATGCGCCCAGCTAGTCCTCGACCAGCACTACACCGTTAAAGCCGCCTGTGAGGCCATGGCCGTCAGTAAATCCAGCATCGATGCCTGGGTCCGCCAACTGCGGGCCGAACGGGCCGGTAAACCTCACCCTGCCTCGCCCATCACCCGCGACCAACTGCGCATCCGCGAGCTGGAAAAACGCCTGCGCCGTATTGAAGAGGAGAACCTCATTCTAAAAAATGTATGGTCTACTCCTTATCTGCAAGCTTGAACTGATTTCCAGAAGTCGTTTGCGTCAATGTATCCGGCCTGTCTGTAAGCCGTTTTCCAGCCCTGGCCTTGATGGGATCCGCACGTCGTCGTCCTAATAAAGCTACCAGTCACGAGAGACTGCTTTTTAGCCAGGCTGCAACGTCGTGGGGTGAACGCTTCTGTCATCTGTATTAGACGTCAATTACTTTGGCCGGTACGCGTCAACTACTCTGGCCGTCAAGGGGTGATTATTTAACTGACAGCTGGGTTACCGCTTTTGACGTTTTCTTCCTGTAGCTCTCTCCCATTACCTCGAAAATGTATCCATGGTGGATCAGCCTGTCGGCTGCTGCCACCGCCATCGTCTCATCCACGAAGATGCTGCCCCATTCACTGAACGGATGGTTGCTCGTAATAATCAGACTCCCTCTTTCGTATCGATGGGCGATCAGCTCGAACAGCACCCCGTTTCAGCATTGTCCCGTTTGACATAGCCAAGGTCGTCTATCACTATCACCCGGTAGCGATCCAGCTTCAGAAGCACCTCATTAAGTCTCAGCAATGGCCTTACTGAGTTCCTGTAGCAATTCACCGGCACTGTAAAACCGGGCTCGATACCCCTGGCATACAACGCCGTCAACGATCGCTGCGGCAAGGTGGCTCTTGCCAAGACCGCTGGCCCCGAACAGCAGGACGTTTTCACCGCTGTCCACCCAGTCCGTCGTTGCACATAGCTGGCGCACCTGCATTGCGTTCAGCTCCGGAACCTGGCCGAAGTCATATTCGGCCAGTGTTTTACCCGTCGGCGGACGCGCCTCTTTTATATATCGCCGCAGCCGTTCAGTTTCCCGGTGTGCGGCTTCTTAGCTACAAAGCGACAGCAGATAGCGCGAGGGGGTCCAACCTTCGGCTAAGGCTCGTTTTTCCTGACTATGCCATTCTGACGGCACACGCGTTAGGCGCAGCTTTCTAAGCAGTCTTTCAAGGGTATGGATATCGGTCATTATAAGCCCCCCCCTTCTGGAGCAGGAGGTCATAGCTTTGCAGGCTATGCTGGACCACTTTCCCATCAGGCAAGGAACGTATTTCCTTCACGCCAAGCCACTTCAGCAGCTTTTGCAGTTCCGGCTCCCCGGGCTCCATCAGCAGTTCGTTCACTCTCTTCGCAACCAGAGATATATCCTCCTGTTCTGCTTCCAGCTTGAGGGCGTTCACCATCAGCCGGCTGGCTAGCTGAGGTGCCAAATGTGAACACAGTCGCTGCCACAGCTGACGCCATTCATCATTCGGCAGGATGTCATTGCGAAGCGCTGCATGGTAGAAGGCCCCAGGCTTTCTCACCAGACTGCCGATGACGTGCCGGAAGTTGATGCAGCGGGCACGACGCTTTCCCTTTGCGGCCCTGACCCTATGGCTGCTCATCACCTCATCGCTACCCACGTAGCAGCTCAGGCGATCATCCCAGAGGCGAACCTTCAACATCTGCCCAATCAGTCGAGAGGGAACGCTATACACAACGAATTTCACGTTGATGGTGCTACTGCTGCTTACCCGGACGGAGAGTTCTTCGTAGTCAGCACAGCGGTTGCGCGGCAGTGGTGTCAGATATTCCAGCTCTCGCTGGACCAGATCCTGATTGTGCTGATTATGACGCAAAACCTGTTGCGTTACGAATCGCCGGTACTCTTCTAGAGAGTTGAAATCGTTACTGCCACGAAGCAGCAAGGCCTGCCGGATACGGCTGTTTAAGATGCCCATGGGCTGATTCAACCGAGCCATTCTCATGGCTCCGACCACTTTGTTACGTGACGGCGTCATGCCGTAGTGTTCACACAACCGGGCATAGCGCTCGGTCTGATCACGATGGTCGTCTTCACTCAGGTTTTTCCATGCAGCCGCAAGGCTATCTGTACGGTGCTCTTGCGGTACACCAGCCTAGCTGGCCAAGTGCTTCCTGAAGCCCCTCAGCCAGAGCGGTAAAGCACTCTCCACCAGTGACGACTCGCATCCAGCTCCAGCGGCTCCATTCAAGCCGGAAATGGAAAAGTTTATGTTCCAGCGTGTGGTCGTTGATAGTGATCACTGTGTTCTTCAACTGAGTAAAGTCAGACAGCGCTCGTATTCCAGGTTTGTGTTCCTGGCGGAACATGATCTCCTGCTCTTCGCCATAGCAGGCTTTTCAAGTACGGATGCGCCGCTGGAGCGTCCGTCGCACGGAATCAGGGTACCGACCTGGATATTTATCTTGTAGATACTCAAGAACGGTTGCCGGTGAGAGCTGTGGACGAGATGCGAGCAGGGAAAGGATATCGCTCTCCCAAACCTGTTCCAGCGGGTCCTGACGCGTACGCCAGTGTCGCTCGTTCGACTGCTGCCATTGTCCTTTCTCGATACGCCGCCCAGACCGGACGGAGATCCCAGCGGTGGGAAGGATCGTTTTAGTGATCATTGGGAGAGATTTTTATTGAAAAGCGATCATCGCGTAGCTGTCAACATATTGAAGTGTATCAACTTTTTTTCTATTGGTAATTTTTTACATGATCTTTCAGACCTTGCTATTGCTTGGAAATGATCACTTTCTTCGTATGTAGCGCCGGGCAGTGGAGGGATTCAAATCGTTCTCCACAGCATACTGGGCAATGGTTATTCCCCTACTATCGTATTGCCACTCGTAACGACGGCAGTGTATGGCCCACTCTTTACTCATCGGTTGGCGTTTCAACTCAAGCTGCGCCGTCTTATGGTGCAGTTTATAGGCCTGGATATACACCTCAACGGCAATGCCAGTCTTGGCATGTTCAGTCTGATACTGCTGGCGGTGTTGTTCCCAAAACCTGCGCCTTAGGGCTGCAGCCCCCAGCGGTTGGAATTTTATATATGTCAGGCGTAGGTCGAGACGGTAAAGCTCGGCATACGTCTTTATGCTAATTCCTTGCAGCAGCACCAGGCTTGCAAAGTTCTCTTGATGGTGACGCCAGAATCGCTTGTACTCAAAAAAAACCATTTCGTTTGGTTGTTTGATGCGCTCTGGTATTCTTGGTGCATAGACTCGATTCTTCATGACTTACTGTCTCCTGATGCTGCGGCTGATCTGGTAATCCTTGATGGCTGGTGGCCGATCACCTTTTGTTTCTGCTTTGGCCAAATAGCTTAAGCGGTATATCAGTAGCCGATGCTCGTCTAGACGGTCATGATGAACGTGATAAAAAGGATTTTCAGCGAGGGAAAGGTAGCCATATGTCCATTCTGCTTTGGCTAAACGATAAATATTATCGGAGTGTTTAACCTTTTGCCCATCTAGTAGTAGAGCCAAGTGGTAGTGCTGGGCTCTGGACCTAGCTTTCTCTCTGACCCAGATGTAGCCGTGGTAGCAGGGGCCATAATGTCGGATCAACTTGTGTTTAAGCTGTTTAAAGAAATGGCTAATTGGCTGGTTGTCTATTGTCCCCTGCTTCATATTTAACTCCATGCGAATGGCAGTAAGCTTACTGGTTTTGCTGAAGAACTTTTCCAGTAATTGGAAAATTCCATCCATGATCTCTCGTCTGATATGAAAGTGATTTATGACAGCCCAAGCATGGCCTTGGTGCTCATAATTGAAGGGGAATGTTAACGATGAATTGTCATTAATATTGGGCATATATTATTAATATCCTAGCGAATCTGGTGTTCGCCGCATGTAGCTAACCGCCGTCGTTTATGACACGACGGCCTTTTAATGGCTGTTTCTGATTCAGAAAAATCGGCTTCAATGTTCCAGTTTGTTACATCAAGTACCAAAAGGAAGGAGGCGATTGCCTCCTCTTACTTCTTTTAGTGCGCAGCTAACAAGGCTTCAATTTGCTGCTTGGTCCATCCTATGATTCGCCCGTTATTATGCCTAAGAGGTGTGGGGAGTTTATTTGACTCGATCCAGCGATAAATAGTCGTTCTTGAGCATCCTAGTACTTGCTGCAGGTCTTTGTGTTTGAGTATTGGTTGAAGAGCTCCGCTATCTGCTGCGGCTAAACTGCGATAGCTAAATGATGCCCTAGTCATTATTTACCCTCCATCAGTTCTGCCACCCATTTTTGGTAAACCGATTCAGGCCAGCCAACCGTTTTGCCGTGAACCTTGATGGGCTCAGGGAAGACTCCATCGCGCACCCATGCCCAAAGGGTTCGGCGATTACGACCTACAAGGTCACAAATTGCTGTAATAGAAAGGATTTTTTGAGCACTCATCACTCACCTCGTCTCATTGGATTTGATGGGGGGCATCTTCCAGGATTTATTTTCATATGTGAGGTGAGCAAAGGTTAAATCACGGTGAGTTAGGTTAACTCACCGTGATTGGGTTTAATTTAACCAGTTTTGGATAGTGTTTTTGTCGATGTTGGCCAATTGGCACTGTATTTGATCCCGCTCTCTTGAGCTCATCAGCGTTTGTATCGCTTCTGCAATCGCGGTGTTCGACCACTCCTCGAACTGTTTGTTACCAAGAAAGAGAAAGGCTACCGAGTAGTGAACGCACCGGCTTAGAAGTTGCCGGATCAGCTCCTCAGCAGGGCACTGTAGGGCGTGACTGAGCTCGGTGACCAACTGCTGATAGTTCGAGGGTGTGAGGTGATTCCGCTCAAAGGCTATGGTTGCCAGTGCATCGTCCCGTTCCATCAGCAACTCGGCCAGAAAGCAGAGCATGGCATGTTTTTTAGGTGAATATCGTTGGGGCTTTTTTAGAGGGGGAGAGCTAGGGTTGGCTGAATGTGAGGCTGTACTGCCGAGTAATCGCTGCATGCTTTCATTAGTCAGCCACAGGTGCTCCGGCAATACACGACAATTTGGTACATCGGGGTTCTTAGCAGAGGTCACTGGCACAATGGAGACCTGAAAGTTGTCAATGGGCCTGTCGATGGTGAGCAGATAACCGTGTGCCACAAAGAAGGAGCGAAACTCCACTACCCCATGAGACTCCAGCTGTTTGGCAAAGCTGTGGCCCAGGGCCCAGAGTCCGGACGCCTTGGCCATCATGGTCAATGGAAAAGTAACACCGCCGTAGCTGAAGCGGTAAAACATGGGGACGTCACCAAACTGTTTTTTCGGACGCACATCATTGAAGCTGAGTTGCGCTAGTCCAAATTCTCCCTGGGTGATCTTCAGCGTTGAGCTGACCAACCGGTCCTGATATTCCATTTGCTTATCGAAGGAGTCATTCGGATTTTCTTGGGTCAGGTTGCGTATGATGACGGCACATTCAGCTTCCTTTAGCATCAAAAATAGCGTTGTCTTCTGATTAGCCGCCCAGTGGATTATGTCTGCTACATCACAGCCTAGGATGCTCGCTGCCTTGGTAATTTCGAGGTAGTCAGTGTCCGGTAAATTGTATCTCTTCATGGCTATTGATGTTGTCCTACAGCATTATTCAAGCGGATGATATTGCTGCTGGTGGGGAAACTACAGATAATTGACTGCCATAGTTCCAGGGCAACTTTTTGTTCTGGCAATCGATGATCATGAATGTAGTGGCTCATTACACCTTTAAGGCTATGGCCCGAGATAATCTCGATTACATGGGGGGCTATGCCTGCTGCAGTGAGATGGGTGGCAAGGGAACGCCGCAGATCATGAAATGTCCAGTGGGGTGTGTGGCCAAGCCGTACAGATAGTTTGTGGCCATAAGAGGAGACAGTGTTCGATTTTTTTTGTTGGCCAAGCAGATAGTGAGTCTTGTCCTGCTTCGCTTTGGTTATGAGTTCGGCTATCACAGGCTTAATCTGTTCTGGTATGGCACGAACAATCTTGCGGCCCGTTTTGGAGTGCTCGTTCGGTACAGTCCATATCCCTGCAGACAAGTCCCATTCCGTAATATGCGATTCACGTACTTCTTGAGTTCTGGAGCCGAAAGTGAGTAGTAGGAGGGCCAACATACGGTAATAGCTATTGGAAGAGGTTTGTTTGCTCCAGTCTATAAGTGAGTGTATTTCAGCCATGCTCAACACCCGGTCTCGTTTTCCACCTCTTTTACCTACATCCGCAATGGTCAGGTCACTGAGAGCATCAGAGACAGCATAGCGCCGAACACGGCAATACTTCAGCGCCTGTTTTGAGATCTGGAAGAGCATGCCAGACGAGACTGGGGCGTGTTTGCTACATTCATCAAATACAGTCAGCCAGTGTCTGGTTTCACAATCAACCAGTGGCAGGTCGCCGATCTTGGGGAAGACCCATTTTTGGAATAGAAGCCGTATTTTTGGGGGATTTTTTCTGTTCTGGGTCGCGTAGGTATCTAGCCAGTAACAGATAGCATCTTTTACCGTAACAGGCCTTAGCCGCTCTTCCTTGGCTAGCTTGAGCATAATCGCCGGATTGTGGCCTGCGGCTAGCCATCCTTTGCACTGCTCCGTTTTTCGCCTGGCTTCCTCAAGGTCGATCCCCGCAATGTTGTTCGTGAACTTCCCAAGGGTGACTTCGAGATTCTTTCCACCGAAGCGATAGCGGAAAACAAAGCTCACTTTTCCAGTCGGATGCCAAAAAGCGTTAAGCCCATCACCACGATCCACTTTCCGAATCGGCTTGGTGCCATCGTGTTTGGTGCCAAGCATTTTTCTGAGCGCAGTGATCCCTAATGCCATTTCAAAACCCCACTAAACCCCATAAGAAACCCCACATAAGCATCCATAATTGACATCACAACCTATCACAAGATAGGACAATGTTTCTCGATGAACCTTATATATCATGTGGTTTTAGTAGGCAAGGTGGGTTTTCGTTGGACGTAGCGAAACGTTAGTTGATGTCTTCGATGGAGAACTCGCCAGCGGTGCCATCACAGGAGATGGCGAAGCCACCGCTGAAACGGGTACTGAACTGGATCAGGAAGGAATCGTCATCCTGCTCTTGCGGGGGCAGGTTGATGGGTTTGCTACGACGCAGGGGTTTGTGTGTTTGTATGGTTTTCATCATGGTACTTCTCTATATAAATTAAGTAATTGCTCCTTGTTTTGGCAAATGTAGGTCGATGGGCGCGGTCAGCTCATGTGGCAAACAAGCACGCAGGAATACCCAGCCCGGTCAAGGGCGTCTGCACTATCAAGGAATATGCGGATGCATAGTTCAAATTGGGTGGGCAGATCGGGTCTGCACCGTGAGAGCCGGGCAACGCAGGCAGACAGCCTGACGGTTCTCAAGGCGAGTAAATCAGAGGGAGGTTATGCGGGTACTGGCTGGATTCATCCGAAGGTGAAGCATTGCAGGGGTAACATAAACAGGGCTGATCAACTAGCCGGGGCGCATTCTCGCCTCGCGATGGATAAAAAGCAACCTGTATTTGGCAGAAATTTAGCCACAGGCCCTGATGTTCTGGCCAGCGCAAGAAAAAAGTGCACCCGGTGAGAGCCCTTTTCGTTGATACATGGGATGTACTGCAGTGGATCAGTAGCTGCCGCTGGCCTGCTTGGCCGCGGTGATCCACTGGCGTGATGGTCATGTTCCTGCCATGACTTTGCCGCTTGGCCTCGCGGGCATTTGATATGAAAAAGGGCTCCCGGTGGGAGCCCTTTTTGTTGATACATGGGATGTATCGCCGTGGATCAGTAGCTACCGCTGGCCTGCTTGGCCGCGGTGATCCACTGGCGTGATGGTCATGTTCCTGCTATGACTTTGCCGTTTGGCCTCGCGGGCATTTGATATGAAAAAGGGCTCCTGTTAGGAGCCCTTTTCGTTGATACATGGGATGTACTGCAGTGGATCAGTAGCTGCCGCTGGCCTTCTTGGCCGCGGTGATCATCGGGGTGATGGTCATGCCCTGTACCACGATGGAGAACATCACCACCGAGTAGGTCATCACCAGGATCACCTCCCGCAGATCGACACCCTGCTCCGGCAGCACCATGACGCCGGAGGGCAGCGCCAGCGCCATGGCCATGGCCAGGCCACCGCGCAGGCCGCCCCAGGTCAGGATACGGATGGAGAAGGTGTTGTAGCTGCGGAAACGGCGGAAGGCGACGTAGGGCAGGGACACGCTGATGAAGCGGGCGGCCAGGCAGAGCGGCACCGCGATGACCAGCAGGATCCAGTCTTGCCAGGCGAGATCCAGCAGCACCAGTGCCAGGCCGATCAGCAGGAACAGCAGGGCGTTGAGGAACTGATCCATCAACTCCCAGAAGTGATCCAGGTGGTGGCGGCTCTGCTCGGAGAAGCCGGACTGGCGGGTCCAGTTGCCGATCATGATGCCGGTGACCACCATGGCCAGGGCGCCGGAGACGCCGATCATGTTGGCGAAGGCGAAGCCCGCGGTCGGGATGCAGAGCGTCAGCAGCAGCTCGAGGGAGCCGTCGTCGGTGGCGCTGATCATCACGTGGGCGATGAGGCCCAGCACGGCGCCGAACAGGATGCCGCCGAGGGCCTCATGCAGGAACAGACCGGCCACGCTGCTGAAGGTCGGCTCGACCCCGCCAAAGGCCACGGCAAACACGGTGGCGAAGATCACCAGGCCGACGCCGTCGTTGAACAGGGATTCCCCCTCGATCTGGATGGCGATCTGGGGTGGCGCCTTCATCTTCTTGACGATGGCCAGCACGGCGATGGGGTCGGTGGGGGAGATCAAGGCACCGAACAGCATGCAATAGACCAGCGGCAGCTCCCAGCCCAGCAGCTTGGCGATGAACCAGAAGCCATAGCCGATGATGAAGGTGGAGAGCAGGGTCGCCACTATGGAGAGAATGGTGATCTCCCACTTCTGGCTACGCAATGCCTTCAGATTGATGCCGAGGCCGCCGGCGAACAGCAGGAAGCCCAGGATCCCCTTCAGCAGGAAATTCTGGAAATCGATGCTCTCCATGGTCTCGATGGCCAGAGGTTCCAGATTGAACCAACCCAACTTACCAAACAGCACCATCAGCGCGGAGATCAGCATGGATCCTGCGGTGATGGCGATGGTGGTCTGGATCTTCACAACATACTGGTTGGCAAAGGCGATGAAGATCGCCAGCGCTGCCAAGAAACAGAGTGTGTAGTAGACGCTCATAGTTATTTTTCTCTTTAGTAAACAGCAAGCACGTGTCCGAATTAAGGACGGGCATAGGGTACTCCCGGCTCAGGGTGCACTCATTACCTATTTATGGTTATATTTAATCATCGCTACGGACAGATAGACGGCTAGATTTCCATTTAATTTGTTTGCTGCTAGGATGGGCGACGCGCAGTTGCATGGATGTAAGAGGATCGAGCGGTGTCGAGCATAAAGTCGGACATAAAGAAGAAACTGGAAGCCTGTCTCAGGGAGCGGATCCTGATCATCGACGGTGCCATGGGCACCATGATCCAGGGCTACAAGCTGGGTGAGGCGGACTATCGCGGTGCGCGTTTTGCCGATTGGCATACCGACATCAAGGGCAACAACGATCTGCTGGTGCTGACCCGACCCGGGGTGATCCGCGAGATCCACGATCAATATTGCGCCGCCGGGGCCGACATCCTCGAGACCAACACCTTCAACGCCACCCGTATCGCCATGGCCGATTACGAGATGGAAGCCTTCTCCGCCGAGATCAACCGCGAGGCCGCCCGTCTCGCTCGCGCCGTCGCCGACGACTGGACCGCCAAAGAGCCCCACAAGCCGCGCTTCGTGGCCGGGGTGCTGGGCCCCACCAACCGCACCGCCTCCATCTCGCCGGACGTCAACGATCCGGGCAAGCGCAACGTCACCTATGACCAGCTGGTGGCCGCCTACACGGAATCGACCCATGCCCTGATCGAGGGCGGCGCCGACCTCATATTGATCGAGACCATCTTCGATACCCTCAACGCCAAGGCCGCCGCCTTCGCGGTGGAAGGGGTGTTCGAGGAGCTGGGTTATGCGCTGCCGGTGATGATCTCCGGCACCATCACCGATGCCTCGGGTCGCACCCTCTCCGGCCAGACCACGGAAGCCTTCTACCATTCCCTGCGCCACGTCAAACCGCTGTCGTTCGGCCTCAACTGTGCGCTCGGCCCGGATGAGCTGCGCCAGTACGTGGAGGAGCTGTCGCGCATCAGCGAGAGCCATGTCAGCGCCCACCCCAACGCCGGTCTGCCCAACGCCTTCGGCGAGTACGATCTGGATGCGGGCGAGATGGCGGAGCACATCCGCGAGTGGGCCCAGAGCGGCTTCCTGAACCTGGTGGGGGGCTGCTGCGGCACCACCCCGACCCACATCCGCGCCATGGCGGACGCCGTGGCGGGCATCCGACCGCGCGCCCTGCCCGAGCTGCCGGTGGCCTGCCGGCTCTCCGGCCTCGAGCCGCTGATCATCACCGCGGACTCCATGTTCGTGAACGTGGGGGAGCGCACCAACGTCACCGGCTCGGCCAAGTTCAAGCGGCTGATCAAGGAGGGGCTCTACGACGAGGCCCTGGACGTGGCCAAGCAGCAGGTCGAGAGCGGCGCCCAGATCATCGACATCAACATGGACGAGGGGATGCTGGACGCCGAGGCGGCCATGGTGCGTTTCCTCAACCTGATCGCCGGCGAGCCGGACATCGCCCGAGTGCCGGTGATGATCGACTCCTCCAAGTGGGAGGTGCTGGAGGCGGGCCTCAAGTGCGTGCAGGGCAAGCCGGTGGTCAACTCCATCTCCATGAAGGAGGGGGAGGAGAAGTTCATTCAGCAGGCCAAACTGCTGCGTCGCTACGGCGCCGCCGTCATCGTGATGGCGTTCGACGAGGTGGGCCAGGCCGATACCCGCGCCCGCAAGTTCGAGATCTGCCAGCGCGCCTACCGCATCCTGGTGGACAGGGTCGGCTTCCCGCCGGAAGACATCATCTTCGATCCCAACATCTTCGCCGTCGCCACCGGCATCGACGAGCACAACAACTACGCGGTGGACTTCATCGAGGCGGTGAAGGACATCAAGGACAACCTGCCTCACGCCATGATCTCCGGCGGCGTCTCCAACGTCTCCTTCTCCTTCCGTGGCAACGAGCCGGTGCGCGAGGCCATTCACGCCGTCTTCCTCTACCACGCCATCCAGAACGGCATGGACATGGGGATAGTCAACGCCGGTCAGCTCGCCATCTACGAAGACATCCCGGCGGAGTTGAAAGAGAAAGTCATCGCCGTGGTGCTCAACCTCAACGACAACGCCACCGAGGATCTGCTGGCCATCGCCGAGAAGTATCGCGGCGCCGGGGCCCAGGCCGAGGATCCGCGGGATCAGGAGTGGCGCTGCTGGCCGGTGGGCAAGCGGCTGGAGCATGCCCTGGTCAAGGGCATCACCGACTTCATCGAAGAGGACACCGAGGAGGCGCGGGCAGGGGCCGAGAAGCCGCTGCACGTCATCGAGGGGCCGCTGATGGACGGCATGAACGTGGTCGGCGATCTGTTCGGTGCGGGCAAGATGTTCCTGCCCCAGGTGGTGAAGTCGGCTCGCGTCATGAAGCGGGCGGTGGCCTACCTGCAGCCCTATATCGAACAGGAGAAGGAGGGGGGATCCAGCAACGGCAAGATAGTGATGGCCACGGTGAAGGGGGACGTGCACGACATCGGCAAGAACATCGTCGGCGTGGTGTTGCAGTGCAACAACTACGAGATCGTCGATCTCGGGGTCATGGTCTCCTGCGAGAAGATCCTCAAAACCGCCAGGGAAGTGAATGCCGACATGATCGGATTGTCCGGCCTTATCACCCCTTCCCTCGACGAGATGGTGCACGTGGCCAAGGAGATGGAGCGTCAGGGGTTTACACTGCCGCTGCTGATCGGTGGCGCCACCACCTCCAAGGCGCACACCGCGGTCAAGATAGAGCAGAACTACTCCGAACCCGTGGTCTATGTGTCGAACGCATCGCGGGCGGTCGGGGTGGCCCAGAGCCTGCTCAATCCCGAGCTCAAGCCCGCCTTCGTGGCCCGCATCGACAAGGAGTACGAGATAGCCCGGGAGCAGCACGCCCGCAAGCAACCGAGATCCAAGCCGGTCAGCCTGGCCCATGCCCGCGCCAACCGCCAGCAGTTGGACTGGGTCGGCTATCAGCCGCCAGCCCCCCGCGAGCCTGGCGTGCAGACCTTCGAAGACGTGCCCGTCTCGGTGCTGCGCCCCTACATCGACTGGACGCCCTTCTTCCTGAGCTGGGAGTTGGCGGGCAAGTATCCGCGCATCCTGGAGGACGATGTCGTCGGTGAGGAGGCGACCAAGCTGTTTGCCGATGCCAACGCCATGCTGGATCAGCTCGAGCGCGATGGCAGCGTGCGCTGCGCCGGCATCATAGGCCTGTTCCCGGCCAACGGCGTCGGTGACAGCATCGAGGTCTATACCGACGAATCGCGCACCGAGGTGCGCAAGGTGTTGCACCACCTGCGCCAGCAGAGCGAGAAGCAGGGCTTCCCCAACTACTGCCTGGCGGACTATGTGGCGCCGAAAGAGAGCGGCAAGCCGGACTGGATCGGCGCCTTTGCCGTGACCGGCGGCATCGGCGAGGAGGCCATCGCCAACGCCTACAAGGCCCAGCATGATGATTTCAATGCCATTCTGGTGCAGGCGGTGTGCGACCGCCTGGCGGAAGCCTTCGCCGAGTACCTGCACGAGCAGGTGCGCAAGCGGCACTGGGGTTATGCCCAAGATGAGGCCCTCAGCAACGAGGAGCTCATTCGCGAGAACTATCAGGGCATACGCCCGGCCCCCGGCTACCCGGCCTGCCCTGAGCACACCGAGAAGGGCAGCATCTGGGAGCTGCTGGGCGTCGAGCAGGCCATCGGCATGCAGCTGACCGAATCCTACGCCATGTGGCCGGGGGCGGCGGTGTCCGGCTGGTACTTCTCCCATCCCGACAGCAAGTACTTTGCGGTGGCGCAGATCCAGCAGGATCAGGTCGAAGACTACGCCCAGCGCAAGGGCATGAGCCTGGCCGAGGCCGAGCGCTGGCTGGGGCCTAACCTGAGTTGAACAGGGTGCGCCCTGGTGGCGCACCTCCTGCAGAGCAGGATTGGCCGAGACCAAACCTGAATTGAGGTCGTTATGAAGATTGGATTCGTCGGCCTGGGGGCCGTGGTGGAGACCGCCTATCTGCCGGCGTTGCAGACCCTGGCGCCCGATGTCGCCTTGTGGGGATTCGATCCGGCGCGCTCCCTGCCCGGGGTGATCCCGGTGCCGAGCCTGGAGGCGCTGCTGGCGCTGCCGCTCGATCGGCTGGTCATCGCCACCCCCTCCCTGCTGCATCTGCCCGTGCTGGAGCTGGCGCTGGCCAGTGCAGTGCCGATCATCCTGGTGGAGAAGCCCGTGGTGGCCAGCCTGAGCCAGCACTACAGCCTGCAGGCGCGGCTGGCCGATCCCGCGCAGGC
Source organism: Aeromonas sp. sif2416 (assembly GCF_019218665.1). Lineage (NCBI taxonomy): Bacteria > Pseudomonadati > Pseudomonadota > Gammaproteobacteria > Aeromonadales > Aeromonadaceae > Aeromonas > Aeromonas sp. sif2416. The sequence goes on from NZ_JAHUXC010000003.1 coordinate 299,666, forward strand.
AAGCCGGGTGCTGGCGCTGGATCACTGGATGGCCCGCGCCGCGGTGCAACGGCTGTTGAGCGGCACGCTGGGGACCGACTGGCAGCCGCTGACTGGCGAGGGCCAGATCCTTCCGGCGACCATAGATGATGTCAGCGCGGTGGAAGGCTTTCTGCTGGAACCCTGCGGGATCGATGCGCAGGGGCGGCCCTTCGCTCTCAACTTCGCGACGGGGGAGCCGGATCAGCGGGAGTTTCGCCATCCGGACGGGGTCATCCTCGACATAGGTACCCATGTGCTGGCCATGATCCGCGAGCTGCTGGTGGCTCTCGGCGGGGACGACCGCCTGCAACTGGCCGCCTCCGAGGTCTGCGATCGGCTGGGTCAGCCCATCCTGCAGGGGGATCTGCACAGCGCCGAAGGGCGAGCCTGCCTGCGGGGGGAGGCGGCCGGGGTGCCGCTGACGCTTTGGCTCGACAAGTACGCCGGCCCCGGCATAGAGCGCAAGGGGCTCTGCCTGCATCTCAAGGATGGCCGTCGCATCGAGCTGTTTCGCAGCGGTAACCAGGAGTGGCTGCACCATCACGACCAGGGCATGGTGCATCGCTGGCAGCACTTGGGGCCGCTCTATCGCGACTGCATCGCCGAGACCCTGCTGGCGCCTCTTCCCGCCAATGGATGGCAGGGGACCACGGCCCGCCGCCTGCAGGAGGTGGGCTTGCTGCTCGAGGTGCAACAGCTGCTGCGCGGCCCTCATTGAATCTGTTTTAGGGCGATCTTGCAGAAAGACACATGGTGAGGGGAAAGGATTGGCGTTGCCAGACGTTCATGGCACCTTATACTCTCCAGTCCGATTATCAGGTCTGCCATTTCCATGAATATTGCCATTTTATCCCGCGAGCCCAACAACTACTCCACCCGCCGCCTGGTCGAGGTGGCACGGGCCCGTGGTCATCAGGTCGAGGTGCTCGACACCCTGCGCTGCTACATGAACATCGCCTCCCACAGCCCCTCCATTCATTACGAAGGACGGGAGCTGGAGAGCTATGACGCCGTGATCCCGCGCATCGGCGCCAGCATCACCTTCTACGGCACCGCCGTGCTGCGTCAGTTCGAGATGATGAACACCATGGCCCTCAACAGCTCGGTGGCCATCTCCCGCTCCCGCGACAAGCTGCGCGCCATGCAACTGCTCTCCCGCCACGGCATAGGCCTGCCCATCACCGGCTATGCCCACAGCACCCACGACGTGCCGGATCTCATCACCATGGTGGGCGGGGCGCCGCTGGTGGTGAAGCTGCTGGAGGGGACCCAGGGGATAGGGGTGGTACTGTGCGAGACCCAGAAGGCCGCCGAGAGCGTGATCGAGGCCTTCATCCAGACCAATAACAACATCCTGGTGCAGGAGTATATCCGCGAGGCGAACGGTGCCGACATCCGCTGCCTGGTGGTCAACGGCAAGGTGGTCGCGGCCATGCGTCGTCAGGCCCAGCCGGGGGAGTTTCGCTCCAACCTGCACCGTGGCGGCACCGCCGAGGCGATCAAGATCAGCCCGGAAGAGCGGGCGACCGCGGTGCAGGCCGCCAAGATCATGGGGCTGGACGTGGCTGGGGTGGACATACTGCGCAGCGCCCGCGGCCCGCTGGTGCTGGAGGTGAACTCCTCGCCGGGCCTGCAGGGGGTGGAGGCGGCCTCCGGCAAGGACGTGGCGGGCAAGATCATCGACTTCCTGGAGCTCAAGGCGAGTCGCAAGCACAAGCCGGCCGAGTGACGACGGTGACCAGGGATGATTGGAACTGACAAGGCGCCTTCGGGCGCCTTGTCGTTTCTAGCCTTAGCCGCCCGGGGAGGAGGGGTTGGGGAGCTGGGATGGGGTGGCCAGCATCTCCAGCCTGGCGCTGAAGAGGCCCCCTTCCAGCCGGGTGGCGATCCGCCAGCCCAGCTTCTCGCAAATGCGCTGGATGATGGTCAGGCCGCAGCCGTAGCCGAGGATCTGATCCGGCGCCGCCGCGGTGGGATTGCTGATGGTGAGGGTCTGCCCTGCGAGCGTGATCTCGATGTGGCCATCGGCGTAGCTGAGGGCATTCTTGAGCAGGTTGCCGAGGGCGATGGCGAGCAGGGAGAGCGGGGCCTGCACCTCGCTCTGCTCGTCGAGGCTGAGTCGGATGTCCAGGCTTTCCCGTTGCAACAGGGGGGCGAGCCGAGCCAGCTCCCGCCGGATCAGCGGCGCCACCCGTTGCGGGGGGCGTTCGACCGCCTCCTTGCGCCCCAGCAGCAGGAAGGTCTCGGTGAGCAGTGCCATCTCGTCGCTGGCGGCGCGGATGCGGCTGGCCGCCCGGGCGGCGGGGGCGGGCAAGTCCGCCACCTTGCCGAGCAGGGCGGCGGAGCCCTGGATCACCATGTTGGGGGTGCGCAGCTCGTGACTGGCGAAGCGGCTGAACTCCTGCTCGCGGGCGAACACCGCAGCCACCTCCTGCTTGCCTGCCAGCAGCGCCAGCTCGATCTCCCGCAGCTCCTGCCAGGGGGCGTCCGGCACGAAGTCCGCCTGATCCGGGGTGAGGTGGGCGACCCGCTGACGCAGCCGCTCGAGCGGCCGGGTGATGTGGCGCACCAGCCAGATGCCGAATGCGATGCAGCCCAGCAGCAGGGCCAGGCCGATCAAGCGGGTGACCAGATGCAGCTTGTCTTCGTAAGGGTCCAGATAGTCGTCGGCGTCATCGTTGAACACCAGATAGAGCAGGCCCTGGCCCGAGGGGTGGGGCCGCACCAGGAAGTGCTTGTCCTCCTTGCCGAGCTGGTGCTCGAAGAAGCCAGGGCTCTGGTAGGCCTTGAGCCAGGCGGGCAGGCGACCGTGCTCGGTCCAGTAGCTGGAGAATTGACGCGGGCTGGGTGCCGGGGCCGCGGTGCCGAGCCGCAGCCAGTCGTCGTTGTAGCGGGTCACCTCCGCCTCCAGCCAGTGGCGCAGGCTCAGCTCCTCCATCTTGTCCTCTGCCACCACCATCAGCAGGCTGAGGATCACCAGCAGCAGCAGCCCGGCCCCGCCCAGCGCCAGGATCAGCCGGCGACGCAGACTGGGCAGCGTCATGGCGCCCACCTTGCGCCCGTCCGCAGCACTGACAGACCCAGGCCAGCCAGCGAGGGGTGAGGCCAGTTCGGCAGACTCATGGGGTCACCAGCCGGTAACCCTGACCGTGCAGGGTCTCCAGCATGGGGGTGGGGAAGGGCTTGTCCAGCGCGTTGCGCAGGGCATAGATGTGACTGCGCAGGGCATCGGAGTCGGGCTCCTCATCCCCCCAGACGGTGTCGAGCACCTCCTGGCGGCTGACCAGGGCCGGGGCCCGGCGGGTGAGCAGGGTCAGGATCCGGAACGGGATCTTGCCGAGTTTCAACTCGACGCCGGCACGGCTGGCGCGGCCTGCGGCGGGATCCACCTCCAGCTCGCCGAAGCGAAGCGCCCCCAGATCGGTGCGGGGGCCGCGCAGGGCCAGCGCCTGCAGCCTGACCTCCAGCTCCTCCATGGCGAACGGCTTGACCAGGTAGTCATCGCCGCCGGCGCGAAAGCCGGCCAGCTTGTCGTCCAGGCCATCGCGGGCGGTGAGAAACAGCACGGGTGTCGCAATGCCGTCGGCCCGCAGCTGCTCGACGGTACGCAGGCCATCGAGGCGCGGCATCATCACATCCATGATGATGACGTCGAAGCGCTGCTCCGCCAGCAACTGCAGGGCGGCCTGGCCGTGATAGGCACAGTCCAGCCGGTGCCCCGCCAGCTCCAGATAATCCATGATGGTTTCCGCGACCTGGGGATTGTCTTCCACCACCAGTATTTTCATGTTCTGATCTCCTGGTTTCGACCGATATTTCACGGTTATTTCACAGCGGATACGCCATCCTGTGTGCCAGTGTAACCCCGAGGATCCCCGATGAAGAAGCCTCTCTGTGCTCTCCTGCTGCTCATCTTGCTGCCATTTGGCACTGTGCAGTCGGCCGAGTTCAAGCTGACCGGCCGCACCACCTGGCAACTGGGCCAGCTGATGGTCAACGGCATCCCCTTCGCGATCGACGGCCAGACCCGCTTCAAGGATGGGCTGAGTGAAGACGATCTCGGGGGCAGCTGGGTCGATCTGGAAGGGGTCGTGCAGGGGGAGCAGCGGCTGATCCGTGAGGTGGAGGCGCTGGAAGAAAAAGACCAGATGGAGCTGGAAGGACCTGTGGCCCAAGGGCGGATCTGGGGCTATGTCACCTCGGACGACAGCCTGGCGCCGTTCGAAGGGCGCTGGCTGGAGCTGGAGTGCCGGTTCGATGGCATGCGCCTGAGCCACTGCCGCGAAGATGATTGAGGCGCCCGCAGCAGCGCCGACCGGAAAAAGTGCCCATCCAGGCCCATAGTTAAACCTCATCGCCGGTTGACCATGGGCCTGTTTGCTATGACCAGAACCGCATTGCTGCTGTGGGTGTTACCGTTTTGCACCCTGGCCACCGAGGCCGAACTCTGGCTGGTGGAGCTGGAGCACAACGACGGCATCCATCTGCAATTTCAGGGTGCCGAACTGGAGCTGGGCAGCGCCGCGCTGACCGGGGTGAGCCAGCCCGACGATCTCAAGCCCGGCATGCGGCTCGCCATCCTAAGCCGGTACGGCGTTGCCCAGCAGATCCGGGTGCTCGCCACGGCGCCGGATCTGGCGCAGAGCAGCCAGTGGCTGCGGGCGGAGGACAGGCTGCTCGCCACCGCAGGGGAGACCTTGCTGTTGCAGGAGCTGGGAGTGCTGGTGTTTGATGCCGGCACCCGCTGGGTGAACGGCAGCCCCGCCGACCTGCAACCGGGCCTCAGGCTGGTGCTGAGCCGCGATGAGGATGGACGCTTGACCGAGGTGCTGATCCCCAATCCGGAAGAGGATCCCGAATAAATAGCCAGAATATGGCTCAGTCACTTGGCGGATATGTAATCTGGCCGAGTATCGCTGACGTTTACATTCAATAATTAAAAACTTTAACACCACAAAAGTTATAAATTTAATAATAAAGCAATGACTCTGATATTTGTTTTATCATTAATTAATAACCTGCCTGTTAATTGTGTTTACACCATTCATGAATAATTAAAGTGTGGATCCGATCGCATTCGTAGGCTTGTGTGGCTGATATTGTCCCCCTGGCATGCAGCAAGATAAATAGCATTTGCATGTCTATGCCTACAATATTGGGGGAGCTATGGATAAACTAAAAATAACGGGTTTGGCGTTGACCATTTCGACGCTGTTGATGAGCCAGGCCCATGGGGCCGAGCCCGTCTATCCTGACCAACTGCGTCTCTTCTCGCTCGGGAAAGAGGTCTGTGGTGCCAACTATCGTCCGATCAATCGGGAAGAAGCGCAGAGTGTCCGCAATAATATTGTGGGCATGATGGGCCAGTGGCAAATAAGTGGTTTGGCCAATAACTGGGTGATCATGGGATCGGGTTACAACGGTGAAATAAAACCCGGATCGGCCTCGGATACCTGGTGTTATCCGACCAATCCGGTCACCAGTGAAATACCAGTATTGCCTGCGCTGAATATTCCAGATGGGGATGAAGTGGACGTGCAATGGCGGCTGGTGCATGACAGTGCCAATTTCATCAAGCCGGCCAGCTACCTTGCCCATTATCTCGGCTATGCCTGGGTCGGTGGCGACCACAGCCCCTACGTGGGTGAGGACATGGACGTGACTCAGGACGGCGGAGGCTGGCTGATCCGTGGCAACAACGGCGGCGGCTGCGACGGCTATCGCTGCGGCGAGAAGAGCAGCATCCGGGTCAGCAACTTCGCCTACACCCTGGATCCCGAGAGCTTCAGTCACGGTGAGGTGACCCAGTCCGATCGCGTCCTGATCAAGACGGTGGTGGGCTGGGCCGTCAATGACAGCGACACGCCCCAGTCCGGCTATGACGTGACCCTGCGCTATGACACGGCCACCAACTGGTCCAAGACCAACACCTATGGCCTGAGCGAGAAGGTCTCCACCAAGAACAAGTTCAAGTGGCCGCTGGTGGGTGAGACCGAGCTCTCCATCGAGATCGCCGCGAGCCAGTCCTGGGCTCAGCAGAACGGTGGGGCGACTACCACCTCGCTCTCCCAGTCGGCGCGCCCGACCGTGCCCGCCCACTCGAAGATCCCGGTGAAGATCGAGCTCTACAAGGCAAACATCTCCTACCCCTACGAGTTCAAGGCGGACGTCAGCTACGATCTCGCCCTGAACGGTTTCCTGCGCTGGGGCGGCAACGCCTGGCACACCCATCCGGACAACCGGCCGACCTGGAACCACAGTTTCACCATAGGCCCGTTCAAGGACAAGGCGAGCAGCATCCGTTACCAGTGGGACAAGCGTTACATCCCGGGTGAGGTGAAGTGGTGGGACTGGAACTGGACCATACAACAGAACGGTGCCGACACCATGAAGAACGCCCTGGCCAGGGTGTTGCGCCCGGTACGCGCCAGCATCACGGGGGACTTCCACGCCGAGAGCCAGTTCGCCGGCAACATCGAGATAGGTGCGCCCGTGCCCATCGGCGGCGACAGCAAGGCGCGTCGTGCTCGCAGCGTCGACGGCCCGGCGACGGGCCTGCGCCTGGAGATCCCGCTCGATGCCAGCGAACTCTCCGGACTGGGCTTTGACAACGTCCAGATCACGCTGGAACCCGCTACCGACAAGTAACTCTGTGGCAGTGAAACCATGATGTGAAACCGGGCTTTGTCCCGGTTTTTATTTGCTGGCATTCATATTTTTAGTGCCTTGTGCTGGCATGCCGTCTGTCCTGCGCAAGGGTCGCTGACTAGGCGAGGGTGAGCGGGTTGACCCTCAGTGCCCGCCATAGAGGGCGCCCTATGCTGACTGACGATCGTCCCCCTGATCCGCACTCGGGTTCCGAGCCACAGCAGCTTGCCCAATCCCCACTGGTCTGCGGTGTTAATGCCTTGTACTTTGTAAAACCCCATTTATACTGGCGCCATCTTGTCGGAGTGCCGACCGTCGAACGACGCGAAGCTGAGACCGTTAATTCGGGATCCGTGGAACCTGATCAGGCTAGAACCTGCGAAGGGAAACAAGGGTAACCAGTGGGTTGCCGCGCGGGGAGAGGGACAAGCCTCTCCCGCTCATCGAAGGGGTCAATCCCGCGATGAGTCAGGGCGCACGAGAGGGAGTCTGTCCCGTCCGGTCTGTCCATAGAGGCGCCGCACGGCCCGCCCGAACAGGGGGGAGCCAGACAGCAGAGCAGGGAAGCACAGATCCCGGGCTCGCTCCCTCTTGAAGCACATCTCACCCACAGGTTCATCACTTCTCCTCGAACTCCAGACAAGCAAACACCCATAACTTCAACCAGTTAATGTGAGTTTTGCTATGTCTACCCCAGTACAGTCCGTTCCAGAAGCACAGTCCGTTTCAGAAAACGCCAAGCCCGTCGCCAGCCGTCGCCAGCAGCGTGCCAGCGCCCAGCGCTTTATCGATAACCTCAAGGGCATGGCCCATCCCAACTCCAGACGCATCTTCATCCAGGGCTCGCGCCCCGACATCCGGGTCGGGCTGCGGGAGATCTCCCTGGCCGACACCTTCGTCGGTGGCAGCGAGGAGCACCCCAAGTTCGAGGCCAATGAGTCGGTGCCGGTCTACGACACCTCGGGCGCCTACGGCGACGAGCAGGCCGAGATCGACGTGCGCCGCGGCCTGCCGCGCCTGCGGGAAGCCTGGGTGCTGGAGCGGGGCGACACCGAGTCCCTCGATGGCCTGAGCTCCGCCTTCACCCAGGAGCGTCTCGCCGACGAGGGGCTGGATCACCTGCGCTTCGATAACTTGCCCAAGCCGCTGCGTGCCAAGCCGGGTCGCCGGGTGACCCAGCTGCACTATGCCCGCCAGGGTATCGTCACCCCCGAGATGGAGTTCATCGCCATTCGCGAGAACATGGGCCGCGAGCGGGTGCGCTCCGAACTGCTGCTGCGCCAACATCCGGGTCAGGGCTTCGGCGCCCGCCTGCCGGGCAACATCACCCCCGAATTCGTGCGCGATGAGGTGGCCGCCGGCCGTGCCATCATCCCCAGCAACATCAACCACCCGGAAGCCGAGCCGATGATCATCGGCCGCAACTTCCTGGTGAAGATCAACGCCAACATCGGCAACTCGGCGGTGACCTCCAGCATCGAGGAGGAGGTCGAGAAGCTGGTCTGGTCCACCCGCTGGGGCGCCGACACCGTCATGGATCTCTCCACCGGCCGCTACATCCACGAGACCCGTGAGTGGATCCTGCGCAACAGCCCTGTGCCCATCGGCACCGTGCCCATCTATCAGGCGCTGGAGAAGACCAACGGCATCGCCGAGGATCTGACCTGGGAGCTGTTCCGCGACACCCTGCTGGAGCAGGCCGAGCAGGGGGTGGACTACTTCACCATCCACGCCGGCGTCCTGCTGCGCTACGTGCCCATGACAGCCAAGCGCCTCACCGGCATCGTCTCCCGTGGCGGCAGCATCATGGCCAAATGGTGCCTCTCCCACCACCAGGAGAATTTCCTCTACCAGCATTTTCGCGAGATCTGCGAGATCTGCGCCGCCTATGATGTGGCGCTCTCCCTGGGGGACGGCCTGCGTCCCGGCTCCGTCTATGACGCCAACGACGAGGCCCAGTTCGCCGAGCTGCACACCCTGGGCGAGCTGACCAAGATCGCCTGGGAGTACGACGTCCAGGTGATGATCGAGGGGCCGGGTCACGTGCCCATGCACATGATTGAGCGCAACATGACGGAGCAGCTGGAGCACTGCCACGAGGCCCCCTTCTACACCCTAGGACCGCTCACCACCGACATAGCCCCCGGCTACGATCACTTCACCTCCGGCATAGGTGCCGCCATGATCGGCTGGTACGGCTGCGCCATGCTCTGCTACGTCACCCCCAAGGAGCACCTGGGGCTGCCGAACAAGGAAGACGTCAAGCAGGGGCTCATCACCTACAAGATCGCCGCCCACGCCGCCGATCTTGCCAAGGGTCACCCCGGTGCCCAGATCCGCGACAATGCCATGTCCAAGGCGCGCTTCGAGTTCCGCTGGGAGGATCAGTTCAACCTGGCGCTGGATCCCGAGACAGCCCGTGCCTACCACGACGAGACCCTGCCCCAGGAGTCCGGCAAGGTGGCGCACTTCTGCTCCATGTGCGGCCCCAAGTTCTGCTCCATGAAGATCACCCAGGATGTGCGCGACTACGCCGCCAAGCTCGATGCTGCCAGGCTGGAGACCATAGAGGTGAAGCTGGTGGGCATGGATGGCCAGCAGCAGCGGGTGCAGGCCGAGGTGGAGAGTGGCATGGTCCACAAGGTGACGGAGACCTTCAAGGAGGCGGAGATCGAGAGCGGTATGGCCAAGATGGCGGAAACTTTCAAGGAGAAGGGGGGCGAGCTCTACCATCAGGCGGCGGCCCTCAAGCAGGAGCAGGAAGAAGCATGAGCACCAAACCCATCGTCTGGACCATAGCCGGTTCCGACTCGGGGGGCGGCGCCGGCATCCAGGCGGATTTGCACAGCATGCATAGCCTCGGCGTGCACGGCTGCTCCGTCATCTCCGCCATCACCGCCCAGAACTCGGTGGCGGTGAAGATGGTGGATCCCGTGCTGATGCAGAGCTTCTGCGCCCAGATCGACGCCCTCGGCGTCGATCTGCCGCCGGCCGCCATCAAGATAGGCCTGCTGCCGACCCGGTTGCACGTGGAGGTGCTGGCACGCCGGCTGGAGGTGATCGCCGCCCCCTTCGTGGTCTATGACCCGGTGGCCATCGCCAGCAGCGGCACCCCCATGGCCGAGCCGAACATGCTGGCGGCGGTGCGCGAGCACCTGCTGCCAAGGCTGTCTCTCATCACCCCCAACGGCCCCGAGCTGGAGGCACTGACCGGCATCCCGGCGACCAGCCCCGCCCTGGTGCGGGCGGGGGCCGCCCGGCTGCGCGAACTCGGCGCCCGCGCCGTGCTGGTCAAGGGGGGGCATCTGGCGTGGAGTGGCGAGCTCTGCCTCGATTACTACCAGGATGAGCACAGGGAGTTCTGGTTGGCGGCGCCGCGCCTGGCGACTCGCCACGGCCACGGCACCGGTTGCTGCTACGCCAGCGCTATCGCCGCCGTCGTGGCGCTGGATTATCCGCTGGAGGATGCCATCACCCTGGCGCGTGCTTATCTGCAGCAAGGGCTGGCGGCCGCGCAAGGGGTGGGGGCCGGCCCAGGCCCTATCGCCCACCTCGGTTGGCCCGGGGATCTCGCTCACCTCCCCCGCGCCCTGCTGGCGGGCTCTGCGCTGGATCACCGCTTCGGCCTCTATCCCGCCAGCGAGGCCCGCCTGCCGGAGGGTCCCTTCGCCGGGACCGAGCATCGCCTCGGCCTCTATCCGGTGGTGGATTCGGTGCAGTGGCTGGAGCGGCTGCTGAAAGCCGGGGTCAAGACCCTGCAGCTGCGTATCAAGGACTTGCCCGCCGACGCCGTGATGCCCGCCATCGTCGAGGCGGTGGCGCTCGGCCGTCGCTTCGGGGCCCGGCTCTTTATCAACGATTACTGGCAGCAAGCCATCACCGCCGGTGCCTACGGGGTGCACCTGGGCCAGGAGGACATGGAGACGGCGGATCTCGCCGCCATCCAGGCAGCCGGCCTGCGCCTCGGCATCTCCACTCACGGCTACTTCGAGCTGATGCGGGCCCGTGAACTGGCACCTTCTTACATCGCCCTCGGCCATATCTTCCCCACCAACACCAAGCATATGCCGTCCCGTCCCCAGGGGCTGGTGCGGTTGCACCACTACCGTGCCCTGATGCGCGACTGGCCCACGGTCGCCATAGGTGGCATCGGCGAGGTTCGGGTGGGGCCTGTGCAGGAGAGTGGGGTGGGCAGCGTAGCCCTGGTCTCCGCCATCACCGCCAGCGATGACTGGCAGGGGGCCACCGCCCGTCTGCTGGCCGCCGTCGGAGCCGGGGACGAGCCACTGTCGGCCCTGCCGAACCAGGAAAAGGAGGCCAGCCATGCTCTCTGACAAGGCATCTCTAAGTGACGAAGAGTATCTGCGCTATGGCCGCCAGCTGATGCTCGCCGAGATCGGGGAGGAGGGGCAGGCGCGGCTCAAGGGCAAGTCGGTACTGATCGTCGGTCTCGGTGGCCTCGGCTCGCCGCTGGCGCTCTATCTCGCCGGGGCCGGAGTCGGCACCCTCTGGCTCGCCGATGGCGACATCCTGGATTCCAGCAATCTGCCGCGCCAGATCCTGTTCGATGGCGAGGGCCTGCGCCGCTCCAAGGCCGAGCTGGCCCGGGAGCGACTGGCGGCCCACAACCCGCTGGTGGAGCTGATCGCCATCAACCAGCGCCTCGATGAACAGAGCCTGCCGGCCTTTGTGGCCGAGGTGGATCTGGTGATCGACTGCTGTGACAACCTGGCGACCCGCCACGCCATCAACGCCGCCTGCGTAGCCCAGGGCAAACCCTGGATCTCCGCCGCCGCCGTCGGCTGGCAGGGCCAGCTGATGGTGCGAAGCGCGTCGGAGCACGCCTGCTACGCCTGCCTCTACCCGGCGGACACCGAGATTAAAGAGAGTTGCCAGCGCAGCGGCGTCACAGGCCCCCTGGTCGGCGTGATGGGCTCCTTGCAGGCCCTAGAGGCACTCAGGCTGCTACTCGGGCGGCCCAGCCCGGTGGCGGGCACCCTGCGCCGCTTCGATGCCTTGCGCCACGAGTGGCAGTGCCTGCAGCTGCCCGCCGATCCTGCCTGCCCGATCTGCGGCAGCGCCAACCCGGCCCTGAAGGATTAACCATGAAGATCCGATTGAACGATATCGAGCTGACGCTGCCCACCGGCCAGAGCCTGACTGAACTGCTGGCGATGCAGGACATTGCCCCCCAGGGGGTGGCGGTGGCCCTCAACGGCGCCGTGCTGCCCCGCGGCCGCTGGCCCGACACCCGACTCGGTGACGGGGACGAGATCCACCTGTTTACCGCCATTGCCGGAGGCTGAGATGCTGACCATTGCGAACCACAGTTTTTCATCGCGCCTCTTCACCGGCACCGGCAAGTTCGCCCGTCCGGAGCTGATGGCCGCCGCCATCGAGGCAAGCGGCTCCCAGCTCGTCACCATGGCCATCAAGCGGCTGGAGCCGGGCAAGCGCCATGACGATATCCTGAGCCCCTTGCTCAGGCTCGGGGTCAAGCTGCTGCCCAACACCTCGGGCGCCAAGACCGCCGCCGAGGCGGTGTTTGCCGCCCGGCTCGCCCGCGAGGCGCTCGGCACTAATTGGCTCAAGCTGGAGATCCACCCCGATCCCAAATACCTGCTGCCCGATCCCATAGAGACGCTCAAGGCTGCGGAACAACTGGTGAAAGAAGGCTTCGTGGTGCTGCCCTATTGCGGCGCCGATCCCGTGCTGTGCAAGCGGCTCGAAGAGGTGGGTTGCGCCGCCGTCATGCCGCTCGGCGCCCCCATCGGCTCCAATCAGGGGCTGGTGACCCGGGAGTTTCTGTCGATCATCGTCGAGCAGGCCCGGGTGCCCGTGGTGGTGGATGCGGGCATAGGGGCCCCCAGCCACGCGGCGGCGGCCTTCGAACTCGGTGCCGACGCCGTGCTGGTCAACACCGCCATCGCGGTGAGCCGGGATCCGGTCGCCATGGGCCGCGCCTTCGCCCTCGCCTGCGAGGCGGGTCGCGGCGCCTATCTGGCCGGATTGGGGACGCGCGGTAGCCAGGCCCAAGCCTCCAGCCCGCTTACCGATTTTCTGGAGGCGCTATGAGCCAGGGTTTAGAGGGGATATATGCCTCGGCTATGGGTTCTGTGCCACAAGATCAGCCAAGTGTTCGCCCCCCTCTCCCTCCGGGAGAGGGGCTTGGGGTGAGGGCGCTTGAGTCGAAGGAAGCCGCTCCCTCCTTTATCGACCGCTGGCGCGAGCTGGACTGGGATCATGTGGGCATGAGCATCCGCGCCAAGACGGCGCGGGACGTGGAGAGGGCGTTGGCCAACCCACGGCGCGGCCTGGATGACTTCATGGCGCTGATCTCCCCGGCCGCCGAGCCCTTCCTGCCGCAGATGGCGGAGCTGGCGGAGCGCCTCACCCGCCAGCGTTTCGGCAACACGGTCGGCTTCTACGTGCCGCTCTATCTGTCGAACCTCTGCGCCAACGACTGCTCCTACTGCGGCTTCTCCATGAGCAACCGCCTCAAGCGCAAGACCCTGAATGCCGAGGAAATCGAGCGCGAGTGTCTGGCCCTCAAGGCGCGTGGTTTCGACAGCGTGCTGCTGGTGACCGGCGAGCACGAGACCAAGGTCGGCATGGCCTATTTTCGCCAGCACCTGCCGCAGATCCGCCGCCACTTCAGCACCCTGGCGATGGAGGTGCAGCCGTTGTCGCAGGCCGAGTATGCCGAGCTCAAGACCCTGGGCCTCGATGCTGTCATGGTCTATCAGGAGACCTATCACGCCCCGGCCTATGCCCGCCACCACCTGCGCGGCAACAAGCAGGATATCGAGTGGCGCCTCGCCACCCCGGACAGGCTGGGCTGCGCCGGCATCGACAAGATTGGCCTCGGCGCCCTGATCGGCCTGTCGCCGGACTGGCGCGCCGACAGCTATTTCGTGGCCGAGCACCTGAGCTGGCTGGAGCGCCACCACTGGCAGAGCCGCTATTCTTTGTCGTTCCCGCGGCTGCGGCCCTGCACCGGCGGCCTGCAGCCCGAGGTGACCATGACGGACCGCCAGCTGGTGCAGCTGATCTGTGCCTGGCGCCTGCTCTCGCCGACTCTGGACTTGTCTCTCTCCACCCGGGAATCGCCGGCCTTTCGCAACGGTGCCCTGCGCCTCGGCATCACCCAGATGTCGGCGGAGTCGCGCACCCAGCCGGGGGGCTATGCAGAAGGGGATGAGGAGGAGCTGGAGCAGTTCGCCATCCACGACGATCGCGCCCTCGGCGAGGTTGCCAATGCCGTGCGGCAGGCCGGATTGCAGCCGGTGTTCAAGGACTGGGAATCTTTCTTGGGCCGATAGGGGCGGCCAGGCCCCCATGGCCGGGTAGCCACCCGGCATGGCGGCCGGACTCCGCTGCCTGCGGCAAGTCTGATGACACGGCGTCGCCGTGCCGTCGTAGGTTTGATTAGCGAAGCGTAATCAGACGATCGAGTCGGTGAATCGGCTGTTCCGCCATTCTTGGGGTATTCAACTTAACTCCGCTGCCTGCAGCAGGTTGGATGGCGCGGCTGTGCCGCGCAGGACGCGAGGCCGCTGGCCTCGAAGGGGTTTCGCCCGCCCTTCGGGCTTGGGCGAGTAACTTTTCTTTGCGTGGCCAAAGAAAAGTCACCAAAAGAAAGGCCACCCCCGCCAATCCGACCGCTACGCGGTTTCCCTCGGATCAGGAGCAAGGTCGGACGGACCGCCGCAGACGGCACATCCCTGTGCCGGCTGCGGCTGCGCCATCATCCCTGATGGCGCTCCTGACCTTGCCCCTTCCCCTCGGCGGATTGGAGGGGGAACCAAAACCGTGCCCACTTTTGGCTTCTTTGGGGCGTTTGATTTCGATAATTGGTAATTTCATATGAGAAAAAATACGCATCTACATGTATTTATTGACAAACATCACACCATGTAGTTTCCTTGGACCCGTTGCCGCCTTCCACCTTCCTTACTGTTGCCACATGCAAGCTAGCAGAGGCTCTGTTGGGGATGTCAGTGTCCAACACTGTCGTTTTAGGACGAGGAGGCTGTCATGAAGAACAAATGCGTTCCAGTGCGGCGTTATCAACGTTTCCGTTTTGGTCGCTGGGAGGATGTGTGTCAACACTATCGCTCCTTGCCAAATCGGTAATTGAGGTAAACCAAGGCGGCAACATCTAATGCTCTATTTCCTGAATAACTATGTATTAATCATTTTTTGATAGTGTTCCTCATCTCCTGTTTCCTTAAAAATCTTCTTAAAAATATCCATGAAGCGCTGAGAATCACCAATGCTGAAGTCAGATATATTGATCGCATCAGAGTGAGAAGAACGATTTAAATATCTATATAAAACTTTGAACTGATGGTCTGTTTTTTCTAATTCAGACATTACTTTATGCAACTTATCATTTTTATGTACAAATGAAAAATAATGCTCCAAGATGTTTCTCATTGCATTTGGGATTAAAGGTGACCAAACATCCGTTTCATTAAAACTCTTAATAGCAAGCCAATATAATTCATAATCATTCTTTATTTCATCCTTTCCTAAAGAATGAATGTTACTGTATTCATCTTTCTTAACTCGATAAAGGTCGTATAGTTTTTCAAATTTATTTGACTCAGACTGCTTTAGTAGTTCATGATAAAAAAACAAATTGTGAGTCAATATAATCGACTGTCCATAATTCTCTTCAAATATATCCTTGTGAATCATTGTGGCTACATCATATATATAGTTTGATGATAAGCTAGATATAGGATCATCAATGACAATGGTTTTTTCATTTTTGGGGGTGGTGCAACCGTCCTTATTTATATCACCTTTAACTAACTCAATAAAATAGACAAGCGTAATCAATGTTTTTTCACCTTCACTAAGAGAGTGATATATGCCATCGGTTTCGCCTCCTCTATGAATACAATATGTTCCATCATTATGCTTCACTAACTCAAGGCTATCTAAGCCTATGGACTTAAGTCTGTTGTTGATAGCGTCCAAAGCGGAATCAATACCAACAATACTTCCTGCAAGATCTCTAATTTCCCTATCTATAGTTGCAAGTTCATCTTTGAGTCCAATAATCATCATATTGTTTTTTTCTATTTCAGAATCATTTGTTTTTAATTCTTTTTTATACTCAGAAACGACACTGCTCAGAGCTTCATTTATCAATCCCCAGAACTGCTTCTCTATGTTGGATTCAATGGTTTTTTTCTGTGCTAACTGTGAACTGAACTCATCAATTTCTTGTCTAGCTACTTCAATTAGCGTATTCATTTCTTTAGTCAATTTCTCTTGGTCAATTAGAGTTATGACTTCTATTGGACACTTTATTTTATGAGAAACTAGCTCATTGTTTTCCTCAATAGCGTCAATGAATATTGACCGAGATTTCTGATATTCTAAATTATTTTCAATGTAGGCTAGTTTATCGCTATTTAAGTACTCTTTAACAGAGTGAATATATGTTTCATATTTTTCTTTATATTCTTCAAGACTAAACATTGCATCTTCATAGTGGCTATTAAAAACTTGTTCAAGTTGTGCTTTAAATTCATCTGCAGGTGTTTTTTGACAAAATGGGCAAACATCAGTATGTTCCAGATATTTGCGTCCATCTCTAACCCAATGCTGATTATTTAGCTTTTCTATAAGTGACGATAGATTAGAGGTTGATGTGTTTACGAGAGGAGATTCAAGAATTGTGGTGATATCAACATCTGTTGTATGAATGCTTATAAGATCAGGCTTAATTGGAACTTCAATCGAAAATGCATTTATTTTTTCTTTTTCTTTTATTAACTCATCTAGGGTGGAATCATTAATTTTATGACCTAATTCGACTGCGCTAAAGAAAGAGGATTTTTGAGATCTTCCTTTAAGGCAGTATGATAGTGCGTCATGTTGGTAATGTTTTTTATGTGAGAAAACAGAGTCTTGATATCTTTTTAAAATCTCATCTTTAGCTTTCTTTATTTCATCTGCCTGATCTTCAATTTCATTTAATCTAGTGGATTTTAGTTCCCTCTGTTTTTCTAGCTCTTCTATGGCTGCTTGATGATTTGAATCATCCTTTCCAACTGTAAATACACCTGGCTGGGAGGCTGATTCATAAAATTAGACATAACACCTTGTATTTGTATCGCTTTGAACATTGGATTGTTGGCTGAGCTGCTCTCCTTTTGCATTGGCGCTGATTAGACGGCCTATTGTGCTTTTCCCGCTGCCATTCTGCCCAAAGAAGATCGTTCTTTGCTTACTCAGCGCTATCGTAGTGGGTGTTGTAGGATGATACGAGGTAATATTTTGTAGTGTAATTGTTCTGATCATTTTTATATCCAAGTAATGTTAATAACACTAAGCATATAAATATATTTGTCAGCTTACAGTAGTGTGGGCTTCATATGAAGTTCAGATGTTTTGAATTGTGACGGCGCCTGCGACTTAGCAGATGCAGAGGAACTACCAGTTCGACTGGAGCATCGAAGGTGGGGCTGAGGTTGCCTTAACCATTACTTGCTCACCTCAGATAAGCCCTGCTACAAGATTCAGCCTGAGGGAACAGGGCATAGATCTGCGCATCAATAGGCTGACCATGGAGGAAGATGCGATTTCTTGCTCGGCATTCAAAGGTAGCCCCGGCGGCAATGGCGACGGCTTCGCTGGCGGTGTTGCCCACCCCCATCACGATCTCCAGCCGAAATAGACCTAGTTGCGTAAAGCCAAAGTCACGCAGCAGGGCGACTGCCTGTCGGGCGATGCCTTGGCATTGCTTGGATTGCCGCACCCAATAGCCGATATTGCCGTAGCGATGATGGGAAGCCAGTTGGTTGATACCGGCGCCACCCAGCAGCTGGCCGGTGATTGCGCAAAAGAGCCCCATGTCATAGGCGCGCCCCGCCTCACGATCCTGATCACAGGTGGCAAACCACGCCAGTGCCTTGTCCCGAGTGAATGAGTGGGAGCACCAGCTCATCCATGTCCCGACCGTCTTGATAGATTCGTGCGCCGCGCGGACAAACTCATCGGCATCAGTCGGTTCGAAGGGGCGAATAACGAGATTGGCATTGGCAAGTGGTTGGAATGTCATGGGCTGTCCTGCTTTTTCATTTGGATGAATGGTTAGGCCTTTTCGACGGCAACCCGCTTAAGCCCCATGCCAACACTGGCAGGAGCCGTGAGTGAGAAACCGAATTGCTGATAGAGTCGCTGAGCCTGCCCATCTGCCAGCAAGCTGACATAGCCTGATTCCGGCACCTCGCGGGCGATATAGTCCGCGATCTCCGCCATGATCTTTTTGCCTACACCTTGGCCCTGATATTCAGGCAGGACTGCAATATCAACGACTTGATAAAATGTCCCGCCATCTCCGATGATGCGACCCATGCCGATTGCGGTCTGACCGCAAAATATCTGGACGGCAAACAGCGTATTGGGCAGGCCACGTTCTGCGGCCTCAATAGTCTTCGAGCTAAGTCCCGCGGCTGTTCGAAGATAGCGATAGGTTTCGACGAGCGGCGTTGAGTGGACGACAGTGAAAGCGGGTGTTGGTGCGGTCATTTGGATAACTCCTGTGGGGCCTGATTGAATTAAATTCGCATATAACGCAATGGTCTGGGGAATTGATGTGTTCTCTACATGGGGCAGACCGCTGTGCTGCGATCGGATGGAGAGGCTCTCCTCGATGCCTCCAGATGGTTTGCTATAAACCCACCCTCTCCAACTCCGTAATATCCCCACCGCCAATCAATTTCAAATTCCGGCTGATCTGCTCCACCGGCCAGTCCCACCAGGCGAGGGCGTTGAGACGCGCTATGGTGTCGTCGTCGAAGCGGTAGCGGATCACCCGGGCTGGGTTGCCGCCGACGATGGCGTAGTCGGGCACGTCGCCTGTGACCACGGAGCGGGCGGCGATGATGGCGCCGTTGCCGACCTTGACGCCCGGCATGATCAGCGCTTCATAGCCAATCCAGACATCGTTGCCAATCACCGTATCCCCCTTGTAGGGGAGGCTGCCCGGTGCGGGGGCGGCGCTCTCCCAGCCGTTGCCGAAGATAAAGAAGGGGTAGGTGGAGAAGCCGGAGCTCTGGTGGTTGGCGCCGTTCATGATGAACTTGACCCCGCGGGCGATGGCGCAGAACTTGCCGATGATCAGCTTGTCGCCGATGAAGGGGAAGTGGTAGAGAACGTTGCGCTCAAAGCCTGCCGAGTCTTCCGGGTCATCGTAGTAGCTGTAGTCGCCCACTTCGATATTGGGCCCCTTGATGGTGTTCTTGATAAAGCACACCTGGGGGAAGCCCTTCATGGGGTGGGGATTGGCGGGGTCGGGTCCGTGCATGGGGCGTTCCTCTGGGATCTGGGCTCAGGATACCCTAACGGAACCTGATGGCACCTTGCCACCTTTTTGTGCGCCCTGGTTCGCCAGGCTTTGTCGTCCCGTGTCGGTTCACGCATCGACCCGGGGCGGGTTTTTCTCTAGCATGGACCGATAGCGGGGCAGGGGCTCCGCCACCACGGTTATTCTGGCGGAGAGAACAAGATGAAGACGCGTCACCTGCTCATGCTGAGCGCCCTGTTGCTGGGCGGCTGTACCATCAATCCCTACGGCGGCACGCCGGCGCCCGTCACCGAGCCGGACCAGCCGGTGAGCCAGCCGGGCAAGGCCGTGACCGAGCCTGACGCGGCCGAGCCGGTGCCCGCCCCCAAACCCGTTGCCCCGACCGGCTTGGCGCTGGCCATGGCGGATGCCTTCCTCAAGGCCCCCGAGGTGCAGGCGTTGACCCAGGGCGGCAGCCCTGTGCTGCTGCTGATGCCGCCCCAGAACGGCACAGGGGAAGAGTTCAACACTCAACCCATGGCCATCGCCATGAGCAAGCGGATCCAGGCCAACAGCGGTTTTCGCTTCGCCGATCCCGGCCAGGTCGCGGCCATCACCGGCCAGCTCGAGTATCAGCAGGGGGGCATGAACCCGGCCTCCCTGGTGCGGCTGGGTCGCCAGACCGGTGCCGGCTACATGCTGTACGGGGATCTCGTCTCCGAGGGGAGCCGTTACCGGCTCGCCATGAGCCTGATGGATCTGAAAAGCGGCGAGCTGCTCTGGAACGGTAGCCGTACCGCCAGCCGCTGAGCCCTGGCGAGGGGTGAGGTCATCCTCGCCTCACCCCTGCTTTTTCAAAAAGTAACTGGTATGCCCTGGGGGCATATCGGGCAGCTCACCGAAGACGGCATAGCCCTGCTTCCGATAGAAGGGCAGCGCCTGGAAGCTGGTGGTCTCGAGGTGGATGCGGGTGATGCCGCGGGCTTGGGCTGCTTGCTCCAGGGTGGCCAGCAGGCGGGCGCCCCAGCCATCCTGGCGGATGGGCTCATCCACCCAGAGCCCCTCGATATGCAGCCAGCCCCACTTGATCTCGCCGAGGATGCCACCTCGCACTCTCCCCTCCTCATCCTTCACAAAGCTGGCGATCCGCTCCCGGGGCAGGGGGCCGGTGACGCTCTCATTGAACCGGTTCAGCCCCGTCCGCAAGGCGTCGAAGTCGGTTAACTGGGGGGATTGGGGGGCGGTCAGTTGAATAATAAGCTCCGTATGAAGAGCATCTACCATTAACCCGGGGGCCTGCCGGTGGTCAAGCCGGATGGCATCTGTCGGCTGCCGATCCCACACTATGGGGATGATGGCCCGGCCAGGATGGTCAGCATGCCTACCCTTGGCTCAGGTTGTCCGAGCGGGCGCGATGCCCGACGGGAGAGGGGCCTGGCGGGTCATGGCGGTCCTGACAAGGCCGTATTAAGGTCTCTTCCTGTACGATAATCGCAGGTAGGGCATAGGTGAAATGCCCATTCTGACGGCGCAGCAGACGAGGTACCTATGACGCTCTCGGTCACGCAACTCTATGAAGTCATGACCCAGTTGCCGGATCCCGTGTTTATCCTGAGCGAGGATGGTTACTACGTCGAATACATAGGTGGCATCGAGCAGCTCTCCTATCAGGACGGCAATCCGCTGGCGGGCAAGCAGTTGGCCGACGTCTTGCCCGCCGCGATGGCGCAGTGGGTGATGGCGCAGGTCGCGCTGGCCTTGAGCAGCGGGCAGGTGCAGGTGGTGGAGTATGAGCTGGCCGCCACCGAGGTGGAGGGGATAGATGCCGCCGCCGGGCCGCAGGGGACGCAGCGCTTCGAGGGCAAGATAGCGCCGCTGCCCTCGCGCTATGAGGGCAAGCGGGCGGTGGCCTGGGTGACCCGCAACATCACCCGCCAGCACGAGTTGCAGCAGCGGCTCAAGCGGCTCGGCGAGACGGATCAGCTGACCGGCCTCTACAACCGCCATTTCTTCTTCGAGCACTACAGACACAAGCTGCAGGGCCAGGGGCGCACCGGCCTCATCATGCTGGATATCGATCACTTCAAGCAGATCAACGACAACTTCGGCCATCAGACCGGGGACAGGGTGCTGTGCCGCTTCTGCGAGTGCGTGGCCGCCCAGCTGCGGGTGGAGGATCTGTTCGTGCGCAGCGGTGGCGAGGAGTTTCTGATCCTGTTGCCGCAGATAGACGAGGCCATACTGCCGAAGGTGGCGGAGCGGATCCGCGCCGCGGTGGCGGCCATGGAGCCGGATCCGGTGCCCATCACCGTGAGTCTGGGCAGCACCCTGATCCAGCCGGGAGAGGAGGTCAACGCCGTGCTGGCCCGCGCCGACGAGTGGCTCTATCGGGCCAAGCGGAGCGGGCGCAACCGGGTGGCCCATGATCCGGACTCCTGACTTTGGCTCCTCTGAGCCTCAAAGCACAAGGGCGACCAGCTGGTCGCCCTTGTTCGTTTATGCGGCCTTGACCAAGGCGCTCTAACCCAACAGGGTCGAGACGTTCTGGCCCGCCATCAGCAGCCCTATGGCCAGTACGCCGAACCAGACCAGGGTCGCGCTCACCAGCGCGTAGCCGCCGGCGACGAACAGGCCGTCGCGCTGCAACATGCCGATGGCCAGCAGCAGTATGGCCCAGGCGGGCATGGCGTTGGTGAACGGGATGGCGCCGAGCGGCAGCATCAGCAGCAGGGCGGCCAGCATGATCAGCAGGCCGTTGCAGCGGTTGACGGCGGTGCTGCCGGTCAGCAGCAGCAGGCGTGGCCGGATGAAGCGATCGATGCGGGCCAGCAGATCCGCCCCCTTGTGCAGGGTCGGCTTGAGCTGCTCGGCGGCGAAGCGGCGCTCCATCAGGATGGCGGGCAGCCAGGGCACCCGGTTGAGGGTGATGCCGATGCCGATGAACAGGATCAGCAGGCCGAACGGGGTGCTGACGCCGGGGATGGAGACCGGCAACAGGAAGGGCACTGTGAGCAGCACGCAGAACAGCAGCATGCCCTGCTCGCCGACCAGGGCGAGCATGTCCCGCAGGCTGATATGGCTCTCCTCGATGGCGTGGGCGGTCGCCCGCAGCGTGTCGGAGAGTCGATGTTGTGGGTCGTTGAGTTGCGCGGCAACCATTCCTGAGATCCTCGTCCTGTTGAAGGCCACCCCTGTGGCCGCCGCTAGCTTACGTGGCAAGGGTTAATCCCAGATGAATGGGCCTGGCCGGCGTACATCTTGGGGGGCAGGTGAGGGCCGGATCCGCCAGGTGGGTCGAAATTGTCTGGTACAGCCCCTATTTAGGCGCGGCCTCGAGGGGCTCTGATATGCTTCTGGCACGATCAATGCCAATCAGGGGAAGGCCGTGAGAAAAAGAGCAGGAATGATGGTGATGGGACTGTTGCTGCCGCTGGGTCAGAGCTGGGGGGCCGAGCCGGCCGCCGATCTGGGCTGGCAGGTGACGCCTTTCCTCGGTTACAGCTCCTCCCTCGACTTCGAGGCGATGGATGAGCCCGAGCCCACGCCGCACTCGAGCGACATCGACTCCCTGCAGGGGGAGAGCTCGGGCAACTGGGGCCTGTTCATCAGCAAGGAGGTCAACGACCCCGGCATGATAGAGCTGCTCTACAGCCACCAGTCGACCCCCATCTCTCCCGATCAGCCGGATCGGCTGACGGTGGATACCCTGCACTTCGCCGGAGCCCTGACCCTCTCCGACAACGTCATGGCCCCCTATATAGGCGCCGGGATCGGGTTGACGCGCTTCGATGCCTACGACAGCGAGGTGGCGCCCTCCATGTCGCTGGCCCTGGGGGTGCAACCGCGCCTGACCGACAGGCTGGCGCTGCGGGCCGAGGTGCGCGGTTACGGCTCCCTGGTCAACGAAGACAGCCAGTTCCTCTGCAACCCCGAGATCTGTGCCTTCCGGGTGCGGGGGGAGCTGATCACCCAGTGGCAGGCCAATGTCGGCTTGACCCTGAGGTTCTGAGTCTCAGCCCAGGATCGGACAAGTTAGCCCTCAAGCGGACCAGCGCATCACCCACTCGGCGCAGCCGGTGTGGGGATCCTGCTGCTCGCCTTCTATCTGGAAGCCCTGAGAGAGATAGAAGTCACCGCTGGCCCGGTTCTGCTGGTACACCTGCAGCCTGAGCGTTGGCCGCTGCTGTTTGGCATGGGCGAGCAGGGCCTTGCCATGGCCGCGCCCCTGCTGCGCTGGCGCGACGAAGATGGCGGCCAGGTTCTCTGCATACAGGGAGTAAAAACCCAGTACGGCGCCATCCTGGCAGAGCACATGGTTGTCGGCGGCGGGCAGATAGATCTCCCGCATCGCGTTCAGGTTGGCGTGCCAGTACAGAGGATCGATAAAGTGGTGGGCCTGCAGGGAAGCATCCAGCCAGATGGCGAGGACGGCGTCCATATCGGTCGGGGTGAAGGGGCGGATCAGCATTGAGTGTCTCATCTGGATTTATTACAAAAAGGCATGGTAACAACCTGCGCCTCGTCGTCACCCTGTGGGTGGCCAAAGTACCGCCCTCATAACAAAAAGGCGACCCGCGAGTCGCCTTTTCAGAGGAAGGCGTCCCCCTCGCACCTGCCGATGGTCAGGTCAGCGGGCCCGCAGTAGCCAGCGGCTGGCCGGTGTCGCCGCCAGCAGCCGATAGGCGAGCAGGGAGAGGGCGATCAGCGCCGGCACCTTGAGCAGTTCCCACCACACCAGCTTGCCTTGCGGGCCGAACACCATCAGCCACACCACCAGCATCATGTGCAGGCAATAGAGCCCGAGCACCTTGGGGGCCTGGCGCTCCAGCCAGCTGCCCTTGCCCCAGTCGGGGCGCGCCAGCAGCAGCCCGAACAGGCCGAGGGCCCAGGGCACGGATCCCAGCAGGAAGTCATGGCGGTTGAGCGCCACCCCGGCCAACCACAGCCCCCAGACTTCCAGCCCGTAGAGCGCGAGCCCCGCCCCCAGCAGCCAGCCACTCAGGCGGGCCGTCGGTCGCCAGCGACTGGCCCTCAGGTAGGCGCCGAGCGCCACGAACAGCAGCGAGAAGAAGGGCCCGTTGCGGGTCAGCAGCGGCCACTCGCCGCCCAGCAGCGGCTTGCCGTAGGAGCCGCCGAGCAGCGCCAGCAGATAGAGCAGCACGCCCGCCACCAGCGCCAGCTGGGGCAAGCCGACGCGCTGACAGAGCGCCAGGATCAGCACCGCCAGCATCAGGGCGGGCAGGAACCAGAGGTGGATCATGCCGCCCACCCACCAGGCATTGAGCGGATCCCCAATCTGCATCTGCCACTGGCCCGCCATGCTGGCCAGATAGCCCTGCTGCACGGCGGCGATCGGGTTGAAGGGCACCAGCAGGTAGATGAGGCTCCACCCCAGCCAGAGTCCCAGCAGGGGGCGACAGTAGCGCAGCGCCACCGCCATGGGATCGCCCGCGGCCAGCCTGGGTTGCAGGAAGTAACCGGAGCAGAGGAAGAACAGCGGCACCGCGAAGCGGCACAGCTGATTGATGCTGCCCCCCAGCCAGAGAGAGAAGGGATCGCCCCACAGGCTGGGATCGAACGGATTGCTGAAGGGGGAGATGTGAATGGTCATCACGGCCACTATGGCCAGGACCCGCCCGCACTCGATGCTGGAGATGCGCATGATACCTCTTGGCGTCTGGGATTCTGGCCGCACCCTAACAGCCACGGTTGACCCCCGCCAGCCAAGGGAATGACAACTGTGACCCCGTCGCTGGCCGGTTACCCTTTGTTACCTAGACCACGGGGGCGTTACCCCGGCGCCGACTCGGCAAAGGCCGGCAGTCAGAGCAGGGCGATCAGCAGGGTGACGAGGGCCCCGCTCACCAGCAGCGCCATGCCGCGCCCGGGCGGGCCGTGCAGCTTGTTCCACATCAGCAGGCTGGTGAGGGCGAGCAGCAGCAGCGCCAGGGCGGCGAGATCCCCCAGCAGTTGCCAGGGCAGACCCGTGCCCATGCCGCGATGCAGCCGGTTGAGGCTGGCGGCAGCGTTGGCCTGCTGCCGCTCGATGCGCACCAGCAGGGTGCCTTCCACGTAGCCGGCGGTCAGGCTCTGGCTCAGGCTCACCTGCCGCAGCTCCCAGCGCGCCGGCAGGGTGAGGGGACCGTTCGGGGTGGGCAGGGTCTGGGGCGGGGTGAGGGCGACCCTGGCCTCCTCGACGGCGTCTGGATAGCGAAGGCGCAGCAGCGCCGTCAGCGCCTCGGGATTCGCCAGCGGTGCCGTCAGCACGAGCTCTTCGCTGGTCTTGTCGGTATGGGGCCCGGGCAGGGGCAGTACGGCCCTGTGTTGCAGCCAGAGGCCGGTCAGGCCGTAGATCAGCATCAGGGCCAGGGTGGCAAAGCCGGCCCAGGCGTGGATGCGGCGTACCCACTTGTTGTTATGCAGGGGGAGTCTTCTCTGTTTCATGTTTTGCGCGTCATAAAAATCTGGCCAGCGCGGGCTGGCCAGGGTCATCTGTGATGACGGAGGGATTCAGAAGCGGTAGGCGGCGGTCAGATGCAGCTCACGGGGGCTGCCCGGCATGATCTGGGCCGCGCTGGTGGCGCTGAGGTAGTACTGGTGGTCGGTCAGGTTCTCCACGCTGAGCTGGGCATCCCACTGTTGCCAGCGGTAGCCGGCCCTGGCATCGAAGCGGGCGTAGCCGGGCAGCACAGTGGTGTTGGCGTTGTCGGCGAAGCGATCCCCCACCGCCGTCACCCCGGTCTCGCCAAACCAGCCCTGCTGGCCGTTCTGGTAGCCGGCGAACAGCTGGCCATTCTGGCGGGAGACGTTGCTCGGCCGCTTGCCCTGCAGATCCGCGTCCGCCTTGACCTGTTCGGCGTCCTGGAGGGCGACGCCGCCGTGCAGGTAGAGTTCGTCGGTCAGCTGGGCGCGGGCGCTCAGCTCTATGCCCTCGGTGCGCTGCAGGCCGGTGAGGATCACTTTGGTAGGATCCAGCGGATCCTTGCTGCGCTTGTTGTACATCTCCAGCCGGTAGATGGAGAGGGTGGTGGCCAGCCGGCCGCCCAGCCAGTCGCTCTTCACGCCCCCCTCGTACAGCCGGGAGTGCTGGGGATCCAGGTTGTTGTTCTTGTCCCCCGGGGTGATGCCGATCAGCTCCCCGCCCACCGGGGTGAAGGTCTTGCTGTAGGAGGTGTAGAAGGCGTGCTCCTCGATGGGGTTCCACACCAGGCCGAGGCGCGGGCTCAGGCTGGTGACCGAGAGGGTCTCCTCCTTGTTGAGGTCGTTACGGCGGCTGGTGACGGTGAATGCGTCCCGGCGCAGGCCGCCGAGCAGGTGCCAGTCACCCAGGCTGAGCTGATCCTGCAGATAGAGGCCGACCCCGCGCACCTTGTGGCTGGCGTCGCTGGCGAGCTTCATGGTGCCATCGTAGCTTGGCAGGGAACCCGGATCGTACAGGTTGCCCGGCGGGATAGGGCTGGCGTTCTGATACAGCTTGGGAGTGCGCTCCTGCCAGTTCTGCTCCAGCCCGAGCAGCAGGCGATGCTCGACGGGGCCGGTCTGCAGCTGGCCCTCGGCCTCGGTGTTGCTGGTCAGGCTGTTGGCCTTGAGATCCTGCTGCCAGCGGGCGCGGGTCACCTGATCCCCCTTCACGCCGGTGACATAGGTGTTGTCGAACCGGCTGTCGAGGCTGGTGTAGCCAAGCTGCTGGCGCAGTTGCCACTGTTCGTTGAGATCCCAGGTCAGGCGGGAGCGGGTGGACTGGGCCAGATCGTCGATGAAGTCCCGGCTGGTGTCGCTGTAGACGCTCTCGATGGGCACCTCGGCCGGACGGCCATTGACCCCGGGAATGCCGCGATCCGGGGTGCGATCGCTGCCGTTGCGCTCGTACTGCAGCAGCCAGTTCAGGCTGTCGTTGATCTCCCAGTTGAGGGCCGGGGCCAACAGGGTGCGCTGGCTGGTCACGCCGTCGCGAAAGCTGTCGGCGTCCTCCTGGGCCAGGTTGAGGCGCAGTTGCACCCGCTCACCGGCCTCGGCGTTGAGATCGGCGGCCAGCCGCTGGCTGTCGAAGCTGCCGACCCTGGCGGTGACGCTGGACGCCTGCCCTCTCTGCGGCGTCTTGCTGACCCTGTTGATGATGCCGCCCGTGCTGCCACGGCCGTAGAGCACGGCGGCCGGCCCCTTGAGCACCTCGACCCGCTCTATGTTGCCGAGATCCCGGGTGTACTGCATGTCATCGCGCAGACCGTCGAGATAGAAGTCGTTGCTGGCGTTGAAGCCACGGATGTTGACGCTGTCGAAGCGGGTGTCGCCGCTGGCGTTGACGCCGGGGATGCCGGTCAGGGCCTCGCTCAGGCTGGGTTGACCGTAGGCGGTCAACTCTCTGGCGGAGACGCTGTCTATGGTCTGGGGCACCAGCTTGGCGGGGGTGGCGGTGCGGGTCGCGGTGGCGACTTCCGCGTGTTGGCTGCGTTTGCCGACGACCGTCATGGTCTCATCTTCGGCGCGGGTGCCGGCACTGAGGGCCAGCAAGGCGACGCCCAGCAGGGCGCGCGGGGGAGTGGGGTTAAGCATCTGCGTGTGACTCTTCTAATCGGCCTGACGGCCTGAACTTATTGATTTATTTGTAATTATTATGTTCTCTCATGCCGAGAGGGCGCTAATGATATTGATTTTCATTTCCCTGGCAAGGGAAAGATATAAATAATCCCTATCTATCGCCGCCGGCACAGCCAGACGGCACCCGCTCTGGCCTATCCCGTGGAGAGGGCGAGTCTTGGTGTCGGCAAAGGGCTGGTTTACCATCGGGGTTCGGCGCCTTGGGCGCAGCATCCAGCGGGAACAGGGAATCGAGACATGGAAGAGATCATCAGGGCAGACCTCGGCAACCGGCAGCATGGCCAGGCCCTGGTCTGGCTGCTCAACGAATATGCCAGGGACGAGATGGGCGGTGGCCGTGCGCTCTCTGCCGAGGTGCAGGCCGGGCTGGCCCAGGCGCTGGCCGCCAGGGACAATGCCCATGTGCTGCTGGCCTGGGTGGATGGCCAACCGGCCGGGGTGGCGACCTGTTTCGAGGGCTTCTCGACCTTCGCCTGCCGGCCGCTGCTCAATCTGCACGATCTGGCGGTGCACCCGGACCATCGTGGGCGCGGCCTCGGCAAGCGACTGCTGGCCGAGGTGGAGCGGCTCGCCCGCGAGCTCGGCTGCTGCAAGCTGACCCTGGAGGTGCTGGAGGGCAACCAGGTGGCGCAGGCCGCCTACCGGGCCAGCGGTTTCGCCGGTTACGAGCTCAGCCCGCAAGTGGGGCGGGCCCTGTTCTGGCAGAAGACGCTCTAGGGTGTCGGCGCTGGCCGACCTCGGCCGCCGTGCTTGTCATCGGGGCGGGCAAGTCTTAGAGTAACGCCTGATTTTTCGATCCTTTTTCAATGGGCCGACCTGGCTGGGTGATCAAGATGACGCTTTATGCCTCGGATCAACGTGTGACCCGAGTGAACTCCGAACAGATGCGCACGATGAGGCATTGTCCGGAGCCTGGGGAGGCTTGAGCCTCCCACCCATTCATCGTGCCAGCCGCATCGGATCCTGATTGAGTCAGGACCCGAGCCTGGCTGGCACGAGTGAAACAGCAGGCCATAGACAATGTCTATGGCCTTTTTTGTTGGCCCCGCCCCATGGCGCGGGCTCGCAACAGAGCAGAGGCCCGCCCGGGTGCTCTGCTTTTTTTTGGCCTGTGCTGGCGGGGGCGAGGATATGCTCATGGACATCCGCTCCGCTAGCAGGCTGGTACGATTCGAATGAGGAAGTGTGAAATGTCACAAAATATCTATGACGATCAAGGGTTTTTCGAGGGTTACGCCCAGTTGCCACGCTCCCGGCAGGGGCTGGCGGGGGCGCCGGAGTGGCCGGCGCTGCAGGCCATGTTGCCGCCGCTGGCGGGCAAGCGGGTGCTGGATCTGGGCTGCGGCTATGGCTGGTTCTGCCGGGTGGCGCGGGAGCAGGGGGCCGCCGGGGTGCTCGGGATCGATCTCTCCGCCAGGATGCTGGCCCGCGCTGCCGAGCTGACCCGGGATGAGGCCATCTGCTACCGGCAGGGGGATCTGAACGGACTCGAGCTGTCTGGCGAACCCTTCGATCTGATCTACAGCTCCCTGGCGCTGCACTACCTGCCCGAGGTGGCGCCGCTATTTGCCGAGATCCATCGCGTGCTGGTGGCGGGGGGCCGGCTGGTGCTCTCGGTGGAGCATCCCATCTTTACCTGCCCGCAGCCGCAGGGCTGGCTGGTGGATGGCGAGGGGCGTCGCTCCTGGCCCGTCAACGGCTACCAGGCCGAGGGCAAGCGGATCAGCAACTGGCTGGCGGACGGGGTGATCAAGTATCACCGCACCCTGGGCAGTTATCTCAATGCCCTGATCGGCGCGGGCTTCCAGATTGCTCATGTCGAGGAGTGGGGACCGAGCGCCGCCCAGATCGCCGCCAACCCGGCCCTGGGGGAGGAGGCCGAGCGCCCCATGCTGCTGCTGGTGTCGGTGCAAAAACCGCTCGGCTGAGGTAACCGGCGTCCGGCAGTCATGGGCCAAATAAAAACGGCGCGCAGGAGTCTGCGCGCCGTTTGTCTTGAGCTATCGCTTAGAAGTCGTAACGGGCTGCCAGCTGGAAGTCATCCTTGGTGTTCAGCTTGCCGCTGTCATCGCTGTCCAGATTGTTGATCCGGTACTCGCCGATGACCCGCAGGTTCTTGTTGAACTTGTACTGGGCGCCCAGGGTGTAGTAGTCGATGGAGTCGTAATCGTCCCGACCTGCCTCTTCCACCTTCTGCTTGTTCCACAGCGCCATCAGGCCGATGCCGTTCTCGAAGTTGTAGCCGAGCGCCGCTTCCCAACCGGTGTGATCCTTGTCGGTCGCCAGGAAGTCGCTGCCGTCGGCGTAGCTCAGGGCGGCGTAGACGGCCTTGTTGTCGTACTTGGCGGAGAGCAGCCACAGCTTGGCATCCTCTTCACCGCTCTTGTCACGGATACCGACGTTGTAGGCGGTACCCAGCGCCAGGTTGAACGGGAAGGTGTAGGCCACGGCGGCACCGTAGGCGGCGTCGCTGTCCTTGCTGCTGGTCTCCTCGGTGTCACCGCCATCGAACTTGTAGCTGGTATCCACCTGGAAGCCGTTGAACAGGCCGGAGTATTTCAGCACAGAGCCGGCGCGGTTGGTGGCGAAGGTGTCGGTCTTGGCGCCGAGGGCCTCGTTGCCGTAGCCGTCGGAGAGGGAGACGTCGGTCCAGTCGGCCAGCAGGCCGGGGGCGCCCTTCTGGCGGCCGAAGGTGACGTTGCCCCAGTCGGCGCCGACCCCGGCGAAGGCCAGGCGGGTGCGCAGGTTGTCGGAGTTCTCGCTGACGGTCTTCTCGCTGTCATTGATGTAGATCTGCAGCTCGTACTGGGCCAGCGCCTTGAGACCGGGGTTGATCTCGCTCTCGACCTTGGCACCGAGGCGGACGAACTGGTTGGCGCCCTGCTTGTCGCTGTATTCGTTCTTGATGTCGCCATTGGCGTCCAGCTCTTTCTTCTCGCCGAAGAACTGGCCGGCGTAGATGCGGCCATAGAGATCGAGCAGGGTGGAGTCATTCTTATAGACTTCGACGGCTTGAGCCTGGAAGGCCGCGGTGAGTGCCAATGCTACTACTGTCAGCTTTTTCATCATCATCCCTTGTTTGTAAGCTTCTGTTTTCAAAGACGGGGCCATGCTAGACAGGGGAAATGACAGCGGGGTGACCGTAACATGAACAACCGATGGCGGTTTGGTGTCAGTCCGGTGAACGCCGGGATTTATGTGGCGATCCGCCACTTTTGCGCGCAAAGGTTTGCCCTTGTGGTAGAATGCCGCCCGTTTTCGAGCTCCTAAGGTTGGATATGCGATGAGACGTGAACTGGCAATCGAGTTTTCCCGAGTGACGGAAGCGGCTGCACTGGCTGGCTACAAGTGGCTCGGACGTGGTGACAAGAATATCGCCGATGGTGCGGCCGTTGCGGCCATGCGCCATATCCTCAATCAGATCCAGATCGATGGTGAGATTGTGATCGGCGAGGGCGAGATCGACGAAGCCCCCATGCTCTACATCGGCGAGAAGGTCGGGACTGGTCTGGGGGATGCCGTGGATATCGCGGTCGATCCGATCGAGGGTACCCGCATGACTGCCATGGGGCAGTCCAATGCCCTGGCCGTGCTGGCCGTCGGCGACAAGGGTTCCTTCCTCAAGGCGCCCGACATGTACATGGAGAAGCTGATCGTGGGTCCGGGTGCCAAGGGCGCCATCGACCTGGATCAGGCCCTCGAGCTGAACCTCAAGGCCGTGGCCAGGGCGCTCGGCAAGCCGCTCTCCCGTCTGACCGTGATCACCCTGGCCAAGCCGCGCCACGACAAGGCGATCAAGGAGATGCAGGGACTGGGTGTGCGGGTGTTCGCCATCCCCGACGGCGACGTGGCCGCGTCCATCCTCACCTGTCTGCCAGACAGCGAAGTCGACATGCTGTATGGCATCGGCGGCGCCCCGGAAGGGGTCATCTCGGCGGCGGTGATCCGTGCGCTGGATGGTGACATGCAGGCGCGCCTGGTGCCCCGTCACAAGGTCAAGGGCGACAGCCCCGAGGTGCGTGCCCTGGGCGAGCAGGAGATTGCCCGCTGCGAGGCGCTGGGTATCGACGTGAACAAGGTACTCAAGCTGGAAGATCTCGCCAAGAATGACAACGTCATCTTCTCGGCGACCGGCATCACCAAGGGTGATCTGCTGGAAGGCATCACCAGCAACGGCGTCATGGCGACCACCGAGACCCTGCTGATCCGCGGCAAATCACGCACCATCCGCCGTATCAAGTCGATCCACTTCCTGGATCGCAAAGACAGCGTGGTGCGCGACATCATCCTGTGATGAGGGTGCGCTGAGCCTCTGTCATTGAAAAGCCCGACCGCTTCTGCCGTCGGGCTTTTTGTTGCCCGCTCGGCGGGCCGGCCACTATTTCAGGGGGGCGAAGGGATAAGGCTAAGGGGAATCCCGGCCCTTTGATAGACTGCTTCGCCATGCACAGGAAAGCATCACATGGAATGTCGTCAAGGTTGTGGCGCCTGCTGTATCGCCCCCAGCATCAGCAGTGCCATCCCCGGCATGCCGACGGGCAAACCGGCCGGGGTCGCCTGTGTCCAGCTCGATGCCAGGCTGGGCTGCAAGATCTTCGGCCAGCCCGAGCGCCCGGCGGTGTGCAGCGGTTTCAGGCCCATGCAGGACGTGTGCGGCTCGCACCGGGAAGAGGCCGTCTGGCTCATCGGGGAGCTGGAACGGCTGACGTCCTGAGTGCTGGTTTGGTACTGGTTTGTCAGCAAAGAAAGAGGCCGCACTGTGCGGCCTCTTTTCGTTGGTGCTGGGGGCAGGGGATCAGATCCCGGCCAGTGCCAGCGCCTGACGATAGTATTCGTTGGCCTTGTTGGTGAGGCGACGCTTGTCCATCAGCTGGCCGAGGGCGTGGCAGACGGCGGCACTGGGGGCGCGTTTGACCTCCTGCTCCAGCAGACGCTGGGCTTCATCCAGCTGGCCGGCCAGCAGATAGACCTGGGCCAGCGCCGCTTCGGCGCCCGGCTGATCCTGCAGCTTCTGCAGCAGAGTCAGCATGGGTTGATAGTCATCCAGCTTGAGCCTGGGCAGGCGGGCGAACAGCTCGGGGGCCGGCTGCTTGCGCAGCGCCTCCAGCCAGAGTTCGGCCGCCTCGCCGTCGGCCCCGAGCTGGCGCAGGCGATCGCCGTAGCTGGCCAGCAGTACGGGATCCTGGCGCAGCTTGCGCGGCAGCTCCTGCCAGACCGGGCGCAGGGTCTCGAGCGCCTCGCCGGCGGCCTCGAGCCGACCGGTCCAGGCCTGATGCAGCAGATCTTCTTCCTGCTGGGGGGTCAGCTTGCCCACCTTGCGCAGGGCCGGGGCGAGATCGATCAGGGCCGCCCAGTCCTGGCGGGCCAGATACACCTGGCGCAGCTGATCCAGCACCATGGGGTGGCGCGGATTGAGGGCGTAGACGGACTCGAGCCGACCGAGGGCGCTGTCGTATTGGCCCTGCTCTATCTGCAGCTGGGTCTGGATCAGGGTCAGTGCCAGCTCGGCCTTGGGGTTCTCCTCCTGCGCCTTCTGCAGGTAGTGATCCCGGCGCACGTCATCGCCCCGGGCCTGGGCCACCCTGGCGGCACTCAGGTAGTTGAGCAGCGGGGTGTCGCTGTTGTCGGCCCCCTTGATCAGCAGCTTCTCGGCCTGGTTGTAGTGACCCTCGGCCATGGCCAGGGTCGCATTCACCGTCTGCAGGTTGGCCTTGCGGCGGCGACGGGAACCAAACCAGCCTTGCGTCTTGCGGCGCAGGCCGAACACCCGGCTCAGCAGCCACTCCAGCACGAGCAGGGCGCCGTAGAACAGCACCGCCAGGATCACGGCACTGGTGACCGAGGACTCCACCGTGTAGTTGCCGAGGGAGATGAGCACGTAGCCCTTGTTGCCGGAGGCTTCGGGGCCGAACATCAGGCCCGCCACCATCACGGCCACCACTAGGATCAGACGAATCATGGGCGTCTCCTCAGTTGCCGGCCAGGATGCGTTGCAGGCGCTCGTTCAGCACCTGCTCCAGCATGGCCTGGGTCTTGAACTGATCCGGATAGTCGAACTGGATCTGCTCGCCTTTGAGTTTGTCGAGCTCGGACTGCATGTATTGGGTGGCGCTGTTGTCGACGTCGAAGTACTGGGTCAGCCAGCGCTGGGCCTTGTCCAGGCTGTCTTCATACAGCGCCTGCTGCTCGCGGTAGACCGCCAGCTGGGCTTGCAGCAGCTTGGTCTTGAGGTTCTCGCGCAGGAAGATTTCCTGCTGCGGGGAGAGCAGCGCCTCCACGGCGCCATCGCGGCGACGGATGGTGATGAAGTTCTCGGTGAACTTGACCCAGTTCTTCTTCAGGTTGCTCTGCCATTCGTCCGGGCTGGTGCTGACCGCCTGATCCGGCTCGGCCTTGGCTTGTGGCATGCTGACGGTGGAGAGGGGCAGCAGCTCGATCTGATCCGAGAGGGCGGCCAGTTTCAGGGTCAGCCCCTCGCGGTCGACCCGCGGCATGCCCTTGAGCTGGGCGATGTCTTCCGCCAGCGCCTTGCGGATCGGCATCAGGCTGGGATCGTTGAGCGCCTTGATCCGCTCGTCGGCGTTGCCGAGCAGGGTGATGGCGGAGATGAGGTCATGCTCGAGCCACAGCTTGCGGCCCGCCATGCGTACCAGGTATTCGGATTCGGCCAGCATCCAGTCGTTGGGCCGCTTGTCGTTGAGATCCAGCACCCTATGCTGCAGCCCGTCCAGCGCCTCCTGCAGCTGTTGCTGGCTCTTGCCGAGCACGGCCAGCTGCTGCGCATCCTTGCTGTTGCTCTGATCCAGCTTGCCCATGACCTCGGCCAGCTGCTGCTTGAGCGCGCTCAGTTCGGCCTGCTGGGCGACGGCATTTTGGTGCCCGTGCAGATAGAGGCCGCCGGCCAGCCCGAGGGCCAGCAGGATGGCGACGCCGCCGAGGAGTGCACCGGAGCGGTGCTTGCCGTTCTTGGGCTCGAGCGCCGGTGCGGCAGGGGCCGCGGCATTCGGCTGGACTTCTTGCTGTTCAGTCATTCCATCTTCCTCAGTTCCAGGGCGGCCGTCAGGGCCTGGTTGGATGCACCTTGGGCAATCACGATATGGGTAAAACCAGCCGCCTCGGCCTGTTCGGCCACGCGGGGGCTGGGCACCACCAACAGGCGGTCATGAAGCCAGGGCTGCTGCTGGCTTGGCACCAGTTCCAGCAGCCGTTGCAGCAGTTCACCACTGGTGATGAGCAGGCTGTCGAGCCCGGCCGTCTGCCAGTGGCGAGTCAATTCGTTTCCGTCGAGCTCGGGGTAGTGGCGCTCGTAGGTGGCACAATAGTGCACCAGTGCGCCGCGTGAGGCCAGCTCCCGGGCGATGAGATCCCGGCCACCGTTGCCGCGCAGGATCAGCACCCGTTTGCCGGTCATCGCTTGCAGGGCCGGCAGCAGCAGCAGTCCCTCACTGCGAGGATCCTGCGGACTCTGCGCCTTGACCCCCACCTCGGCGAAGGCGTCGGCGCTGGCCTGACCGACCGCAAAGTACTCAATATGTGGCCAGGTCAGACCAGTTTGCAACAGAAAATGATGAGCAAAATGAATTGCATGGGCGCTGACGGCGATGATGATGTCCGCCGTCGGCAGCAAGGCGGGCAGGCGGGACAGCTCGTCGCCCGGCCGGGTCTCCAGCAGCGGGCAACAGAGCGGGCTGTGGCCGCGCCGGCGCAGCAACTGCACCAGCTCGTCGGCCTGCCTGGCCGGGCGCACCACCAGCGGGATCATCAGGCCGCGCTCAACGGTTGTGGCCTGACCCGGCCCGCGCTCATGGGCGGTAGACCTCGGCCAGGATGGCGTCGGCACCGGCGGCCAGCAGGCGCTGGGCCAGGGCGTCGCCGAGCGCCTCGCCGTCGGCAAGGGGGCCGCGGATCTCGTCCCGGATCACCTGACGGCCATCCGGGCTGCCCACCAGGCCGCGCAACCAGACTTCATCACCCTGTACCAGGGCATAGGCACCGATGGGGACCTGACAGCCCCCTTGCAGGGCACGATTCATGGCGCGCTCGGTCAGCACCCGGATCCGGGTCTCGGCATGCTCCAGCGGGGCCAGCAGGGCGTGCAGCTCGTGATCGTCCTGGCGGCACTCGATGCCGACCGCACCCTGACCGTTGGCGGGCAGGCTCTGCTCCGGCTCGATGAAGGCGGTGATGCGGTCTGCCATCTCCAGCCGTATCAGGCCGGCGGCGGCGAGGATGATGGCGTCGTATTCACCGGCATCCAGCTTGGCGAGGCGGGTGTTGACGTTGCCGCGCAGGTCACGGATCACCAGATCCGGGCGGGAGGACCGCAGCTGGCACTGACGGCGCAGGCTGGAGGTGCCGACCACGGCGCCCTGCGGCAGTGCGTCGAGCTGCTTGAAGCGGTTGGAGACGAAGGCATCGCGCGGATCTTCCCGCTCGCAGATGGTGTGCAGGCCGAGCCCCTCCGGGAACTCCACCGGCACGTCTTTCATGGAGTGGACGGCGATGTCGGCACGTCCCTCCAGCATGGCAGTCTCCAGCTCCTTGACGAACAGCCCCTTGCCGCCGACCTTGGCGAGGGGGGTATCCAGGATCTTGTCACCCTGGGTGCTCATGGGCACCAGTTCGACCTGCAGATCGGGATAGAGGGCTTCCAGCCGATCTTTCACAAAGTTGGCCTGCCACAGGGCCAGTGGGCTCTTGCGAGTGGCAATTCTCAGGGTTCGGGCTGCCATATCAATCAGTTGTTTCATCTTTAGAAGGAAAACGATCTTACCACCCTTTGCAGGGGCTTTCATGGCGCAGCCGGCAAAAGCGGGGCCAGGCTCAAAAAAGGTGGCTGAAAATGATTTTCATTAAGTCGGGATGATATGTTAACTGCATGAAATTATTAACCTTTATTGCTTTCTATTGATACCGTTATGGAGCCCGCCAGAAATAATCCGGTGATTCCGTGCGGGCTTGTTTACCACGGCAGTTTGCATTGTTAACATGATCACACTTTTTTGACGTCTCCCCGTTTTGGTGCGTCATTTGTCTCCCCCATCATAGGTAGGGCATTGCTGGTAAAACTCGACACGCTGGTGGTGCGCTACGACGAACTCAATCGTCTCAAGACGCAACGGGCGTTGGATCTCATGAGTCGCTATGGGCAGCAGGTCTTCCAATTGCTGCCGGTTATGCTGCACTTCAATCATCCTCTCTTGCCCGGCTATGTGGCGGGGGATGTGCCTCATGGTATCTGGAGTTTTGTCGCCAACGAGGCCCAGCAGGCCTTCATCCAGGATCTGTGCCAGAACGCCAACTGTCAGGGCGGCCTCAGCACCCACGACAAGTCGATCCAGGGCCTCTATTCCATGGGCAGCACCTCGTCCATCGGCCAGTGTTGCCACTCGGATCTCGATATCTGGGTCTGCCACGTGGCGGGGCTGTCGCAGGAGCGGCTCGCCCTGCTGGATCTCAAGTGCCAGCAACTCTCCAAGTGGGCCGAGCAGCGCGGGGTCGATCTCAACTTCTTCCTGATCCCGGAAGACAAGTTCCGTCAGCGCAACGATGCCCAGATGCAGGGGGAGAGCTGTGGCAGCGCCCAGCACCTGCTGCTGCTCGACGAGTTCTACCGCAGCGCCATGCACATCGCCGGCAAGCGCCTGCTCTGGTATCTGGTGCCCGCCGAGTATGACGATCACTACGACGAGTATGTGAATGGCCTGTTTGCCCACGGCAAGCTGAGCCAGGATGACTGGCTCGATCTCGGTGGTTTCGATCGCATTCCGGCCGAGGAGTACTTCGGCTCTGCCCTGTGGCAGCTCTACAAGGGCATCGACTCCCCCTACAAGGCGGTGCTCAAGTCGGTGCTGATGGAGGCTTACTCCCACGAGTATCCCGATACCCGTTTGCTGTCGGTGACCAGTCGTGACTGGTTCCAGCACAACGAGGGCATGCACTACCGGCTCGACAACTACTGCCTGATGCTGGACAAGGTGACCAACTACCTCAAGTCCATCGGCGACATGCAGCGCCTGGATCTGGTGCGCCGCTGCTTCTATCTCAAGGTGTGTGACGGTCTCAGTCATCCGAAGGAGGAGCACTCCCCGAGCTGGCGCCGCGAGCAGATGGCCCAGCTGGTGGCCTACTGGGGCTGGAGCCCGGAGCGGCTGCACCATCTGGATCACCGCCAGGAGTGGAAGGTCGAGGACGTCAAGGTGGCCTACGCCGAGTTGCTGGAAGCCCTGATGCAGAGCTATCGCAACCTGATCCAGTTCGCCCGCCGCAACAACATCAGCGAGTCCATCAATCCGGAGGACATCGGCATACTGTCTCGCAAGCTCTATGCCGCGTTTGAGAGCCTGCCGGGCAAGGTGCAGCGCATCAACCTCAAGATAGCGCCGGATCTGAGCGAGCCGGATCTCAGCCTGGTGCAGGTGCCCCACGGCCGCCTCAACCGCGCCGGTTGGTATCTCTACAAGCACTCCCTCGAGCCGGCGGACATCATAGGTCGGGCGCCGCTCGAATATAACGGCTACATCAGCAAGCTGATGGCCTGGGCCTACTTCAACGGCCTGCTGACGCCCGAGTCCCGGGTGCACCTGTTCAATCAGGGCTCGGATCTGCACATCGACAACCTGCACCAGTTCTGTCGCGATCTGTCCGGCACCTTCCCGGTCAAGTACCCGCGCGCCACCAACCTGGCCCTGAGCCGCCCCTGCGAGATCCATCAGCTCTCCATCTTCCTCAACCTGGAGACGGATCCCACCAGCCACTGGGTGGGGCAGGTGATCGAGTTCGACGCCAACGCCGCCGATGTGTTCTCGTTCGGTCGCAATCAGGAGTGCCTGGTGGGCTCGGTGGATCTGGTCTATCGCAACTCCTGGAGCGAGATCCGCACCTTGCACTTCCAGGGAGAGGAGGCGGTGGTGGACGCCCTCACCACCATACTCGGCAAGATGCACCAGGATGCCGCCGCCCCCGAGATGATCGAGGTGTTCTGCTACAGCCAGCACTTCCGCTCCCTGGTGCGCTCCCGCTTCCAGCTGCTGCTGGCCGAGTGCATCGAACTGCGGCTCGCCCGCGACAAGCAGCAACTGGTCAAGACCCTGGCGCTCGGCAAAGAGAAGTACGGCATCTTCTTCGAACGGCGCGGGGTCTCGGTCAAGAAGCTGGAAAACGCCATCGACTTCTACCGCCACATCTCCCACAACAAGCTGGATCACCTGCCGCTGCGGCTCGACAAGACCCACAGCCAGCACCTGCCCGGCATCGTCGATGCCTATGCCAGCGAGGGGCTGGTGCAGTTCTTCTTCGACACCAGAGACGCGGGCACCAACATCTATATCCTGGACGAGGCGAACCGGGTGGAGATCTACCAGCACTTCGCCGGCAACAAGGATGAGCTGGTGCAGGGGGTGAACCGCTTCTATACCTCGGGTCACGAGCGCTTCAGCAATGCGGGCCAGTTCAGCAACTTCAACCTGCCCCAGTACTATGAGATCGTGCTGATGGGAGACGCGCTGGAGGTGATCCCCTACCGCAGCCAGAGCCCGCAGCGGGACCATCCGGGCCCGGCCCGCGAGGTGGGCTGAGTACCCACTCGCCCAATCCACTCCGCCGAGACGCAAACGGCCTGCAGATGCAGGCCGTTGTCTTATTCGTGGTCGAGCGGTTTCAGGCGTCGAGGCGGGCCAGCAGCCAGCTGCGAATGTCGCCGAGCTGAGGGCGGCAGATCTCGTGGCGCATGGGGTACTCGTGCCACTCGAGGCTGAGCCCTGCCGCTTCCAGCCGATTTTTCGCGTCCCAGCCCATGGAGAGCGCCACCACGTCGTCATAGATGCCGTGCATGTAGCAGATGGGCAGGGCACGGGCGGCCTCGCTCAGCTCGCCGAGCAGGACATCGGGCGCCGCCAGATAGGTGGACATGCAGAGCAGGCCCGCCAGTGGCGTCGGGGAGCGCAGGGCGGTGAAGGAGGCGATGACCCCCCCCTGGGAGAAGCCGGCCAGGATGATGCGCTCGGGGGCGAAGCCCTCGGCGATCAGGTCGTTCAGCAACCCCTGGATGCGGGTGGCCGATTCGCGCACATGGGACTCCACGGCGCGATCCGCCGGGTTGTCGAAGCTCTTGATGTCGTACCAGCCGCGCATCTTGTAGCCCATGTTGATGGTGATGGGCCGCTCCGGCGCA
The DNA here is from genome assembly GCF_019218665.1 of Aeromonas sp. sif2416. Classification (NCBI taxonomy): domain Bacteria; kingdom Pseudomonadati; phylum Pseudomonadota; class Gammaproteobacteria; order Aeromonadales; family Aeromonadaceae; genus Aeromonas; species Aeromonas sp. sif2416. Next base: position 339,412 of record NZ_JAHUXC010000003.1, read on the forward strand.
TCGGGCAGAAGATGGCGGACCGGCAGGGTGGCGGGCAGGTCAAGGGCATCGACCAGGGGCGCGAGCCCGGCCCCCGAATCCCCCAGCCCGTGCAGCCAGATCACAGCATGCCGGGCACCCTGCGGATGCAGATCGATCATGGGATGCGGGTCCATCATGGGAACTGTACGGGCTCGCCCGCCTGGGTGGTGCAGGCCCGGGTCAGCAGGGCTTTCAGCTCATCGCCGAAGCGGTTGTCGATCCAGTTGTCGCCGTGCAGCTCGAAGTGGAATCCGTTCTCGCGGGTGGCGACCCAAATCTGGTGCAGGGGCTCCTGCTTGTTGATGATGACCTTGGTCTTGTTCTCGAAGCTCAGGGTCAAGACCCCGCCGGCGCGTTCGCAGTCGATATCCGGATAACCCTCGTCGATAACGTCTTCCACATACTGGAAAAAGGCGTCGGTCAGGGCGTGATACTCGTGATCCTTCATCGGTTTATCCTGTTGCTTTTAACAATGTGAGTGCGATTATAGAGGGCCAAAAATTTTTTCGCAGCGAACCATTATGATTAGCCAGTTTACCAAGTGCCTGTTTGCCGCGTCCTTGTCGCTCGGGTTGGCCGCCTGCGGCCTGACGGGGCCACTCTATATGCCGCCAGCCGAGCAACCCGTGTCTACCGAGCAACCCAAGACACCGGCACAGCCCAAGACAGAGAGTACACCGCAAGCCGCCTCGCCGGCGACCGCAGAAGCTGCCCCCGAGGCCGCGCCGCAATAATCTAGGAAGGAACCGCCCCTTGGATCACTTTAACTACGACGCCGACGGCCAGCTTCAGGCCGAACAGCTGCCGCTGCAGCGGCTCGCCGAGCAACATGGCACCCCGCTCTATGTCTACTCCCGCGCCACCCTGGAACGTCACTGGCACGCCTTCGATCAGGCGGCCGGCGACATTCCCCACCTGATCTGCTACGCGGTCAAGGCCAACTCCAACCTGGCGCTGCTCAACCTGCTGGCCCGCCTGGGCTCGGGTTTTGACATCGTCTCCGGCGGCGAGCTGTCCAGGGTGCTGGCGGCGGGGGGCGATCCCGCCAAGGTGGTCTTCTCCGGCGTGGCCAAGAGCGAGGCCGAGATGCGGCTGGCGCTGGACAAAGAGATCCTCTGCTTCAACCTGGAGTCGGAAGCCGAGCTGGAGCGCCTGAACCGGGTGGCCGGCAGCATGGGCAAGACCGCGCGGGTCTCGGTGCGGGTCAACCCGGATATCGACGCCGGCACCCATCCCTACATCTCTACCGGGCTCAAGCAGAACAAATTCGGCATCCCCATCGAGCAGGCCCCGGCTATCTACCGCAAGGCGGCAGCCATGGCCCACATCGAGATCAAGGGGGTGGATTGCCACATCGGCTCCCAGCTCACCGAACTGACTCCCTTCATGGAGGCGGCCGACAAGCTGCTGCGGCTGATCGATGAGCTGGCCGCCGAAGGCATCCAGATCCATCACCTGGACGTGGGCGGTGGTCTCGGGGTCAACTACGGCGCCGAGCAGCCACCCCATCCCACCGAGTACGCCGAGGCGCTCAAGCAGAAGCTGGCGGGCCGGGAGCTGACCCTGCTGTTCGAACCGGGCCGTGCCATCGTCGCCAACGCCGGCGTGCTGCTGACCCGGGTCGAATACCTCAAGCCGGGGGAGACCCGCAACTTCGCGCTGATCGACGCCGGCATGAACGATCTGCTGCGCCCCTCCCTCTATGGCGCCTGGATGAACATCATCGAGGTGGATAGCCGCACGACCCATGAGAAGGCGGTCTACGATGTGGTGGGACCCGTGTGCGAAACCGGTGACTTCCTCGGCAAGGAGCGCACCCTGGCCATAGGCGAGGGCTCCCTGCTGGCGGTCCGCTCCGCCGGTGCCTATGGCTTCACCATGTCCTCCAACTACAACACCCGTCCCCGTGCGGCCGAGGTGCTGGTGGACGGTGACCAGGCGTTCCTAATCCGGGAGCGCGAGCCGCTGGAATCGCTCTGGCAGGGCGAGCACCTGCTGCCCTGAGCAAGGCACAGGCACGCGAGACGGTGATGATGTTTGCCGGTCGGGATTCCAAGCGTTCCTCCATGTGAGAGCGTGATTAACGGTACAGGAACGCAGGATGTTGATAGATTTTTCCAAGATGCATGGCCTGGGCAACGACTTCATGGTGGTGGACGGCGTCACCCAGAAGGTGTTCTTCAGCAATGACGTCATCAAGAAGCTGGCGGATCGCCACTTCGGCATCGGCTTCGACCAGCTGCTGCTGGTGGAGCCGCCCTATGATCCTGAGCTCGACTTTCACTACCGCATCTTCAATGCTGATGGCAGCGAGGTGGAGCAGTGTGGCAACGGGGCGCGCTGTTTCGCCCGCTTCGTGCGGCTGAAGGGGCTGATCAACCGGGATCGCATCGCGGTCAGCACGGCCCGTGGCCGCATCACCCTGCAGTTGGAGGGGGAGAACCAGGTCACGGTCAACATGGGGGTGCCCCAGTTTGAGCCGGGCAAGGTGCCATTCCGTGCCCAGAAGGCGGAGAAGACCTATCTGCTGCGGGCGCAGGAGCATACGGTGATGTGCGGGGTCGTCTCCATGGGCAACCCGCACTGCGTCATCGAGGTGCCCTCGGTGGATGACGCGCCCGTGCAGACCCTGGGCGCCATCATGGAGCGGCACGAGCGTTTCCCCGAGCGGGTCAACGTCGGCTTCATGGAGATGGTCAACGCCACCGAGATCAAGTTGCGGGTGTTCGAGCGCGGGGTGGGGGAGACCCTGGCCTGCGGCACCGGCGCCTGCGCGGCCGTGGTGATCGGCATCAGCCAGGGCAAGCTCAGGGAGCGGGTCACCGTCAGCCTGCCGGGCGGCAAGCTGACCATCGCCTGGAAGGGACCGGGCCAGCCGGTCTACATGACCGGGCCGGCCGAGCACGTGTTCGATGGTCAGATAGAGTTATAGGCATCGAGCGGGGGCAACCCCGCCCTGCCAAGCGGTAATGTCAGGGCCCTGTGCCCTTTTTCTATGATGGACCAACCAATTTATGAGCGAACTCAAACGGCAGGAGACACTGGTGGACGAAGCCAGCGTGCTGGAGTACCTGGCCCGTTATCCCGAGTTTTTCCAGCGCCACGCGGCCATGCTGGACCGGATCCGTATTCCCCATGAGCGCAAGGGCACCGTCTCCCTGGTGGAGCGCCAGCTGGATCGACAGCGCGAGCGCATCGATCAGCTGGAGCAGGAGATCACCGAGCTGATGGGGGTCGCCAGCGAGAATGAACGGATCTTCCGGGTCTATGCGGATCTCTATGGCGAGCTCTACGGCTGCCAGACCCTGTTCGAGATGAGCGTGGCCATGGGCAAGGCCTTCGTGCAGCGCCTGCGGCTGACCGAGCTGCGGCTCTGGCTCAATCCGAAGAAGTTCCAGCTGAGCGGCCCGGAGCAGCGCTTCCTGGCACAGGGCAAGCAGCTCGAGCAACTGCTGGGTCAGCGCCTGCCCGGATCGGATTACTACTTCGGCCGGCTCAACCAGAGCGAGAAACAGGCGCTGTTTGGCAGCGACGTGCTGGTCAACTCGGTGGCCCTGATGCGGCTCGGCGATCTCGGCGTGCTGGCCTTCGCCAGCTCGGATCCCAGCCACTTCGCCCCCCACAACGACACCCTGTTGCTGGGTCAGCTGGGCCGCCTGCTGCAACTGCGTCTGCCCGAGCTGGTTCGTGGCTAAGGCGCCGCAACCCGCCGCCGAGCCCCTGCCTCCCGCATTGGCGGGGGAACTCACTGCCTTTATCGAATACCTGAGGGTCGAGCGTCAGCTCAGCCCCCACACCCGCAGCAACTACGAGGCACACCTGCAGGCCATGACCGCCGAGCTGGTGCGCCTCGGTCTCGACGACTGGGCCCGGCTCGAGGCGAGCCAGGTGCGCAGCCTGGTGACCCGGATGCACAAGGCCGGCCTCGCCCCCCGTTCCCTCGCCACCAAGGTCTCGGCCCTGCGCAGCTTCTGCGACTGGCAGGTGCGCCAGGGGCGGCTGGTGGCCAACCCGGCAAGGGGCATAGTGACCCCCAAGCAGGGGCGGCCACTGCCCAAGAACCTGGATGTGGACGAGATGTACCAGCTGCTCAACATCACCGACGAGCAGGATCCGCTGGCGGTGCGGGATCGCGCCATCATGGAGCTGATGTACTCCTCCGGTCTGCGCCTCGCCGAGCTGGTGGGGCTCAACCTGGCGGACATTAAGCTCGACGAGCGCCAGCTCAAGGTGACCGGCAAGGGCTCGCGGGAGCGGGTGCTGCCCATGGGGCGGATGGCGGTGGAGTGGCTGCACAAGTGGCTCAGGGTGCGGCCATTGCTTGCGGGGGACGAGGCCGAGGCGCTGTTCGTCTCCAAGCGCAGGCAGCGGCTGTCGGCCCGCTCGGTGCAGGAGCGGATCGATGGCTGGGGCAACAAGCAGGCGCTCAACGCCCACGTCCATCCCCACAAGCTGCGCCACAGCTTCGCCACCCATATGCTGGAGTCATCCGGCGATTTGCGGGCGGTACAGGAGCTGCTGGGCCACGCCGATCTCTCCACCACCCAGATCTACACCCATCTCGACTTCCAGCATCTGGCCAAGGTGTATGACAATGCCCACCCCAGGGCCAAACGGGATCCCGCCACCCCGGAGGATGAGTGACGCCTGTCGCCACGGACGGCTGTCAACCTGTGTGACAGCGTCCGAGCCGCCGGGGCCAAACGGGATCCTGACTCCCCGGGACTGTGAATAACGGGCTGGCCCGGCCATCAAGCAGAGGAGAGCACATGCAGTTTTATCGCCGCTGGCAGCCGGTGGCCGCCATCTCGTTCGATCTCGACGACACCCTCTATGACAACGGCCCCGCCATAGTGCGGGCCGAGCAGTGGATGCTGGCCCATCTGCGCAGCGAATACCTGGCCACCGCCATGCTGGACAAGCCGCGCTGGCTGGCGCTCAAGCGCAGCCTGCTGCTGGCCCACCCCGAGCTGCGTCAGGATGTCAGCCTGGCGCGCCGGCACTGTATCCATGAGGCCATGGTGCAGGGGGGCATGGCGGCCGGGATGGCCAGTCATGAGGCCGAGCGGGTGTTTGCCGGCTTCCTCGTCGAGCGCTCGAAGATAGAGGTGAGCGCGGCCACCCACGCCCTGCTGGCGCGCCTCGCCGGCCGCTACCCGCTGGTGGTGATCACCAATGGCAACCTGGATCTGGCCCAGGCCGGGCTGAGCGACTATTTCACCCTGGTCTGCAAGGCCGGGGTGGGCGCCAGGATGAAACCGGCGCCGGACATGTTTGCCCAGGCGCAGGCCGCGCTCGGCCTGCCGGCCGACCGGATCCTGCACGTGGGGGATCACCCGGAGACGGACGTGCTGGGGGCACTGCTGCACGGCTTCAAGGCCGCCTGGCTCAACGATCGCCAGCAGTCCTGGCGGCAGTTGCAACTGCTGCCGGATGTGGAGCTCTGCGCCCTCGGCGAGCTGGCAGAATTGCTGCTGTGACGGCGTGGCAGAAGAGGCTTCAGCGTCTGTCGGGCAGCCGAGATGGCGGTCTGGTGCGGGTCGACCAGGGAGTACAAGGGTTGCGTTTGAAGAACATCTTCTGGTTGGCGATGCTCTTGCCGCTGGCGGGCTGCGATCTGCTGACGGACAAGTACCGGATGGAGTTCAGGGATGGATCCTGGCGCGAGATCGCCATCTCCCCCTTCTCCGACGAGGCCCGCTGGCGGGAAGGCTGCGCCAGCGGCGAGGTGCTGACCGACATGACGCTGCCCCTGAAGCGGGGCAAGCGGGTCGATGCGCGGCAACAACTTCTGATCGGCGGTGAGCTGTTCGAGCTGGACGACGCCAATCTGTACCGCAGCAACGGCATGGTGCTCGGTCAGGCCCCGGATCACGTCCAGCGCGGCCTCAAGGGGCTGGATCTCTGCCGTACCCTGCGCCCCGATCGCGGGGCGCTGCCCAGGTTGAAGGGCAAGGGCCTCGGCGACTAGCCGGCCTGCATCCTGTGCCGGCGACAGGCGGCACCGAAGGCCTCGAACAGCTTGATGGAGTGGGGGTTTTCGGTCGCCTTCCACTCCGGATGCCATTGCACCGCCAGGGTGAACTGGGGCAGCTCGGGGGCGTGAAGGGCCTCGATCAGCCCATCCTCGGCATAGGCCAGCGGGGCCAGTCCCTTGGCCAGCGTCTTGATCCCCTGGCCGTGCAATGAGTTGACCGGGATCGCCTCCTCCCCCATCAGCTCGGCAAACCAGCTGCCGGCCACCAGACTCACCTGGTGGCTGTGACCATACTGATCCTCCACCGGATCATCCGCATCTTCCCGATGATCGTCATACCCCGGCTCGCAATAGACCTTCTGATGAATGTCCCCGCCGAGCGCCACGTTGATCTCCTGCATGCCGCGGCAGATGCCGAGCAGCGGCAGCCCGCGATCGATGGCGGCGCGCACCAGGGGAATGTCGAACAGATCTCTGTCTCTGTCCTGGGGCTTCTCCGGGGTCAGGTTCTCCTGGCCGTAGAGGGCGGGATCTATGTTGGAGCCGGCGCCGCTCAGGTAGACGCCATCGGCCAGGTTGAGGTACTGCTCCAGATCGTCGGTGCCGCAGCAGGTCGGCACCAGCAGGGGAATGCAGCCGCTGATCTCCACCAGGGGGGTGATGTATTTGTGGGTCATCACCTGGTAGGGGTGGCCGTTACGGGGCTGGGCCCCCATGGTCATCAACACGACGGGTTTGGTATGGGAACTGGGGTTGGGCATAGGTCACCTTGGCTATCCTTGTCTGGTGTCTCATCCTGCGCCTTGGGAAGGCCCTTGCCGCGGCTGAGCAGCAAGGGCATGCCTCAAGGCATGGTCATGGGATCCGGGTCTTGCCGCGGTGCCAGAATCGTCGGTCAGCCTGGGCAGTGACAGCCTGGATCCTGATCCCAGTCTGCCAAGGCCGTTCAATATGTCAAACGAAATGATGCAAAAATGTTAATCATGATAATGACTAAGCCGTCTTGAGTCCCTGTATCAGGGGCCTGAGCGGCAATGGGCGGGGGAGTATGGGCAAGGCGTGGTGGATATATTAAACATTCGGCGGGAGGGGAAAAACGAAGGGGCATCCAGGGATGCCCCTTAGGGATCAGGCGTTCAGGATGAACTGCTCGATCACCTTGGCCACGCCCTCATCATCGTTGCGGGCCGTGGCGTGCTGCGCCAGCCCCTTGATCTCGTCGGTGGCGTTGCCCATGGCGACCCCGAGTCCGGCGTATTCGATCATGTGGCGGTCATTGCCCGCATCGCCGACCGCGATCACCTGAGCGGCGCTGAGGCCAAGGTGCTCGGCCAGGGCGGCGACGCCGGTACCCTTGTTGCTCTGCTTGTTCATGAACTCGAGGAAGTAGGGGGAGCTGCGCACCACTGTGTAGCGCTGGTAGAGCTCGGCGGGCAGCTGGCTGATGGCGCGGGAGAGCAGGGGCTCCTCGTCGATCATCATCACCTTCATGATCTGCTCGTCCAGGGGCAGGGTGGCGAAGTCCACCAGGTTGATCGGCATGTCGACCAGGCGGGACTCGTGCTCGGTATAGGTGCTGACCCTGGGGCTGATCAGCCCCTGACGGACGGAGAAGCCGTGGATGTTCACCCCCAGCTCATCGGCCAGGTGGGCGATGGCGCGGGCATCGGCGCCGGTCAGCAGCTGGCTGCGCAGGATGCGGTGATCCGCGACCTGTTGCACCAGGGCGCCGTTGTAGCAGATGACATAGTCATCCGGGCCGGTGAGGCCGAGCTCGATCAGATAGGCACTCATGCCTTCCAGCGGCCGTCCCGAGGTCAGCACCACAGTGACGCCCCTGGCGCGGGCCGCCGCGATGGCGGCGTGGGTGCGCGGGGTGATCTGACCCTGAGGGTTCAACAGGGTGCCATCCATATCCAATGCGATCAGCTTGTACATCTTCTCACTACCTGAGTCTGGCCGGCCCACCCGATGGGGCCAAGGGGAGGCCGAGTGTAGCGAAATTCACCGCCGGGATCACGCCATGCGTCCCATGGATCGGGCCGGTGGTGGGGTGCCCCTCACTTGTGGCCCTGATAGGGGGTCAGTTGCAGCTGCTCGTCGCGGATGACGAAGCTGATGGGGCCGTGCTCTATGTCGACCCTGTTGTGATGGTGGGCCATCTCCACCTCGACCCCGGGAAACAGGCGCTGGGTCGCGACTATGTTCATGCCGGCCATCAGCAGTTGCAGCTGTGCCTGGGTCGCCACCAACTGCTCGTTCAGCGACTTGGCCTCGTCGAGCTGGCGGATGCGCAGCGTCTTGATCTTCTGCACCGTCTCGGGATTGCGCTTCTCCCTCGGCAACTGCAGCAGCTTGAGGATGAGATCCTGCAGCTTGAGCAATTGCTCCCCACAGGCCTGCTTGCGCTGGCGCAGGGTCTGCTCCTGCTCCTTGTGGCTGAAGTAGCCGCCGAGGATCTGCAGCCGGGTCCGGTTCGCCGCCGAGGCCCCGATCACCGGGGCCATGACCAGCCGGTTGGCGATGCTGATCCCCCCGATCAGGTGACCCTTGCGCATGGCGCTGTCGCCGACCCTGAGATCCTGGCCACTGCGGCAGTAGCAGTGGCTGAGCTGGCTCTGGATATGGATGTCGCCATCGGCCTCCAGCCTGGCGTACTGGGCATAGCTGGCGTGGATCTCGCCGCCGGCGCTGAGCTGGCAGGGGTATTCGTCGTTGTCCTCCTGCTTGCGGCCTATGATGCCGTTGCGCACCGTGATGCTGCCACCCGATACCACGGTGCCATTTTCGACGAAGCCGCCGATCACCACGTCGCCGCTGGCCTGGACCCGCATGCCGGGCATGACGTCGCCGGTGACCAGCAGCGATCCCTCAAAGATGACATGGCCGTGGCGGGCATCCACCTGTTTGACACTCAGCACCTCGTCGACCCGCATGCCGCTCTTCTCATGGCAGGGCAGGCCGTTGCGGCTCGCCAGCAGCAGGTCGGGATCCTCCGCCGAGACGCAGCTGCCTTCCCCCACAGTCATGTGGCTCTCCTTGCCCGCTCTGGCCGGCAGCGTCTGGCCGGTCACGGTGAAGCCGTCGATGCCCCGGGTGGCGGGATGGCGCCGCATCAGCGGGGCACCCGCCTTGACGGTGATCAGGGCGCCCAGATCGCGCATGTCGACCCTGCCATGATCCAGCTCCTGGGGCTTGAGGATCCGCTCGGCCGGCGTCTCGACCAGGCGCTCCAGCCGGGTATCCAGGCCATGCTCGACCGGTCGGCCGAGGGCGATGACATGCCTGAGCTGGGCGCCGGGTGCGGCCTCCTTGCTGGCCAGGATGGCGGCGGCGAGCAGGCTGTCGCTCAGCCCCTGTTTGATGCCGCTCGCCACCACGGCGTCCTGCAACTGGGCCTGGGTCAGGCATTTGCCGCCCCAGTCCGCGGTGAGCTGGGCGGTGGCGCTCATGGCGTCCTGCTCGATCACCACCAGCACGCAGGCGTCGTGGCGCTGGGCGATGGGCACGGGGGGATGGGGGCGGGCGTCCGGGTTGGCCAGCAGGGCGTTGAGCAGGCCGATGGCCTGCCGGATCCCCTCGCTCAGCGGCTGATAGCGTCGACAGTTGGACGCCAGCAGCAGGGACAGGACCTGGGCCTCGGTGATGGGATGGGCGAGGCCGGGGGCGATGCGCAGGCAGACCAGCGTCATGTCGGCCGATAACAGTAACCACTCTTTGTTCAACACTGGGGCAGCTCTCCCTGGTCCCGATCCGGCTGGTTCCCCTGGTGGCCAGGGCGGGATCCTTGTCGCAAGCCGCGACAGTCTTGGCGGCTCAGAGTCGCAGTATTCGGGCATTTCTCTTTCCGGGTCAACGAGCTGAATGCAAATGGGTGAGCTGGGTGGAGGAAATCCAGGGTGACAAGGGGTATGCTGGCGACGAGTGTATCAATTGCGCCTCATCCCCCTGTGCCGCCACCTCGGGATGGGAAGATGGCTTGCGAAAGGAGCCCAGATGCGACGTCATTGCCTGCTGTCGGCCACCCTGCTTGGCCTGCTTGGCCTGCTCAGCGCCTGCCAGCCCACGACCCAGGGCACGGCCCTCGGCACCCTGGAGCGGGACCGGGTGCTGCTGACCGCCACCGCCAACGAGATAGTCCGGGCCCTGCCGGTGGCCGAGGGCAGCCAGGTGGCCGAGGGGACCCTGCTGGTGCGGCTCGATGACAGCCGCCAGCAGGCGGTGTTGGCCCGGGCCAGGGCCGAGGAGGCCAGCGCCACAGCGGCGCTGGCCCGCATGACCAATGGCGAGCGGCCGGAGGACATAGCCGCGGCCCACGCCAGCCTCGACAAGGCGCAGGCGGCGGTGATCGAGAGCGAGCGCAACTTCAGGCGCATCGATCGTATGGTGGCGCAGAAGTTGTTGAGTCCCTCCGAGCTGGACAAGGCCCGCGCCCAGCGCGACGGCGCCCTGGCCGAGCAGGATGGCGCCCGTCAACAGTTCGACAAGTTGACCCGGGGCGTGCGGACCGAGGACATCGACGAGGCCACCGCCAAGCTGGCGGCGGCCCGGGCGGATGTGGTGCTGGCCGAGCGGGAGTTGGCGGATCTCACCATCATAGCGACCCGCAGCGGTCGCCTCGACAGCCTGCCCTACAACCTGGGGGAGCGGGTCCCGGTGGGCGCCGTGCTGGCCGCCTTGCAGGCAGATCAGGCGCCCTACGCCCGGGTCTATGTGCCCGAGCCCGCGCTGGCCCGCTACCGGATTGGCGAGTCCATCGCGGTGCGGGTGGACGGCGTGCCTGCGCCCCTCACCGGCCGGCTGCGCTGGATCTCGAAGGAGCCCGCCTTCACCCCCTACTACGCCCTCAACGAGCAGGACAGGGCCCGGCTGGTCTACCTGGCGGAGATAGACTTGCCCGGGGCACAGGACTTGCCCAGCGGCCTGCCGGTGCAGGCAGAGCCTTCCCATGAGTGAGCCGTCGCTCGATCGAGTGCCGACGTCAGCGGAGTCTTCCCATGAGTGAACTGGCGATCCGGGCACTAGGCGTGAGCCGTCGCTTCGGCGACTTTCTCGCCGTGGACGGGCTGGATCTCAGGGTGCCGAAGGGGCAGATCCAGGGCTTTCTCGGCCCCAATGGCTGCGGCAAGTCCACCACCTTGCGGATGCTGACCGGCCTGCTCACCCCCTCCGCCGGTGACATCGAGGTGCTGGGCCTCGCCATCCCGAAACAGGCGGAGGCGCTGCGCCGGCGCATCGGCTACATGACCCAGAAGTTCTCCCTCTACGACGAGCTGACCGGCTGGGAAAACCTGGAGTTCATGGGCCGGATCCACGGCATGGGCGGTGCGCCTCTCAACACCCGGCTGCACGAGCTGCTGGCGACCTACGAGCTGAGCGAGCTGGCCGGGCGCCGGGCCGGGGCCATGAGCGGCGGCCAGAAGCAGCGGCTAGCGCTGGCGGCGGCGGTGATCCACCGCCCGGATCTGCTGCTGCTCGACGAGCCCACCTCGGCGGTGGATCCGCAGAACAGGCGCGACTTCTGGGAGAAGCTGTTCGATCTCAGCGAGGCGGGCACCACCATATTGGTCACTACCCACTACATGGACGAGGCGGAGCGTTGCCACGCGCTGGCCATCATGGAGGCGGGCAAGGTGCGGGCCCAGGGCTCGCCCCAGGCGCTGATGGAGGGGATGAACACCCAGGTGGTGGAGGTGCTGGCCCCGGATCTGCGGCTGCTCAAGCAGCAGCTGTTGCAACTGCAGCCGGTGCGCTCCGCCGCCCAGCTCGGCCAGCGGCTGCGGGTGCTGGTGGACAAGCAGCTGGCGGATCCCGTGCCCTGGCTGCAGCAGGCCTGTCCGGCCCTGGCCGGCGCCGCCATGGCGCTGGTCAGGCCTAGCCTCGAGGATGTGTTCGTCAGCTGCACCGGTCAGGAGCCAAGGGCATGAACGGTCTGAGGCGGTTATGGGCAATTACCCAGCAGGAGCTGCGGCAGTTGGCGCGGGACCGGCTGACGCTTGGCACCCTGGCGGTGATGATCCCGCCCCGTCGAACCGTGAGGGCAAGCCGATGGACGGTCTGAGGCGGTTATGGGCAATTACCCAGAAGGAGCTGAGGCAGCTGGCACGTGACCGGCTGACGTTCGGCATGGTGGTGATGATACCGCTGCTCCAGCTGCTGCTGTTCGGCTACGCCATCAACACGGACGTGCGCCACATCCCGGCCGGGCTGGTGGACATGAGCCAGAGCGTGCCGGGTCGGCTGTTGGTGGAGGCGGTGAAGGCCAGCCAGGTGGTGAGCATCAAGCAGCGCTACGTGGGGCTGCAGGAGGCCGAAGCGGCGCTGACCCGGGGCGAGGTGCGGGCCGTGCTGGTGCTGCCTCCCGACTTGAGCCGCCGGCTCAGCGCCGGTGAGAGTGCGGGCCAGTGGCTGGTGGACGGCTCTGACACCATGATCGCGGGGGCCCTGCTCGGCCTGCGCACCATGCCGCTCTCCGATCTCAAGCCGGATCTGGTGCCCCTGCCGCCCACCTTCGAGACCGTGCTCTACTTCAACCCGTCCCGCCGCTCGGCGGTCAACATAGTGCCCGGTCTGCTCGGGGTGATCCTGACCATGACCATGATCATGTTCACCTCGGCGGCCATAGTGCGGGAGCGGGAGCGCGGCAACCTGGAGCTGCTCATCACCACCCCGGTCAGCTCGATGGAGCTGATGATCGGCAAGATCCTGCCCTACATAGGGGTGGGCCTGATCCAGGTGGTCATCATCCTCGGCCTGGGTCACTTCATCTTCGCGGTGCCCATCAACGGCGCCCTGAGCCAGGTGCTGCTGGCGACCCTGCTGTTTATCGCCGCCAGCCTGACCCTGGGGCTGCTCATCTCCACCCTGGCCCAGACCCAGTTGCAGGCGATGCAGATGACGGTGTTCATCCTGTTGCCCTCCATCCTGCTGTCGGGCTTCATGTTTCCCTACGAGGGGATGCCGGTGCCAGCCCAGTGGCTCGCCGAGCTGCTGCCTGCCACCCACTTCATGCGGCTGATCCGGGGGGTGGTGTTGCGGGGGGGCGAGCTGTCCGATCTGCTGCCGGATGTGTTCTGGCTGCTCGGCTTCACCCTGCTGATGCTGACCCTGGCCGCCCGCCGCTTCAAGAAGAGCCTGGATTGACTCTTATTCCGGCGATCCCGGCTTGGGGTTATGGGGTGGCTTGATTGGGTGCTGTATGAGTCATTCATGTCGGCCGGTGCCGGCTATGGCATCGATTTCGGGATAAATGGCTGAAAATATCGGGGCAGAGGCGCGATTCACCTTGCTCATTGCGCCCCGAGGGACTCTAATCTGCCGCCCAACGCCGTTGGGCCTAGTACCGTCCTTTATCCCCTTGCCCCATAGAGCCATCATGACCGCCCAAGGCCATCTGCTGTTTTCCGTTACCTGCGCCCTGCTTGCCCACAAGTTACCGCTCACCCCGGCCCTGGCCGAGGCCAGCCTCTGGCAGATAGTGCCCGCGGCGCTGGCCAGCGCCCTGCTGCCCGATCTGGATCATCCCAACTCCCTGCTCGGCCGGCGCCTGCCCTGGATCTCGGGGCCGCTCTCCCGCCTGTTCGGCCATCGCGGCTTTACCCACAGCCTGCTGGCGGTCGGCATGGCTGTCTGGGGGCTGGCGCAGTTTCAGGCGCCCGGCCTGCTACCGGTGGGGGTGAAGGATGCGCTGATCATCGGCTATCTGAGCCACCTGCTCGGGGACTGGCTCACCCCGGCCGGCATCCCGCTGTTCTGGCCGATGCGCCAGCGCTTTAGGCTGCCCTACCTGTCGCTCAGGTGTGGGGGCGGGGTGGAGACGGCCTTCTGCGTCCTGACCCTGGCGCTTGCCGGGTTCTGGACCCAGGGCGGCATGGCGCTCAACGCCTTCTAGCGTGGCTTGGGCGCCAATCTGTCTCGTGTATCAGGGGAGCCGGCCTGGGGCCCTGACGCACCCCGGCATCCAGAATATCCGCCTTAGTCGGCCCGCTGCGCCGTTCTCGGCAGAGTGAGGTAGTCGGCGATCACCGGCACCCCCAGCAGGTGGCGGCGCAGCATGTCGAGGGCGGCGAAGGCGAGGATCCGGCGGCGGCTTTCCGGATCCGGGTGGCTGACCTTGAGGGTCTGGCCAGTCTGTTGCCCGTCGGCGCACAGCAGCAGCGGCACCCCATCCGGGCCCGCCATGCCTATGGTCAGGCTCAGCCCCCGCTCGACCCCCGTCAACTGGCCGAGTTCGGCTGCGAGCTCGCCGCTGAAATGGGCCGCCAGCCGCGGATGCTCATGGCAGAGGGCGAGCAGGGCACCCCGGCTCTCCCCCTCGAACAGGGTCAGCGGCCTGCCCCCCAGCAGGGCCAGGATCTGGCTGGCCGGCTCCTCGTCGCCGCGCCCCACCAGCCAGGGCCGAGTCTCGCCGAGCAGGCGCGCCTCGGCGGCCGCCATGTCCGCCACCGAGGCGTCATGACCGATGAGTTTCAGCTCGATGAGCGGCATGGCGGAGCGATAGCCGAGCTCGATGCCGCTCGGCCAGGGGGTGGCGTCCAGCTTGTCGCTGAGCGCCGATTCCGAGATGCCGAAGCTGTAGAAGCGGCGCAGCTCGGTGTCGGCCTGCGCCCCGGCCAGTACCTTCAACCGCGGCAGGATCTGCTCGCGCACCATCTGCTTGAACTCGAACGGCACGCCCGGGGTGAAGAAGATCCTGCTCTGGCCGTGCCCGGCCGGGTGATGGACCAGGAAGCCGCAGGCGGTGCCGACCGGGTTGTCGAGGATCTCGCACTCCCGGGGCAGCCAGGCCTGCTTGGCGTTGCTCGCCGGCATGGGACGGCCCCGGCTGGCGTAGCGCGCGGTGATGGTGGCGAGCCAGTCGGGGAACAGGGTCAGCGGCTGGCCAAAGGCCTCGGCCGCCGCCTGGGCGGTGAGATCGTCCGCGGTGGGGCCCAGGCCGCCGCACACCAGCACCACCTCGGCGCGCCCGGCGCTCTCCTGCAGCACGGCTTTCAGATCCGCGAGGTTGTCCCCCACTGTGGAACGGCGGCGCACCTGCCAGCCCTGCTCCAGCAACAGGGCGCTGAGCCAGGCGGCATTGGTGTCCACCACCAGGCCCGTGACTATCTCGTCTCCCGTGCTGATGATCTCGATACGCATGCTGGTTTCCTCGGGTTGAACAGGCTGGCTGGAAGGCGCCATGGGGCAGGCTGGATAGAGTGCAATTGTACCCAGATCCCCCTGCCGCTGGCGATATCCAGGCGTCGTGACGGGAGCGGAATGAGGATCAGATACCTCTTTGTTAACCAGCCAGTAACAAGGGTGAACCCTGGCTTAAGCGTGGGCATGTTTTCCTGTGGCAACAGTCACGTTCCATGACAGAGGTGGGGTAAAATGCTCACCAATTGCTCAATTGTTCAAAAAAAGGTCATGACCATGAAACACGCAGCCTTGTTGCTGGCCCTGCTGGTGGGCTCCCCCGCCTGGGCCGGCTTGCAGATCAACTCCAACGACGTGCGCATCAATGTGGACGGCGATGAAGCCGACGAGTGGAAAGAGAAGCACAGTGATGACTGCTCGAGCATCGCGGTCGGCGACGTCAAGGTGAGCAGCGAGGGCTGTGACGGCAAGGGCAAGAACAAGGAAAACAGCAGCGTGCATGGGGACAATAACCCCGGCAAGGGCCACAACAAGGCCAAGAACAAGTGATACAAGGGCGCCAACAGGCGCCCTTGTTGTCAGTGCCGTCGAGGGAGGACGAATGCACAGGTAACTGATGACAGGCTGGGCGCTTTATTATAGGCTTCTAGATGTCCAGACATATTTACCGATGCAGTACAGGGAGTAAGCATGCCGATCAAGATCCCGGACCAGTTGCCCGCCGCCGAAGTGCTGGGGCAGGAGAACATCTTCGTGATGACGGAATCCCGGGCCGTCACCCAGAACATCCGTCCGCTGCGGGTGCTCATCCTCAACCTGATGCCCAAGAAGATAGAGACCGAGATCCAGCTGATGCGGATGCTCTCCAACTCGCCGTTGCAGGTGGATGTGGATCTGCTGCGCATCGACGATCGGGAGTCGAAGAACACGCCCCAGGCGCACCTCGAGAACTTCTATCACGACTTCGAGCAGGTGCGTGGCAACAACTACGACGGCATGATCATCACGGGGGCGCCGCTCGGGCTGGTGGAGTTCGAGGAGGTGGTCTACTGGCCGCGCATCGTCGAGATCATCGAGTGGTCTCATCAGCATGTGACCTCGACCCTGTTCCTGTGCTGGGCGGTGCAGGCGGCGCTCAAGGCGCTGTACGGCATGGAGAAACAGACCCACGGCGAGAAGCTGTCCGGGGTCTATCGCCACCACCGCCTCGACGAGCACGAGCCGCTGCTGCGCGGTTTCGATGACGAGTTCGTCGCGCCGCACTCCCGCTATGCCGCCTTCGACGGGGATCTCATCCGCGCCCACACCGATCTGCAGATCTTCGCGGAGTCAGAGGAGGCGGGGGTCTATCTGGCGGCGACCAAGGATTGCCGCCAGGTGTTCGTCACCGGCCATCCCGAATACGATGCCCTGACCCTGGATGGCGAGTATCAGCGGGATCTGGCGGCCGGGCTCACCCCCGTCATCCCGGTCAACTACTACCCGGACAACGATCCCGGCCAGACCCCGCGCGCCAGCTGGCGCAGCCACGGCCACCTGCTGTTCTCCAACTGGCTCAACTACTACGTCTACCAGCTCACCAGCTACCGGCTGGAGGACATCGGCAAGGTGTTCACCTACCAGCAACCCAAGGCATAGGGCGCTGGCTCAGCCGGCCAGCCGGTGCGCCAGGGCGTCGAGCCAGTGGCGATGGCAGGCCAGGGTGAAGGCGCGGGGCCGCTTGGCCCGGATGGCGGCCATGGCCTCCTGCTGCGACTGACCCAGCGTCATCAGCAGGGCGGCGGCCACCAGCCCGGTGCGCCCGCTGCCGCCCTTGCAGTGGATGGCCAGCTGCTTGCCGTCGCGCAGCAGGGCGATCAGCCGGGGCAGCACCAACTGCCAGGCTTGCTCGAAGGCGGCATCGGGGGCCTCGTCGTCCTCGATGGGCAGGTGGAACCAGCTCATGCCCCTGGCGTCGAGCTGCGGGCCGAGCCGCTCCAGCCCGACGCTGGCCAGCTCGGCCTCCGTCATCAGGCTGATGACCCCATGGGCCCCGGCCAGTTGCAACTGGTCCAGGACCTGCTCCGGGGGGACCTGCTGGGTGCCGGGGCAGGGGGTCAGCAGGAGCTGGCCATCGAGGCGTGGCACCTCCAGGCTCCAGAAGGGGTGGGAGGGATGCATGGATTTCCTTGTCGAGTCTGACATGGTGTCAAACGAGTGTTTTTGCGTCGTGGCGAAGTGCGGCAAAGCATAGGGGGCGGCGCCACGATGTCAATCTGCGTTGTGTTCGGCCCGGTTTACGGGCAGAGTCTAAAAAAATTGAGCGATGCAAGGAGTAAAGATGAGAAACCTGGATCAACTGGATTTGGACATCCTGGCCCATCTGTTTCGCGATGCGGGCATGACCAACAAGGACCTGGCGGCCCTGGTCGGGGTGGCGCCGTCCACCTGCCTGGAGCGGGTGCGCAAGCTGCAGCAGGATGGGGTGCTCAAGGGAGCCCACTGCGAGGTGGATTATCAGGCGCTGGGTGGCCACATCCAGGCCATGGTCTCCCTGCAGCTGGCGCGCCACAGCCGTCAGATCATCGATGCGTTCCGCGATGCCATCCTGGCGTTGCCCGAGGTGATCAGCCTGTTTCACATGGGTGGCAAGGACGATTTCCTGGTGCATCTCTGCGTCGCGGACACCGAGCACCTGCGCAACTTCGTGTTCGATCACTTCACCTCGCGGGAGGAGGTGGTGCACCTCGAGACCTCGCTGGTGTTCGAGCACAGATTCAGCCGCTCACTGCCCTGCTTCACCCACCCCTGAGTGCCCGCGCGGCGCACAGAGGGAAGAAAAAAACCGCCTGCTGGCGGTTTTTTTCTGGCGGTGACTGACCCTCAGTTGAGCACCAGGCGGCTGTCCGGCGCCGTCTGGTAGAGCCCCTGCTGATAGGCCAGGTTGCCCCAGAGCACCAGGCCCAGCGCCGCCTCCTTGAGCTCATCGGGCTGGGGCGCCGGTTGCAGGCGCTGGCTGGCGGCATCATACCGATAGCCTTCGGCCGGCCGCTCCGGCTGCAGTATCACCACGTCCTTGCCCCGCATCAGGGCGAAGTTCTTGTCGTACTGCATGATGGCTCGCCCCGGCCAGTCGTCCGGCATGCGGGTCAGATCCTTGCCCAGCATGGGATAGTCGGCGCTTATCCCCATCAGGGAGAGCAGGGTCGGCGCCATGTCTATCTGGCTCACGACCCGCGAGTCCTGGCGAGGCTTTATCCCCTCGCCAACGATGACCCCGGGAATGTGGAAGCGGGGGATGGGCACCAGATCGGCGCCGCTGACCCGGCTGTCGTGATCGGCGATGACCAGGAACAGGGTGTCTTGCCAGTAGTTCGATTGGCGGGCCTGCTTGAAGAACTCGCCGACGGCATGGTCCGCGTACTTGGCGGCGTTGTTGCGGGTCTGCTTGGGTTGCTCAAAGAGCGCGATGCGATCGTCGGGAAACTCGAACGGATCGTGGTTGCTCGAGCTGAACACCAGGCTGAAGAAGGGCTTGCCCTGCTTGCTCAGGGCCCGGAACGTCTCGTCGGCCTTGGCCATCAGATCCTCGTCCGAGGCGCCCCATGAGCCTTCGAATACCGGATTCTCGAAGTCCTTCTGCTCGATGATGGTGGTGAAGCCATTGCCGAGGAAGAAGCTGCGCATGTTGTCGAAGTGGCTCTCGCCGCCGTAGATGAAGCTGGTGCTGTAGCCCCGTTGCTTGAGCAGATCCGCGATGGTGAAGAAGTTAGTCTGGCTCTTGCCGAGCTTGACCACGGCCTGGGCCGGAGTCGGCGTGAAGCCGGTGAGCACGGCCTCGATGCCGCGCACCGAACGGGTGCCGGTGGCATAGAGCTGCTCGAAGGCCCAGCCCTGTTGTGACAGCGCATCTAGGTTGGGGGTGAGCGGCAGGCCGCCGAGGGAGCCGACGAACTGGGCGCCGAGGCTCTCCTGCAGCAGGATCACCAGGTTCTTCGGCTTGCCGGCATAGCTGGCCTCGTTGGCGGTCTGGCTGGGCAGGGTCTCGGAGCTGTAATCCTGGTCGGGGCGACCGCTCTCCCGGCGCACCAGCTCCAGGATCCGCTCCCGGGGCAGCTCCCCATAGAATTCGCCGGCGCTCTCCTCGTTGCCCATCTGCTTGATGGCGAAGAACAGGGAGTAGGAGGAGTTGACGGTCAGGGCGTTGATCAGAGGATCGCTGGCAAAGGCCACCATGGCGGGGTTCAGGGCCCTGTGGCCCAGGCTGGAGCGGGCGCCGAGGAAGCCGATGGCCAGGATCAGCAGGGCGAAGGCCGGGCGCAGGTACCAGCGCGGGAAGCTAAGGTGCCGTATCAGGCGTCCGCTCAGCCACCAGCCTCCCCCCAGGGTCAGCAGGCTGAACACCAGGGCCAGCAGCAGCTCACCCTTGCGGCCCGCCCACAGCATGGCGAGCACCTCCTTCGGGTAGATGAGGTATTCGATATAGAGGCGATTGGGGCGCACCCCGTACTCGGTGACGAAGGAGGGGGTGGAGATCTCCAGGAACAGCATCAGCCAGAGTCCCAGCGTCAGCCAGACCCGGATAAGCTGCAGCCAGGCGCGGCCCAGGGCATGGGGGCCGGCCAGCAGCAGGGTGAAGACGGCGGGGACGCCCCACAGCCAGCAGAGGGTGGCAAAGTCGACTCGCAGCCCTTGCAGCAGCAGCTGTGACCAGCCGGCGACGGCATCGACGCGCTCCTGTTGCCAGAGTCCGAGGGCTATCCGGCTGGCGGAGAGGGCGATGAGCGCGATCGCCGAGAAAATGGCGATGGGCCAAAATGGACCCAGCCAATGTCTTATTTTTGTCATTGTTATTCCTGATAAAGCCAATTTCTTGATGCCCATCCGAGGGCACTTTTTCTTATATTGCAGGGTTATGACAGTGGGGGCGGGGAAAGGTTGCGGCGGGGTGATGAAAAGCAAGTTATTGATAATATTAATTTTTTAATGAGCAATCCCGGTCGGGTCAAAAGACAGCATAAACGACTGGGATTAGTGTGATCCCCGCTACAAAGCGGGGAGGGGGGCTTTTCTATAATGGCGCCGAACTCTCTCAATCGGAGCCGAATTCATGCCGGTCTTTCTCGATGTCGAGTATCTGCGGGAGTGGTGCCTGTTCGTGGTGCTCTCGGACGGCACCACTGGGGTGCTGGACTTGACTCCTTGGCGCGAGCAACCGCTGTTTGCCAGTATCCCCTCGGCGCGCCACTGCGCCCGGGTCTTCATCAATCGCCGCCATCAGCTGGAGTGGCCGGGGGGTTGCGTGCTGGCCGCCCAGGAGGTCTATCACCTGATCCAGCCCGTCGACGAGCGCAACCTGCACTGAGCTGACATGCTAACTCGTTGAGCCAGATAACGTTTTCAGTCACATACCCCATGTGTTCCTGCCGTTATCATGGTCCCAGATGCGGCGCATCTGCGTCCATGCCACCACAGCGGGAAGATGACAATGAAACAGGGAAAGTTGCGTTATGGCGGTCTGCTCGGGGCCGCCTTGTTATTGTCGGCATGCGGCAGCGGGGGCGGCTCCGGCGCCGAGACCCAGCCGCCGATCGTCAATCCCCCTCCTGCGGCCAGCAGCCGCGCCTGCTATGGGGATGATCAGCCCGCCTGCAACCTGAGGATCTATCAGGTGATGGTGGAGTCATTCGTCGATGGCGATGGTGCCGCCAACTACGGCGTTGGCTACGGCCCCTCCCGGCACAATGGCGATCTGCAGGGCATCATCGCCAGCCTGGATCACATCAAGAGCCTCAACGTCAACGCCATCTGGCTGACCCCGGTGTTCGACTCCTGCGCCGGTCAGGGCGGCGACGACAGGCTGGATGCCACCGGCTACTTCGCCTGCGACTTCTTCAACGTGGATCCAAACTTTGGCAGCAACGCCCAGCTCAAGCAGCTGGTGGATGCGGCGCACCAGCGCGGCCTCTATGTCTTCCTCGACGGGGTGTTCGGTCACGTCAACAAGGTCGGGGTGAGCAAGCCCTCCCCCGAGGGACGCCTGCCGGCCCTCAAGAGCGGCGGCGTCGGTTATCCCGGCCAGCTGGTGGACTACGGCAAGCCCGAGAGCCTCGCCTACTTCGAGGAGGTGGCGCGTCACTGGGTCGAGCAGTACGGCATCGACGGCTGGCGCCTCGATCAGGCCTACCAGCTCGGGCTGGACGAGTGGCGCGCCATTCGCGCCGAGGTCGAGCAGGCCAGTGCGGCGCGCAAGGCGGCCGGCCAGCAGTGGGGCACCCTCGGCTACCTGGTGGGCGAGGTGTGGAAGGGGGCGGACGAGATCCGCACCCAGGCCTATGGCCCGAGCGACAACCCGGCGCTGCCCTCGGCGTTCGACTTCCCGCTGCGCTACGGCCTGATGCAGGCGCTGGCGGTGGAGGAGTCCGGCAAGGGCGGGCAGGGGGCCAGCGTGCTCGACGCCAGCTGGAACAAGGTGGAGAACTACCCGGATCACGCCATGCCTAACCTGATGCTGGGCAACCACGATCTGGTGCGCTTCGGCGATCTGCTGGAGCGCGGCAACTTCGATCCGGCGGACTACTGGCTGCGTCACAAGGCGGCCTTCAGCTTCCTGGCGGCCCGCTCAGGTCCCATCACCCTCTATTACGGCGAGGAGTTTGGCGACGAGGTGCCGGGCTTTGCCAAGCAGGTGAGCGGCGACTGTGCGGCCCAGGGGTTGTGCGACGATCACGTGGCCCGCAGCGACGGCAAGGTGCCGGGTGTCACCGGCTTCGTGCCGGACGGCGAGCAGGCCGAGCTCAAGCAGTGGCTCGCCGAGCTGCTGGCCCTGCGCGCCGCGCATCCCGCCCTCTATCAGGGGGAGCGGGTCAAGCTGGTGGCCGAGGGCAGCGTCTACGGCGACATCAAGCAGACGGCGGCGGAGCAGATTGTCTACCTGCTCAACGTCTCCAGCACCCCCCAGAGCTACAGCCTGCCGGTGGCCAGGCTGCGCGGCGGCAGCGCCCTGGTGGATCTGCAGAGCGGCGAGCGCCTCCCCATCGGTGGCAGCAGCCTGACGGTGGCGCTGCCCCCCTTGAGCGGCCGCTTCCTGCAACTGCAGTAGTGACGGGACAAGCACAAAAAAGGGCTCCATCGCGGAGCCCTTTTTGTTGCCAGGCGCAGGGGCGTCACTTCTCGATGCCGCTGCCCAGCTCCTCCTGACGGGAGCTGGCCGGGGCGCCGTGCTCGCTGCCGTTGCGCCAGTGTTCGAGCCGGTTGTGCACGCCGCGGCGCAGGCTCTTGAAGCTGGTCTCCAGATAGTGGACCCCTACCAGGATCCCCAGGGTCACACCGGTGAGCAGCAGCGCCTGGCGCAGCATCCCCATGCCGATGAGGGCGCCGAGGGCGGCCAGCATCCAGATGGTGGCCGCCGAGGTCACCCCCAGCACCTGACCATCCCGGGTCATCATGACCCCGGCGCCGAGGAAGCCGATGCCGGTGATGAGCTGGCCAAGCACCCGCGCCTGATCCGCGGGCAGCGGGCTGACGGCGGCGCCGATGGCGAGGAAGCAGTAGGTGCCGACCACGATGAGGGAGGAGGTGCGAATGCCGACCGGCTTGCCGTGCAGCTGCCGCTCCAGCCCGACCAGACCGCCACACACCAGACAGGCCAGGATGTTATCCCAGCCAAGGGGCGCTATGTCCCACCACTGCGTTGTCATCATATCCACCTCTGCCACCCTGCTCGTTATCCTGCCGCGCTCTGCCCCCGGTTCTCCAGCCGTTGCCGGAAGGCCCTGGCCAGGCGCTCGTAGAGATCTTTGGCCTCTCTGTCTTCAATATCGCCACGTATCCAGGGATTGTCGATGATTTCCAGCAGCACGCAGTCGCGACCCTGCTGGCGCAGGTCGACCCCGAACAGGCCGTTGCCGAGCTGATGCACGGCGCGGCGGGCGGTCTGCAGCACCCGCTCCGGCACCTCGGTCAGCGGCAGCGCCTCGATCCGGCTCAGGTCGAGGGGGTGCTTGCGGCGGCGGATGCGGTTGCCCGGCTCCGGCCGGAAGCGGCGGCAGGCGAACAGCGGCGAGCCGTCGAGAAAGCCGATGCGCCAGTCGAACTCGGCGGGGATCCGGCTCTGCACCAGCAGCAGGGCGGAGCGGCCCAACCCCTCGTCCAGCAGGCGGGCGAGCTGGGTCTCGTCGCTGGCCATGGCCAGATCCCGGCCCTGGGCGCCGTCGGGGACCTTCACCATCAGCGGCAGGCCGAGGCGCTGCACCAGCTCGTCCACCTGGTGGCGGCCGCGGCGGGTCACCACCATGGTCGGCGGCATGGGCACGCCGCTGCGCACCATCAGTTCGTAGAGGTAGAGCTTGTTGCTGCAGGCGAGGATGGCGCGGGAGCTGTCGATCACTGGCATCTTGAGCTGCTCGGCGCGGCGGGCGAACTCGAAGGTGTAGTGGCCGACCGCGGTCTCGGCGCGCAGCCAGAGGGTATCGAACTCCGGCAGCCGCTCGATGGCGGAGGGGGGCAGCAGCTCGGCCTGGATCCCCTGGGCGGCGGCGGCCCGGATGAAGCGCTCGAGCGCCAGGGCATCGCTGCTGGCGCGGCCATCGTTGGGATCCATCAGGATGGCGAGCTGGTAGCGCGGCGCCGCCTGCTCCTCATCCCCGGCACCGACCAGCGCCTGGGCGTGTTGCAGCATCAGCGCCTTCTCGCTCTGGCTCAGTGCCAGCGGCGACAGGCTCTGCTGCTGGCGCACCGACCAGCCGTGGCGGCCGCGCTTGAGGGTCAGCTCCTGCAGCGGCAGCTGGCTCAGGCCGTAGTAGTAGCGGGCCAGCCCCGCCAGCTCGCTCTGCTCGCACTGGCCGAAGATGGCGCGCACCCGGATCCTGTCCTCGCTCTGCCGGGTCAGCCAGCCCTGCAGCTTGCGCCACAGCTTGGCCGGCGGTTGCTGGGGTTGCAGCACGCTGATGGCCTGCAGGCCGGGCAGGCAGTGGTGGCTGCGGGCCTGGGCCAGCAGGGAGCAGTAATAGCCGGCGCTCAGGTGCTCCAGGCTGCGACAGAGGTTGATGATGCGGGGGCGGCCACCGGTGGTGGGCAGGCCGTGTTGCAGGTAGGTGCGGGCGGTCAGCAGATAATCGGCATGGCAGGGCCAGTCGCCCAGCTCCTCGACGATGACATAGGTACTCATATTTTCGGCTCCACAGATCAGACTGCCTGGACGGCAGGATCCCCAGTGGGCTTCGATGCACCGACAAGCACGACAATGGCGCGAGGGGAAACAAGAGGTTACAGTGCCTAATATGCCGCCTTGGTAACTTGTGATACAAGTCGCATTTCTGGTGCTGAGGATAAATAACCGAACAAGGACTCTCCGTGTTGACCCTGCGCGCCGCCCGAACCGATGATTTGGGCGCCATCGTTAAGCTGGAACGCTACTGTTTTCCCCCCGAGGTCGCCTTCGGCCGCAGCCGCTGGCACTATCTGCTCACCCAGGCCAAGGGGCGCACCCTCTTGCTGCTGGACGACAAGGCCCAGCTGATGGGCTATCTCAGCGTACTGGAGCACAGGGGCTGGGATCGGCTGGTGATCCAGACCCTCGCCATCCGCTGGACGGTGCGCCGCCAGGGCTGGGCCCGCCGCATGCTGGAGCAGGTGATCCAGGAGGGCCGGCAGGCGGGCTGGGGCGCCATCCGGCTCGAGGTCGCCGATGCCAACCCCGAGGCCCAGACCCTCTACCAGGGGCTGGGGTTCCGCCCCCGGCTCCGGCTGCCGGATTACTACGGGCCCGGCCTGCACGCGCACCGGCTGGTGCTGCCGCTGGGATCCGGTGAGCAGGGGGCGGCATGAGCCGCGCTGCCTCGGTATCGAGGCGCCGGCATGAGCTGTGACGACTGCCTCGCCACCGCCATCAGGGCCAAGCTCGGGCGCTGCCGGGCCTGCGCCCTCCAGACCCTGGTCATCGGGCTGGCGGGTTGGCTGGCCTGGTGGTGGTTCGGCGCCGATGCCTCGGTCAATGCCCTCACCGGCCTGCTGTTCGCCCTGGGGGGCAGCGGCCTGCTGCTGCTGCACCTGCTGGCCTTCCTCTGGCGCCGGGGCGGTCGCGGTCTGGATGAATAAATTAAATTTTGTTTCAACAAGATAGATAACAATGGAGGTTCAGATGATAGCAATGGTAACGGGCGCCTCGTCCGGTTTCGGGGAGGCGATCAGCCGCCTGCTGGTGAATGCGGGCTACAGGGTGATCGGCACCGGTCGCCGTGCCGAGCGGCTGGCCGCCCTGGCCGGTGAGCTGGGGGATGACTTCCTGCCGCTGGTGTTCGACGTGCAGGACAAGGCCGGGACCCAGGCCGCCATCGACGGCCTGCCGGTCGCCTGGCAAGAGGTGGATCTGCTGGTCAACAACGCCGGTCTGGCGCTCGGGCTGGAGCCCGCCCACAAGGCGGACCTCGAAGACTGGGAGCAGATGATCGCCACCAACATCAGCGGCCTGACCCTGCTCACCCGCTTGCTGCTGCCGGGCATGGTGGCGCGCAATCGCGGCCATGTGGTCAACATCGGCTCCATCGCCGGCACCTACCCCTACCCGGGCGGCAACGTCTACGGCGCCACCAAGGCGTTCGTGAAGCAGTTCAGCCTGAACCTGCGCGCCGATCTGGCGGGCACCGCCATCCGCGTCACCAACGTGGAGCCGGGCCTGTGCGGCGGCACCGAGTTCTCCAACGTGCGCTTCCACGGTGACGATGCCAAGGCGGCCACCGTCTATCAGGGGGTGCAGGCGATCCAGCCGGAAGACATCGCGAGCACAGTGCTCTGGGTCAGCCAGCAGCCCGCCCACGTCAACATCAACAGCATCGAGATCATGCCGGTGGCCCAGACCTTCGGTCCGCTCCAGATCAGCCGCCGCTGATTGCCCCGTTTGACGAAATGAGAAGAGGCACCCCAGGGTGCCTCTTCTGTTTTGACGAGCCGGTCAGAGGCTCATGATCTTCTTGAATCCCTCTTCTGAGTGCTTCTGCTCGCTGCGCCTGGTCTAGCACCACTACCTCCTTGCCGAGTTTATCGCTCTGCTTGCCCCAGACGCCGCGCAGCAGCGGCAGGTACTTGTCCGGCTGGGTGCTGGCTGACTGCGGCCGCAGATCGGTGATGGGGATACTGCTATCCGGGTGGGGAGGGCAAGTTGGCCTGTAACTTGCTCACCTTGTCGGTCATGACGGGGATCCCTCCCCGCACGCCGGATCGGCAGACAGCTTGGAGCCCTCATGGATATCAAACCTTATGGTCAGCAACTCGCCCAGAGTGCATCCCACAACCGCGCCCTGGCCACCCTAGGCGCCGACGACAGCCCGCAGGGCGGCGGCTGGGAGCAGCAGGTCAGCCTCTCCAGTCAGCGGCTGACCGGCAAGGCACAGCAGGTGCTGACCTACGAGCACCTGGCCAAGAGTGGCAAGGGTTCCTCCCCGACGGGGGGCGTCAACAACCTGGGGATGCAGCAGCTGGTGGACAAGGCGCTCGGCTTCGATCGCAAGAAATTTGACGATCTCGAGAGCCAGCTCAAGGGGGTGGCCGACAACCAGCAGCTGTCGAGCGATCAGCGGGAGCAGCAGACCAAGGCGTTGACCGAGCAGCGTGACGCCATGCTCAAGGCGGCCATGGATCGCCTCAGCGGCAAGCCGACGGGTGAGAAGCAGAGCGCATAAGCCGCGGCTCATGGCTCAAACGGCAATCTTTGGTGGCGGGGGGCAAGCGCTTGCCCGGCGGCGATCAGGGTATGGAAGCCGATCGCCCTGTATGAAGAAGGGAGGGCTTGGGCCCTCCCTGTGCATGAGTGAAGGGGAGCTGAGCGCTTATTTCGTCTGCGGCTCGATCCCGATACCAACGGCCGTGGTCTGGACGGCCTTGATCTGGTCACCCTTGGCGATCAGGGCGAACTGCGCCGGATCATTCACCCTGAGGGTGAGGGTCTTGTCCACGCCCTTGACCTTGATGGTCTGCTGCTGCTTGTCGAGATCGATGACGTCGGCATAGATGGTGACCTGCATGCCAGCGCCGGCGGCCGGTTTCTGCCCCGCGGCGGCCTTGCCTCCCTCGGTCTCCACCACGCGTTTTCTCACCCCGGCGGTGCCCTTGAGCAGCTCCAGATCCAGCAGTTGCAGGTATCTGAGCGCGACCTCGTCACCCACCTTGACGTTCTTGAGATTGGTCACCTCGTCACCGGCGACCAGATCGAAGCTCTCACCCTCGGTATTCTTCAGGCTGACCTTGCGGGTCGCCATGTCGATGGCGGTCACCGTGGCCTTGGCCGTCACCTCTTCCGCCAGCTGTGCCTGGCCTGGGGTGATCGCCACGTTGGTGATGACCTCGGCGGCCTGTGTAGCGGATGCGAGTGCAAACAAACCAGCGATCCATGCGTGTTTCAGTTTCATGATTGAGACCCTATGGCTAGAAAACGGAACCCCGTGAGAGGCGCCCGATGGCGAAACGGCGGTGGCGCCATGACGATTGACGATGGGAGGGGTTATGGCCCTGCCCGGTGACCACCATAGCAGAGTCACAGCTGAGTACCTATGCCGGCAACAACCGCCACCCCATTTTGGTAACAAGCTCCCGTTTTTGACCTCGCGGGAGCGCGGGCGCACAATTCCCCTGCATGCATTCAACCGAGGGCTCTGCCGTGTACAACTTCCAATATGCCAACCCCACCCGCATCTGCTTCGGCGCGGGCCAGATCGCCAGCCTGTCCGAGCTGATACCGAGCGGCAGCCGCCTGCTGGTGCTCTATGGCGGTGGCAGCATCAAGCAGAACGGGGTCTATGAGCAGCTGACCGAGGCGCTGGCGGGGCGGGAGTGGCTGGAGTTTCCCGGCATAGGTGCCAACCCCAGATACGATCAGCTGATGGAGGCGGTGGCGCTGGTGAAACGCGAGCGCATCGATTTCCTGCTGGCGGTCGGGGGTGGCTCAGTGGTGGATGGCACCAAGTTCGTGGCCGCCGCCGCCTGCTTCGAGGGGGAGGATCCCTGGGACATACTGCAGCACAAGGCACCGATCAAGGCGGCGCTGCCGCTCGGCTGCGTGCTGACCCTGCCCGCCACCGGCTCGGAGAGCAACCCCGCCGCCGTGGTGAGCCGGGGGGAGGCCAAGCTCTCCTTCTACAATCCGCTGGTGTTGCCGCAGTTTGCGGTGCTGGATCCCACCACCACCTACAGCCTGCCGGTGCGCCAGGTCGGCAACGGGGTGGTGGATGCCTTCGTGCATATCATAGAGCAGTACCTCACCTTCCCGGTGGGGGGCGAGGTGCAGGATCGGCTGGCGGAGGGACTGTTGCAGGTGCTGGTGGATAACGGCCCCAAGGCGCTGAGCGATCCCACCGACTATCAGGTGCGGGCCAACCTGATGTGGGCCGCCAGCCTGGCGCTCAACGGCCTCATCGGCCGCGGCGTGCCCCAGGACTGGGCCACCCATGCCATCGGCCATCAGCTCACCGCCCTGCACGGGCTGGATCATGCCCAGAGCCTGGCGGTGGTGCTGCCCTCCCTGCTGCGCGCGCAGGCCGCCCAGAAGCAGGATAAGCTGGCCCAGTTTGCCGAGCGGGTCTGGCACTCCAGCCGGGAGGACAAGGCGCTGCGCATCGAGGAGGCGATCATCCGCACCGAGCAGTTCTTCCAGCAGATGGGGGTGGGCACCCGCCTCGCCGACTATGGCCTGGACGAGCGCTGCATCCCGGCCATCTGCTCCAACCTGAAGCGCTTCGGCCTGACTGCGCTCGGGGAGCAGCAGGACATAGATCCGGACAAGGTGGCGCGGATCCTCTCCCACGCCCGCTGAGCCCACGGTGGCCTGAGGAGGATCCGGGCCGGCTGGCCAGGATCCTCCCTCAGACCTGTGGATCCTCGGATCGAGCCCGAGCCCGAGCCAAAAAAACGCCCCGTTGATCGGGGCGTTTTGCATCCTGTGATGAGGGGGTGTGGGCCGGGGCTCAGGCGCCCTGATCCAGCTCGCGCTCCAGCGCCGCCGCCTTCTGTCGGGCCGGGTGGTCGTTGAGCCGCTGCCAGTAGGCCTGCAGGTGCGGGAACTGGGCCAGCTGCCCGCTCTGGGCCAGCAGATCCACCAGGAAGGAGTTCATGATGTCGGCGCCGGAGAGGCGATCCCCCACCAGATAGCGGCGAGTGCTCAAGACCGCATTTAGATAGCCCAGCACCTTGGCGCACTCCGCCTTGGCGTAGCCCGGCAGGAAGCGCATCGGGCTGCCGTCCTTGCGCACGAACATGTCGAGCAGCAGCGGCAATATGCCGGAGCTCTCGGCAAAGTGCAGCCACTGCAGGTACTCGGCGTACTCGGGGCTCTCCTGGGCCGGGGCCAGCTGCCCGGCGCCGTGGCGGGCGATCAGGTATTCGGTGATGGCACCGGATTCGGCCAGCACCCGCCCCTCCAGCTCGATGACCGGCGACTTGCCGAGGGGGTGGATGGCCCTGAGCTCGGGCGGCGCCAGGAAGGTGGTGGCATCGCGTTGGTAGGCCTTGATCTCGTAAGGCAGCCCCAGCTCCTCGAGCAGCCAGATGATGCGTTGGGAGCGGGACTTGTTCAGGTGGTGCAGGACAATCATGAGAACCTCGATTCGATGGCAGGAGGCAGTCATACGCGCCGGCGAGCCGGTCGGTTCACTCCGCCGTGCAAAAAGGCAAAAAAACGGAGGGCGGGCGCCAGGCTCGCCCTCCGGGCTCGGTCGACTCAGGCCGCCAGCGCCTGATCCAGGTCCGCCAGTATGTCCTCTATGGCCTCTATCCCCACCGACAGCCGGATCATCTCCGGTTTGACCCCCGCCTTGGCCTGCTCTTTCTCGTTCAGCTGGCGATGGGTGGTGGAGGCCGGGTGACAGGCCAGCGACTTGGCGTCGCCGATGTTGACCAGCCGCTTGAAGATCTTCAGCGCATCGTAGAAGCGGATGCCGGCCTCGTAGCCCTCCTTCAGGCCGAACGAGAGGATGGCCGAGGGGCGGCCGCCCATGTACTTCTCCGCCAGCGGATAGTGGGGATGGCCCGGCAGGCCGGCGTAGCTGACCCAGGCCACCTTGGGGTGATGCTTGAGGTGGTGGGCGACCCGCAGGGCGTTGTCCACGTGGCGCTCCATGCGCAGGCTCAGGGTCTCCAGCCCCTGCAGCAGCAGGAAGGCGTTCATGGGGGCCAGCGCCGCGCCTGTGTTGCGCAGCGGCACGGTGCGCACCCGGCCGATGAAGGCCGCCGGGCCGAAGGCCTCCGTGTAGACCACCCCATGATAGGAGGGCTCGGGCTGGGTGAGCTGGGGGAAGCGCGCGGCGTGATCCGCCCAGGGGAACTTGCCCGAGTCGACGATCACCCCGCCGAGGGAGTTGCCGTGGCCGCCCACGTACTTGGTGAGGCTGTGCACCACTATGTCGGCGCCGTGCTC
This sequence comes from Aeromonas sp. sif2416, assembly GCF_019218665.1. Classification (NCBI taxonomy): domain Bacteria; kingdom Pseudomonadati; phylum Pseudomonadota; class Gammaproteobacteria; order Aeromonadales; family Aeromonadaceae; genus Aeromonas; species Aeromonas sp. sif2416. The sequence continues at coordinate 369,930 of NZ_JAHUXC010000003.1, forward strand.
GATGGGTTTGCACAGCACAGGGGTGGCGACCGTGTTGTCGACGATGAGCGGCACCCCGCGGGCGTGGGCCACCTTGGCGAAGGCGGCGAGATCGACGATGTTGCCCGCCGGGTTGCCGATGCTCTCGCAGTAGACCGCCTTGGTTCTGTCGTCGATGAGGGCGGCGATGGCCTCGGCGCTGTCATCCGCGGCGAAGCGCACCTCGACCCCGAAGCTCGGCAGCATGTGGGCGAACAGGGTATAGGTGCCGCCATAGAGCTGGGGGGTGGAGACTATGTTGTCACCGGCGGCGGTCAGCGCCTGGATGGCGTAGGTGATGGCGGCGGAACCCGCCGAGACCACCAGCCCGGCTATGCCTCCCTCCAGCGCGGCCATCCGTTGTTCCAGCACGTCGTTGGTGGGGTTCATGATGCGGGTGTAGATGTTGCCGGGCACCGCCAGGTTGAACAGATCCGCCCCGTGCTGGGCGCTGTCGAACTCGTAGGCCACGGTCTGGTAGATGGGCACGGCCACCGCCTTGGTGGTGGGATCGTGGGAAAAGCCGTGGTGCAGGGCCAGGGTCGCATCTTTCATCACACACTCCTTGTTGGATGTCGCTCGTCGCGGTCTCGGATGGATAGATGTCCAATCTAACAGGCCCTGATGCGATGTAAACCGCCAGATCCGGCAAAGCAATTGCGCTGGCGCTGCCGGCCTCTTGCTCGCCCGCGCCGGATTTCCCTCAGAGGCGGCGGCGATACTCCTTGTCGTCTATCTGGTTCATGTCCCACTGCATCAAGCGGTTGAGCTGGGTCATGGGATCCTCCACCAGCGGCAGCGGGCGGGGCAGGATCCGCCGGAAGTAGCGGCGCAGGCTTTGCTGGATCCGGATCGGGGTGGGGGCGGTTTGTTGGCTCATGATGGTGCTCCTGTGCGGTGGTTCTCGTGTTCGTCAGCAGTATCGAGCTAAAATGCGGAAGTAAAAACTGACGACTTCTCTATCAAGGATTTCCTCTTTTATGCCCACCAGTCGCCTCCATCAGCAATTTCAACGACTCGCCCAGCAGATCGGCAACGAGGAGCGGGAGATCAGTCTCGCCGAGGTCGCCGAGCTGCTGTGCTGCACCCCGCGCAACGCCCGTTTGCTGCTGCGGCGCATGCAGGATCAGGGCTGGCTCAGCTGGTCGGCCGAGGCGGGGCGGGGACGCCGCTCCCGGCTGCTGCTGCTCGACAGCCAGGAGAGCCTGATCCGACGCCGGCTGCGGGCGCTGCTGAGCCAGGGCCAGCTCGCCCAGGCGGTGCGGCTGGCGGAGGATCGGCTGGATCTGCTCACCCCGCTGCTGATCGAGCAGCTCGGCCAAGCCACCCGGGAGGGGCGCCAGATCCTGCGGGTGCCCTACTACCGTCCGCTGCCCATGCTGCTGCCCACGGATCCGCTGCGCCGCTCCGAAATCCACCTGAGTCGGCAGATCTTCAACGGCCTCACCCGACGAAATGAGGAAAATGGGGAAATCGAGGGGGATCTGGCCCACCACTGGGAACGGCTAAGCCCCTGCCACTGGCGCTTCTACCTGCGGCCGGCGGTGCGCTTCCACCACGGTCGCGAGCTGGGGGTGGAGGATGTGATGGAGAGCCTGCTGGCGTTGCGGGAGCGGCCGTTGTTCGCCCACCTGCTCCGGCTGGAGAGCCCCTGGCCGCGCACCCTGGATCTGCACCTGGACAGCCCGGATCCCTGGCTGCCCCACCTGCTGGCCGAGCCGGTGGCGGCCATACTGCCGCGGGAGCTCAAGGGGGAGCCGGGCTTCGCCCTGCAGCCGGTAGGTACCGGCCCATACCGGGTCACCGCCAACGATCCCCTGCAACTGTGCCTGGGCGCCTTCGACGACTACTTCGGCCTGCGCGCCCTGCTCGACGAGATCGACATCTGGATGCTGCCGGAGCTGGCGGAGCGGCTGGAGAGCCACCTGCAACTCGGCCACGACAGCCCCGAGCTCGGCACCATGCGCGGCGAGTCGGAGCTGGAGTCCGGCTGCTACTTCCTGCTGCAGGACGACAGATCCCGGCCCTTGCAGGATCCGGCCCTGCGCCAGTGGCTGACCAACCTGCTCAACCCCATCGCCCTGATGGCGCGGGTCGCCCCCGAGCTGCAACGGGGCTGGACCAGCGCCCTCGGCCTGCTGCCGCACTGGCGTGAGGCCCTGCCGGCCCCGCAGCCGAGCCCCGTGCTGTTGCCGGATCGGTTGGTGCTGGCCTGCTTCAACCAGCATCTGGAGTTCAACGAGTGCGCCGGCGCCATGGCCAGCTTGCTGGCAGAGCAGGGCATCCGGCTGGAGGTGCGCTCCCTGGATTACGACCGCTGGGTGAGCGGGGAGGATGAGGACGTGGATCTCTGGCTCGGCACCCTCAACCTGGAACACGAGCAGGCGTTCGCCCCCTATGCCTGGTTGCTGGGCACGCCGCTGCTGCAGCGGGTATGGGGTCGCCAGCCGGGGTTGTGGCAGGGATTGACGCAGTGGCGTGCCGGCGGCGCCGAGCCGGGGCCGCGCGCCCTGCTGGCACAAGTGCAGCGCCAGGGCTGGTTCGTGCCGCTGTTCCATCACTGGCTGGAGCTGGAGAGCCGGGTCGGGGTGCACGGGGTGCGCATGACGGCGCTCGGCTGGTTCGATTTTCGCAGTGCCTGGCTAAAACCCGTACAGGGGGGAGAGCAGGAGGAAACCGGAGCGGGCTCCCACCCGGATGCAGGGACGCTTGAGTCGTGAGGGCGACCGCGCTAGCCTGTGCGCGGTCCAACGACAAGGAGTCGATATCCATGCTGGAAATGCAGATCCAACCCCGTTTTCAAGAAACCGATGCCCTCGGCCACATCAACAATACGGTGCCGGCGGTCTGGTTCGAGTCGGCCAGGGATCCCCTGTTCCGTCTCTTCTCCCCCGAGCTGGATGTGCATGACTGGCATCTGATCATCGCGGGCTATGCGGTGCAGTTCAAACGGGAGCTGTTTTACGGTCAGCAGGTATCGATCAAGACCGGAGTGCGCCGCATCGGCACCAGCTCCTTCACGGCCTGGCAGGAGGCCTGGCAGGGCGGCGAGCTGGCCGTCACCGCCGAGACGACCCTGATCCATTTTGACTACCGGACCCGCCAATCCCGTCCCCTGAGTGAGACGCACCGGGAGGGGCTGCGGGCCTGGTTGGTAGAGAGTTAATCCTGGCCCGCGGGCCCATCACAGGACATTTATGCGCAATACCCTGATCGCTCTGACCCTGGGACTCTGTTCCCTACCTTCGCTGGCCGCCACCCTGGCCGAGCAGTTTACCCTGATGGAAAAGGGGGCACAGAGTGCCCTCGACACCCGCCTGTTCAGTCATGACGGGGTGGATATCAAGGCCTGGATCGACGGCGTCCCCGTCATCATCGCCGTGCCCATCATGAACGAGCAGGGCAAGCTGGAGGGCGAGAGCCGCTACTACTTCAAGGGGGGCAAGCTGTTCGGGGTGAAGGAGCCGGCCGCCCAGTTCGCCTTCGATGACCAGGGTTCCCTCACCCAGTGGCTGGACGACAAGGGCCAGCCGGCCGAGTTCGTCAGCAAGATGAGCATGCAGCAGCGCGAGGCCTGGCTCACCAAGCGGGCCGCCGAGCTGAGCCAGTTGTTTGCCGCCAGTCCGGCGGAGCAGCAGGCCGCCAAGGGGGCCGTCAAGCTGAAGGGCAAGGAGCTGAGCCAGTGGCTGTGCAACGGCAAGCTGATGACGCTGGCCAAGGGTGACAAGGTGATCGCCGAGCCGGAGAAGATCAAGTTGAGCGAGCGTGGCATGGAGGGGGAGGTCTCCCTGCGCCAGGACAAGGGCTGGCAGGATCTCTGCCTCAAGTGCGAGGTGCAGGGCACGCAGGTGACCCGCCTCACCTGGCAGCCCATGCCGGGGGCCAACAAGCCGCTATAACGGCATCGAGGATAGACGAGGGGGCCAGCAGGCCCCCTCGTCATTTATGGCTGCTCCCCGAGCCGCAGCCGGGTCAGCGCCTCGACTCGTCGCCACTGCTCAGGCTGAAACCAGCGCGCCAGGAGCGCCTGCTGCTGCTCGGCCCGCTCGAAGGGGGGCAGGGGCTCTAGCTCGGCCAGATAGCCCGTCAACTGCTGCTCGAATCCTTGCTGGTTCTGCGCCAGCTGGTGCAGGCGATCCACCGCCTCCGGCCCCAGCTGCTCCAGCAGCGCGGCGTCGCGCTCGGCGGGCGCCAGCCGATCCAGGCTCTGCAGCTCGCCGAGCAGGCGGCCGTTGGTCTCGGCCTCCCGAAACCACTGGGGCTGCTCCGCCAGCCAGAGCTCCAGCTCGGTGGCCAGTCCCTGTCTGTCTGCCTCGTTCGCCTCCGCCAGCGCCTTGCGGCGCAGGGTCCACTGCTCCATCAGCCGATCCTCGGCGAACAGCTGCTCCTGCTCGGCCGGGATGAAGCGCTGTTGGCGCAACTGCTCGCGTTGGTCGAACAGCAGCTGCAGGCTGGCGAGGCCAGGATCCGTCGGCACCCTCAGGCTGCCCTCCGCCGCCAGGAAGGCCCGATAGCGGGCCAGCAGCGGATCCTGCTCGTCCGCCTCGCCCTGCTCCAGGCGCTGGGCCAGCTGGTGGCGCAGCGCCCCCCGCTCGGGGGCCGCCTCGAGAGGCGGCTCTACACTCGGGCAGAGCGCCAGTATCCCCAGCAGCAGGGCCGGGCAGAGCAGTGCCAGCAACAGTCCCCCCCGCTTCATAGTCCCAGCCTCTGCAGGCGGTTGGCGTGCTGGCGATAGAGGGTGAGCGGATCTGTCTCAAACAGGTGGTGGATGCCGAACGACTGGTTCACCTCGTCCAGGTGGTTCATCCGGTAGCCGGTGCCTATCACCTTGCCGAGGTGGCTGCTGCAGACCCCGACCAGGCCGTCGTTGGGCTCGCCGAAGAAGGTGCCGGTCAGCGCCAGCGCCGGATCCACCGGATCCAGGATGTTGGTCATGTTGCCGCGCCCGCTCCAGGAGAAGTAATAGACACCGTTGGCGGCGCGCAGCGGCCCCTCGCCACAATGCTGGCTCGGCAGCCCCTCCGGGTAGCGCTGGTTGAAGCGTTCGGCACCGGCGCTGGTCAGGGCATCGAGGGCGGCGAGGGGATCCTGCGGCAGATCGCTGCCACCGGAGAGCAGGGAGATGACGCCGGACAGGGCCGAGGCGGCGGCCAGCGCCAGCTGCTCGGCTACCGAGCCCGGCTGAACCTTGGCACGCACCAGATCCGCTATCTCGGAGCCATGGTTGACGCCCCCCACGCTGGTGGCGGAAGCGACCAGCTCGGGAGCGACCGAGGCGACATAGCGGATGGTGGGGCCGCCGTGGGAGTGACCTATGAGGTTCACCTTGTCGGCCCCGGTGATGGCGAGCACCTGCTGCACCTGTTTGAGCAGCTGTTCGCCGCGCAGCTCCGAGCTCTGGGTGGCGGAGACCTGCGCCACGTAGACGCGGGCACCGTCCCGGGTCAGCGCCTGGGGGATCCCGTAGAAGTAATCGACCCCGAGCAACTTGTCGAAGCCAAACAGCCCGTGCACCAGCACTATGGGGTAACGGGTCTGGGTATAACCTGCCGCCTGGCCCAGCATGGGCAGGGCGCACAGCAGCACCAATAGCCATCTCTTCATCTTCATCATCCTTGTGAAAACGGGCTGCCCCTGGCAACCACCGGCCTCATGCCAGTCCTATGAGCATGGTAGCCACACTCGAATCTATCTGTGGAAGGGATCACTAAACCGGGTATTGCGGAAAAACCCTACCCATATGGGCAGAGGCGGGCACGCGAACCGGCGCTTGTGTTCGTCAGTCAAATAAGTTAAATAATAATTATTATCATTTGAGTGTTGAAGCCATGACGCTAAGTTGGGTGAAGGGATGGGTCGGTGCCACCGACGGGGACGACAGCATGGCGCACTGGAAGCAGCAGACGCTCTGCGGCAATCGCCATTTCGATGCCGGTGAGCATGCCAGGGCGCTCGACCATTACCAGCAGGCGCTGTGGCTGGCCCGTCAGCAGTTCGCCGGCTGGCACGACGCGGACGAAGCCGTGGCCGCCCTGGTGGTGGCGCACCACAACCTGGCGGATCTGCTGGTGGCCATGACGCTGCCGGACCGGGCCGCCGACCTGCTGTGCCACATCCACGACTGCCTGCTGGCCACCAGCCAGTCCCCCGCCTGTCCGGCGCCGCTGCGGGCCTCCGCCCTGCGTCACAGCCGCAACACCCATACCGAGCTGCTCGCCTTCGTGCGCCGGCACGGCAGCCACGACGGCATTCAACGCTGCCTCGGCCAATGCCTGTGTCAGGCCGAGCCAGCCTCCCGACTGCATTGATCCCAAGAAGAGAGAAACGAACATGAGCCATACCCTGCCTGCCCTCCCCTATGCCTACGATGCGCTTGAGCCTCATATCGATGCGCTGACCATGGAGATCCATCACAGCCGTCACCATCAGACCTACATCACCAACCTCAACCTCGCGCTGGAAGGGGCGCCCGCATTCGCGGCCCTGCCGGTGGACGAGCTGCTGCTGAGCTTCGACAGCCTGCCGGCCAAGGTGCAGGGGGCGGTGCGCAACCATGGTGGCGGCCACGCCAACCACAGCCTGTTCTGGCAGGTGATGAGCCCGCAGGGGGGCGGCGAGCCCGGTGGCGAGCTGGCCGAGGCGATAGTGCGGGATCTGGGGGGGCTGGATGCCTTCAAGCAGGCCTTCACCCAGGCGGCGCTGAGCCGCTTCGGCAGCGGCTGGGCCTGGCTGGTGGTGGACAAGGAGGGCAAGCTGCGGGTGGAGAGCAGCGCCAACCAGGACAGCCCCCTGATGCAGGGCCAGGTGCCCATCCTGGGGCTGGACGTGTGGGAACACGCCTACTACCTCAAGTACCAGAACAAGCGCCCCGACTACATCGCCGCCTTCTACAAGGTGGTCGACTGGCCTGAGGTGGCGCGTCGCTACCGGTTGGCGCTGGCCTGAGCCTTCTCCTTTTCTGCCCTCATAAAGCAAGAGACCCGCCTGATGGCGGGTCTCTTGTTTCTGTCTGCTCAGGGGGCTGTGCCGGTGGCCGTTGCCGCACTGGTTGCCGATGCCGCACTGGTTGCCGTTGCCGCGCTGGTCGCCGTCGCCGCGCTGGTTGCCGTTGCCGCGCTGGTTGCCGATGCCGCGCTGGTTGCCGATGCCGCACTGGTTGCCGATGCCGCACTGGTTGCCGATGCCGCACTGGTTGCCGTCGCCGCGCTGGTTGCCGATGCCGCACTGGTTGCAGTCGCCGCGCTGGTTGCCGTCGCCGCGCTGGCTGCCTTGTCGAGCGGCTTCTGCACCGGCGTCACCGGGGGGATCGGCAGGCAGGGCTGGCTGGCGCCTATGGTGCTCAGGGCTTGGCAGGGGATGGGGCCACCGATGACGATGGGCTCGCCGAGGAACTTGGGCCCCTTGTCCAGCACATAGAGATCGAGCAGCCCCATCAGCCGGGCGAATACCTCGCGTACCCGGGTCTTGATGCCCTGATAGGCGCTGGGATCCAGGGCGTTGAAGCCGACGGCCTCGATGCCGAAGTGGCGGGCGATGAAGATGGCGCGCTCGTTGTGGAAGGCCTGCGACACCACGGTGAAGTGGGCCTGACCGAACACCTCCTTGGCGCGCACTATGGAGTCCAGGGTGCGGAAGCCCGCGTAGTCGCTGTAGATGGCGCTGGCCGGGATGCCGGCCTGGATCAGGGCCCGCCGCATCTGGCGTGGCTCGTTGTACTGCACGGTGGCGTTGTCGCCGGAGACCAGGATGTAGTCCACCTTGCCGTTGTTGTAGAGCTCGGCGGCGGCCTTGATCCGGTATTTGAAGTAGTGGTTCGGGCTGCCCCCGATCAGGTACTTGGAGGTGCCGAGCACCAGGGCGACCCGGTTGTAGGGCACGGCATCGACGTCGTCATAGGTGTAGTGACGGGCGTCCGAGACTGTCCACTCGCTGTAGCCCAGCAGCGCAATGGCAGAGGCCAGCAGCAGGCAGAGGCCGGCGAGCAGGATCTTGGCAAACTTCTTCATGCGCGGTGCGGTTCGGGTCTGAAATAAGGGGGAACAGGGAGCCATTCTATTACAACTTGGCGTCCGGCGTCAGGCCTGATAGCCGCCGATGGCGTCACTCGGGCAGAGACTGTCGTGGCCGGGCGATCTTTGCACAGCCTGGACCCAAGAGAAGGGGCAGCCCTGGCTGCCCCTGTCTGTTCGCCCGTCCCTCAGTGGGAGGAGTCGTTGGCCTTGCAGTCATCAGAGTCCCGGTTGCTCTCCCACCAGGGCAGCAGGTCGTTGCTCAGCCAGCTCTGGTAGGCGCTAGACACTCTGTTGCAGGCTGGAGGCCAGCTTGCTGCGGGAGGGCTTCAGGCTGCCGCCGAGATCCGGCCAGGGCAGCCATAGATCCGGCACCATAAAGCCGGGCAGGGCGGCACGGATCCAGGCGGCCAGCTCGTCATGGGGCACCGGCTCGCCGTGCCAATCGATGAAGGCGGCGGGGCGCTGGCCCCACTCCTCACTGGGGATGGGCACCACCAGCGCCTGGGTCACGGCGCCGTGATCCACCAGCCGCTGCTCTATGGTCTCGGGCTGGATGTTCTCGCCGCCCGAGATAAACAGGTTGTCGATCCGCCCCTCCACCACCAGCTCCCCGGCCGGGGTGAAATGGCCCTTGTCGCGGGTGTGGAACCAGCCCTCCTCGTCCAGCGGTCGCTCCAGGACGCCGGCCTTGAAGTAACCGGCGAACAGGGTGGCGCCGCGCACGCAGATCTCCCCCTGGCGGATGCAGAGCTCCCGCCCCGGCAGCGGCCGCCCGACCACCCCGGGGGCGGCCGGCAGGCCGGTGCAGACCTGGCTGCCCATCTCCGACAGGCCATAACTCGACTTGGGGGTGAAGCCAAGCTCGCCGAGGCGGCTCACCAGCGGCTGCGGGATGGCGGCGCCGCCGAGCAGCAGCTCGCGCAAGCGGGTGCGAGCGGGGTCGAAGCCCTGCGCCAGCAGGCGCCAGAGCTGGGTCGGCACCAGCGAGAGGTGGGTGATGGGCTGGCATTCGAGGCGATCCTTGAGGGACCGGCTGCGATCATCCAGCACCAGGCTGGCCCCCGCCAGAAAGACCCGGAACAGGATGGCGTAGCCGCCGACGTGGAACAGCGGCAGGGAGAGCAGCCAGCCGCAGTCGCCATCGAGGGGGATCAGGGCGGCGGAGCCCCGGGCCGAGGCCAGGTGGTTGGCGAGGCGGTGTACCACGGCCTTGGGGGTGCCGCTGGAGCCTGAGGTGAGGATCATGTTGCACAGCCGCGCGGGATCCAGCGGCAAGGGGCCGGCATCGGCGCTCAGCTCTGCGCCGAAATCCAGCCGCAGTGGGCGCCAGGGCCCGGCCGGCATCTCGTCCGCCGACCAGAAGGCGGCCACCGCCAGCTGATGCGCCAGCTCGGCCTGCCGGGTCGGCGGGAAGGCGGGATTGAGCGGGCAGAAGACGATGCCGCTGCGCACGCAGGCCCAGGCCAGCAGGGCATCGGCCAGGGCGCCGCGCACCACGGCGGCCAGCCGGTCGCCGGCTGTTAACCCCGCCCGTTCCAGCTGTTGGCAGAGGCCGTTGAGCCGCTCGTCGAGCTGCCGATAGTTGAGGGGATGGTCGCCGTGGATGGCGATCCGCGCCGGCGCCTGGCTGGCCCAGTGGCGCACCGGGCAGGCTTCGGCTGGGGCGTCGGGCCCTGAGGCGGGCGGCATGGGGGCCCCCTCAATCACGGTGGAACAGGGGCTTGAGCAGCTTCAGATCGGGTTGACCCTGCTTGTCCAGCAGATCCCCCGCCAGCCAGCGGCGGGTATCCAGGCCAGGGGCCTGATCCGGGGCCCACTCACCGGCGAGGCGGGCGAGCTGACCGAGACCGACGCCGGACTCGAAGCAGGAGGAGACGATCACCTTGAGTTTCAGCTCACGGGCGCGGGCCACCAGCGCCTCGCTGTTGGCCAGGGCGCCGAGCAGCATGGGCTTGAGCACCAGCGCCTTGAGCTGGGGTATGGGCTGCCAGGGCTCGCCCCGGGTCAGCAGCTCGTCCAGCGCCACCGGCATGCCGGTGCGCGCCGCCACGAAGGCGATGTCGTCGAAGCTGGCGCACAGGTCTTCCAGATATTCGATCCGGTTCGGATCCAGGTGACCGCAGAAGGCCCAGGCCTCCTCGCGGGTCCAGCCCTGGTTGGCATCCAGCACCAGCTTCAGGTTGGGGCGCCGATCGAGCAGCAGGCGGATCAGCGCCAGCTCGTCCCGCATGGGGTAGCGGGCCACCTTCAGCTTGGCCTTGAGTGGCGTCTCGTGCAGCCAGATCTTCCAGTTCTTGAGCAGCTCCTGGGGGGAGCCCTGAATGAGCGGATAGGGGTCGGGCAGGGGCGTCGTCTGCGCCGGCCAGTGGCGGCGGGCGCAGTCGAAGCCAAATTGCACCGAGGGCAGCAGGGGGGCTATGGCTTGCCCCCTTGCCAGTTGTGTCAGGCAGCCGAGTGCCTCGGTCTGGGCCTCGGCCAGGGTCTCTTTGGAGAAACCGGGCAGGGGGGCTATCTCCCCCCAGCCGTCATCGATGCGCAGCAACAGGCCCTCTCGCGCCACCTCCACCTTGCCGTGAAAGGTCAGGGGCTGGGTAAAGGGCAGATGGTAGCGATAGAGGGCGAGTGTCATCAGGGGTTCCGCTTGTATTTGGAGAAGTCGGGACGGCGTTTCTCGTTGAACGCGTTACGCCCTTCCTGACCCTCTTCGGTCATGTAGAACAGCATGGTGGCATTGCCCGCCAGCTCCTGCAAGCCGGCCTGGCCGTCGCAGTCGGCGTTCAGCGCCGCCTTGAGGCAGCGCAGCGCCATCGGGCTGTTCTGCAGCATCTCGCGGCACCAGCGCACCGTCTCGCGCTCCAGCTCGGCCAGCGGCACTACGGTGTTGACCAGTCCCATGTCGAGGGCCTGCTGGGCGTCGTACATGCGGCACAGGAACCAGATCTCGCGGGCCTTCTTCTGGCCGACGATGCGGGCCATGTAGGAGGCACCCCAGCCGCCGTCGAAGGAACCGACCTTGGGGCCGGTCTGACCGAACTGGGCGTTGTCCGCGGCTATGGTCAGATCGCACATCATGTGCAGCACATGACCACCGCCGACCGCGTAACCGGCCACCATGGCGACCACGGGTTTCGGGCAGGTGCGGATGTCGCGCTGGAAGTCGAGCACGTTGAGGTGATGAGTGCCCTCGTCATCGCGATAGCCACCGTAGTCGCCGCGGATCTTCTGGTCACCGCCGGCGCAGAACGCCTTCTCGCCGAAGCCGGTGAGGATGATGGTGCCGATATGATCGTCGTAACGGGCATCGGCCAGCGCCTGCAGCATCTCCTTGACGGTGCGGGGACGGAAGGCGTTGCGCACCTGGGGACGGTTGATGGTGATCTTGGCAATGCCATCTTGGGACTTGTGATAGAGGATGTCCTCGTAACCGGCGGAGCAATCCTGCCACTCTACGGCGGCATAAAGTTCCGCTTCTGTCATTGCTTCAATCATGTGCACTCTCTTTCTTGTGGGTGATGAGCCCGCTGGCGCGGGCATCGGGCAAATTATATCTGCCGGCTCATGGGGTGGCTGCGAGCCACTCGCGCAGGCAGCGGGCAAACTGGTCGGGCTGGTCGGCGTGCAGATTATGGCCGCCATCCAGCGTCAAGTGATTGATATTGCAGCCCAGCTTCACCAGCTGGCAAGCCAGCCGATGGAATTTTTGATCCCGGCTGCCGGAAAGCCAGGTCACCGGCAACCGGGTGTCGGCCAGCCAGGGGGCGAGATCCGGCTGCCTGCCGAGCGACGTCGCCCGCAACATGGCGGCGACGGCCTGGCCATCGTTGCCGAGGCGGCGGGCGGCTTGACGGGCACGGGCGGAGGCGTCGAGATCGGCGAACACCCCCTGCCGATACCAGTCGGCCAGCACGGCGGTCAGGGGCTCGCGCTCGAAGCGGCCGGCCCAGCCATCGTCGTGTTTGATGCGGGCGGCCCGCTCGGCCGCGGGCAGGCCAGGGTGGCAGTTCTCCAGCAGCAGAGCCTGCAAACCGGCGGGGGATTGACTGGCGTGATAGAGCGCGAGCCGCCCGCCCAGCGAATAACCCGCCAGCCGATAGCGCGCTATGCCGCGCGCCTGCAGCTCGCCACAGAGCCACTGATGGGCCTGCTCGAAGCCGGTCACCCGCAGCGCGCTGTTGCTGCCGTGGCCCGGCAGATCCAGTGCATGGCAGGGGATCCCCGGCAGGGCCTCAATCACCGCTTGCCAGTCGCGGCCATCGCCGAGCAGGCCGTGCAACAGCACCAGCGGCACTGGTTCTCTGGCTTCAATGGTCACGGATGGCTGCTCCCAATGCCTTGAGATCCTCGGCCACCTCGGTGTCACTCAGCACCTTGATTTCAATCCGCACTGCTGCTGCCTCTGGTTTAGCTACCACGGATGGCTGCCCCCAGTGCCTTGAGATCCTCGGCCACCTCGGTGTCACTCAGCACCTTGATTTCAATCCGTACTGTTGCTGCCTCTGGTTTAGCTGCCACGGATGGCGGCTCCCAGTGCCTTGAGATCCTCGGCCACCTCGGCGCTCGGCACCTTGATTTCAATCAGGGTTACGCCCTTTTCCAAGGCCGTAGTGTAGGCCTGCTCGAACTCGGCCAGGGTGGTCGGCGCGTGGTAGGCGAGGCCGAACATGGCGGCGGCGTGCGCGAAACTCAGGCCGTGGGGTAGGCAGTAGTAGGTCTCCAGCAGCCGATCGCCGGTGGGCACCGGCAGCATGCGGAAGATGCTGCCGCCGTCGTTGTTGAGCAGGATCACCACCAGCGGCCGGCTCGACTTGCCGAGCAGGGCCAGGCTGTTGAGATCGTGCAGGGCGCTGAGATCGCCGAGCAGCAAGGTGGTGGGCTCGTCGCTACCCTGCTCGATCGATTGTGCGAAGCCATAGGCGCTGGCGATCAGGCCGTCGATGCCGGAGGCGCCGCGGTTGGTCATCACCCGGCTCGGGCCCTTGCCGGTCTCGCCGAGCATGTCCATCAGCCGGGCCGGCATGCTGTTGCCGACGAACAGCTGACCCTGAATGAGGCTGCCGAGGCGATGGCAGACCCCGAGCTCGGAGAAGCGATCACAGGCCGCCCGGATCTGCTGGGTCGCGCTCTGCTGGCGCTCCGCCAGACGGTGCCAGGGCTGCTGATCGTTGACTGGATGGGCGGCGGTGAAGGCGCTGGGCTCGCAGACCAGGCGGCGGCGCAGCCGATAATCCGGGTCGAGGCGCGCCGGTTGCGAGTCCACCAGCCAGTAATCCTGCCAGGGGTGCTGCTTGATGAACTGGCCGAGTCGCTTGGAGATGAGGCGGGCACCGAACTGCAGCAGCACCTCGGCGCGGGCCAGCTCGGCGGTGAAGTCGTGGTCGTTGAGGGCCAAATCCATGTGGATAAGGTTGCGGCTATCGAAGCGGATCTGGCTCTGCAGATCCGCCAGCAGCGGCCAGCCGAGTCGTTCGGCCAGCCCGGCCACCGCCAGCGCCTCGGCGGGATCCTGGATGCGGCCCGCGACGATGACGCCACGCTTGCCCTGCAACGCCGCCCAGTCGGGCTGGCGGGGGCAGGCTTGCTCGGCCTGCTGCCAGGGGCTCCAGGGCTTGTCTGAGTGCAGCCAGTCGCCGAGCGGCGCCAGGTAGTCGGCAAACTCCTGATACTCGTCACCGGGATAGAGCGGCTCGGGGTACATGCAGTTGAAGTGGACAGGTCCCGGGGTGCGCGCCTGCTGCGCCAGCGCCTGATCCACCGAGCTCAGCACGAAGGCGGCCGGGATGCTGGGGGTGGGGCTCGGCAGGTTGAGCTGATAGACGGGGTAGTGGCCGAAGATCCCCTGCTGCTGGATGGCCTGGTTGGCACCGTTGTCGATGAGCTCGGGTGGCCGGTCGGCCGAGAGGATGATGAGCGGCACCCCGGTCAGCTGCGCCTCGGCCACGGCGGGCCAGAGGTTCGCCACCGCGGTGCCCGAGGTCATGATCACCGCCACCGGCCGGTTGCTGCCCTTGGCCAGCCCCAGCGCCATGAAGCCCAGGCCCCGCTCGTCGAAGTGGAGGTGGCGGCGAAAGCCGGGGTGGGCGGCGGCGGCCATGGTGAGCGGCGCCGAGCGGGAGCCGGAGGCCAGCGCCAGATCCCGTACGCCGAGGCGATAGAGCTCCTCCAGCAGGAGGGAAGACCAGACGTGGTTGAAGGTGGCATGTCTACTGGTAAACACGGGGCTCGCAAACATGGGAAGGCTCGCTAGGGGTCGATGAGAAGACGCTATCCCAGCAGGGAGAGCACGTTGGCGATCTTGTTGTCGAGCTCGGCCCACTCGGCGGCAGGTTCCGAGCCCGCCACTATGCCCGCCCCGGCGAACAGGGTGATGGTCTGCTCCCTGACCAGGGCGCTGCGGATGGCGACGGAAAACTCCGAGGTCTCCCGGCTCAGCATGCCGCAGGCCCCCGCATACCAGCCACGATCATAGGGCTCGAACGCGCGGATGAAGGCCTGCGCCGACTCGCGCGGGGCGCCGCCCACGGCGGGGGTCGGGTGCAGGGCATCCAGCAGCTGCCAGTCGCCCACGCCGGGGTTGAGATCGGCCTCGATGTCGCACTTGAGGTGTTGCAGCAGCCGCAGCTTGAGGATCCGTGGCTCGGTCAGGCTGGCGCGACTGGTGAGCGGTGCCAGCCGGTTGAGGATGTCGGCGTGGACCAGCCGGTTCTCCAGCCGGTTCTTGCTGTCGCTCAGCAGCTCGGCCGCCAGTGCGGCATCGGTCGCCTCGTCACCGGAGCGGCGGATGGTGCCCGCCAGCGCCTCGGTGAACAGGTGGCGCCCCTCCCGCCGGTAGAGTCGCTCGGGGGAGCAGGAGATGAAACTCTGCTCGGGGGAAAACTGGAAACCGAAGTGGAAGCACTCCTGGGCGTGCTGCGCCCATTGCGCCAGCAGGGACCAGGGAGAGAGGGCGGTCCGGTCATCAGACTCATCCCGCGGCGTGAGGCGGCTCTCCCGTGACAGCACCACCTTGGGGGTGTGGGCCTGGGCCGCCGGGGCTGTGACTTGTTCTACCAGCGCTTGCCAGAGGGCGGGGGAGGGGCAATCTTCCCGCTGCCAGGCCTGCCTGTGCAACGGCGGCAGGGGGGCCTCCGGCTGCAGGGCATCGAGGGCGGCCTCGGCGGCCCGCAGCTCGGCGTCGAACTCGCTCGCCCACTCCGGGGCCGGCAACCAGAGGTTCAGGCAGAGGCTGATACACTCGCCGCGGCGCACCAGCTCGATGCGCGGCAGCACGAAGCGGCAGGGGCCAAAGCCCGGCCAGCCGGGCTGGGTCGGGTCGAACGCCAGGCCGCCGTAATAGCGCGGGCTGTCTTCGCTGTCGGTGCCGGTGTTGTCACAGACCCGCCGAATGTCCTCCGGCCGGCTCAGCTCATGGATGCGGCCGAGGGCGACATACTCCGGGCTCTTGGGGCCACGGGCCTGCCAGTAGATGCGGGGATAGAGGGTCTGCGCCGTCAGCCAGCCGAGGAAGGATTGTACTTCGACCGCCACGCGCAGCCGGACGAAGCCGCTGACATGACTGTGACGCAGGGCGTCCAGTTGTTGCTTGATATGGGTCTGAGCCAACATGGATGTCTTGTCTGAGCCGGATAATCGCAATCGCTCTGGGGGGAGGATGGCGCAGGTTGATGCCAAAGGGCGATGATTTCCTATATATTATCCGCCCATTCTTCCATGTAAATTGCCCGAGGGAGCAGCGCCCCCACGGAGCCAAGTATACCGAAATCCGGTTCGATAACCCTTAACACGATCAATATCTGATTGTTTGGCCATCACAATATGACAAATACCTTCTCTGTTTGGTTGCTGGCGGCGCGTTTGCGAACGTTACCGCTCGCGTGCTCCTCCATCTTGCTGGGCTCCGGCCTGGCGGCCAGCCGGGGTGCCTTCGATGGCGCCATCATGGGCCTCTCCCTGCTGACCGCCATCCTGTTGCAGATCCTCTCGAACCTGGCCAACGACTATGGCGATGCGGTGTCGGGTGCCGACAACGGTGAACGGATAGGCCCTCAGCGGGCCGTGGTATCGGGTCTCATCACCCGGCGACAGATGTGTGTGGCCATGGGGCTGACCGCGCTGGCGGCTGTGGTGAGCGGGCTCGCCCTGCTGGTCTGTGCCTTCGGTGAGGAGTGGGTGCAGATCCTCGCCTTCGTGGGGTTGGGTGGGGCGGCCATCGTCGCGGCCATCACCTACACGGTGGGCAAGACTCCTTACGGCTATCGGGGTTTCGGCGATATCTCGGTGTTCCTGTTCTTCGGTCTGCTGGGGGTGCTCGGCTCCTACTACCTGTTCACCCATACCCTGCAGTGGGATCTGCTGCTGCCCGCCACCGCCTGCGGCCTGCTGGCCACCGCCGTGCTCAACATCAACAACGTGCGGGACATCGAGACCGACGCCGCCAGCGGCAAGGTCACCCTGGCGGTGCGGCTCGGCCGCAATCGCGCCATCGCCTATCACTGGCTGTTGCTGGGGGCGGCCCTGTTGACCACCATCGCCTTCCTGCTGACTCAGCAGACCAGCCTCTGGGCCTGGATCTTCCTGCCCGCCATGAAGCCGCTCACCGATGCCGCCCGCACCCTGCGCGAGAGCTTCGACGGCGAGGTGCTGACAGGGGCCCTCAAGAAGACCGCCATCAGCGCCTTCCTGTTCAGCCTGCTGCTCTCCATCGGGCTGGCACTCTCCTGAATAGGGATTGGCGCTCTCCTGCAGAGCTCCACGCCAGAGAGGGCCCTTCGGGGCCCTTTTTATTGGCCTGTCCTGCGGATTTTTTCAATCAATTCAGACTCGTTCCGTGGATGAGCGGGCAGATGGCCGTGATCCGGCCGGCAATATTGATAAATTCTCGCGACCGGGTGCCGAGTTGTGACGAGCCCCGATTGTTGCACCGGGGTGATTGCTATAGAGATGTAACCGTACAGGGTTGTATATGTAAAAACCAATGACGGGAACACACTTATGGACAAGTTAGGGAAACACCTGGGATGGGTGCTGATGGCGCTGGTTGGCGCCAGTTCACTCGGTTATATCGCCCTCAACCGGGGCGAGCAGATCAACGCACTCTGGATAGTGGTCGCTGCGGTGTGCGTCTATCTGATCGCCTATCGCTACTACGGCCTCTTCATCGCCAAACGGGTGCTGGGGGTCGATGGCAGTCGCATGACCCCGGCGGTGCGCCACAACGACGGTCTGGACTATGTGCCGACCGACAAGAAGGTGTTGTTCGGCCACCACTTCGCCGCCATCGCCGGCGCCGGCCCCCTGGTCGGCCCCGTGCTGGCGGCCCAGATGGGCTACCTGCCCGGCATGCTGTGGCTGCTGGCCGGGGTGGTGCTGGCGGGGGCGGTGCAGGACTTCATGGTGCTGTTCGTCTCCACCCGCCGGGACGGTCGCTCCCTCGGCGAGCTGATCAAGTCGGAGATGGGTCCGGTCGCCGGGGTCATCGCCCTGGTCGCCACCTTCATGATCATGGTGATCATCCTGGCGGTGCTGGCGATGATAGTGGTCAAGGCGCTCACCCACAGCCCCTGGGGCACCTATACGGTCGCTTTCACCATACCGCTGGCGCTCTTCATGGGGATCTACACCCGCTATCTGCGCCCTGGCCGCATCGGTGAGGTGTCGCTCATCGGGCTGGTGTGCCTGATCTTCGCCATCGTCTCCGGTGGCTGGGTGGCCGAGAGCGCGACCTGGGCACCCTATTTCGATTTCGACGGCGTGCAACTGACCTGGATGCTGGTGGGCTACGGCTTCGTCGCCTCGGTGTTGCCGGTCTGGCTGCTGCTGGCGCCCCGTGACTACCTCTCCACCTTCCTCAAGATCGGCACCATCATCGGCCTGGCCATCGGCATCCTGATCATGCGGCCGACCCTGCAGATGCCGGCCCTGACCCAGTTCATCGACGGCACAGGCCCGGTGTGGGCGGGGAGCATGTTCCCCTTCCTGTTCATCACCATCGCCTGTGGCGCCGTGTCCGGCTTCCACGCGCTGATCGCCTCCGGCACCACCCCCAAGATGCTGGCCAACGAGAACCAGGCCTGCTTCATCGGCTACGGTGGCATGTTGATGGAGTCCTTCGTCGCCATCATGGCGCTGGTCTCCGCCTGCGTCATCGATCCGGGCGTCTACTTCGCCATGAACAGCCCACTGGCGGTGCTGGCCCCGGCGGGTACCGCCGATGTGGTCACCTCCGCCGCCGCCGTGGTGAGCAGCTGGGGCTTCCAGATCACCCCGGACACCCTGACCCGCATCGCCAGCGAAGTGGGTGAGCAGAGCATCATCTCCCGTGCCGGTGGCGCCCCGACCCTGGCGGTCGGCATGGCCTACATACTGCACGGTGCCCTCGGCGGCCTGATGAACGTCGCCTTCTGGTATCACTTCGCCATCCTGTTCGAGGCGCTGTTCATCCTCACCGCGGTGGATGCCGGCACCCGGGCGGCCCGCTTCATGCTGCAGGATCTGATGGGGGTGATCTCGCCGTCCCTGAAGCGGACCGACTCCCTGCCGGCCAACCTGCTCGCCACCGCCCTGTGCGTGCTGGCCTGGGGTTACTTCCTGCACCAGGGGGTAGTGGATCCCCTCGGTGGCATCAACACCCTGTGGCCGCTGTTCGGCATCGCCAACCAGATGCTGGCGGGCATGGCGCTGATGCTCTGTGCCGTGGTGCTGTTCAAGATGAAGCGCCAGGCCTATGCCTGGGTCGCCCTGCTGCCGACCAGTTGGCTGCTGATCTGCACCCTGGCCGCCGGCTGGGAGAAGACCTTCAGCGACAATCCAAAACTGGGCTTCCTGGCCATTGCCAACAAGTTCCAGGCGATGATCGACAGCGGCACCATCCCGGCCCAGTACACCGAGTCACAGCTGGCCCAGCTGGTGTTCAACAACCGCCTCGATGCGGGGCTGACCATCTTCTTTATGGGGGTGGTGGTGGTGCTCGCCGGCTTCTCCCTCAAGACGGCGCTGCAGTCGCTGCAGAGCGATCAGCCGACCGCCAGGGAGACCCCCTATCAGCCGATGCCGAAGCATCAGGGTGCAGCCCGGCCCCAGCCGGATGACGATGCCGATCTGGCCCCGGCCAGCCCCAATAACTAAGACCTGAGTCCGGCGCCTGCGGGCGCCGGACCCTCATCTACGCATCAAGGAGGTAGCATGTTCGATACCCTGGCCAAGGCGGGCAAGTATCTGGGACAGACCGCCAGGCTGATGGTCGGCGTGCCCGACTACGACAACTATGTGCAGCACATGCGGCTGACTCACCCGGAGCAGACGCCCATGAGCCATGAGGAGTTCTTTCGCGAACGCCAGGATGCCCGCTACGGCGGCAAGAATGGCGGGCGCTGCTGCTAGGAGCCGTTGAGGTTGCGGCGCGGTCGCGCTGAAAGCTCAACGGCCCCTCATACATTCATCACCGGAGCCCATCATGACGCAAGCGGTAGTGGTCACCCTTTCTTGAATGGTTTTCTCGGCTCTGGCTAGATATATCCCCTCACCACAGGACTTTCATCATGACCCAGGCTGTAGCGGTCACCCTGCTGACCGGTTTTCTCGGCGCCGGCAAGACCACCTTGCTCAACCATTTCCTGCGCCACCATGCCGACGCCTCCGTGGCCATCCTCGAGAACGAGTTTGGCGCCGCCAACATAGACGGCGCCCTGTTGCAGCGGGGGGAGTCGGTGCAGGTGATCGAGCTCAGCAACGGCTGCGTCTGCTGCAGCGTGCGCGGCGAATTCCGGGCGGCGCTGACCGGCCTGCTGGCCCGGCGGGCGGCGGGGGAGTTGCGGTTCGAGCGGCTGATCGTCGAGACCACGGGGCTCGCCGATCCGGCCCCCATCATCCAGACCTTCTTCGTGGAAGAGGCATTGAGGGATGCGCTGCGCCTGGATGCGGTCATCACCCTCGCCGATTGTGAGCACATCGCCCGCCAGCTGGACGAACATCCGGTGGCGGCGGCCCAGCTCGGCTTTGCCGATCGCATCCTGCTCACCAAGACCGACCGGGTGGACGGGGCGACGCGGGAGGCTGCCATCGCGCGAGTCCACGGGATCAACCCCAAGGCGCAGATCATCGACATAGTGCAGGGGGAGTGCCCGGCCGAGCTCTGGCTGGATCTCGATGTCTTCGCCCTCAGCGACGAGCTGAGCCTCAGCCCCGGCCTCAACATAGTGCGTGCCGGTCGGCAGGGTTTCGAGGCGTTTCGCCCGCTCTCGGCCCAGCCCCGCTCCTGGCACGACGCCATTTCGGCCCAGCTGTTCGAGGCGGGGGAGCTGGATTTGAAGAAAATAGGCGCCTTTATGGAGCAGTGCGTCGAGCAACATGGCAACGACATGTTGCGCTACAAGGGGGTGCTGGCCATAACCGGTGAGCCGCGCCGGCTGATAGTACAAGGGGTACACAGGGTGGTGGGCTTCGATTACGGCTCCCCCTGGGGAGAGGAGCCACCTCGGTCGCGGCTGGTGATCATTGGTCGCTACCTGCCCGTCGAGGCGCTGCGGGAGGGCTTTGCCCGGACGCAGGCCGGAGGAAAAGCGACAGATGCGTGAATCTCTGAGAGAGCAGATCATCCAGGTCTGCCACCAGAAAATCGCGCAGAAGGGAGAGGCGGTCGGCGTCTCCTTCTATGCATTTTTTGCCAACAAGAACGATGATCCCGCCTTGCTGATGGAGGCCGCCAGCTGGTGGATCCAGACCCACAGGCTCGATCACTTCGAGAAGGCCCGGAAGATCATCGCGCTGGTGGAGGGGATGAAATAGGGACGGGGATGAGACAACAAGGGCTCCTGATGAGGAGCCCTTGATTGTTTGTGGCCATAGCCCGCGAGTGGCTTTAGTTGGCTTGCGCCAGTCCGGCCGCGCGGCGGGAGAAGATCAGGCTGTCCAGCAGCCAGATGGCGACCATGGAGGCCCCCACCAGCGGGAAGCAGATCCCGAGCAGCACCAGCACGGCCAGCGCACCGCGCATGGGCGGCAGCACGGCTGGCAGGGGTGGCGCGGCGAGGCGACCCTGCGGACGGCGGCTCCACCAGATCCAGAGCCCGCTCACCGCGCTCAGCAGTACCAGCAGGCAGATGATCAGCATGGCGAGTTGATGGGGCCAGCCATAGAGCTTGCCGGTGTGCAGCATGACGCCTGTCTCCACCACCTTGGCGACCGGGCCGTAATCCTGCCAGCGCACGTCGGCCAGCACCTTGCCGCTGTACTGATCGATATGCAGGGTGGCGTCGTTGCGCGGATCGTCGGCGAACAGGGCTATGGTGTAGACGCCACTCTTGCCGGTCGGCGGCGTGATGCTGTAACCCGGGGTCACCTGCCGCGCCTGGGCGATCTCGACCACCTGTTGCAGGCCGATGCGATCCTGCGGCATGACCATGCCGTCATGCTCGCCGCCCTGGTTCATGGCGCTGTGATCGTGGCCCTCAGACGCCGGTTGCGCATCGGGTGGGGCCGTCTCTGGCATCGCCATGGCAGCCATCTGGTCGGGCGCGACCGAGCTCGGCATGGGGGTGCTCTCCATCGCCCAGGGCACCGTCTGGTCATGGGGCTGGTTGAGGCTGCGGGCGAGGGGGGCCGACTTGGGGACCTCGTTCCACATGGCGGCCGGGAAGCGATTCCAGACGTTGGCAAACTGATCGCCCCAGAAGCCGGTCCAGGTCATGCCGCTCAGCAACAACAGCAGCAGGAAGCCGGCGCCCCAGAAGCCGACCACGGCGTGCAGATCGCGCCACCAGAGCCGCCCACGCTGATTCATTCTGGGCCAGAGAATGCCGCCTACGCCGGGCCCCTTGCGCGGCCACCACAGGTAGAAGCCGCTGACGAGCAGCACTATGCCCCAGCCGGCTGCCAGCTCGATCAGCCGATCCCCGGTGGTGCCGAGCAGCAGTTCCGCATGCAGGGCGCGGGCGACCGCCTGCAGATTCCACTGGTTGTCCATGGTGCCGAGCAGGGCGCCACTGGCGGGATCCATAAACAGGGTCAGCTCGCTACCCTGTCGTTTGACGACAAACTGGGCGCTCAGATCCGGGGCCGCAGGGGGCAGGTACTTGCTCAGGCTGGCGTCCGGCATGGCGGTCCGCGCCTTGGTCCACAGCACATCCGCGCTTAGGGCCTTGCCCTGCAGTGGGTCGGCACTCTGGGCGTGGGCGGCGGGCTGCACCTTCATCAGCTCGGGATAGAGCAGGTTGTCGAGCTGGGGCTTGAACAGATACACCATGCCGGTGAGGGAGAGCAGGATCAGAAAGGGGGCGACGAACAGGCCGGCATAGAAGTGCCAGCGCCAGATCCGCTGGTAATGATTCGCGTCGTGGTTTTTCATCTCTGATCCTTGCGGCGGTGGCAAACGTTACGGCTGGTGGAACCTTTGGGTGGCGCGGATGATAGCAGCAACGTTTTGTTAACTGCAATAAAACAAAGTCGGCCCGTTTTCTGCCGGAGAGTGCCTGCGAGCAGGAGACCTGTCAGAGGCTAAACAGGCCGGAAAGAAGACGATAGTCACCCGGTGGAGCAGATGAGCATTGTGGATCTGCGCCCGACGGAGATGCTGGTTCTGACGGGTAAAACCGGGATGACTGCGGCGGTAAAGAGGGGAGGGAACGTCATGGGTGTGGCACATCATAGAGAGGGCGATCCAGCTCTTAGCTCAGGTTGATAAACCAGTTATCCCGCTCGTCGACGCAGTCGGGCTCACCCATCTCGAACTCCCGGCAGATGAGGGGCGCACTTCATAGAGGCGGCACATCATAGATAGGGAGATCCAGCGCTGCCGTGCGGTGGTCAGGAAAGGTTGATAAACCACTTGTCCCGTTCGTCGATGCAGTCGGGCTCACCCATCTCGAACTCCCGGCAGATGAGGGGGCGCACCTCATAGATGCGGCACATCATAGATAGGGCGATCCAGCGCTGCCGTGCGGTGGTCAGGAAAGGTTGATAAACCACTTGTCCCGTTCGTCGACGCAGTCGGGCTCACCCATCTCGAATTCCCGGCAGATGAGGGGGCGCACCTCATAGATGCGGCACATCATGGTGTTGCGATCCAGCGCCGCACACCAGCCATCTTCCAGCCGGTGCATCACGGGCACCTGTCCTTCTATCTCGTCCACATAGCGATCCGGTACGCCGGTATCGGTGAACAGCATCACCTCTAGGCGGCAACAGCAGGCTTCGCAATTCTGGCAGCTGACTTCGGGCGGGTTGGCTTGGGACATGGCTCATCTCATGGTGTGTGACTGGGTTGGCAGGGGAAACAGGCGCCGTCAACAGCGCCTGTTTCCTGATAGCTGGGTGGAACTTAGCCCAGCTTGCGGGCGCGATAGGTGCGGCCCTTGATCTTGCCTTCCTGCAGCCGCTTGAGGGCGGCGCTCGCCACCTGACGTTTGACCGCCACGTAGGAGTGCTGCTCCGAGATCTGGATCTTGCCGACGTCGGCACCGGCGATGCCACCTTCGCCGGTCAGGGCGCCGAGGATGTCACCGGCCCGCACCTTGGTCTTGCGGCCCGCATCGATGGAGAGGGTCACCATCTGCGGCGCGATCGGTTTGATCTCGCGGCCGATCCCGGCCAGATCCCCTTGCGGGATGGGAGCCTGCTGGTACTCCTCGATCAGGTTGACGCGCTGGGCCTCGTTCGGCTGATAGAGGCTCAGGGCCAGGCCCTGCTGGCCGGCACGACCGGTACGGCCGATGCGGTGCACGTGCACCTCGGGATCGTAGGTCAGCTCGTAGTTGATGACCGCGCCCAGCTCCTTGATGTCCAGCCCACGGGCGGCCACGTCGGTGGCGACCAGTATGGTGGCGCTGCCGTTGGCGAAGCGTACCAGCACCTGGTCTCGCTCGCGCTGCTCGAGATCGCCGTTCAGCGCCAGCGCCGAGAAGCCCTTGGCGGCCAGATGCTCGGCCACGTCGTTGCAGGCGCGCTTGGTGTTGCAGAACACCACGCAGGAGCTCGGTTGATGGTGGCTCAGCAGCCAGGTCAGGGCGTCGAGGCGCTGACCGGCGGGCACTTCATACAGCTTCTGCTCGATGGCGCTGTCCTCGTGCAGGGACTCCACGCTCACCTCGACCGGATTGCGCTGTACGCCACGGCTCATCTGGGCGATCCCCTCCGGGTAGGTGGCGGAGAACAGCAGGGTCTGGCGGCGCTCGGGCGCATAGCTGATGACCTTATTGATGTCTTCGCCAAAGCCCATGTCCAGCATGCGATCCGCTTCGTCCAGCACCAGCGTCTCCAGGCTGGAGAGCTCCAGAGTGCCCTGCTCCAGATGCTTGAGAATGCGGCCAGGGGTGCCGACGGCGATGTGGGCACCGAAGCCCAGGGTGGCGGACTGAGGTGCGGTCGGGGTGCCGCCACACAGGGTCACCAGCTTGACGTTCGGCAGGGCGCGGGCCAGACGACGGATCTCCTGGGCGACCTGATCCGCCAGCTCGCGGGTCGGGCAGAGCACCAGGGCCTGCACGTCGACACGGTTGACGTTGAGTCGGGAGAGCAGGCCGAGGGCGAAGGCGGCGGTCTTGCCACTGCCGGTTTTTGCCTTGGCGATCAGGTCTTTACCGTCGAGCACCAGGGGCAGGCTCTGAGCCTGGATCGGGGTCATCTGCAGATAACCCAGGCTGGCGAGGTTCTCCAGCAGGGCGGGGGAGAGGTTGAGGCTGCTAAATTCGCTGTTGTTCACAAGAGGACTCTATATCGGGAAAACGGGCTGCGCGTGGCGCAAGGGCGCGCATTGTACCAGAGAGTGCCGCCGCGTGGGATGGATTGTGGCGGATTTTTGAACGCCAGAGCCGAAGGCGTCGGCCAGGCTGGGATCCCGTGATAGGGAGGTTGGGAGTCGATCCGCCCCGGCGTAACGACCTCGATGGCTATTGACTAATTATGCGTAAACGAGATAAACGTTTTCCGCTCGATTTGATTAAATATTACGATGCCGAGCCGGTTTTTAATGGGCTGACAGCCAGACGGGTCTGGGGGAAATAATGAGGAAATAGAACGCTATGCGAAGAAGTTGAAATATAACTCATTGTTTTTTATTTGATATTTTTATCATAAGCGATGATGGGACTCTTATTTTATGATTAATTAATTTAAAAACGTTTGTATTATCCTGGGTGCATATTTTTACCGCAGATTGTGATGGCTATCTGATTTTTAAATATGCAAATCTCTATGATGGCGCCGGTCAAAAATTACAATTCACTCAGGTGCTACTGGTATGGAATACGTTCACTTTGTGCTCGGACTGGTGATGGTCCTCGTGCTCGCGTTGCTGGCTAACCGCCACAACTGGAAACAGATCAAGCTGCGCTATATCGGCCAGCTGTTGGTGGTGGAACTGGCGCTGGCTTGGTTCATGCTGAACTCCGAAGTGGGCCTGGCCGTGGTGGGTGGCTTCGCCGCCGGCTTCACCAAGCTGATGGAGTTTGCCAAGCAGGGTACCGACTTCGTGTTCGGTGGTCTGGTCAACGAGGGAGCCTTCTCCTTCTTCCTGATGGTGTTGATGCCCATCGTCTTCATCTCGGTGCTGATCGGTATCTTGCAGTACATCCGTCTGCTGCCCATTATCATCCGTGGCATCGGCACCGTGCTGGCCAAGATCAACGGCATGGGCAAGCTGGAATCCTTCAACGCCATCAGCTCCATGATCGTCGGCCAGTCCGAGAACTTCATCGCGCTCAAGAACACCTTGCCGCACCTGAACGAGAAGCAGATGTACACCCTGGCGGCGACGGCCATGTCCACCGTCTCCATGTCCATCGTCGGTGCCTACATGCAGCTGATCGAGCCGCGTTACGTGGTGGCCGCGCTGGTGCTCAACATGTTCAGCACCTTCATCGTGCTGTCGCTGATCAACCCGTACGAGCCGGACAACTCGGTCACCGATCTGAAGGCCATCGCCGAGGGTGACGAGCACCATACCCCGAAGAAAGAGAACTTCTTCGAGATGCTGGGCGAGTACATCATGGCCGGTTTCTCCGTGGCCATTATCGTGGCCGCCATGCTGGTCGGTTTCATCGCCCTGATCGCCCTGGTCAACTACCTGTTCGAGATGGCGTTTGGCGTCAACTTCCAGTACGTCATGGGTTACATCTTCTACCCGATCGCCTGGATCCTGGGTATCCCCAGTGGTGAGGCGCTGCAAGCCGGCTCCATCATGGCGACCAAGCTGGTGACCAACGAGTTCGTGGCCATGATGGATCTGGGCAAGATTGCCGCCGATCTGTCCCCGCGTACCATCGGCATCCTCTCCATCTTCATGGTGTCGTTCGCCAACTTCAGCTCCATCGGCATCATCGCCGGTGCGGTGAAGGCGCTGAACGAAGAGAAGGGCAACATGGTCTCCCGCTTCGGTCTGAAGCTGGTGTACGGCTCTACCCTGGTGAGCCTGCTCTCCGCGGTGATCGCCGGTGTGATGATCTAACCTTCACCCCATTTATGCTGATAAACCCCTGCCCAGTCAGGGGTTTATTTTTTCCTGGCCCGGAACTTTTCTATTTTATCCTGCTCTGAACTGATTGAATGAAAATGAACCAGGACCGGGAGAACAGGATGAGATGGTTGATATGGGGAATGGCAATGCTGCTGGCTGGCTGCGCCGCCAAGGGGGACACACCGGAGCAGAAGCGGGGCTATGTGCAGGAGATGCGTGAGCAGGTGCTGAGCGAGCTTTATCAGGAGAAGGCGAGCATCCGTGATGAGGTGCAACAGGCCAAGGGTTATGCGGTATTCTCCAGCGTCAATAACAGCCTGGTCTTTGTCAGCGCAGGCAGCGGCTTTGGTGTGGTGCGGGACAACGGGACCGGTCAGGATGTCTACATGAGCATGGCCAATGCCGGGGTGGGGCTGGGTCTTGGCATCAAGGACTTCAGGGCGCTGATCCTGTTCAACGATGCGGAGGCGCTGAAGCACTTCATCGAGGTGGGCTGGGAGGCGGGGGCGCAGGCCGATGCGGCGGCACGCTCCGGTGACAAGGGCAGCGAATTGCTCAATAAAACCGCCAGCACGGGGACCAAGAAGGTGACCGTTTATCAGCTGACCCAAAGCGGTCTGGTGTTGCAGGCGACCCTGCAGGGTTACAAGTACTGGACCGATGATGAACTCAACGCACCTGGTCCGGCCGAGGTACAGACGGTGCAGTGATCTGCCATGAGCTCATCTTATGCGCGAGATCGTTGAACCATGCTGGTTGGCTATTTTGGGGGTTAATGAGAGCTGTCAGGGCATTTGCCTCTGCATGAATGCAGGTCGATATGCGTAAAAAAGGGTCCCTAGGGACCCTTTTTTGTTGTGGTTGATGGTTAAGGTATCAGGCCAGGGAAAGTCAATATGTTGCTGGATACCCCATTGAGCTCGGCTTGGAAGTTGGTACTGCCGAGGGGAATAACCAACACATATGTATTGCCCAGCCCCAAGGCCAACAGACCGCCATTCATGCGCCAAGTCGCACTGCTGGTCACATTCTGTGTGCTGCCGTCCGAGTAGTGGCCTATCGCCGTGAAGGTGATAGTCCTTACCGTGTTCAGCAAGTTAATACTGCTGGTGGAGCTGATTACCAAGCTGCTCAGCACCGCATTGCTGACGGTGACCGGCAGGGAGGCTGTGACACCCTGTACGTTGACACTGACGTTCGCACTGCCGACGGTGACCCCAGTCGCCAGGCCCGTCGACGTGACGCTGAATACGCCGGGGTTGCTGCTCAGCCAATTGGCCTGAGCGGAGACATCCTGAGTGGTTGTGTCGCTCAGCGTCGCCGTGACCTTGAGCTGTGTCGATGTGCCCGCCGCCAGCGGGCTAATGGGCGCGATAGCCACGCTGACGACCACTGCGTTGGACACTGTCACTCCCAACGTGGCGCTCTCTCCATTCAGAGTCCCTGTGATGGTGGCAGTCCCCGGTTGCAGCGCAGTGACCAGGCCGGAATTGAGGCCAACACTCGCAATGGCTGGGGCACTGCTGGTCCAGCTGACATTGGCGGTGACATCTACGGTGCTGCCATCGCTGTAGCTACCCTGGGCGGTCAGTTGACCCGTCAGCCCTGCAGCCAACGTTAAGGGCGGTACCGTGATGTTGAGCCCACCCGGATTGAGGGCGGCACTGGTCACGGTGATCAACAGGGTCGCATTTTGCCCGTTCAGAGTACCGGTGATCACTGCAACACCCGGCGTAACCGCAGTGACCAGGCCGGTCGAGCTGACGGTCGCAACAGCGGGGGTGCCGCTGCTCCAGCTGACACTGTTGGTGACGTTGATGTTGCTGCCGTCACTGTAGCTGCCATTGGCGGCAAGCTGACCGGTCAGACCGGCGGCCAGGGTCAATGGGGGCACCGTGATGCTGAGTCCAAATGGGTTAAGGATGGCGTTGGTGACAGTCACCTGCAGGGTCGCAGTTTGCCCGCCAAGAGTTCCTGTAATGGTGGCCGTTCCCGGTACGACAGCAGTGACCAGGCCGGTGTTGAGGCCAACGGTCGCAACGGTAGGGGCGCTGCTGGTCCAACTGACATTGGCGGTGACATCCAGGTTGCTGCCATCGCTGTAGCTACCATTGGCGACGAGCTGGCCGGTCAGGCCGGCAGCCAGGGTCAAAGGTGGCACTGTGATGGTGAGCCCACCGGGATTGATGGCTGCGTTGGTGACAGTCACCAGCAGGGTTGCAGTTTCTCCATTCAGGGTGCCCGTGATGGTGGCGATTCCCGGCGCGACAGCAGTGACCAGACCGGTGTGGAGGCCAACGGACGCAACGGCAGGGTTGCTGCTGGTCCAGCTGACGGAGGTGGTCACATTCACGTTGCTGCCATCGCTATAACTACCATTGGCAACCAGTTGACCTGTCAGGCCTGCGGCCAGGGTCAGAGGCGGTGTGGCTATGGTCAACCCACCTGAATTGAGCACCGCATTGCTGACAGTGACTGACAGGGTCG
This sequence comes from Aeromonas sp. sif2416, assembly GCF_019218665.1. NCBI lineage: Bacteria > Pseudomonadati > Pseudomonadota > Gammaproteobacteria > Aeromonadales > Aeromonadaceae > Aeromonas > Aeromonas sp. sif2416. The sequence goes on from NZ_JAHUXC010000003.1 coordinate 398,889, forward strand.
CGCTCTGGCCGCCCAGGGTACCAGTGATGGTGGCGGTGCCGGGGGCGACGCCAGTGACCAGACCGGATGCATCGACGGTGGCGACAGCCGGATCACTGCTGACCCAGCTGACGGAGGCGGTCACATCCACACTGCTGCCATCGCTGTAGCTGCCGTTGGCGGCAAGCTGACCGGTCTGACCTGCTGCCAGCGTCATGGGCGGCACCGTGATGGTGAGCCCACCTGCATTGATAGTGGCGTTGGTGACGGTGACGGAGAGCGTTGCACTCTGGCCATCCAGGATGCCGGTGATGGTGGCGGTGCCGGGGGCGACAGCGGTGACCAGGCCGGTCAGGCTAACGGTTGCGATGGCTGGATCACTGCTCCACTGGACATTGGCGGTGACATCCGCGCTCGTGCCATCGCTGTAGGTTCCGCTGGCGGCAAGCTGACCCGTCAGGCCAACGGCCAGAGTCAGTGGCGGCACCGTGATGGTGAGTCCACCGACATTGAGGGTGGCGTTGGTGACGGTGACAGAGAGCGTTGCGCTCTGGCCATCCAGAGTGCCGGTGATGGTGGCGGTGCCGGGGGCGACGCCAGTAACCAGACCGGATGCATCGACGGTGGCGACAGCGGGGTTGTCGCTACTCCATTGGACATTGGCAGTGACATCTGTAGTCGTACCATCGCTGTAGGAGCCGCTGGCGGCAAGCTGACTGCCTTGGCCGGCAGCAAGGGTCACCGGAGGTGTTGTGATGGTTAACCCACCGACATTGAGGGTGGCGTTGGTGACGGTGACTGAGATCGTTGCGCTCTGGCCGTCCAGGGTGCCGGTGATGGTGGCGGTACCGGGTGCTACCGCGGTGACCAGACCGGTCAGGCTAACGGTTGCGATGGCAGGATCACTGCTGCTCCATTGGACATTGGCGGTGACATCTGCGCTCGTGCCATCGCTGTAGACACCGCTTGCGGTAAGCTGACGACTCAGGCCTACGGCCAGCGTCACTGGCGGCACCGTGATGGTGAGCCCGCCAGCATTGAGGGTGGCGTTGGTGACGGTGACGGAGAGCGTTGCGATCTGGCCATCTAGGGTGCCGGTGATGGTGGCGGTACCGGGTGCTACGGCGGTGACCAGACCGGTCAGGCTGACGGTCGCGATGGCCGGGTCACTGCTGCTCCAGTGAACATCATGGGTGACATCTTTGGTCGTGCCATCGCCATAGGCTCCACTGGCTGCAAGCTGGCTACTCTGGCCTGCTGCCAGCGTCAGGGGAGGTACAGTGATGGTGAGCCCACCGACGGTGAGGGTGGCATCGGTCACCTCCAGCGTGGCAGTGTTGCTGGTCACGCTCTGGAACTTGGCCGAAATGACGGTATTCCCTTCATTAAAGGCGGTCGCTTCACCGACCAGGTCTATGGTGGCTACGTTGCTGTCCGAACTATCCCAGTCGACCTGACTGGTGAGATCCTGCGATGAGTTGTCGCTGAAGGTCGCCATGGCCTGGTATTGCTGCTTGGTTCCTTTGGGCAGTGATTTGGCTGCGGGGGTAATCTGGATAGACGTGGTAATGGCATTGGTGACGGTCAGTGTTGCACTGCGGCTGATGGAGCCAAAAGTGGCGCTGATAGTTACTTGGCCAACGCCTGCGCCAGTTACCACCCCTTGACTATTGACGCTCGCGACAGCGGCATTGCTGCTGCTCCATTGCACCAGGCTCGAGACATTCTGGCTGGAGTTGTCTGTGAAAGTGGCGACAGCCTGTAGCTGGGTTTTGGTGCCGAGGGCAATCGAACTTGTCGCAGGAATGACTTGCAGCGTTTTGAGGCTGGTATTGGTGATTTTGATACTGGCGCTGCCAGTGACGCCAAGCAGGCTGGCAGAAAGAGTGGTCGAGCCTGCCGCGATTCCGGCGACCAATCCATTGCCGTCTACGGTCGCAACGGCCTTATTGCTGCTTAGCCATGCGACCTGAGAAGAGACATCCTGCACACTATTGTCATTCAAGGTGGCGATGGCGGTCAATTTGGTCTTGGTGCCGATGGCCAGTTGGAGGTCGGCCGGGGTGATCTGGATCTTGCTGATCGTCAGATTCACCGCCGAGACGCGGGTCTGACCGGTGACACCTTGCAGGGTGGCACTGATAATGGCGTCACCGAGGGCGACGGCAGTAATTTTTCCCTTGGCATCGACTTTCAATACCGCCGGTTTGTTGCTCTGCCAGCTTGCTTGGGTCGACACATCTTTGGTGCTGTCATCGGATAGGGTGGCGATGGCTTGCAACTGCAGCGACAACCCCTTGGCCACCTTGGTAGTGGGGGGGATGACGCTGATCTTGGTGGCAATGGCATCGGTGATGGTCAGCGTGGACGCATTGCTGGTGACCCCCTGATAGCTGGCCGTTATCTCGGTCTTGCTGATTTTGAGTGGTTTGGCCAGGCCTTTCTCATCGATGGTGGCAATGCTGGTGTCGGCACTGCTCCAGGTGGCCAGAGCCGTGATGTCTTCCGTGGTGTTATCGCTATAGGTTGCAATAGCCGAATATTGGGTGCTGATGCCAAGCGGGGTGCTGGGATTGGCTTCGGCCCTGGCCTTGGTGCCTGCGGTGTCGGCAGAGATATCGATCTTGGTCAGCGTCTTGGCGCCTGGATCGGGGGACTCACTTCCTCCTCCCCCTCCACCACCACAACTGAATAAGAAGAGGGTAAGAAACAGTGAGAGAAATACATTCATTGGTTTGCTCATGGATATTCCCCTTTGCTCTCTGTGCTTAATCTGAGACGAGATTCCCCTTGTTTTTAGGGGCGACGAATCTTGCAGAGATGGTGTTCTCTGTTCTCGCTAAGCACTAAAGTGCAGTAATTTGTTGAAATTATGACGTTAAGTCCCTTTTTTTATTCGGCATGGATATATTTTAATTATTTCCATTGTGTTGTTGTGGACATATTATGGGTTTGCGCAAAATGCTACTAACAAGATTATTAATTTATAGTTTGTTAATATGTCTAGGTTAGGTGGCTCGGTATTTCAACCACCATTGATATAATTAAAATTATGAGGACTAGGCCGAATTGATATAAAAAGTTATATCGAGCATCGGTCTCATCTGTGACGATGGGAGCAAGAAAAGGGAACCGAGTGAGGCGTATCTTGTGCCAGCGAGGAAGGGGGCATTACTGTGTGAGCCTGAGCGGCCCACAGCGGTGAGCCTGAGCGGCCCACAGCGGTGAGCCTGGAAGGCAAGTCGAGATGCTACGGCTTGCCGGAAGCTATGTCGGCCAGGCGGCTCAGCGCCAGCAGTCAGCCCATGGGGCTTGAATGCTGTCTCTCTTTATCTGGCTATGTCAGCTTGCCTCTGAGCAACCACTTGTCCAGCGCATTGGCGAAGCGTTGCTTGTCGGCCGCGTTGAAGGGGGCTGGGCCGCCGGTCTGGACCCCGGCCGAGCGCAGCTCCTCCATGAAGTTACGCATGCCGAGCCGCGCCTGTATGGTCTCACGGGTGTAGATCTCGCCCCGGGGATTGAGTGCCTCGCCGCCGGCATCGATCACCCAGGAGGCCAGCGGGATATCGCCGGTAATGACCAGATCGCCGGGCATGACTTGCTGGGCGATCACGTGATCCGCCACATCGAACCCCTTCTCCACCTGCTGGGTCTTGATGAAGGGAGAGGGCGGTACCCGCAGCCCCTGATTGGCCACCAGGGTGGTGACAACCTGGGCACGGTGGGCGGCGCGGTAGAGGATCTCCTTGACCGGGAGGGGGCAGGCATCGGCATCAACCCAGATGGGCATGGCATGGTTTCCTGTGTCTGAAGCGAGGGCCGCATCTTAGCACGGCTGACGCAGGGGGGCTGCCCCGGGGCTGAGTCGGCCCCGGCTTTCGTGTAAGCTGGGTCGACGAACATGAACGAGAAGGACGTGCAGATGGATCGGGTGCCCAGTGACGTGATTTATGGCCTGACCCTGGATGGCAAGGGGGGCATGCAGCCGCTGGCGCCAGGCAGTGAGATCCCGGGGCCGCAACCCAGCTGGCTGCACCTGGATTACGGCAATCCGGAGTCGGCCCGCTGGCTGCTGCAGACGCCCTTGCTCAATGACGCCGTGCGAGAATCCCTGCTCGGCCAGAGCAACAGGCCCAAGCTGGTGCGGATGGGGGAGACTGTGCTGTTGATCCTGCGCGGCATCAATCACAACCAGGATCACCGCCCCGAGGAGATGGTGGCGCTGCGCATCTACATCACGCCGGATCTTATCCTCAGCAGTCGCCGTCGCCCGCTGTTGTCGGAAAAAGATGTCTTCGAGCAGCTCAAACTGGGTGGCGGTGCGGATTCCCCCGCCGACTGGCTGGTGGAGATCTGCGATGCTCTGACCGATCGGGCGGGGGAGTTCGTTGAGGAGCTGCACGATCAGATCCTGGATCTGGAGGAGCAGGTGCTGACGCGGGATCTGCCTGCCAACGGCCGGTTGGCACTGATCCGCAAGCAACTCATCATGATCCGCCGCTACCTCTCTCCCCAGCGGGATCTGGTGGCGCGGCTCGCCAACGAGAAGATCAGCTGGCTGGACGAGGATGACCGCCGCCGTCTGCTCGACATCGCCGACCGGTTGCGGCGCTGGCTGGACGATCTGGATGCCGGCGTGGCCCGCACCGCCGTGCTGGCGGACGAGATCAACAACCTGATGACGGAGGCGACCAATAGACGCGCCTATCAGATGTCGGTGATGGCGCTCTTGTTTCTGCCCGCCACCTTTCTGACCGGCCTGTTTGGCATCAACCTGGGGGGCATCCCGGGGGCGGAGAGCCCTGCCGCCTTCTGGGTCTTCAGTGGCTCGCTGCTGACGCTGGCGACTGGGCTGGCAGTCTGGCTCAAACACCGGCGCTGGTGGTAAGGAGCACAGATGACGACATGGGAATCTTTTGGTGTGACCCTGCTGCTGTTGCTGGGCCACACCCTCATCCGCGGTCTCATTCACAAGAGTCTGATGGCGCTGGCCCAGAGCCGGCAGGTGAGCGAGAACCGGGTGCTCTACGTGGAGCATGTGTTCCACTTCCTGCTCGGCTGCGCCACCCTGCTGATCCTGGCGGGGGTGTGGGGGCTCGACTTCTCCCGGCTGGTGGTACTGGCCTCTTCCTTCTTTGCCGTGCTCGGCGTCGCCATGGTGGCGCAGTGGTCGATCCTCTCCAACATCACCGCCAGCATCACCATCTTCTTCGCCTTCCCCTACAAGATTGGCGACAGGATCCGCATCCTCGACAAGGATGATTCCGTCACCGGCGTCATCACCGAGATCGGTCTGTTCTACCTGCGGGTGCGGGATGACAACGGCGATCTGGTGACCTACCCGGCCAACTTGATCCTGCAAAAGCCGGTCAGACGACTGGAGAGCAAGGAAGCCGAGCCGTTGCAGCCGGAATAACAAAAGGCTCCTCCCGGAGCCTTTTGTTATCGTAATAACTTCTCAGCGCTCGTAGAAGCGGTAGAGATGCTCGACCTGGATCGGGCAGTCCGCCACCCGATGGATGTGTTCGCGCGCATCCTCCTCCGAGGCGAATCTCACCGGGCAACCCAGGGTGTCCGTCATCTCGTACAGGCGGCCATCCTGGCCACGAAACTCCACGAGCCAGCCCGGAAAGGCGATGTCGTGCAGGATCTCCGCCTCCTTGAAGCGGCGTTGCTGATTCAGTGTGCGCAATTCGCTGACCGTCATGACATCCTCCTATGACTCATGGCACCACCCTCAAGTCTAGTCGCCGCCAGCCAGGGCGGCATGCCACCCGGAGGGCTGAGTGCCGAGCCTATCGTCGCTCAGGCGTCGGCAGAGAGTCTCAGGGCGCCGGCGGCTCCCTGGGTGGCTGCAGGGCGATCAGCAGTTCGCCTGCTTGCGGCTGGATAGGGCCGGTGACGACATGGGGTTTCGCCTTGGCATCCAGCACGAACAAGGGGATGGCACCCGGATTGGCCTCCTGGTACTGGGCCCAGTCAAAGGCGTCGCTCAGCCGGGTCGCCTTGATCTGGCCGCCCCGGCTCAGCAGACCGCTCAGACGGGCGAAGTTCATCTCGGGCCCGAACAGGTTCTGGCGGGCGCGGAAGGTGGCGCTCTCCCGGTTCGCCTTGCCGTGCTGTTCGCTGGAGCGCAGGGAGTGGACCCTCTCCTCCCCATAGAGGTGGGCGAAGTGCAGCACGCCGAGGGCGTTGTTGTGCCGGTTGGGGGAGAGGGCCAGCACAGTGCTGATGCTGGTGAGGGGCAGATGGCGCTCGGCGTGTTCCGACTGCGGGTTGCCGAAGTAGCAGGGCAGGTTGCTCATGCGCGCCAGCTTGCAGTGCTCCCAGGCCGGGTCGGACAGATAGACGGGAACGCCCTGCTCCGACAGTGCCTTGCCTATGGCGCGCGCCACCGAGTTGGCGCCGATCAGCAGCCAGGTATTGGGACTGGGCTGGCGCATGCCGAGCAGGCGGGCCAGCGGGACCGAGGTCAGACTCTGCAGCACCACGGTGGAGATGATGACGGCAAACACCAGGGGCACCAGCTTGTCGGCATCCGGGATGCCTGCCTGGTGCAGGCTGATGGCAAAGGAGGCGCTCACCGCCGCGGCGACTATGCCCCGTGGCGCTATCCAGCTGAGCAGGGCGCGGGCCCGCCAGGGGAGATCCGAGCCCAGGGTCGAGACCAGGATGCAGAGCGGACGCGCTACGAATTGCACCACCCCCAGCAGCACCAGCACCATGGGGCCGAGCTGCCAGAGCTGGGCCAGATCGAGGCGCGCCGCCAGCAGGATGAACAGGGAGGAGATGAGAATGACGGCGAGATCCTCCTTGAACTCCAGCACCTCCTCCAGATCCAGCCCCTCCTGATTGGCGAGCCAGATGCCGAATACGGTCACCGCCAACAGGCCGGACTCGTGGCTGAGCCAGTCCGACAGGGTGAAGCTGACCAGCACCAGCGCCAGTACCCCGAACTTGTGCAGGCTGACCGGCAGCCAGTCCTTGCGGATCAGCAGGGTGGTGAGCCAGCCCGCCGCGACGCCGATCAGGGTGCCGACCCCCACCGTCTTGGCCAGCGCCAGCAGGGTATGGTCGATCAGATCCTCCTGGCTGCCGAGCCGCACCGCCTCGAACACCAGCACCGCAAACAGGGCGCCGATGGGATCGATGACGATCCCCTCCCAGCGCAGGATCTTGTCCACCTCCCGCACCGGCCGGATCACGTTGAGCATGGGGGCGACCACGGTCGGCCCGGTTACCACCAGCACGGCGCCGAGCACCATGGCGACCCGCCAGTCCAGCCCCAGCAGCCAATAGCTGGCGGCGCCTATGATCGCGAAGCTGGTCAGCATGCCGATGGAGCAGAGGTTGCGCACCACCTTGCCGATCCCCTTGAGCTCGGCCAGATGCAGGGTCAGTGCCCCTTCGAACAAGATGATGGCCACCGACAGGGACACCAGCGGGAACAACAACTCCCCCAGCAACTGATCCGGATCGAGCAGACCCGTCATCGGGCCGAGCAGCAGGCCGCTCAGCAGCAGAAACAGAATGGCGGGCACCCGCAGGAACCAGGCCAGCCATTGCGCCAACAGGGAGATCAGGGCGATCCCCGCCAGGGAGAGTGCGATCATGCCAACCTCGGGCAGGTGAGGGGGTTGGGAGTAGTGTAGTGGGGAAGGAGGGCAAATTGACACCCGCTCGCGGCGGAGGGGCGGCGCCTCCCTGCTTTACCGGAGGGGCCTTGCTGGGTGAGCTCGCCTAGATGGGGCTCTCTTTGTGAAGCTCGGCGACGCAGTCGGCCACCGCCAGCACCAGCGCTGAGCGCACCACCTGATCGAGCCGGTTGAGCTGCATCTGGTAGAAGGGCCAGTCCTCCTCGTTGGCGGGCGGATCCTGCGGCATCATGCCGCCCTGGTTGAGGCAGTGCAGACGAGCCAGCAGATCGCGGATCGGCTTGTCGCTGAAGCGGTAATCCTTGGGGTCGCGCACCAGAAAATCGCGGATCTTCAGGTAGGCTTCCAGATCCTGATAACGCTCGAGGGAGATGAGGCCGAGGGCGAAGATGAGCTTGAGGCGCACCTCCAGCTGGCCGAGGGGGCCGCTCTGGTTGAGCAGGGGCTCGATGGCGTATTTGACGGCATACTCCTCCTGGCGAAAGGCTCGCCGCATCAGGGAGTCGACCGCCTCTTCCAGGATGGTCACGACCTCGAGGAAGAAGCCACGGGGGCCATCCTGCTCGTTCAGTCGTTCCAGTACTTCATCTTCCTGGTGTGTGGTCATAGGTGTTTTGGGTCCGGCTGACAGGGAGAGAGCCAGGCTCTCCCCCGGTTTTTAACTAAGGGGCACACCGGCCTTGCGGGTCGATGTGCCACCTGCAGGTCATTACAGAGTCTGGTAGCGGGCGACGATGGTGGCAACGATGTCGCTGTCTGCCGCGAGGCCGGTCACCCGGGCCAGCGTGGCGGCCGGGCCCAGTTCGGCCAGCAGGGCCTGCAGCTCCACCGCCTGGGGATCGTCGGCATTGTGGTAGTGCAGCGCCGCCGCTATACCTTCCTGCAGATGCTCGCTGGGCAGGCCGTACTCCAGGGTGCCGAGCAGGGGTTTCACCAACCTGTCCCCGGCCGCCAGCTTGCGCAGCGGCTGACGACCTACCCGGTCGATCTCATCCACCAGATAGGGGTTGGCGAAACGGGCGAGGATCTTCTCGATGTAGGCGGCATGCAGCCGTGGATCGAAGCCGTAACGCTTCACCAGCACGGCACCGCTCTCCTCCATGGCCCGGCGCACCTTGCTGCGGATCAGCGGATCCTCGATCGCCTCGCGCACCGTGCGATAGCCGCGCAGCTTGCCAAGGTAGGCGGTGACAATGTGGCCGGTGTTGAGGGTGAACAGCTTGCGCTCGACGAAGGCCATCAGGTTGTCGGTGGTCTCCATGCCCGCCACCTGGGGCCGCTCCCCCTTGAACTGGGTCTGGTCGACGATCCACTCGCTGAAGCTCTCCACCGTCACCTCCAGCGGATCGTCGTTGGCCGCGGCGGGCGGCACTATGCGATCCACCGCGGAGTCGACGAAGCCGACGCAGGATTCGAGCGTGACATGATACGCGACCGGCAGGTACTTGAGTACCTCCTGCTTGAGGTGGCTGGTGCCGCGCACCATGTTCTCGCAGGCGATGACGTTGAGCGGGCTCAGGTTGCCGGCATCGAAGCGGGCCTGCAGCCCCTTGGCCAGGGTGCTGGCGATCTTGTCCAGGATGTTGGGGCCCACCGCCGTGGTCACCAGATCGGCGGTAATGATACGGGCGATCACCTCGTGGCCGGCGGAGCTGACCGCCGCCACGTTGCGCACCACGTCCAGCTTCTGATCCGTCCCCACCACGTGCACCCTGTACTCCTGGCGATGGTTGAGCTGATCGATCAGGGTCTCGTTGACGTCGGCGAAGGTGACCTGGTGGCTGGCGTCAGCCAGCAGTTTACCGATGAAGCCACGTCCGATATTGCCGGCACCAAAATGCAATGTTTTCATGATATTAACCTCTATAACCAAAGATGATGAAGAGTTACGCGGCCTGTTCGGCACCCAGCAGATCCAGGAACTCCTGGGGATTCTGGGTGCTGGCCAGCCGGTCGATGAGACCGGGTTCATCCAGTGCATTGGTCAGTCGGGTTATTACCTGCATGTGTTCGTCGTTGCGGGCGGCGATGCCGATCACTAGCCGCGCCACCTCGTCGGCGGCTTCGCCAAAGGCGACCCCGGCCGGATACTGGCAGATGACGATGCCGGTACGCTTCACAAACTCCTTAGCGGCTATGGTGCCGTGGGGCACGGCGATGGACTCGCCGAGGTAGGTGGAGACCAGCTGCTCGCGCTCCAGCATGGCGTTGACGTAATCCGGTGCCACATAGCCCCGCTCCGCCAGCAGTCTGCCAGCGGTCAGGATGGCGGCTTCCTTGTTGTCGGCCTTGAGCCCCAGATGCACGTCCTGCAGGCTGAGGCTGAACACCTCGGCGACCTGCGGTTCGTAGTGGTCGTCGTTGGCCGCAACTAGCAGTTTTGGGTTGGCCAGATCGTCGTTGGCGGCGCCAGCCAGGCTCAGGTTCTGCACCAGCTCCTGATAGAGGGCGTTGTCGAGGAAGTTGGTCAGGGAGATGTGGTGGGCGTGCGGCGCATGGCGACGGGCCCGCTCGGTCAAGTCCCGGTGGGTGATGACCCAGTCCACCTGATCGTCGAGCTGATCGATGGCGCGGTTGGTCACGCTGATATCGAGCCCGGCGGCCTGCACCCGCTTGCGCAGCATGCCGGCCCCCATGGCGCTGGAGCCCATGCCCGCATCGCAGGCGACCACTATGTTGCGCACCGCCATCAGTTCGCCGCTCGGCTTCTTGGCCGCTGCGGTTTCGGGTTTGGCACCCTTCATGGCCTTCATCTTGCGAGTGGCTTCACCCAGGGCGTCGGCCTCGTCCGCTTCCGGCTGTTGGGCACGTACGAACACGGCGGCGACCAGGAAGGAGACCAGGGTCGAGCTGATGATGGAGAGGGCAACCCCGATCAGGGAGGCCTTGGGCGTCATCAGCAGCACGGCGAAGATGGAGCCCGGTGAGGCGGGGGAGACCAGACCCGCGTTGAATAGGGTCAGGGTGAAGACCCCGGTCATGCCACCGGCGATCACCGCCAGGATGAGGCGCGGGTTCATCAGCACGTAGGGGAAGTAGATCTCGTGGATACCCCCAAAGAAGTGAATGATGGAGGCACCGGCGGCGGACTGCTTGGCAGCGCCACGGCCGAACACCATGTAGGCCAGCAGCACCCCCAGACCCGGACCCGGGTTCGCTTCGATCAGGAAGAAGATGGAGCGGCCCTGCTCGGTGGCCTGCTGGATCCCCAGCGGCGAGAAGATGCCGTGGTTGATGGCGTTGTTGAGGAACAGGATCTTGGCTGGCTCGACGAAGATCGAGGTGAGCGGCAGCATGTGGTTATCCACCAGGAAGCCGACACCACCGGCCAGCACGCCGGAGAGCACCTTGACGAAGGGGCCGATCACGAAGAAGGCGAGGATGGCCAGCAACATGCCGATGATGCCGGCGGAGAAGTTGTTGACCAGCATCTCGAAGCCGCTCTTGACGCGCCCTTCCATCGCCTTGTCGAAGCGCTTGATGGCCCAGCCGCCGAGCGGACCGACCATCATGGCACCCATGAACATCGGGATGTCGGTCCCCACTATGACGCCCATGGTGGTGATGGCACCGACCACGCCGCCGCGCTCACCGCCCATCAGCTTGCCGCCGGTATAGCCAATCAGCAGCGGCAGCAGGTAGGTGATCATGGGGCCGACCAGCTTGGCCAAGGTTTCGCTTGGCAGCCAGCCGGTGGGGATGAAGAGTGCGGTAATGAAGCCCCAGGCGATGAAGGCGCCTATGTTGGGCATGACCATATTGGACAGGAAGCGTCCAAAATTCTGTATCTTGACTTTGGTATCCGGTGATAACATGTCGGGACCCCGTTTTAAGCCTGTTTGATTAAGAGTGGTAGTCGGGATGACGGGTTTTGCCGAACCCCCATCCCAGTCGTCTAAGCAACTTCAATCTACCAGCTCGCGATCGAATTAGGCTGAAAACGGGGCATCTTGTGATATGCCTCTCAATTACCCCGACCTCCCCCCTCCCTTCCCAGTGATCAAGATCACAATCATGGGCTGTATTCTGGTTACATCTCGTTCATCGTCGTCGAATCGACCTCATTAATGTGACGAGCGTCACTCCTTGCTGTTTGCGCAAACAGGATGTCAATGTGATGCTTGTCACAAGTTGGCTATTTGTACTCAAACGAGGCAACTCATCGGTGGTGGATCCCGGGGGAGATGACGATGGATCGATCCTGGTTTGCCTCTGTTGACTAATGAATGATTAGGTTTTGTAACCCACTTTCAGTTTTCAACCCCCGCATCACGGCCATGACAATCTCTATGCCTGCCTGCCTGCCTGCCTGCCTGCCTGCCTGCCTGCCTGCCTGCCTGCCGTCCGCCACGCCCAGATCCCGCTCGCCAAGCGGGTGCTATTCACCGATAGGGTGCCGTCGGTGTCGTGAGCCGGGCGTAAAAAAGCCCGCCGAGTGGCGGGCTGTTTGAATCGAGCGGGTGGCTGTGACTTACTCCGCCTTGGGAGCAGCTTCAGCCTCAGTCGGTGCCTCGGTGCTCTCGGCGACCGGGGCTTCCGGTGCCGGGCCCGGCACCAGCGCGACCGCCGGCTTGGCGATGAGGGAGCGGGTCTCTTCCACCGCCTCACTCAGCCTGACCTCGATGATCTGGCCTAGCTCATAGACCACCTCGGTCTTGTCCAGATAGACGCGGCCGTTGTCCCAGTTGCACTCCAGCCTGTCCTTGTTGTCCAGGATGTGGCGGGCGGGCATGAACACCACGGCACCGTTCTCCTGCAGGCGCAGCTTGAGGCCGGCACGCATCACGTCGATGATCTCGGCGTTGAACAGCTGATCGGTGCCGGCGGCAGCCTGGAGGTAACGGACATAGAGCCAGTCGCCGATGTCGCGCTCGACCCTGCGGTGCAGGCGGCGGCACTCCGTCAGGTGCTCGGTCAGCTCCTGGCTCGGGCGCTCACCCGGGGTCTTGCCGGCGATGACAGCCTTGAGCAGGCGATGGTTGACCATGTCGCCGTACTTGCGGATCGGGGAGGTCCAGGTGGCGTAGGCATCCAGCCCCAGGCCGTAGTGGGCGCCCGGCTCGGCAGACATCAGCGCATAGCTCTGGAAACGGCGGATCTTGCCGTCCAGCCAGCGGGTGTCCAGGCTGTCGATCCAGCGGCGCAGGGCGCAGAAACCGGTCAGGCTGGCGATCTCTTCCTTCTCGAACGGGGCCTCGGCGCTCTTGAGCAGCTCGATGGCACCGTCGAGGGACTCCTCGTCGAAGCCGGTGTGGACGTTGAAGATGCCGTAGCCGACGCTCTTGCCCAGCACCCGACCGGCGCAGATGTTGGCGGCGATCATCGACTCCTCGATCATCCGGTTGGCGATGCGGCGCGGTTCCACGTGAATGGCCAGCACGGCGCCGTTCTCACCCAGCTCGAAGTCGTAGTCGGGACGATCCGGGAACACCAGGGCGTGCTCGGTGCGCCACTTGATGCGCGCCTCTGTCATGGCCTTCATCAGCGGCAGCTGGGCCATGACGCCTGCGTCGATGTCCAGTGCCTTGCCGTGCTCGGCCCAGTCGGAGACCTCGTCATAGTTGAGACGGGCGTGGGAGATGATGCGGGCGGCGAAGAACTCGGTCTCCTCCAGCAGCAGGCCATCTTCGGCGATCAGCAGGCGGGCGCACAGGGTGTTGCGCTCCTCGCCCTCTTTCAGGGAGCAGAGCTCGTCGGAGAGGGTGCGCGGGATCATGGGCACGTTGCGGCCCGGCATGTAGACGGTGAAGGCGCGCTTGGCGGCTTCCTGGTCCAGCTCGCTGCCTTCGGCCACATAGGCGGTCGGATCGGCGATGGCGACCAGCAGCTCCCAGCCGTTGTCCAGCTTGCGAATGGACAGGGCGTCATCCATGTCCTTGGTCTTGGCACCGTCGATGGTGAAGAAGGGGACGGCGGTCAGGTCGGTGCGCGGCAGCTCTTCCTCTTCGATCACCTTCCACTCGGGCAGGTCCGCCGGCTCGATCTGGGCCAGGTTGTGGCGTGCCAGCACCACCCACCAGGGCACGTTGTGATCGTCCTTGTCGGCGATGAGCTGGGTGATCTCGGCGGAGAAGTTGCCATCCACCAGGGCGTGGCGCTTGAGGGTCGCAACCACCCAGTCCCCTTCCTTGAGGGACTTCTCATCCAGCCCCTTCTTGGCGCGGGCCTTGATGGCGTCCTTGATGAGGGGATGGTCAGGCACCACGTTGAGGCGGTCGCGGAACATCTTGACGCGACCGACGAAGCGGGTCACCGCCTGCTCCAGCAGGGCATCCGGCTCGGCCACTTCCTTCTCTTTCTCGGTACGGATCAGGGCGCTCACCCGGTCACCGTGCATCACCTTCTTCATGTAGGGAGGCGGCACGAAATAGCTGGTCTTCTCATCGACCTCCAGGAAGCCGAAGCCCCGATCGGAGGCGCGGATCACACCCTCTTTCTTGGGGATGTTTTCGCGGATTTGTTGCTTGAGCTGGGCCAGCAGCGGATTGTCTTGGAACATAAGTGAGGAACCTGAGTGGAGACCTGATGAAGAATCGCCCAGCACTATACGTTTTTACCCCCCCAAAGCCAAGGTGAATGGCCCCGTCAGCGGGGCAGCAGTGCCCGGCGACCCTGTTCGATCAGGCGCAGGGAGATCTGTTTGTGCAGCCCCCGCTCCAGCACCCAGCGGTGCCAGTAGAGGCGCTCGATGAGGTGATGCCCAGGGCTGAGATCGAGCAGGCTCCCCGCCGCCAGCTGCTGGCGGATCTGCAACTCGGGGATGAGGCAATAGGCCAGCCCCTGCTCGGCCATGGCGACGAAGGCCTCCGACGAGCGCACCGTGTGGCAGGGGTAGCCGCCGGGCTCAAGCCCGAAGTGGCGGGCCATGAAGCTCACGTGCATGTCGTCGCGCTGATCGAAGGCCACCGCCGGCGCCTTGGCCAGCGCTTCCGGGGTGAGCCCCTTGGGAAAATGGCGGGCGACGAAGGCGGGGCTGGCGGTCAGCAGGTAGCGCATCTCGCCGAGCTCGTCGACGCAGCAACCGGCCAGCGGCTGGGGCTGCAGGCTGACGGCGCCGAAGGCCTGCCCCTCGCGCACCTTGTCGAGGGTGCGGCTCTCGTCATCCACCAGCAGGTTCAGCTCGATGGGATGCTGCTCCAGCAGCGGGGCCAGGGCGGGCAGCAGCCAGGTGGCCAGGCTGTCGGCATTGATGGCGATGCTGACCCGGATCGGCGCCTGTGGCGCGGCGGGGGAGAGCTCCCCGGCCAGCTCGAGTTCAAGCTGGCGCACCTGCCGGTAGTGGGCCAGCAGCTTCTGACCGAGTGCGGTGGCCTGCAGCGGCTGGCTGCGAATGATCAGCGGCTCGGCAAACTGCTGCTCCAGCTGCTTGATGCGCTGGGAGATGGCGGACTGGGTGATGTGCAGGCGCTGGGCGGCCCGCTCGAAGTTCTGCTCCTGCATCACGGCATCCAGTGCCAGCAGCAGCTTGTAATCCAGGGCTTTCATCAGCCTTCCTTATCCCGCTGAGAATCAAGAAAACAGGCTACTGAAGGGGGGAGCCGGCGACAAGAGGAACCGCCCTCGATCCACCTCTTTCGTGCGAGGCGGCGGGCGCGGCCACTGTGATAAGTGACAGTAGAGACAAAGTGAGATTCATAAGATACTCACCTTGTCCGTTTTTGCATGGGGTGGAAACGGGCCATAGCGAGAGTTTTAGTCCCGGGTGTCAGCCCGGGACTTTTTTATGGCGCTCAGGCAGCCGGGTGGGTGGCGCTCAGGAGGTGCCGACCAGCTCCTCAGACGGCTGGTACCGGCCCCGCAGCGGGCGATTGACGGCCAGGGCGAAGCGCTCGTCCAGCTGGAAGCGGATGCCCACCCCGCGCACGGCGCCCAGCTCCACCGCCTGGCGGTGGCCGAGTCGCTCTATGGGCAGGCCGAGGCGGCGGAAGATGCGCTCGACCGGCAGGCTGACCACGGCCACCAGTTCCCGGATCCCCTGCTCTCTGGCGAAGGCATAGACCTCGCGGAAGATGACGCAGGTCAGCTCGTTCACCCCGTTGTCCAGTTGCGGCGCCCGACTGGCATCGATGGCGAGCCGGGTCAGCTCCCAGACATCGGCGCAGCGCGGGGCCAGCTCGCCGGCGAGGGCCGCGGGGAAGATGCTGGGCAACATGTAGTCCTGGGCACAGCTGAGCAGCCGAATGCAGCCGCACAGACCCTGCTCGTCTTCAATCAGTACCCAGTGGGTATCCGGCTTGTCGAAGCTGTCTCGCTCCAGCCCCCGGTGGGATTCCACATCCCAGCCGAGCCGATCGGAGAAGACGCGCTTGCGAAAGCGATAAAGTTCGTTTTCGACCTCCCATCTGGGGTGTTGTTTCAATTTTCCTTTGAAAACAAGCATTCATGTCTCTCCATTTCATGGTTAGGCGCTATAATCCAAGGCCTTGGCCAGGGGGGCTAGCCTATGACACACGACCAACTGCTTGAGTATCTCGAACATTTCACGGTGGTGACGGATGGCAACCGGCTGGCGGAACTGATCGGCCGCTTCACGCTGGGAATGGGCTACGACTACTATCGGTTTGCGCTCATCCTGCCCATGTCGATGCAGAGGCCCAAGGTGGTGCTGTTCAACCAGTGCCCCGACTCCTGGGTGCAGGCCTACACGGTCAACAACATGCTGGCCTGCGACCCCATCATCCAGCTCGCCCGCAGGCAGACCCTGCCCATCTACTGGAACCGGTTGGACGAGAAGGCGCGCTTTCTGCAGGAAGGCAGCATGGACGTGATGGGGCTGGCGGCGGAGTTCGGGCTGCGCAACGGCATCTCCTTCCCGTTGCACGGGGCGGCAGGGGAGAATGGCATACTGTCGTTCATCACCGCCGAGCGGGCCTCGAGCGATCTGCTGCTGGAGTCCTCGCCCATCCTCTCCTGGATGTCCAACTACATCTTCGAGGCCGCGATCCGGATCGTGCGCAAGGGCCTGCGGGAAGGCGATCCGCAGGAGGCCCTGACCGACCGGGAGACCGAATGCCTGTTCTGGGCCAGCGAAGGGAAGACGTCGAACGAGATCGCCTGCATCCTGGGGATCACCGAACGCACGGTGAACTACCACCTCAATCAGGTGACCCGCAAGACCGGCTCCATGAACCGCTACCAGGCCATCGCCAAAGGGGTGAGCAGCGGCATCCTGATCCCCAATCTGGAGCAGGTCGTGGTCACCAATTACCCCAAGATCCTGCAGTGAGATAAGCGCCTCCCGCCCCACCCCTCGTGCCAGGGCCGGGCGGGCGACATAGCTGGTCAGTCACCCGTGATCCTCGTCCCTTACCCCAGCCGATGCGTCGACCCTGTTGATTCTCGGTGCGGGGCGGCGGGCTCACAATTGTCAGATCCTGCAATTGACAGCCTGCTGAGAAGGGCGTTGGCGCCCAGATTATTAGTGAATTGAATGTATCAGCAGATTAATGAATTTCTCTGATTCCCTCGCTCCCCTTATAGTGCCGTCCAGTTACCCATACGGACGCTTCACCCATGCTCGCAACCACACTGCAAGGCTTCACCCTCGGCCTCGCCATGATCATCCCCATAGGTGCCCAGAATGCCTTCGTGCTGAGCCGGGGCATCCACCGCAACCACCATCTGTTGACGGCCACGCTCTGCTGCTTCTGCGATCTCATCCTGATCGGCATAGGGGTGTTTGGCGGCGCCAACCTGCTGGCGAACAGCCCCATTGGCCTGGCGCTGCTGACCTGGGGCGGCGTGCTGTTCCTCGGCTGGTTCGGCATTCGTTCCCTGCGCAGCGCCTGGCGCGGGCAGGGGGCTACATTGACGGATTCACCCCAGTTGATGGGGGTCAAGAGCGTGCTGGCCATGACGCTGGGCGTCACCCTGCTCAACCCCCACGTCTACCTGGATACCCTGATGCTGCTCGGCTCCTTCGGCAGCCAGTTCGCCGAGGAGCTGCGGCCGGCCTTCGCCGCGGGCGCCATGCTGGCATCCCTGGTCTGGTTCTACGGTCTGGCATTCGGGGCGGCGGCCCTGTCCCCCTGGCTTGCCCGGGGCAGGGTTCAGCAAGCCATTGATCTTGTTGTTGGTATTATCATGCTGGGGTTGGCGGTTCAGCTGGCCAGCGGGGCCTTGCTGGCCTCATAAGGCTATTTTTGTGTCGGGCTTCATAAAAATTAATCTCGGTTCCATGCGCTGACATATTCGTCTGTTAAATTCCCGTCGCTGGTAAAGCGTTACTCATAATAAAAGGGAAAAGACAGTGAATAAAACCATGAAGCTGGGCGCCATTGCAGCCATAGTGCTGTTGACCGCCTGCAGCAATGAAAATGATAGCAAGGCGCAGCCGGGAGCCGTCTCTCTGCGCCTGATCCAGACCTCCGATATCCATTCCAATGTGCTGGGGTTCGACTACTACCAGAACAAGGAAGACCGCAAGTTTGGCCTCTCCCGCACCGCCCTGTTGATCCGTGCGGCCCGCGCCGAAAACCCCAACAACCTGCTGCTCGACAACGGTGATCTGATCCAGGGTACGCCGCTGGCGGATTACATCTTCGAGCAGTCCGGTGCCGGTTACCTCGACAAGCAGGCCCACCCGGTGTTCAAGGCCATGAACGAGCTCGGCTATGATGCCGGCAACCTGGGCAACCACGAGTTCAACTACGGGCTGGAGTACCTCGGCAAGGTGCTGGCGGGTGCCAAGTTCCCCTATGTGAACGCCAACGTGTTCGAGGCGGGCGCCTTCAAGCGCGATGCGAAGGGACAGATCGACTGGAGTGGCAACAAGTTCACCCCCTATCTGCTGCTGGAGCGCCAGGTGACGGATGACAAGGGCCAGTCACAGACCGTCAGAGTCGGCATCCTGGGGCTGACGCCACCGCAGGTGCTGCAGTGGGACAAGCGCCACCTGGAAGGCAAGGTGGTGGTGGCCGACATGGTCGAGACCGCCAACCACTATGTGCCGGAACTGCGCGCCAAGGGGGCCGACATAGTGGTGGTGGTCGCCCACACCGGCATCAACGCCAACAGCTATGAGGCCATGATGGAGAACTCCGCCTGGCATCTGGCCAAGGTGAAGGGTGTGGATGCCCTGATGCTGGGCCATGCCCACAAAAACTTCCCCGGCGACTTCCCGGATCTGCCGGAGGTGGACAACCAGGCCGGCACCCTGAGCGGCATCCCGACCGTGATGCCCGGCTACTGGGGCAACCACCTCGGCATCATCGATCTGAAGCTGGAGCAGGTGGAAGGCAAGTGGCGGGTGAAACAGAGCCAGGCCAGCCTGCGCAAGATCGACTCCAGCGAGAACAGCGCCGTGGATCAGCGGGTGGTGGATCTGGTGCAGGCCGATCACGATGCCACCAACCAGTGGCTGGACGAGCCGCTCGGCAAGATCACCTCCTCCATCCACAGCTTCTTCGCGCTGGTGCAGGACGATCCCTCGGTGCAGCTGGTGAGCGATGCCCAGCGCAGGCACGCCGAGCAGCTGCAAAAGGATGGCCTGCTCAAGCAGCCCTATCCGATCCTGTCGGTGGCGGCCCCCTTCCGCGGCGGTCGCAACGGCATCAATGATTTCACCTATGTGGCCAAGGGGGATATCTCCCTGCGCAACGTCTCCGATCTCTACATCTACCCGAACACCCTGCAGGTGGTCGAGGTGAACGGGGCCACCGTCAAGGAGTGGCTGGAGATGAGTGCCGGCCAGTTCAACCAGATCGACGCCAGCAAGACCGAGGTGCAGTGGCTGGTGAACGAGAAGTTCCCCACCTACAACTTCGATGTGATCGACGGGGTGAACTACGAGGTGGATATCACCCAGCCGGCCCGCTACAGCAAGGAAGGCGCCAAGGTGAGCGAGGGTCAGCGCATCAGCGGCCTGACCTTCAACGGTCAGCCGATAGATCCGGCCCAGAAGTTCTACGTGGTGACCAACAACTACCGCGCCAGCGGTGGCGGCCACTTCCCGGGCATCGACGGCACCAATATAGTGCACGAAGATCCCTTCGAAACGCGGGAGATCATCGCCCAGTACCTGAAGACCCAGTCCGCCGACAATCCGGCAGGCTTCAGCCCGGCGGCCAACAACAACTGGCACATGAAGGCGCTGCCCGCCGGTGTCGACGTGCGGCTCTACTCCTCGCCGAGCGAGGAGGCCAAGCAGCTGGCCGGCGCGGATCTTGAGTACAAGTCCACCCTGCCAACGAGCGATGAGAAGCACCCTGGCTACGCCATCTATCGTCTGATCCGCCAATAACCCAGGCGCTGTCGCAGACCCGTAAAAAAGCCCTCGCATGCGAGGGCTTTTTCATTCGGGGCCGAAAGGCTCGTCTCAGTAGTAACCCGCGTCATTGGGGTTGGGGCGGGTCTTGAAGCGGCGGTGCAGCCACATGTACTGCTCGGGGGCACGGCGCACGGCGGTTTCAATCTCCCGGTTGGCGCGGCTGGCGTCGGCCAGATCGTCGCCGCTCGGGTAGTCGGCCAGCGGCGCCCCTATGTGCAGGGTATAACCGGTGGCGGTGCGAATGTTGTAGCAGGGCAGGGTGACCGTGTTCTTGACCCTGGCCAGGGTCGCCGTGCCGGTGATGGTGGCCGCCTGCTCCACCGCGAAGTAGGGCACGAACACGCTGGCATGGGCGCCGTAGTCGTGATCCGGCGCGTACCAGAGCGCATCGCCGTTGCGCAGCGCCTTGATCATCCCCTTCACGTCCATGCGATCCACCAGGTACTTGTTGGAGGCGCAGCGACCGTGGTACTGGGCGTACTCCAGCACCGGATTGGTGTTGGGGCGATAGACGCCGACCCCGGGCCGCACCAGGCCGAAGCAGCGGGCGTTGAGCTCCAGCGTCAGGAAGTGGCAGGAGAGCAGCAGCATGCCCTGACCCTGCTCCACGGCCCGGGTGACGTGCTCTTCCCCTTCCACCTTCATCAGCCGGCGCATCCGCCAATCCGGCCAGAACCAGGCCATGCCGACCTCGAAGATGGCGCAGCCCACGCTCTCGAAGTTCTGCACCAGCAAGGCTTCGCGCTGATCGCGGCTGAGCTCGGGCATGGCCAGCTCCAGATTGCGGCGGGCTATCTTGACGCGAGACTTCAGCAGCTTGCGGGCCAGGGTGCCGAGCTGGCGCCCCAGCCACATCTGGCTACGCCAGGGCAGCAGCACCAGCAGCCAGAGCAGGCCAAGGCCTGCCCAGCTACCCCAGTAGCGGGGATGGAACAGATGGGGTTCGAGGCGGGGAGCGCGTTCTTGGGCCATGAAGAGTCTCTTGTTCTCAATCGCAAATAATCCGGGGAGCCCAGTCGCACAGGGGCGGCGCTCGATGCAGGCGCCTATCCTGGTCGGCTGACTTGACTCACAATCCGAGGATTCTATCCGAAAAGGGGGGGCGGGTGCGAATGGCCATCGTCTGGTCAGAGGGGAGAGAGGCGGAGTGACAGGCGGGCAGTTGTCGGTGGGGCCGCGCTTTTTTCACTCGGGAGAAAAGAGTGTGATAAAATCTGGGGCTGAATTTTTCAGGTTTTGAGAGTCGATACAGATGAAGATCACCCTGCCCGAGTTTGAGAAAGCCCGCGTTCTGGTCGTTGGCGATGTCATGTTGGACCGTTACTGGCATGGCCCCACCGGCCGTATCTCCCCCGAGGCCCCCGTGCCCGTGGTCAAGGTCGAACACATCGAGGAGCGCCCGGGTGGCGCCGCCAACGTGGCCCTGAACTCGGCCGCGCTCGGTGCCCATGCCGTCCTGCTGGGTCTGACCGGACAGGATGAGGCCGCCGATGCCCTGGCCGGCCAGATGGCGGGGGTCAAGGTCGCCTGTGATTTCGTTCGACTGGCCGACTATCCGACCATCACCAAGCTGCGGGTGCTGTCTCGCAACCAGCAACTGCTGCGTCTCGACTTCGAAGAGGCCTTCCACGACGTCGACGCCAGCCTGCTGATGAGCAAGGTGGAAGAGGCGCTGCCCCGGGCCGATGTGATGATCCTCTCCGACTACGGCAAGGGTGCCCTGAACGATGTGCCGGGCATGATCAAGCGCGCCCGCGCCGCCGGCATCCCGGTGCTGGTGGACCCCAAGGGGACCGAGTTCGAGAAGTACCGTGGCGCCACCCTGTTGACCCCCAACATGTCCGAGTTCGAGGCCGTGGTAGGCAAGGTGAAGAGCGAGGACGAGCTGGTCGCCAAGGGGCTGGAGCTGGTCAAGCGCTTCGAACTGGACGCCCTGCTGGTGACCCGTTCCGAGAATGGCATGACCCTGATCCGCGAGGGGCAGCCCGAGCTGCACCTGCCCGCTCAGGCCCACGAGGTCTATGACGTGACCGGTGCCGGCGATACCGTCATCTCCACCCTGGCCACCTCCCTGGCCGCCGGCATGAGTCTGGACGAGGCCTGCGCCCTGGCCAACACCGCCGCCGGCATCGTAGTGGGCAAGCTGGGCACCTCCACCGTCAGCCCGGTGGAGCTTGCCAATGCGCTCTACACCGAGCAGGAGACCGGCTTTGGCGTCATGTCCGAGGCGCAGCTCAAGATTGCCGTCCAGGCCGCCCGCCTGCGGGGCGAGAAGGTGGTGATGACCAATGGCTGCTTCGACATACTGCACGCCGGTCACGTCTCCTACCTCGCCAACGCCGGCAAGCTGGGGGATCGCCTGATCGTCGCGGTCAACACCGATGACTCGGTGCGCCGTCTGAAGGGGCCGGGCCGCCCGGTCAACCCGACCGAGCGCCGCATGACGGTGCTGGCGGCGCTGGGCGCCGTGGATTGGGTGGTGCCGTTCGCCGAAGACACGCCGCAACGGCTGATCGCCGAGATCCTGCCAGATCTGCTGGTCAAGGGTGGCGACTACAAGCCCGAAGAGATCGCCGGTTACGCCGAGGTCACCGCCAACGGCGGCGAGGTGCGAGTGCTGAACTTCGAGGATGGCTGCTCAACCAGCGACATCATCAAGACCATCCGCGAGCGCGGTTGAGTCGGCGCCCGGCCTCGGCCGGGTTGTTCACAGCGGTTATCGCTGCGCACCATCGGATAACAAAAAGGCGACCCTAGGGTCGCCTTTTGCATGCCTGGAGTCAGGCTCAGGACTTGGTCGTCACCTGGGCGGCTGGCATCAGCCCCTGGTTCACATCTTCCAGATCCTTCTGCTCCAGCGTGCCGGCGGCCTGCTTGAGAGAGAGGATGCTGAGGATGTAGTTGTAACGGGCCTCGGACAGTTTCTGCTTGGCCTGGTACAGCTTGCGGGTAGAGTCCAGCACGTCGACTATGGTACGGGTACCCACTTCATAACCGGCCTCGGTCGCCTTCAGGGCGCTGTCAGCGGAGATGACGGACTGGCTGTAGGCGCGGACCGAGCCGATGCTGGCGTTCACGTTGTTGTAAGAGGAACGGACCGTGCTCTGCACCGAGCGGAAGCTGCGCTCCAGCTGCTCGCTGGCGGCCACGTAGTTGAACTGCGCCTGCTTGACCAGGGAGGTGGTGGCTCCACCGGTGTAGAGCGGCAGCTTGAAGTTCAGGCCGACGTTGGCCTCGTTGCTGCTGCTCTCGGGGTTGCGGATCTCGTCCTTGTAGTCGTTGTAACCGGCGGTGAGGCCGGCACCGAGATCCAGGGTCGGCTCATGACCCGTCTTGGCCAAGTCGATCTGTTCCTTGGCGATGTCCTTGCCGATGCGGGCGCTGTGCAGCTCCAGGTTCTTGTCCAGTGCCAGCTCCAGCCACTTGTCGGAGTTGAACGGGGTCTTCTGCGGGGTGAAGCGGGCGGTGTTGAGCACGTCCAGCTGGCGGTGATCGATGCCGGTCAGCTCACGCAGGCTCTCGTAGCTGTTGTCCAGGGTGTTCTCGGCATTGATCTCGTCTGCCAGCGCCTGGTCACGTTCGGCCTCGGCTTCGTGCACGTCGGTGATGGCGGTCAGGCCCACTTCGAATCGCTGCTGGGTCTGTTCCAGCTGACGCTCGACCGCGACCTTGTTGGCACGCACGAATTCCAGGGTATCCATCGCCTTGAGCACGTCGAAATAGGCCTGGGCGGTACGCAGCATCAGGTTCTGGATCTCGAGGTTGTAGCCCACGTCGGATTGGGTGGCGCTCTTCTCGGTCAGGTCCAGGTTGACCCAGTTGCTGCGGCGATAGACGGACTGATCCAGGGTCACAGTACCTGAGGCGTTACTGTTGGTCATTGTATCGTCTTTGTTCTGCAGATAGTTCAGACCGGCGCCCAGGTTGATCTGCGGCAGCAAGGCGGCGCGTGATTCGTTGATCTTCTCGAAGGCTTGATCCCGTCTCGCCTTGGACTCCAGCAGTTGGGTATCTTTGATCTGAGCCTGTTGGTAGATCTGGAGCAGGTTTTCGGCATGAGCAGCGGTGCTCACGCCCAGCATCACCATGACTGACAAGAGTGTTCTTTTCATATGATAGTTTTAACCTTATATATCAACCCAAAGCTGTCCGCTGGATGGAGAGGGGGGATTGTCATCGAGCAAGCTTGATTTCAGCTTAACCACTCTACTATAAGCAGAATTTAATGCGAACTGTCTCTTTTCCAGCGACAGGAACGTCAAGAGTCAGGGCGAGTTTTTCTCGGCTACGCGCCTAGCCAAATAGCCTGTGGCTGCTAAAATCCATCCCTCATCGTCAGCGAGAACGAGTGAATGAACGTTCATTCATGTTCCCGAATATTATGGTCAAACCTAGCCAAGTCAAGCTGGCAGGAGTGTCGTATGTCACAGCAAGCCTTGCCACAAACCAGTCACTACTCCGGTAGCGATGTGAAAATCATCGAAAAATCATCTGGATACAATGGTTTCTTCAAAGTAAACGTCTACCGTCTGCAGCACAGGTTATTTGAGGGCGGCTGGAATGAGCCCATAGTGCGCGAGCTGTTCGAGCGCGGTCATGCGGCCGCGCTGCTGCCTTATGATCCCGTGCTGGACCAGATAGTGCTGGTGGAGCAGTTCAGGATCGGCGCCATGGAGACCAGCCCCACTCCCTGGTTGCTGGAGCTGGTGGCCGGCATCATAGATGAAGGGGAGACCGCCGAGGTCGTGGTGCGCCGCGAGGCGGTGGAAGAGGCGGGGCTCGAGGTGGGGCGCTGCGAACATGCCATCAGCTATATGGTGAGCCCGGGTGGCAGTACCGAGCGGATCGAAGTCTTTGTCGGCGAGGTCGATGCCAGCAAGGCCGGGGGGATCCACGGTCTGGCGGAAGAGGGTGAGGATATCAGAGTGCACGTGGTGAGCCGCGAGCAGGCCTATGCCTGGCTGAAAGAGGGTCGCATCGACAACGCCGCCTCCGTCATCGCCTTGCAGTGGCTGGCGCTCAATCACGCGGATCTGCGGGCCCGCTGGCTGGCGGGGCGCTGAGGTGGCGCTGACCCTGCAACAGAGCCGGCGCTATGTGCCGGACCTGATGTCCCTGCAGCGCACCTGCGAGGTGAACTACATGGCGCTGATGAAGCTGCTGCCTCCTGGCGGTATGGGGGCCGAGCGCCGCTATCAGGTCGGCAACGGCTTGCAGTTCCAGCTCACCGTCAGCGGGGAGAGCCGCTTCACCAGCCAGGTGATCCTGGCCCAGCACAATCCCGAATTGGCGAGCTACTTGCAGGCTCGTATAGAGATTCGTTTGTATCATGATGTGCGGATGGCGGAAGTGTGTGCCGCGCAACAGATTTCGATGTTGCAACCACGTTATGATTATCCCAATAAAAAAATGCATCACAGGGATGAAAAAGAGCAGGTAAATCTGTTCCTGGCCGACTGGCTAAAATTTTGTCTCAAGCATGGCACCAGCCTGATAAACATCCTCTAGTTGAACTCATATAAAGAAGCGTGATTTTGGAAACAGAGCTACCCCAGGCGCCGGACGGAAGCGTGCGTCTGTTACAGATTACCGACACCCATCTCTTCGCCAGCGCCGAGGGACGACTGCTGGCCGTGCGTACCGCCGAGAGCCTGGCCGCCGTGCTGGCGCGGGTGCAGGACAACGCCCATCCGTTCGATCTGATCCTGGCCACCGGCGATCTGTCTCAGGATCACAGCCCGGAATCCTATCTGCGCTTCGCCACCATGATGGCACCGTTGGCGCGCCCCATCTACTGGCTGCCCGGCAACCATGACGACGGCCCCCTTATGACCGAGTACCTGCATGCGGCCGGGATCAGCGAGGCCAAGCAGCTGGTGGGCGAGCACTGGCAGGTGATCCTGCTGGATACCCAGGTGCGCGGCAAACCCCACGGCGTGCTCGGCGATCACCAGCTGGCGACGCTGGATCAGGCCCTGCGTCAGCACCCGGAGCGCCACGCCCTCATCGCCCTGCACCATCAGGCCGTGCCGGTCGGCTGCGCCTGGCTGGATCAGCACAATCTCAAGAATGCCGACGATCTGTTCGCGGTGCTGGCCCGTCATCCGCAGCAGAAGACCATCTTGTTTGGCCATGTGCATCAGGAGTTTGACGAGGTACATCAGGGGGTTAGGCTCATCGCCAGCCCCTCCACCTGCATCCAGTTCAAGCCGCTGTCCGATGGTTTCGCGCTGGACGAGTCGGGCCCGGGCTGGCGCTATCTCACCCTGCATCCGGATGGCCGGATCGCCAGCCAGGTGTGGCGCCTGCCGGTGGGGCAGTTCGTGCCCGATCCCCATGCCACCGGTTATTGAGGAGGCCGATACCATGACCTCCGTCCTGCTCTATCTGCACGGTTTCAATTCATCGCCCGGTTCGGCCAAGGCGCAGCAGATGGCGGACTGGGTCGCCCGGCACAGGCCCGATATCGAGCTGCTGATCCCGGCCCAGCCCAACACCCCGGCGGCGGCCTGGGCGGCCATCGAGCAGACCATAGAGGAGGCCGTCGCCCGTCATGGTCAGAGGCTGCGACTCGGCGCCGTGGGCAGCTCCCTCGGCGGCTTCATGGCGACCAGAGTCAGTGAGTTGTATGGCTGCCGCGCCGCCCTGATCAACCCGGCGGTGCGCCCCCACGAGCTGCTCTGCGACTACCTCGGTCCCCAGACCAATCCCTATACCGATGAGCGCTATGAGCTGCTGCCGTTGCACATGGATGAGCTGCAGGGGCTGGCGGTGGCGGTGACGGCCCCCGGACGGCTCTGGGTCCTGCAACAGCAGGAAGACGAGGTGCTCGACTACCGCAAGACGCTGGCCGAGTATCGCTTCGCCCGCCTGTCGCTGGAGTGCGGTGGCAATCACGCCTTCATGGGGTTCGAGCGCTACCCGGCCCAGATAGTCCGCTTCCTCGGGCTCTAGCCATGCAACCGCCGTTGGCCGCCTTTCTGGAACAGGTGCTGGCCACGGCCCAGGCCGGGCTCACCTATTCTCAAGATCCCTTCGATATCGGCCGTTTCGAGGCATTGAGAGCGGCCACGGTCGCCCTGATGGTCAGCCAGAGCGAGCTGGATCCGGCGGCCATCGCCGACTGGATCGCCCTCGACCGCGGTTACCCCACCCCCAAGCTGGATGTGCGGGCGCTGATCCTCGATGAGCAGGAGCGGTTGCTGCTGGTGCAAGAGCGCAGCGATGGCTGCTGGACCCTGCCGGGGGGCTGGTGCGACATCGGCGACTCGCCGGCGGGGGCCGTGGTGCGGGAAGTGGTCGAGGAGACCGGACTCGAGTGTCGGGCCGTTCGGCTGCTGGCGCTGTTCGACAAGCTCAGGCACCCCCATCCGCCACAGCTGCCCCATGCCCACAAGGCGTTCTTCCTGTGCGAGGTGACGGGAGGGCAACTGCTCAGCGAGACCGACGAGACCCAGGGCGCGGCCTATTTCCCCATCGACCAGCTGCCCCCGCTCTCCCGCCACCGGGTGGTGGCGTCTCAGCTGTCCACCCTGCATGCCCATGTGCGGCAGGGGCGGCAAGATTCCCTGTTCGATTGAGAGGTTTGCTCGTAGGGCGTCATCTGCTTCTGTAGCCGCCGAAATGGCTGTGTTAACCTTGGCCTGCCTGCCCTCGAGCGGGCCATCGCCGATTTCCTCTGTCCTCCTCTCGCCAATAGGGAGCACGCCTGTGACGACCTCTTCAGCGCTGCCGGATCTGATCCTGGGGGCCTCGCTCTACTTTCCGCCCCTGTTCAAGGCGGTGCTGCTCGGCCTGCTGGGCTGGCTGCCGGTCCATCATCTGCTGCGCGACTGGCTCTACAGCGGAGATGTCTGGCACCCCCTGTTGATGGATCTCTCCCTGTTCGTCCTCGCCGTCAGTGGCGCCTTATGGATATTGCTACATGGCTAAATCACCCCTCGCGACCCTCAAATACTTCTCCACCCTGCTGGTGTGCGCCCTGGCGCTGGCGGCGGGCTGGTGGCTGTGGAACTACTACATGCAGGGTCCCTGGACCCGGGATGGCAAGGTGCGGGCCGAGCTGGTCAGCATCACGCCTGAGGTGTCGGGCAAGATCACCCGGATCTGGGTGCAGGACAACCAGCTGGTCAAGATGGGTGACACCCTGTTCAGCCTGGATCCCGAGCCCTACCGGATCGCGCTGGACAACGCCAATGCGGCCCTGGCCAAGGCCAAGTCGGATCTCGACAAGGCCGAGCACGAGGCCCATCGCCGGCAGAGCCTGGCCCGCACCGTCATCTCCGCCGAGGCGGTCGACGAGTCCAGCCTCAACGCCCAGGCGATGCGGGCCGCCTATCAGGTGGCCCAGGCCGATCTGGAGCAGGCCAGGTGGTCGCTCGCCAAGACCGAGCTGCACGCCTCCAGCGACGGCTACATCACCAACCTGCAGACCCGGGTCGGCAACTATGCCAGCGCCGGGGTGCCGCTGGTGGCCCTGGTGGACATCCACTCCTTCTACGTGCAGGGCTATTTCGAGGAGACCAAGCTCAGGCACATCCGGCCGGGTCAACCGGCGCAGATGGTGCTCTACAGCGGGGAGCAGGCGCTCAAGGGGGAGGTGGAGAGCATAGGGCGCGCCATCCACGATCAGAGCGTGGAGGGGAGTGACGGCCTGCTGCTCGACGTCAAGCCGAACGTGCCCTGGGTGCGGCTGGCACAGCGGGTGCCGGTGCGGATCCGGCTGCTGGAGGTGCCGCCCGAGCTGGCGCTGATCGCGGGCACCACCTGTACCATCACCCTAGGCGACTAGGGTGGCAAGCGGAGGATCGCTCTGGCAACGGACGCCCTGGGCCCAGGCCAATGAGAGTCAGTGGCGCTATGCCCTGCGCAACAGCCTGGCCATGTGCCTGTCGCTCTGGCTGGCGTTCGTGTTGCAGCTGGATGCCCCCTACTGGGCCATGACCTCGGCCGCGGTGGTGAGCTTCCCCACCGTCGGCGGTGTCATCAGCAAGAGCCTGGGGCGGGTGCTGGGTAGCCTCATCGGCGCCATGGCGGCCGTGGTGATCAACGGCCTCGGCATCGCCGATCCCTGGCTGTTCAGCTTCCTCATCGCGCTCTGGCTCGGGCTCTGCACCTACGTCTCCAACCACTACCAGAACAACGTCTCCTACGCCTTCGCCCTGGCGGGTTACACCGCGGCCATCATCGCCTTCTCCTGCGTCGATGTGGACGATCCCCAGCACATCTTCGACATCGCCCAGTCCAGGGTGAGCGAGGTGATCGTCGGCATCCTCTGCGGCGGCCTGCTGATGATGATACTGCCGAGCACCTCGGACGGAGAGACCCTGCTGGCGTCGCTGTGCAAGAGTCAGACCCGGCTGCTGGAGCATGCCCAGCTGCTGTGGCTGGGGGAGGCCGGCGCCGATGTGCGCAGCGCCCACGAGGGGATGATAGGCCAGATCCTCACCATGAATGTGCTGCGCATCCAGGCGGTGTGGAGCCACCACCGGCTGCGGCGCCACAACAGGCT
Source organism: Aeromonas sp. sif2416 (assembly GCF_019218665.1). Lineage (NCBI taxonomy): Bacteria > Pseudomonadati > Pseudomonadota > Gammaproteobacteria > Aeromonadales > Aeromonadaceae > Aeromonas > Aeromonas sp. sif2416. The sequence goes on from NZ_JAHUXC010000003.1 coordinate 428,302, forward strand.
GCTCAACTTCCTGCTGCACCGCCAACTGCGGATGATCAGCCTCATCTCGGGGCTGCGCCGCATGCTGCAACACTGGCCGGATCAACCCCAGGCGCTGCAGCCACTGCTGGGAACCCTGCTGAGCGCGCTGGCCGAGCCAGACTGCGACAAGCTCCGCATCGCCCGCCTGCTGGCGCCCTTCGTGGCCGGGGCGGAGGGCGATTTTCGCCGGCGTGCCTTCTGGCTGCGGCTGCGCCATTTCTGCTGGAGTTATCTGGAGTGCCAGCGCTGGCTGAGCCGGCTGGCACCCTATGACGGCCAGGAGTGGCCGGCGCCGCCGCGCCACAGCTCGCTCACCCAGCACACCGACAGCCTCGAGGCGGCCTACAACGGCGGCCGCACCTTCCTCTGCGTGTTGCTGGGCTGCGCCTTCTGGATCAACACCCAGTGGGAGTCGGGGGCCTCGGCGCTGACCCTGCTCTCCATCTGCTGCGTGCTCTACTCGGGGGGCGCCACCCCGGTGAAGGGGGTGACCACCATGCTGCAGGCGATCCTGGTGCTGAGCCTGGTCTGTTTCGGGGTCAAGTTCGGGTTGATGATCCGCATCGACGACTTCTGGCTGTTCTGCGCCCTGCTGTTCCCGGCCCTGATCACCATGCAGCTGCTCAAGTTGCAGCGGCCGTCATCGGCGGCGCTCTGGGGCCAGCTCATAGTGCTGCTCGGCTCCTTCCTCGCCATCACCAACCCGCCGAGCTACGACTATCAGGAGTTCGTCAACGACAGCATTGGCAAGGTGCTGGGGGTGATGGTGGCCGGGCTGGCCTTCCAGATCCTGAGGCCCAGCTCGGATCGGCGCAAGAGCCGGCGGCTGATCCGCCGCCTGCGCCGGGACTTCATGGATCAGCTGGCCCCGACGCCGCAGCAGAGCGAGAGCGAGTTCGAGTCCAGGGTCTACCACGCGGTCGGCCAGCTCAGCCAGGGCCGGGATCAGGGCGCCCGGCTCTGGGTGCTGCGCTGGGGCGTGGTGCTGCTCAACTGCAGTCACATCGTCTGGCAACTCAGGCAGTGGCGCGGCAAGGAGCCGGCGCTCTATCTGGTGCGGGACGGCTGTGTGCGCTGCCTGCGGGGGATCCTCACCGAGGGTGGGGTGCAGCATGACTCCCTCGGCCTGACCCTGGCCGAGCTGGATCGCATCAGCCGGGGGTTGGCAGGGCACCGGGAGCCGGCGGCCCAGGAGCTGGTGGGCCTGGTGTGGCGGCTCCATTGTTCCCTGTCCCAGCTGTTGCAGGCACTGCCCCTGGCGTCAGATGCCACCTGATCCCGGCCAGTACGGCCGCCACGGCCGGCCTGGATCACCCTTTGCCACCGCCGGGTTTGTCCAACGCCGTCCCAACGAGTAAGATCCTCCCCAAACGTCAATTCGCAAGGCCCTCCATGTCCACTCAATACAATGCGGATGCCATTGAGGTCCTCAATGGCCTCGAACCGGTGCGTCGCCGCCCCGGCATGTACACCGACACCACCAGGCCCAATCACCTCGGCCAGGAGGTCATCGACAACAGCGTCGACGAGGCGCTGGCGGGCCATGCCCGCACCCTGGAGGTGACGCTGTTTGAAGACCAGTCCCTCGAGGTGATCGATGACGGCCGTGGCATGCCGGTCGACATTCACCCGGAGGAGGGGGTCTCGGGGGTCGAGCTGATCCTCTGCAAGCTGCACGCGGGTGGCAAGTTCTCCAACAAGAACTACCAGTTCTCCGGCGGTCTGCACGGGGTGGGCATCTCTGTGGTGAACGCGCTCTCCGACCGGGTCGAGGTGACGGTGCGTCGCGACGGTCAGGTCTATGACATCGCCTTCGAGCGCGGCGACAAGGTGCAGGAGCTGACCATCAGCGGCACCTGCGGGCGCCGCAACACCGGCACCCGGGTGCGCTTCTGGCCCCAGGCGAGCTATTTCGACTCGCCCCGTTTCTCGGTCAGCAAGCTGGAGCACCTGCTCAAGGCCAAGGCCGTGCTCTGCCCCGGCCTCACCATCAAGTTCCTCGACAAGAACACCGGCATCAAGCTGGAGTGGTGCTACGAAGATGGCCTCAAGGATTACCTGATCGATGCGGTCAAGCAGTTCACCTGCCTGCCGGAGCAGCCCTTCATCGGCGCCTTCAGCACCGAGCAGTCCGCGGTGGACTGGGCGCTGTGCTGGCTGCCGGAGGGGGGCGAGTGCCTCGCCGAATCCTATGTGAACCTGATCCCCACGGCGCTGGGCGGCACCCACGTCAACGGCCTGCGCCAGGGCTTGCTCGACGCCATGCGCGAGTTCTGCGAGTTCCGCAATCTGCTACCGCGCGGGGTCAAGCTGACCCCGGAAGACATCTGGGATCGCTGCGCCTACATCCTCTCGGTCAAGATGCAGGATCCCCAGTTCGCCGGCCAGACCAAGGAGCGGCTGTCGTCCCGCCAGAGCTCGGCCTTCGTGTCCGGGGTGGTGAAGGATGCCTTCAGCCTCTACCTGAACAGCAACACCGAGCTGGCGGAGCAGATCGCCGAGATCTGCATCAGCAGCGCCCAGCGCCGGCTGCGCGCCGCCAAGACGGTGGTGCGCAAGAAGATTACCCAGGGTCCGGCCTTGCCCGGCAAGCTCACCGACTGCAACTGCGCCGACCCCATGCAGGGGGAGCTGTTCCTGGTGGAGGGTGACTCCGCGGGCGGCAGCGCCAAGCAGGCGCGGGACCGCGAGTTCCAGGCCATCATGCCCCTGCGCGGCAAGATCCTGAACACCTGGGAGGTGGAGGCCGGCCAGGTGCTCGCCTCGCAAGAAGTGCACGACATCTCGGTGGCCATCGGCCTGGACCCGGACTCCGAGGATCTCAGCGGCCTGCGCTACGGCAAGGTGTGCATACTGGCGGATGCGGACTCGGACGGTCTGCACATCGCCACCCTGCTGTGCGCCCTGTTCGTGAGGCACTTCCGCACCCTGGTCAACAAGGGCCACGTCTATGTGGCCATGCCGCCGCTCTACCGGATCGACATCGGCAAGGAGGTGTTCTATGCCCTCGACGAGGACGAGAAGAACGGCGTGCTGCAGCGGGTCGAGGCCGAGAAGAAGAAGGGCAAGGTGATGGTGACCCGATTCAAGGGTCTGGGCGAGATGAACCCGAAACAGCTGCGGGAAACCACCATGGATCCCAACACCCGCCGTCTGGTGCAGCTCACCATGGGCGAGCTGGAGGAGGGGGACGAGACCCTGCAGCTGATGGACATGCTGCTGGCCAAGAAGCGCGCCCCGGATCGCCGCGAGTGGCTGGAAGAGAAGGGCAACCTCGCCATCATCTAAGCCGTCGGCTGGCCCTGTACGGGCCAGCAAGCATTTAGCCGGAGTCGCCCTGTGGCGGCCCCCGAACCGAAAGAGAACTATCACATGAGTGATGCTATCGAGCTCAGTCTGGATGGGGTAGAGCGCCAGCCAATGCGCACCTTTACCGAACAGGCTTACTTGAACTACTCCATGTACGTCATCATGGACCGGGCCCTGCCCCACATCGGCGATGGCCTCAAACCCGTGCAGCGGCGCATCATCTACGCCATGAGCGAGCTGGGTCTGTCGGCGCTCTCCAAGCACAAGAAGTCCGCCCGTACCGTGGGTGACGTGCTGGGTAAGTACCACCCCCACGGCGACAGCGCCTGTTACGAGGCCATGGTGCTGATGGCCCAGCCCTTCTCCTACCGCTACCCGCTGGTGGACGGTCAGGGCAACTGGGGGGCACCGGACGATCCCAAGTCCTTCGCCGCCATGCGTTACACCGAGGCGCGGCTGTCGCGCTTCTCCGAGCTGCTGCTCTCCGAGCTCGGCCAGGGCACGGTGGAGTGGACCCCGAACTTCGACGGCACCATGAAGGAGCCGGTGGTGCTGCCCGCCCGCCTGCCGCACATACTGCTGAACGGCATCACCGGCATCGCCGTGGGCATGGCGACCGACATCCCGCCCCACAACGCGCGGGAAGTGGCTCTGGCCTGTGCCGAGCTGCTGGACAACCCCGATGCCGGGCTGGATGTGCTGATGCAGCACATCCAGGGACCGGACTACCCGACCAGCGCCGAGATCATCACCCCGCGCGATGACATCCGTAAAATCTACGAGACCGGCAAGGGCTCCATCAAGCAGCGGGCGGTGTGGAGCGAGGAGGATGGCGACATCGTCATCACGGCGCTGCCTCATCAGGCCTCGGGCGCCAAGATCATGGAGCAGATCGCCGCCCAGATGGTGGCCAAGAAGCTGCCCATGGTCAGCGATCTGCGGGACGAGTCGGATCATGAGAACCCGACCCGACTGGTGATCATCCCCCGCTCCAACCGGGTGGACATGGAGGGGCTGATGGCCCACCTGTTCGCCACCACGGATCTGGAGAAGAACTATAGGGTCAACCTCAACATCCTGGGGCTGGACAACAGACCCCAGGTGAAGACCCTCAAGATGATCCTGTCCGAGTGGATCGTCTTCCGCCGCGAGACGGTGCGCCGTCGCCTGCAGTATCGGCTCGACAAGGTGCTGTCCCGCCTGCACATCCTCGAAGGCTTGCTGGTCGCCTACCTCAACATCGACGAGGTGATCGAGATCATCCGCACCGAGGATGAGCCGGGCAAGGTGATGATTGAGCGCTTCAACATCAGCGAGACCCAGGCCGAGGCGATCCTCGAGCTGAAACTGCGCCATCTGGCCAAGCTCGAAGAGTTCAAGCTGCGCGCCGAGCAGGATGAGCTGGCCATCGAACGCGACAAGCTGGAGCTGCTGCTGGGTTCAGAGCGCCGCCTCAACACCCTGCTCAAGAAGGAGCTGCTGGCGGATGCCGAGAAGTACGGCGACGATCGCCGCACCCCGCTGGTGGAGCGTGCCACCGCGGTGGCACTGACCGAGAAGGAGCTGGTGCCGAGCGAGCCGGTCACCGTCATCCTGTCGGGCGCGGGCTGGGTGCGCGCCGCCAAGGGCCACGACGTGGACGTGGAGGGCCTCTCCTACAAGGCGGGGGATGGTTATCTGGCCCACGCCTGTGGCCGCAGCAACCAGCAGGCGGTGTTCCTCTCCACCCTGGGGAGAACCTATGCGCTGGAGGCCCACACTCTGCCATCGGCCCGCAGCCAGGGCGAGCCACTCACCGGCCGCTTCGCGCTGGGGGCCGGCGAGGAGGTGCGTCATCTGGTGATGGGCAACGAGGGGGAACCCTATCTCATCTGTTCCGATGCCGGTTATGGCTTCGTCTGCACCTATGACGATCTCATCGGCAAGAACAAGAACGGCAAGGCGCTGCTCAGCGTGCCGGAAGGGGGCCTGGTGATGGCGCCCCAGAAGATTGGCTCGCCGGAGACCGATCTCTGCATGGCCATCTCCAACGAGGGGCGCATGCTGCTGTTCCCGCTCAGCACCCTGCCGGTGCTCGGCAAGGGCAAGGGCAACAAGCTCATCAGCATCCCCTCCGCTCGCGTCAAGGCGCGGGAGGAGTTTATGGTGATGGCCGCCATCATACCGCAGGGGCAATATGTCACCCTGTTCGCCGGCAAGCGCAAGCTGACCCTCAAGCCATCCGACCTCGACTACTACCGCGGCGAGCGCGGCCGCCGCGGCGCCAAGCTGCCCCGCGGCTTGCAGCGGGTGGACCGAATCGAGATTGAACCCGCTGCCGGTGCCGAGCCAGCAGCCGGGGAAAATCTGGAAGCGTAATAAATAAGAAGGGCGCGAAAGCGCCCTTTCCTACATACGTTAAAAATATTAAATAGCTATTCTTTATTGGCTGCTGGTTTTTCTACAGCCTTATCCTTAACTATTCCATCATCGTTTTTTGGAGTAGGGATTTTTCTGTTTAGCTTGGTGCTTTCGGCGAAACGGCCAGCCTCTTTTGCAAGGGATGGAACCATGTCGATAGCTTTTTTAAAAGCTTCCGAATCTATGAATTCATGCCATGGGCTATTGTAGTCTTTTCCTGATACCAATCTCAGTGGCATCTCATCAAAACGATCTAATGTTGAGTTGAAAAGTCGCTCACTGGTTTCTTGATTGAAGCCTTCAGATATTTTCCTAAAGCCAGTAAATGCCTTTGCAACAGTTGCTTTATAAGAGTAATCTTCTGAAAGTTTAAATCTATGGTTAATTTGCTGTGTTGAGATCCAAGCAAGCCATAGAGGGCCACCAATAGAGAAAATAGAAATAATAGTATGTAATATCGCTTGGCCAGCCGTTAAATCACCCTTTAATGCCTCTGTAAAATCAGCAACTCGACTAGACCCGATACCGATGCCAAAAGCAAGCGCTACCAAAAGGCCTATAATCCACACCCAGATTGAGTTTTGAAGTTCTTTTGCTTTTTGATCGAAGCCAGCGGCAAGTCCTTGAGTAGTTGTTATTTGCAGAGCGTCGTCACATTGAGATACTAGGCTGGATGCATTTTTTGCATGACTTTCAGTTTCCGCGAGCCAGTGTTTAATCTCATCATGCATGGCATTCGACTTTGATTTTGTTATGCTTATATTGTCTTTTATTTCTGAAATTTCATTTCTGTATTTATTGATGTCATCTCTTGCTTCTTTTATTGTTGAAGCTAGCTTATCTCTTGCATCATTCAAATCTTGTATTACGGCTGGCAATGATTCAGCGGTTTCATAAGCACTGTTTATGGTGTTAACTTTACCACTGATGTTTTCACAGTCACCTTCTAAGGTCTCAAGTTGTAAGTTGAGAGCTCTAATCCTATTTTTAAGATTCTTGGGGATTAGTTTCTTATTATCAATTTGATCCCATGAATATAACTGTGTTTCTATATCGCAGGATATTATTTGCAAGAGGAATAAAATTGATGGGACAATTGTGTTTATTCTTCCAGCATCATGCACGAGATATTGCTTAACAATGTCAGTTTGCTTATTTAAATCTTCAATCAAACTATCAACGCTGTCTTCGAATTCCTTTGGTATATCAGGGGATGTATATTTGTTAAGCCTCTCAGTTATGTTTATTATTGTGTCGGTTATATTGTGGATAGATATGCTTGGATAATTCCATCCGAAAGAGGCGGTAAAGTTTTCACCGGGTAATTTTTTCTCTACAATTGAGTCGTACAAGTTCTCAAGGGATATTATTAGCTCTGATATTTTGGTATGCATCTTCAACCCTCTATATTTTTCTATGAAGCCAGTGGCAGAACAGTCAATATGCTAACTGGCATTTTGGAATGAGTGTATCCCTAGGTTGGGTTTATAAAAAGAGCTGTAGGGTTGATTGGCTAGGTGTAATCAGACGTTCACGAAAATCTGTTGTTGCTACCCTGCTGGCCACCCCTCTTTTCTACCTATCGCTACTGCGCTTCCGGCATGGACATTCAGACCCCGCCAATCGTTCCTGCTCGCTAACCTTGAAGGGAGCAGCACAGTGCCAGGAGGCCAAACATGGAAACGGAGAAAGCCATCGGGCTTATCGAGGCTCACGGGGTCTTTCACGGGGATCACTACAGCTTCAACAGCGACGAGTTCGTGCAGTGGTGTCGGGAGGATACTCACCAGCCCCTCAGCCTGGAGCAGGCCAATCACGAGCTTGCCCCCTTCTGCATCCGGGTCGGCTATGCAGAGCCGATCAGGTCGTGGCGTTACTATCTCACCTGATGCTCACCTGATGCTCACCTGAAGCGGGCAAAGGCGAGGCAAGGGCCTCGCCTTTTATATGCGCTGGGTAATGACGAAAGGAGCCAGCAAGGCTCCTTTCTTGTGATCATGCCCCAGCCTGTTGCTTTATATGCCGGCATGGCCACCCAGAAAGACCACCATGATGGTAAACAGCAGCCAATCATTGATGATGTGTGCGCCGGTCGATACCCAGATATTTTTGGTGATGATGTAGCCACTCAACAGCACGATGCGGGCCGTGCCGATCACCAGAAAACATTGCAGAAAATTCCAGTCATAAGTGGGCAGGTGCATGGCCCCGAAGATGAGGGCAGTGCAGAGCCAGGCTGCAAGCAGCGCCCGCTTGCGAGTCATGTTGAGTCTTTCGTGACAGAACCAGAGGACAGCAAGAAAAGGCAATATGGAGACCACCTCCTCGCCGAAGAGCTGAGGGGCCGTTTTTAAATAAAAGAGGATGCGTGCCGTATTGGAGGCTTCTGCCAGCATGTTGCTCACAGGATTGCCATTCATCTGGAAAACATGCTGCAGCAATAAGGCAACGATAACGGACACCAGGATATTGGCGCCAGCAATCACCAGCATCAAGACGAGATCCCGCAGCCCAGGCCTTCTAAACAGTGCCCGCCATGCTGGACCCGCCACCATGGCGAGCACGACCAGGGGGATGAGAGGGAACAGGATGGCGGGTACAAAGCCGTCCACTGTGGTCTTATAAAACGCCATGGGGGCCGTCAGCGCTGCGAAGCCCAGCGCCACGCCAAGCAGGATCAACACCCAGCCACGGGTGGATAATGCATGAGGCTCTTGGCGATAAAAAGGGAAGTCCCCGGCACTTTTGCGCTCGAAGCCATAGCAATCACCGTCATTCAATGTCGTTATGGCCACAGATTTATATTCGCTCATGGTGATGCTCGATATTTAATTCGGTTGTCAGGGCGCGACTGCACATCCGATGGCATGGCTAGTCAGTCACTCTCACACCTTTATTTAAACTTTAACAATCAAGGCTGTAACAAAGGAAGTGAGAGCTAGCAGCCTGTGTATTTCCTGCATGCCGTTAGTTATAAAGCATTTATTTTTCTGCATCGAAAACATTCTTATATCACCAAGAGAGTTAAATGCTCAATTGATGTCCACCCTTATAATTTGTAATGAAATGTTTTCTATCACTTTTTTAATACAACCTGGCCGACTTAGTAACAACTGGGTTGTTGCCACCCAAGATTCAACTTCTTGCTCTGTGTCGGTTGTTCCCGCAGCGATGGCCTCATCCCCGGCCCTTCTCCCCTTTCCATGCAAAGAGTGGGAGAAGGGAGCAAAGACAGCGACGGTGGAGCATGACTCGACGTGGTGTTGGGATAGTGGAAAGCGGGTTTATTCCCTCTCCCTTTGGCAGAGGGGGTTGAGTCTTAGTTATTGAAATTCCAGGCGATGGGCAGCTCAACGTCGAAGACAAGCACATCTCCTTCCAGGCTAAAGGGCACGCCGATCCGGTGCCGCTCGTATTCGTCGACGATCAGGCAGCCCTCGAAGAAGTTGGATTCGTAGCTGAGGTGGGCCAGGCCCTGGGTGTTTCCCTCGTCGAGTTCGATGCCCAGCACTTGCGGTGGGTGCTCCTGGCTCAGATTGACCCCGGGATTTCCCTCATCCACCAGCCGCTCCAGCAGGGGGAAGAAGTCCCGCTTGTGGGCCTCTATCGCCCGGGCGATCGCCTGTTCCAGCTCGGCCCGGGTGGCAAAGGGGCCGGCGAGCCGGTACTGGGTCTGGATCCTTTCCTGGGTCATGCTCTTCTCCTTGGCTCTTCCCCTGCCATCAGTATCGGCGCAGGGCTGTCTGATCGACCGTTCGTGGACAGCTGGCAATATCAGGCGGGGATCCGGCCATTGCGCACCAGCGCCCGGCGGATGTTCTTGCACATCTTGCCAAAACTATAGAGCTCGTCGAAGGTGGGCGGAATGCCGCGATCGATCTGATATTGCCAATAGGAGAGGTCGGTATCCACCAGCTCCATCAGCTTCTTGGGGCAGCCGATGCAAGTATTGTCCGGCCCGCATCTGAAGGTATCTGGCTGATAGAGCGGGAATTCCTGCTTCACGGCATCGATGATCTGCTGCATCGCGGTGATCCTGTCGGGTTTTCTGCTCATGCCTTGCTCCCCTGCTACTGGTATGGGGGAGTCATTATATCCCTGACAAGTTGTAGGCCAATTATGCTAACGAGGTAGGGCGCCTGATCGGCGCGGGGTCATCAATCCTGTGCGAACATCATTGGCGTAGGGCAATGGCGGCCGATCGCGCCTCGTGCGGCCTGATGCTCTGCTAGCGGCGATGTGGGGTGCCAGGCCGTGTCATATGGGCTTGCCCGAGGCGTGGCTGGAGAAGACGCTGAGAAGGTGGCCGGCTGGCTCGCGCAGGGTAAAGACCTCGTGGCCGATGGCGGGGCGCGCCTCGATCGGCGAGGGCGCCAGCCCCAGGGCGCTCAGGCGGCGGTGGGTCTCGTGCAGATCGTCGACCATCAGATCGAACGGGGCCTCGCCCGCCAGGACGCGATCCCGTCGCATCAGGAGCAGGTGGGTGCCGCCGCGCATCTCGTAGACGCTGATCTCAGGCCCGTCGAAGATGGGTCTCATGCCGAGCTGGCGCATGAAGCGGGCGGACTCCTTCATCCGGTCGGTCTGCAACATCACATGGGCCACGCCAACCGGCGGTCTTTGCTCATCCTGCGCCATCTGCACGCCTCCTGAAAAGCCTGTGGGCCCAAGCCCGTCTTCCCCCATCCCAAGCCAGATTATGGGGCAGCAAGCCACGGATAGGACAACGCCCGGTCAGGCCGGGCGTTGGATCACATGGATGGGAGCGGGCGGCGCCAGCACTGAGCTGGCTCACTCGCCGCGATGCGGTGCCTATTTCTTGATCTCATGGCCAATCACGCCACCGACCACGGCCCCGCCAACGGTGCCGGCCGCACTGCCGCCGGTCAGCACGGCGCCACCGACGGCTCCTATACCGGCCCCTATGGCGGTGCTCTTGCCCTGTTGCGACATGCCGGAACAAGCAGCCAGGCCAAACAGCATGACCATGGTCACGGCGCCTTTAGCTAAACGATGGATCTTCTTCATGGGGTTACCTCTTGATACTGATCATACGTTAGGGTGTCCCGATCAGGCGGTTACCGAGCCTGAGCCCGACGCGCAAGCCGGATGATGGTTGCTCAACGGCGGATCCGGCGGGCATATGGAGCGATGGGGCAAGATGTCTGATATGGGTCGGGTGCTCTGCCAGGCGTTTGGTCGTTATGGCGACCATCTTCCCCCACCTCCCGCCAGCGCGTCTGTACGCTAGCACCTATAGGGTGACCTTTCTTTTGCCACTGCCGCTCATCGGCGCTTGCCGCAGTGACCGCTTGCGGCGGCACATAACCCCATCAACTGAGCCCTGCAGACCCTCGGTGTTGGCGACCCTGCTGGAGTGATATACGTTGCGCCGACGGTTCCGGTTCATTTTACCTCCTGCATTTATGGGGCCGGATGGCTGGCCTGCCCCTTGCCCGGCCCTGCTCTCGCGAGGGGAGAAGAGGGCAAGGCGCCGCGGCCTGCGCTCGTCAGAGATGACAACGCCCGGCGAGGCCAGGCGTTGGGGTACGACGAAGGGAGGCAGCGCCTGCCATCAGAAGTCGTGGTAGAGCGGCCAGCCGAGCAAGGGGTGCTTGAGACCGGCGCGCATCTCGACGTTGTCGAGCTTCTCCGGCGAGGCATTGGCTTGTTGCAGCAGCTGGTACTGGCGCACGAAGCCCAGGGTGTGCAGCAGGTTGGGCACGAAGCCGGGGCTCAGCTCCTGGCGCAGACCGGTGACGAGATCCCCCGGCAGCTCGGCCAGCATCAGCTCGAGCTGGGCGGCCAGATAGTCGGTGTCGTACCAGGCTTCTTGCAGCACTAGGTCCCGCCCCAGGCGGCGCTTGAGATCCTGCTTGACCCTGAGCTGGGCGGCGCCGCTGCCCTGGCCGCAGAGGATGCGATAGAGCAGCGCCTCGGCCAGCTTGTCCTCCATGGTGGGGTGGTCGCTCTCATAGGCGAAGAAGTGCTGCTCCAGCAGGCCCAGCAGGCGGGTCTTGTTGTGCTCCACCAGCGCCTTCTCGTACTCCTGCCAGCCCTGCCACTCCTCCACATCCGGCGGGCTGGAGATCTTGTCCAGCAGGCGGGCATCCACCTCGCCGTAGAGGCTCTTGCCGCCGGGCTGCTTGGGGCTGACCGAGATCAGCATGGACCAGCCCTTCTGGAACGGCTTGACCGGGCCTTCCGGCGCCTGCAGCAGGGCCAGCGCCTTGGCGCGATCCTGCTGTGACAGCTCCTGCAGCCCCAGGCTGACCACCCCGATCACGTCGTGGGCGGCCTGCTCCAGCAGGTGCATCTTGTACTTGTTGTAGTACTTGTCGGCGAACTTCAGGCTCATCAGCACCGCCTTGCCCTTGATGGCGGCCAGTTGCTGCTCGCTCAGCCGTTCGTTGTCGCGGCCAAAGCGCAGTACCTGGGTCAGGAAGGGGCCCTGGTTGCTCTCGCGGATCACTAGTTGCATGGTGCGGGCCTCAATCCAGGAAGCTGAACATGTCGTCGACGTCTTTGTATTCGTCCTCGACCTGGTTCTTCTCTTTGGCCTGCATCACCAGCTCGGCGGCAAACTTGTTGATGATGCCATCCCAACTGCTGTTCTCGCTGCGCAGCAGCGCCTTGATGGCTTGCTCCACCCCGGGCGCCAGGGTACGTATCAGCATCAGCAGGCTGCGGGGATCGTCCAGCGCATAGTCGTGGGCATCCTCGCTCAGCTGGCGATCGCTGTAGGCGAGCGCCTCTTCGAGATCTTCCTCTTCGGCGTGCAGCTGGTCCTGATAGCCCTCCTCGTCGTCAAAGCGCTCACCGCGATAGAACTCGATGAAGGGGATGGCGAGGTAGAACAGGCCGGCCGGATCCTCGGCGATGCACTCCAGGATCTCGGCCTGCTTGGCTTCGTTGTCCTGGGTGCGGATCAGGTAGTTGAGGAAGTCGAAGGTGTGCTGTTGCAGCTCATCGGCGTTGTGCTTGATCGCCTCTTCCCAGTAGAGCGGCTGCTGGCAGACGATGTCGCGGATCCGCTCCGGGGTCATCAGCTCGGAGATGATCGACGGGAAGGACATGTCGTGCTGGCCGTTGATCTGGGTTAGGGTAACGATATCAATATTTTCAATGACTTCGACCAACTGCTCGTCGGACATCGTCATGGCGATCAGCTCGAACTTCTCGCTGGCCTGCTTCGGCTCGATCACGGCCAGCTCTTTGATCTCGATGGCGGTAATTTCAATCAGACTATTCATGCTTTACCCCAAGTTAGAAACGCACTTCGTCGTACATGTCCTGATCGTCTTCCTCGCCTTCTCCGCCGTGATAGTCGGCGTCGGCGTCTTCTCCGTCATCCTCCTCCTCATCGCGCAGCTCATAGTCGTCATCGGCATGGCGGCCACCGCGTGGCTGCGGGTTGTCCAGCAGATAGAGCACGGCGCAGGCCTCGATGAGCTTTTCTTCGCTCAGGGCGCGCACCGCCTTGACCAGCGGCAGGTCGGCATTGTTGAACGCCACCGACACCTTGAATTCGTCCCAGGAGGGCTGGACGCTGCCGCCGAGCCACTTTGCCCAGGCCTGTTTGGCCTGGGGCGGAAACTGTACCCGGCCATAGAGGGCGAGCGGCAGATATTCAGGCATGAATTCCAGCATGCTGGTGTCGGCCAGCAGCAGGGCCTTCATCTTGCCGGTGAACTGCTCCAGTGCCTTGGGCTGGTCGAGATCCCGATAGGATTCGATGTTCTCGCTTGCATCCTGCATCAGCGCCTTGATCCGCGCCTGGTCCCATTTTGTTTGCATAGTGGCTCTTCTTGCTTAGCGCATCAGGGGTAGAACTGGTCCCACATCTCCTGCATGGCAGAAGCGGGATCGGTCACGATGACGTTGTTGAAATCCTTGATGAAGGCGGCCCGTGCCTTGGGGTCGTTGAGCACCTCGTAGGCCTGTTTCACCTGGTGCAGCTTGATGGCTGCCTGCTCTCGCTCTTCATCCGTCGCCCCGAGCAGCTTGTCGGGGTGGTACTGGTTAGACAGCCGTCGATAGGCTTTCTTGATCTCATTTTCGTTGGCGTTGGACTTGACGCCCAGCACCCGAAAGTAGTTGTTCATGGCAGATCCTGCATCACTGGCATCGTCGGAGTCACACCGTGGGCGCCTGGGGCTCGCAAAACCAGGCACGGCAAAAACCCGTCATTTTACCGGAAACAGGCCGCCGCCGCCATGAATAGGAAGCGAACTGGCGACGAACAGGCGGATGGCGCCCGGCGCCGTTGGCGATTGGCATCGGGGCTACACTGGGGAGGGCCGCCGGGAACTCTTTTGCCGTCGCGTTGCCCAAACCGGGGATGGGGTGTCCGGCTGATCCGGCACCTTGCTCGATCTTCATCAGGGCTCGGCGAGGCCGGGGCCAGCAAGAGGAATACATTGCCATGTTCAAACCCTACCTTCTCTCCCTCGCGCTTTTTAGTGGTCTCAGCGTCGCCGCCGATGAGCCGCCTGGCGAGCCACTCATCAAGGGGGATATCAGCAAGGCCCAGTTTATGGAGAAAGCCGAGCAGCGCTTCGCCCGGCAGGATCAGAATGGTGACGGCGTGCTCTCGATTGCCGAGAAGGAGGCCGCCATGGCGAAGATGCATGAGGCGATGAAGCTGGCCGGCAAGAGCCCGCCGGAGAAGATGGCCAACATGAAACCCAGGCAGGAGACGACCAAGGCGCAGTTCATGCAGCGCCAGGAGAAGATCTTCGCCCACCTGGACAAGAACGCTGACGGCATGATCAGCGAGGCCGAGCGGGCCGACATCAGGGCCGGCCTGAAGCAGCGGGCCGAGCAGTCGATGCCCTAAGGATTGCGCCCCTTCGAGGTAAAAAAGAGCCCGGTAGAAATACCGGGCTCTTGTCATCTTGGCGGGCGGGAATGACTCGCTAGCGTGACCAGTCGGCCCACAGCAGCCGCAGCTGCAGTCCCCAGCGGCTGCTCCAGCCGGTGGTGCTGCTCACCAGCTCGCCATCCTTGACGATGAGGAAGGTCGGGGTGACCCCGATCTTCCACTGGGCTGCGAGGCTGCCCTGCTCATCGTTATGGGTGGGGAAGCTCAGCCCCTTCCTGGTCATGCCCTGTCGCAACTGGGCGTCGCCGCCGGAGCGCAGCGCCACCGTCAGCACCTGCCCACCGTCCTGCCACAGCTGCTCCACCGCCGGGGTGGTGAAGCGGCACACCCCGCACCAGCTGGCCCAGTAGTAGACCAGCAGCGGTTTGTCCTGGCTCAGGGCGGCGAGGCTGGTGGTGCTGCCATCCTGCAGGGTGAGGGGGGCGCTCATGGCCCCGGCGGGCAGGGTCGGGCCGCGCCAGTAGTCCAGCAGGCTGGAGATGACCAGGCCCGCCAGCAGCAGCCAGATCGCCTCCTTGCCCCAGCGTTTCCAGCGAGGTTGGGTGATGGTCGCCATTCCTTAGCCCAGCTTGACCAGTTCGGCCTTCACCAACTGTTCGAGCTGTTCATAGGGGAGGGCGCCCGGCACCAGCTGGTTGCCGATCAGGGTCGCCGGTGTGCCTTGCACCCCCAGCAAGGTGCCGATGCGCAGGCTATTGCGCAGCTCCTCGGTGGCCTTGCCTTCAGGTTTGAGCGCCACATTGCCGGTGGCCGCCAGCGCCTTGTTGATGTCCGCCTCGGTCAGCATGCCCTGCTTGCTCATCAGTTTGTCGTGGAGCGGCAGGAAGCGGGCCGGATCCTGTTGCCACAGGGTCAGGCTGTACTGGGCCGCCTTGGCGGAGGTCTGCCCCTTGAACGGCAACAGCTTGATCACCAGCCCCAGATCGTTCGGATAGGCCTTGAGCAGCTTGGCTATCTGCGGATCGAACTGTTTGCAGTAGGGGCAGTTGTAGTCGGTGAACAGCACCAGGGTCAGCTTGGGGTTCTTGGCACCGAGCCGCGGGCTGGTGGCACTGTTGAACAGCATGTCCTTGTTGCCCTTGATGAAGTCACCGAGCTGGGCCTCCTGGGCCGCGGTGTTCTGCTTCTCCCAGGATTCGGCCGCCTCGTCGAGGATCTTCGGATTGGCCACCAGGGTCTCGCGGATCAGCTCTTTGATACGGGCCTCCTGCTCCGGGGTGAAGGGGGCGGCGTGCAGGGCCGGGGCCAGCAGGCCGGCGGACAGGGAGGCAATCAGGGTCAGAGTGCGCAGGGTCGGTTTCATTTTTTCTCTCCTTCGAAATGGGGGGACTGGCCGTCGCCTTGGGATGAGGCGGCGCGGCGCAACAGGGTCAGCAGGTCGGCCTTGTCCAGCAGCGGGGAGAGTGTCTCTCCCGCTGGCAGGCCTGGGCCGTAGATCTGGTTGAAGGGGACGGCGGCCGCGTCGCGCTTGCGCAGGAAGGCGGCGATGGCGTCGTTGGGTCTGCTCCAGTCACCGCGCAGGGCCACCACATCGGGGGCCGAGAGGGCATCTTGCACCTCATCGCGCAGCAACACATTGTATTTATTGGCCTTGCAGGTCACGCACCAGTCGGCGGTGACATCCACGAACACCCGTTTGTTGTCGGCCAGCGCCTGGCTGATGGCCTGCTCCGACAGGGGCTGCCAGGCCACCCTGTCGAGGCTGCCCGAGCCCTGGGCGGTGAAGGCACCGCCCAGCAGCCAGGCCCCGCCCACCAGGGCACTGAGCGACAGTGCCAGGGTGAAACCACGGATGCCATAGCGCCAGATGATGCCTGCCAGCAGCACCAGCAACAGCGCCGCCATCAGCCAGCCGCTGGTGACGCCACCCAGATGGTTGCCGAGCAGGCTGATCAGCCAGAGGCTGGAGCCCAGCATCAGCAGGCCGAGCAGGAGGCGCAGCCGGCTCATCCAGCGGCCCGGTTTCGGCAGCCAGAGCGCGAGGCGCGGCAGGGCCGCCACCAGCAGCCAGGGCAGGCTCATGCCGATGCCGAGCGCGGTGAAGATGAGCCACAGCTCGGCCAGCGGCGCCGCCAGGGCGAAGGCGACGGCGGTGCCGAGGAAAGGCGCCGAGCAGGGGGTGGCCAGCAGGGTGGCAAAGCTCCCCTGCAGGAAGTGACCCCCGAGACCATTGCCGCCGCTGGTGGCCAGCCGGGTGCTGAGGGTGCTCGGCAGGCGGATCTCGAACAGCCCCAGCAGGTTGGCGCAGAACAGCGCCGTCACCACCACCATGAAGCCGATGAAGCCGACGCTCTGGAACTGGATGCCCCAGCCGACCGCCCCCTGGGTGGCCCGCAGCAGGCTGCTCATGGCCGCCAGCAGCCAGAAGGAGGCGAGGATGCCGGCGCTGGCGGCGAGGAACTGCTTGCGCACCTCGGTCTGCTGCCGGTGTTGCTGTTGCAGCACCGAGCCGAGCTTGAGCGCCAGCACCGGCAGCACGCAGGGCATCAGGTTGAGGATGAGGCCGCCGAGCAGCGCCGCCCCCAGCAGCCAGAGCAGGGATTGGCGCTGGCCGGGCAGGCTGAGCGGCTCACCTATGGGGGCCTCGGTCTGCCAGGCCTGTTCGTCGCTGGTGAGCAGCAGGCCGAGCCGGCTGCCGCGAATGTCCGGCGCATCTCCCTGCCAGCCATCGCTGACCGGCACGCGGGCTATCAGGCGGGTACCCTGCACCTCCAGCGCCGGCTTGCCAAACTCGGCCCCCTCCAGGGCGTCGATGAAGAGCGCCGGGTTTTGCCAGCCCTCGGCACGCTCCGCCAGCAGTTGCAACTGGTTGTGCTGATAACCAAGGCTGACCCTGATGTCCGCCGGCAGCGGCTGGGGCAGGGTGCTCATCCCTTTGGCGTAGGCGAAGTCGAAGCCGGCAGGCACGGCACCGTCCGCGTCGAGCCGGAAGGGGTAGTCGGTCAGGATACAGACGTTGCTGCAGGTGGAGAGGCGCAGGATCCCTTCGAGTGGCTGCTCTTTGGGGTAGCGCAGGCTGATGGGAAAGCTGACGCTTTTCTGATAGCCCTGGGTGCTGAGCCCGGCCACCTCGAAGTGCCGGGGTACGGGCCAGCGCCATTGGAGCTCGGTGACGGGCTTGTGCCACAGGATCTGGGGCGCTATGCCCCCTTCACCCGGGCTGTGCCAATAGGTCTTCCAGCCTGACTCGAGTTCGACCTCGAGCAGGATGCGGGTCTGTTGGGGATCGCTGCGGTCGGCCTGCAACCGCACCTTGGCGTGATCGTTCTGGGGGCTGGTGAGCCAGCCCGTGTCGCTGGCCAATCCAATGGATTGCCACAGCAAGCAGCCCAGTAACAGGGTTGCCTTGAGAAGGTTTGACATCGGTTTTGTCTCGCAAAAAAATGAATGACGGCTAATCAACGAACAGCCGAACTCATTCCCGCCAGACACAGAGGGTGAGATGAAGACGCCGCTCGGGCGGCGAGATGACCCTGGGAGGAGGCAAGGGGGGCGTATAGCGCCAGAGCGGGGCCAGCAGGGCGATGACCAGGGCGACCGCGAAGAACAGCTGTTCGACGCAGAGCAGGCTGGCGGCACTCAGCCACTTGCCGTTGAGCTGGCAACTGCTCGGCTGCGGGCTGGCGGCGCGGGCGCTATCCTGATCGTCGGGACTGCTCTGTTCGGGCAGCGCCTGGCAGCCGAGGGCCTGATCGAGCAGGGCCAGCCGGGCCAGCGGCTGGGCCGCACAGTTGAGCACCAGCAGGCAGACCAGCAGCAGGAGTCGTTTCGCCGCGCGTTGTTGCAACATCATGCTAGCCCCGTCCATCAAGATGGGCACATCCTAGCGGCCAATGGCGGGTGGGGCAAGTCGGGGGTCTGGTCGTGTGCCCATCCGCGGACAGGGGGAGGTCGGTTCTGTTTGGCGAACGCTTGTTCGCTAAAAGGGGGACCAGTATACTGAGCCGAGTTAACATCCGAGGTGTTCGATGCTCAAAATTGCCCGTGTGCTGCTGCTAACCCTGCTGCTCGTCTTCTGGTTTGTGTTTGGTCTGTTGCTCTGCCTGGTGCGTCCGCGCCACCCCAACAACGTCTATGTCTTCGCCCGCATGTACCACGCGGTCTGTCCGCTGATCGGGCTCAAGGTCAGGGTCATCATCCCGGACGAGGTCAAGGCGGTCGGCCCGGCAGTGTACGTCTGCAACCATCAGAGCAACTTCGACATCTTCACCGTGACCGGTGCCGTCATGCCCGGCGTGGTGGCGGTGGGCAAGAAGAGCCTGCTGTGGCTGCCGTTCTTCGGCCTCCTCTTCTGGCTCTCCGGCAACGTGCTGATCGACAGATCCAACCGCTCCCGTGCCATCGGCACCATAGGCCAGGTGGTGGATCGCATCAAGAATCACGGCACCTCCATCTGGATGTTCCCGGAGGGGACCCGCTCCAAGGGCCGCGGTCTGCTGCCGTTCAAGGCCGGCGCCTTCCACACCGCCGTGCAGGCCGAGGTGCCCGTGGTGCCCATCGTCTGCTCCAGCTACTTCGGTCAGGTCGATCTGAACCGCTGGGACAACGGCGAGGTCCTGCTGGAGATGCTGCCGCCCCTGTGCAGCAAGGAGCACGGCGCCGCCGGCATCCGCGATCTGTCAGATACCTGCCGGGCCCAGATGGAGGCCAAGCTGGTCGAGCTGGACAGCCGGCTCGGCCATAGTCCGGCCGCCTGAGGTCGCGCGACGAGATAGGAAGGGAGCCGCTGGCTCCCTTTTTTGTTGGTTAAAATCACCACCATGTTGGCTATTTTTACCAACTCAGGGTCCTTGGATTTCGACGGCTAATCTCCATCTCTATGTAAAACAACAATAAATCATATTGGCACGGCTCTTGTAATGTCATGGATAGAGATACCCATCCCATGAACGAGGAGCCAGACCATGAGCGTATTTAGCCGCCTGACCGACGTGATCAACGCCAACCTGCACAGCCTGCTCGACAAGAGTGAGGAGCCGGAGAAGATGCTGCGGCTGATGATCGAGGAGATGGAGCAGGTGCAGGTCGAGATGAGAACCCAGGCCGCCCGCGTCATCGCCGAGAAGAAGCAACTGGAGCGCCATCAGCAGGCGCTGCGCCACCAGATCCAGGAGTGGGCGGCCAAGGCCGAGCTCGCCATCCAGAAGGGCCGTGAAGACTTGGCGCGCGCCGCCCTCACCGAGAAGCTGGCGGAGCTCAAGAAATGCGAGCAACTGGAGCAGGACAAGGCCCGGGTGGCCGAGGTGCTGGCCCAGCTGACCGCCGACAGCGAGCGGTTGGCGAGCAAGCTGACCGAGGCGCGGGAGAAGCAGAAGATGCTGACCCTGCGCGAGCAGACGGCGCACAGCCGGATCCGGGCCCGTGCCCAGGTCGACAACCAGCGCATGCATGAGCTGATGGCGCGTTTCGACGGCTTTCAGGGTCGGGTGGATCAGCTGGAAGCCCAGCTGGAGGCGGCAACCCTGGGGCAGAACCCCTCCCTGGAGGCCCAGTTCCGCGAGCTGGAGCTCAATGACGAGATAGAGCGTGAGCTGGCGAAGCTGAAGGGTCAGCAGGTCGGGGTGTGAGCATGAGCCCCTGGCCCAAGGATCTGGCCCATCGCAAGCTGACCGGGGTCTGTGCCGGCCTGGCCAATGGGCTGGGGATCTCGCGGGTGACGGTGCGGGTCCTGGCGTTGCTCAGTCTGATCCTGATGCCGCCCCTGGCCCTGGCCGCCTACCTGCTGGCGGTACTGATCATGCCGCCCCGTCGTGAATTGAAGCGCTGTTTGGATTGATCCCAGGATCAGCCCAGTCGGCAAGACACCCTTGGTGAGGAGCAACCCATGCTGGAATTTATCGTTTTGATGCTGGTGCTGGTGACCATGGCGCTGACCGGATTTACCGTGCTGGCCATGCTGCTGGTGAGCGGGGTCTTCGTGCTGTTTGGCGCCCTGGCTGGCATGTTTGCCCTCATCATCAAGCTGGCGCCCTGGCTGCTGTTACTGCTGGTGGTGTGCTGGTTGCTCAGCAACAGGCGCAAGCAGTCGAACACCTACCGTTAGCCTCCCTGCTGTCGGACCCTGGCCACTGCTCGCAGTGGCCTTTTTTATGGCGCCAGGTGGTTGGTCGTCTTGGGATCGGCGGCGGTGCTTGCCAGCCAGGATTGATGCCAGTCGCTCCACAGTTGAGGCTCGAACAGCAGCCGCTCCTTGAATGCCTTGCTCTGCTGCTTGAGCCGGTATTCGAGGCGCAGCGCGCTCCCCTTGTCCGCGAGCTCTTGCTGCCACACCAGTGCCAGCGGTCCCTTGCCACGCAGGGCGCGCGCGCCCTTGCCGCTCTGGTGCTGGCGCAGGCGCCGCTCGGGATCCGTGCTGATGCCGGTGTAGAGCGCGCCCGCGCCGGTGCGCACCAGATAGATAAACCAGCGTGCCGTCGGCCGATCGACAGTGGTGGGGGCGATCAGGGTTTGTGCCATTCGACTCGGCTCCGCTTGAGCAGATGCAGGGGCAGCAGGCTGATCAGCAGGCCGGCCCAGACGAAGGCGAAGCCCACCGACTTCACCGGATCCGCCGTCTCGCCGAACCAGAAGATGGCGAGCAGGAAGGCGAGGCTGGGCTCTATGTATTGCAGCAGCCCCACTGTGCTCATGCGGGTGCGCGCCACGGCGTAGCAGAACAGGCCCACCGGCAGCAGGGTGGCGGGGGCGCTGCCCATCAGCAGCAGCCTGTCGGCCCAGTCCCCGGCCATAAACTGGCTGGTGCCGTGCAGGCCCAGCCAGCCGATGATCAGCAGGGCGACGGGGAGCTGCACCAGGGACTCGAGATAGAGGCTGACGCCGGCATCATAGTGCACCTTCTTCTTGAGCAGGCCGTAGAAGGCGAAGTTGGCGCCCATGATGAGGGAGAACCAGGGCAACTGGCCGTAGGAGAACAGCATGTAGGCCAACCCCGCCAGGGCCAGGGCGACCGCCAGGTGCTTCTGCGGGCTGAGCCGTTCCCTCAGGAAAATGACGGCAAATACGATGTTGAACAGTGGCGTCATGAAGAAGGCGAGGCTGGTGGCCAGTACCTGGCCGGTGGTCAGGCACCAGGTGAACATGCACCAGCTGACGGACATGACGGGGCCCGCCAGCAGGATGAGGCCGAGCTGGCGCGGCTCGCTGCGCAGCCGTGCCCAGGGCAGCCGATAGCCGAGCAGCAGGAAGAGCCCGCCCAGCAGCACGGCCGACCAGAGCACCCGGTGGGAGAGCAGCTCCCACATGTTGACCTCGGGCATGAACTGGTAATAGAGCGGCAGCATGCCCCACAGCAGGAAGGAGAGGGCCGCACTGCCGGTGCCCATCCAGTTCTTCATCGCTTTCCGTTTATTAAATTAAACAAATGTGGCCGCATGATAAGTAGCTGCCGGCGGTTTCACAAGCAGGATAGAGGGGGAAAGTCTGCTACCATCGGGCCATGAACCGACTCGACATGCTGTTTGAACAGATCCGGGCCTGCCGGCTGTGCGAGGCCCATCTGCCACTGGGGCCGCGGCCGGTGATCCGTGGCGCCGAGAGTGCCCGCCTGCTTATCATCGGTCAGGCGCCGGGCACCCGTGTCCATGCCAGCGGCATCCCCTGGGATGATCCCTCCGGCGATCGGCTGCGCCACTGGCTCGGGGTGGACAAGGCCACCTTCTACGACGAGTCCCGCATTGCCATCATGCCGATGGGGCTCTGCTATCCCGGCAAGGGCAAGTCGGGGGATCTGCCGCCCAGACCCGAGTGTGCGCCGACCTGGCATGACAAGGTGTTGATGCTGCTGCCCCATATAGAGCTGACCCTGCTCATCGGCCAGTACGCCCAGCATTACTATCTGGGTGCGGCGGGCAAGGGCTCGCTCACCGAGACTGTGCACAGCTGGGCCGACTATGGCCCCGCCTGGCTGCCACTGCCGCATCCCTCACCGCGCAATACCTTCTGGCTCAAGAAGAACCCCTGGTTCGAGCAGGAGGTGGTTCCTCACCTGCGACTCAGGGTCGCCCCCCTGCTGGGGTGACCCTGTAGCCTGCTGCGTCAGACCACCGGCTCGGCCAGGGGTTTTGGCTTGCCGCGGGCCATGGCGACCAGCGGCAGTATGATGCACAGGCAGCCAAGCAGCAGCGGCAGACCCGGCTGCTCGTCAAACAGCCACACCCCGATGGCCACCGCCATCAGCAGGCCGGTGTACTCCGCCGAGGCGATCTTGCTCGCCTCCGCCTTGCGATAGGCCACCACGCAGAGCCCGGCGTAGACCATGATCAGCGCCGACGAGCCGAAGGCGGGCCACCACATCTGCCACTGCCAGGTTCCCCCTTCCCACCAGGCCAGCGCCAGTATGATGGGCATGCTCAGCACGTTGGTGAAGAACAGGGTCTGGGCGATGGGCTGCTTGAGCGGGATCCGCTTGATCAGCAGGTTGTTGACCGCCATGGAGAGCGCCACCCCGAGCGCCGCCAGCGCGGCCCAGTTCACCTCGGTCGGGCGCAGCACGATCAGCACCCCGATGAAGCCCACCAAGGCCGTCAGCACCTTCTGACGCGACAGTGCCTCCCCCGCCAGCCAGACCGCGAGCGGCACCATCAGCAGCGGCGCCGCATAAAACAGGGCATTGGCGGTGGCGAGCGGCAAGCGGGTGAGGGCGACCACCATCAGGCAGACGCCGATCGCCCAGATGTGGGCCCGCAACAGATGCCACTTGAGCGCCACCGGCGGGTTGCGTCGCCAGGACCAGAGCAGCCAGGGGGCCAGCAAGAGGGCGGCGGAGAGTTGGCGAAAGAACACGAACTGGAACACCGGCTGGCTCGGATCCAGTACCTTGACCAGCGCATCGGAAAAGACCGCCACCATGTTGCCCAGCACCAGATAAAGGATGCCGATCCCGACTGCATTCATACCACCTCCCACGTTAGATGAGGGGAGGGTAGCCTGGGGCTAGTTATCCAGTAAAATGATAAAAAATCACCATCTATGAGAATTTTGGATAATGAAGCTGCCCCCCCTGCGCGCCGTCCAGTACTTCGAGGCGGTCGCCCGCTTGCTCAGTTTCTCCCGCGCGGCCCTCGAGCTGAACGTCAGCCAGAGTGCGGTCAGCCACCAGATCCGCCTGCTGGAGGATTTCCTGGGGGAGCGGTTGCTGCTGCGTCAGGGGCGCCTGTTGTCACTGACCACCCAGGGAGAGATCTATTTCGAGGGCATAGCGGCCGGGCTCGGCCAGATATCCCAGAGCAGCGAACAGCTGCGCGGGGGCGGCGAGATGCGGCTGCGGCTCGCGGTCTACAGCTCCTTTGCGGTGAAGTGGCTGATCCCACGCTTGGCCGGGCTGCGTCAGCTCTATCCCGAGCTGGATCTCAGCCTGGAGATGGTGGCGGAAGATCCCGAGCTCTCCGATCGGGTGGCGGACTGCTTCATCACCGTCTCCCCACACGGTCGCGGCTATTGTCACGATCTCATCTATCAGGAGCGGCTGTTCCCGGTCTGCAGCCGCCGCCTGCTGCAGCAGGTCGAGGGTGAGTGGCCACAGGCCATCTGGCAGTTGCCGCTGTTGTCGGTGCAGTCCATCTACAAGGCGCGGGGGGAGGATTGGCAGCGTTGGGCCCAGGCGGGCGGTCTGGTCATACCGGAGCAGGCGCGCATGCACCACTTCAGCCATGTGCTGCTGGCGATGGAGGCGGCGGCCTGGGATCAGGGGGTGGCGTTCGTGAATGACTATATGCTGCGGCCGGATGATCCCCAGCTGGTGGCCTTGCCGGTCCACCAGCTGGTGACGGGGGATGCGTTCTACTTCACCTGCAAGCGCTCACGGGCCCATGAGCCCGCCATCAGCCGGTTGCGCCAATGGCTGATGATGGAGACGCGCCAGAGCATGCCGCTATAGGCCAAGGCGCAGCCCCGACGCGCCGGTGATCAGGCCTTCTTGAACTGGCTCAGGATAAACAGGCTGGTGGCGCAGACTACCACCGAGGGGCCGGCCGGGGTGTCCTGGAACCAGGAGAGGCTGAGCCCCCCCAGCACCGCCAGACAGCCGATCAGCGCCGCAAAGCCGGCCATCTGCTCCGGGGTCTGACTGAAGCGGCGGGCGGTGGCGGCGGGGATGATCAGCAGGGAGGTGATGATCAGCGCGCCGACAAACTTCATGGCCACCGCAATCACCAGCCCGATCAGCAGCATCAGCACGCAGCGCAGCACGTCGACCCGGATCCCTTCCACCCGCGCCAGCTCCTCCGAGATGGTCATGGAGAGCAGGGGATCCCACAGCCGCCACAGGGTGAGCAGCACCAGGGCGCCGCCGCCGTAGATCCAGAGCAGATCCATGGGTTGCACCGAGAGCAGATCGCCGAACAGGTAGGCCATCAGATCCACCCGCACGTTATCCATGAAGCTCAGCGTCACCAGGCCAAGGGACAGGGCGCTGTGGGCCAGGATGCCGAGCAGGGTGTCGGTGGCCACCTGCTGGTTGCGGCTCATGACCACCAGCAGCATGGCCATGGCGAGGCAGCAGACCACCACCGCCAGGGTGAGATCCACCTGCAGCAGTATGCCGAGCGCTATGCCGAACAGGCAGGCGTGGGAGAGGGTGTCGCCGAAGTAGGCCATCTTGCGCCACACCACGAAGCTGCCGAGAGGCCCGGCCAGCAGGGCGATGCCGAGACCTGCCGCGAGGGCATATAACAGAAAGCTGTCCACTTGAATGTCCTTAGCCGTGCTTAACGATTGCGAGAGGGCAGGCGGATGACCGGGGCCTGCGGCTCGTGATGATGATGTTCACCGTCACAGTGGTGATGGTGGGTATAGACCGCCAGCACCTCCTGCTCCGGGCGCCCGAACAGGCGGGCGAATTCGGGGTGGCGGGCCACGCTTTCCGGCTCGCCGTGGCAGCAGATGTGGCGATTGAGGCAGATCACCTCGTGGGTGCTGGCCATCACCAGATGCAGATCGTGGGAGACCATCAGCACGGCGCAGTTGAGCTCGGCCGCCAGTTGACCGATCAGGGCATAGAGCTCGATCTGGCCGCTGATGTCCACCCCCTGCACCGGCTCGTCCAGCACCAGCAGCTCGGGCTTGACCAGCAGGGCGCGGGCCAGCAGCACCCGCTGCATCTCGCCACCGGAGAGCTTCTGCATCCGGTTGTCCAGCAGATCCTGGGCGCCGACCCGATTCAGTGCCTCGTCGATGGAGAGGCGGCCATTCTTGCCAAGCTGCAGGAAGCGGCGCACCGTCAGCGGCAGGGTGGGATCCAGATAGAGGCGCTGTGGCACATAGCCGACCCGCAGATCGCGGCGCCGGATGATCTTGCCGGAATCCGGGTTGAGCAGGCCCAGCACCAGCTTGCTCAGGGTGCTCTTGCCCGCGCCATTGGGGCCGACCAGGGTGGTGATTTTGCCTTTATTCAGGGTAAAGGAGACCTTGTCGAGCACGGAACGTCCGTCAAACGCGAGACAGACCTCTTTCAGCTCCACCAGTTGGGTCATGACAGCTCCGGGGTTTACAGCCAGTGAGAGTTATAATATAACAATAACGTTGGTTTGTTATATTATCACACACTCACTTCCTGACGAGATCTCTATGCGAATTCTTACCCTGATCACCGCCCTGCTGGCGGTGAGTCTGCCTGTTCGTGCCCTCGAGGTACTGACCACCATCAAACCGCTCGGTTTCATTGCCGCTGCCATCACCGACGGCGTGAGTGAGCCCAAGGTGCTATTGCCGACCGGCGCCTCCCCCCACGACTTCGCCCTGCGCCCTTCCGACATTCGCAGCATCAACGAGGCCGATCTGGTGGTGTGGGTCGGCCCCGAGCTGGAAGGCTTCATGGCCAAGCCGCTGGCCAAGCATCCCCATGTGCTGACCCTGACCCGGGTCGAGGGCATGCCGCTGTTCGACTACAGCAAGCAGGCCGGGCATGAGGAGCCGGCCGATGAGGAGCATGAAGGCCACGATCATGACGGGCACGAGGGCCACCATCACGAAGGGGTGGATCCCCATATCTGGCTGGGACCAACCCAGGCGCTGGTGATCGCCAGGGCGATGAGCGAGACGCTGAGCGCCCGGGATCCGGGCAATGCGGAGCGCTATCGCGCCAACCTGCTGGCCTTCCAGGCCAAGGTCGACGCCAAGGACAAGGTCATCGCCGGGCAGATGAAGGTGGTGAACCAGAAGGGCTATTTCGTGTTCCACGAAGCCTATGGTTACTGGGAGCGCCACTACGGCATGAGCTCCAAGGGACACTTCACCGTGAGTCCGGAGCGTCGCCCCGGCGCCAAGACCCTGGTGGAGATCCGCAAGGCGCTGGAGGAGAAGCAGGCGAGCTGCATCTATGCCGAGCCGCAATTCTCGCCGGCGGTGATCGAATCGGTCGCCCGCAACACCGGCGCCAAGGTGCTGCTGCTGGATGAGGTCGGTGAGCAGGTGCCGCTCGGCCCGGATGGTTATCCGCAGTTCATGCAGCAGCTGGCCAACGCCTTCGCCCAGTGCCGCTAAAGGTGGCTGCCGCGTCGATGCCCTAGTCAGGCCTGACTATACTGACCTCCAGCGCATGACACGGAGCGTCTCCTATGAAATGGCTCGTCCCCGCCTGCACACTGGCACTGGCATGTGCCTCCGTGCAGGCCTCCCAACTGTCCAATTACGTCGCCAGCCCGGATCTCAAGACCAAGCTGCAGGCGGTCTATGGCGGCAAGGTGTTGCAGCGGGCGGAGGCGTTTTCTCGACTGCTTACCCCCAGGGCCGGCACGACGGATCAGCAGAAGCTGGAGCTGGTGAACAACTACTTCAACAACCTGACCTTCAGTGACGATCCCAGGCTGTGGGGGGAGGAGGATTACTGGGCCAACCCGCTGGAGTTTATCGGGGCCCGGGGTGGGGACTGTGAGGATTACAGCATCTCCAAGTACTACACCCTGATAGAGCTGGGGGTTGACGAGCAGAAGCTGCGGCTGGCCTATGTCAAGGCGGTCCGGTACAACCAGTTTCACATGGTGACGCTCTACTTCTCGACCACCAAGTCCGACCCTCTGGTGCTGGACAACATCAATGGCCGCATCCTGCCCGGTAGCCAGCGCAACGATCTGCAACCCGTCTACAGCTTCGATGCCAAAAGCATCTGGGTCATGAAGTCACGGCGTGAGGGCACCCTGGCGGGGAGCGCCGATCGCCTGACCCAGTGGACCTCGATGCAGAGTCGGTTCTCCAGCGAGCACCTGCGTACCCCCCGTCGCCAGCTATAACTTGCCGGCCGCTTTCAACTCCTCGAAATACTTTGCTGCCCCCGGATGCTGTTCGATGCTCAGCACCGGGCCTATCTTGTTGCGCGCCTTGTGGAACAGGTTGGCGTAGCCGTAGGTCTGCTCGTTGAAGCTGGTCTGCTGGCTCAGCATGGCCCTGGTCAGGCGATACACGTCGGCATCCGTGGTGCTGGCATTGGTGACCAGGGTGGCGGCGATGGCGAAGGTGGGGGTGGCCTTCAGGTTGCCAGGATAGATGCGGGCAGGCACCTGGCTGCGTTGGTAATACTTCACCCCCTTCAGCAGTTGATCCCGCACCGGCCCCTCGATGGGCAGGAAGTGGATGGCGCAACGCTTGGCCGTCTCCAGCACGATCCGGTTCGGGTGCCCCATCACCAGCCCATAGGCATCGATCTGCTTGCTGCACAGCGCCTCGGCCAGATTGGCCACGCTCTTCAGATCCAGATCCTGCTCCTTTGCACCCAGAGCAGAAAATAGCGCCAGCGCCGTCTGGCGCGTGCCCGAGTGTTTCAGCCCCATGTCGATGGGGGCCAGCTTGAGCTGGTCCAGCTTGCTGATGTCGCCATCGGCCCGCACCACCAGGGTGAAAGGCTCAGCATGGGTGGCAAACAGAGCCCGCAGCTCAGGCTGGGGGAGTTTGCTGAAGGGGCCGGTGCCGTGGCTGGCCTGATAGAGCCAGTCTGACTGCACTATGGCGTAGGGGAGCCCTCCCGCCTGCAACAGGCGAAGATTCTCGATGGAGCCCGAGCTGGCCTGCAGTCTGCATTTCAGATCCGGGTCGCTCTTGCCTGCCAGGCGGCAGAACTCCTTGATGACCTGGTAATAGATGCCCTGTTCCCCCCCGGTCCCTATGGTCATTGTGGTGGCCTGCAAGGAGGGCAGCCACAGCAGGGCGAGTAACGGCAGAATGGGTCTCATGATGCCTCCTGGCTGGCATAACCATCTATGCCCCAGTTGCGTAGTGTATTGATGTCATTGATTTCGCTGGCTTCTGCCAACAGGGTATAGCCGGACGCATGCAGGCACTGGGAGAGCAGATTCCAGTAGAGCGGGGCCTGGGTCAGCTGGCAACTGATGAACACCGGATTGATGGGATCGAGTCTGGTCAGGTTGTCGTTGTTCATGGGCACATTGCTGAACGCCATCTCGACCCCCTGGGCCTGCAGGGCCGTCAGGCGCTCCTCGGCAAGGGGCGGGAAGAGGGCGAGATCCCAGCGCCAGTCCAGGGTCTTGCCCTTGCCGCTGGCCAGGGACGAAGAAAACTGTGCCCAGTCAGGATGATTGAGCAGGCTGAGGGGGAGCTGCAGCCCCTCCGCCTTCTGTGCCAGCCAATGGTTGAGCAGGGCCCGGATCTCGTCCGGTGAGCTGTCGACGGTCGGTGGCCGCTGGGGAAGCAGCCGGCTGTACAGCCTGATCTCCCCCTGGGTGGAGATGAAGTGTTGCAGATACATGCCGCTTGCTGTCTCTGTCAGGGCCATCAGTTTCTGGCTGATGTGGGGCTCGTGCTGTTTGCCAAGCTGGGTGATCTTGAGCCGCTGCTGGAGCAGATCCCGCTTGCGCTCGGAGACCAGCTGGTTGATCGACACCACGACCTCCTGCAGTTCCTGCAGCCAGGGGGTGGGCAGGTTGCCACTGAAGCGGCGCTGACGAACCTGCATCAGCTGCAGGCTGACCTGTTCGAGGGGGCGCAGCAGGCGGGTGCATACCCACTGGATGATGAGGATCAGGACCACCAGGCCGGACAGCAAGGCCAGCCCGGTGCGGCTGATGGCATTCCACAGGTGCTGGTAGGCATAGCCTTCGTGGCCCTCAAGGGTGAGGGTGCCGAGGATGCGCCAGCCATCTGTGAGCTCCTGCTCGATCTTGACCGGCGGCATGTGGACGACGGCCGGCAGCCAGCTGGGAATATTTTGCTGGGCCGTGTGGAAGACTTTCTGGAACAGCAGCTGGCCATCGGGATCCAGCAGCGTGACCGAGCTGACGAAGCCCCCGTCGAACATGGCATTGACGATGGTTTCCGCCAGCACTTTGTCATCGTTGAGCAGGGTGCCTTGCAGCACCAGGCCGAGGGCGGTGATGGCCGTCTCCAGGTTGGCCGACATCTGATCGAGGATGGATTGCCGTACCGTGGTGATCTCCAGCATGAGCAGCAGGATGGCACCCAGGGTGAACAGGATCAGGATGATTACATTTAACAATCTTGCTAATGACATACCCACTCCGTGGCAATTTTTTCGCAACATCTTGTTGCTAGAGGGCAATAACAACCGGGCCCGGGTCTTAAAAATAGAAAAAAATGACTAAAAGCGGCGATGATTTCTGCCCATGACAGGAAGTTATGCATAAAATGTGAGGTTCATGCGTATTGCTATGAACTTTTTGTGAGTAATTAGGTCTAAAACCCAGATATTCGGTTTTCATAAGAAAAAAACATAAAAACAGACCCCTTACTACCACCCTTAGATCTAATGACAGGATAGCGGATGAAACGTCTCCGTCCCTTGGTAGCACAGGCTGCCAACTGGGAACCCCCGGTTCCCCGCAAACATTTTTATGCCATGTTATTGCTCACGGCCATGACGCTGTCAGCGGTAGCGGTATTGCCAGCCCCGGGTGACATCCTGGAGCGGCCACTGCGTCTGGAGTTGCCGATCGCCACTACTGGCACAGCGACCAACGAAGACAACACCGACTTCAACGATATCCCGGATCACGAGCTGGTAGAGGCCGCGACACCGGAGGATGACATTCCGGCCGATGCGACGCCCCAGTGGCAGGATTACCGGGTGCGCAACGGTGAAAACCTGACCACCATCTTCAACAATCTGGGGCTCTCGACCACCACCCTCTACAAGGTGCTGGATGCGGATGCCAAGAACAATCTGGCCCGCCTCAAGCCCGGCCAGACCATAGAGTTGCTGATCGATCAGGACAACATTCTGCAGCAGCTGAAGATCCGCTTGAACATCAAGCAGACCCTGGTGCTGGAGCGCACCGACGACAGCTACAGCGCCAACATGCTCAATGAAGAGGTGCAGTGGCAGCAGAAGAGCTATGACGGCATCATCAACGGCAGCTTCTATGTCAGTGCCCGCAATGCGGGGATCCCGGCGAACCATATCCAGAAGATTGCCAACCTGTTCCAGTGGCGGCTGAATTTCGCCAAGGATCTGCAAAAGGGCGACAAGTTCAAGGTGCTGGTCCGCCAGGAGACGGTCGAGGGCAAGAGTACGGGCAACACCCAGCTGCTGGGAGTGGAAGTGTTCAGCCAGGGCAAGGCGGTATCGGCCTGGCTGTCGGAAGATGGCAATTATTATGACGGTCAGGCCAACAGTCTGGAGCGCGGCTTCCGCCGTTATCCGACCCACAGCCGCTACCGGGTCAGCTCCAGCTTCAACCCGAACCGGCGCCACCCGATCACCGGCCAGGTCCGTCCGCATGAGGGCACCGACTTCGCCCTGCCGGTCGGCACGCCTGTCATGGCTACCGGGGATGGCGTGGTGCTCAAGGCGACCCGCCACCCGCTGGCCGGTACCTATGTGGTCATCAAGCACGGTCGCACCCTGATGACGCGCTATCTGCACCTGAGCAAGCTGCTGGTGAAACCCGGTCAGCGGGTGAAGATGGGTGACAAGATCGCGCTCTCCGGCAACACTGGGCGCTCCACTGGTGCTCACCTGCACTATGAGGTGCGGATCAACAACCGCCCGGTCGATGCCATGAAGGTCAAGCTGCCGATGGCAGAACCCCTCAGCGGCAAGGACAAGCGCCAGTTCCTCGCCAAGGTGAAGGGCTATCGCAAGGAGATGGCAGCGGGCTGAGCCCGGTTTCATCCCGGCCATGAAAAAGGCCCCGCCAGTCTGGCGGGGCCTTTTCGTTGGGACCGGCGTCGTACTCAGTAGCCCTTGTCGAAGTCGATCCGTCCATCCAGCTGCTGACCATCGATGAAGCGAATGTAGTTGCGCACGAAGATCTGGGCCACATCCTCCGGGAAGCTGTAGGCGCTGTTGTGCGGGGTGATGATCAGATTGGGCTGGTGCCAGAGTGGGCTGTCGGCGGGCAGGGGTTCCTGCTCGAACACATCCAGTACCGCCATGGCGAGCTTGCCACCGCGCAGCGCCTCCAGCAGATCGCCTTCGTGGATGGCACTGCCCCGGCCGACGTTGAACAGGATGGCGTCCGGCTTGCAGTGCGCGAAGCGGGCCGCGGTGAACAGGTGACGCGTCTCGCGGGTCGAGGGCAGGACGCTGACGATGATGTCGGACTGGGCCAGCATCTTGTTGAGGGCCGGCAGCTGATAAACCTGATCGAAGCCGGCGCGCTCGTGGCCACTGTGGCTGATGCCGAGCACCTTCATGCCGAAGTGCTTGGCGGTGTTGGCGATATGCTGGCCTATGCTGCCGGTGCCCAGGATCAGCATGGTGCGTCCCTTGAGCCCCTGATAGGGATGGCTCTGCCACAGTCGCTGCTGCTGTTGCTCGCGATAGAGCGGCAGCTGGCGCGACAGGCTGAGCAGCTGGCCGAACACGTACTCGCTCATCAGCGGGCCGAAGATGCCGCGCACATTGGTCAGCTGATAGTCGCGGCGGCAGCTGGCGTCCAGCAGTACATCGACCCCGGCATAGGTGGACTGCATCCAGCTCAGCTTGTCGGCCTTGGCCAGCAGCGGCTTGGCCCGCGCCGGTTCGGCCATCAGGATGTGGGCCTCGCCGATCAGTTTCTCGGCCTCGGCCTGGTTGTCGGCCCGCAGTATGTGCAGATGGGGAAGGCGGGCGGCCTTGAGCAGGCGCTCATAGTGGTTGTTGTCCTGGCTGAGCAGAAGCAGGGTACGTTGGCTCATACTCTTGTTCCTTATCATGTTTACGGCACGGCGGAGGAGGTACTGTCCTCATCTTACCCGAGTTGATCGGGCAAGATAGCCGACCAGGCCGCTTTTTCGTTTTCGCAGGGCCCCTCGTGGGCTACAATCTGCCCCACATTTTGCAAAGGATCCGACTCCAGTGTTTGGTGACAAGTTTTATAAGCGACTGGCCGAGCTACAGCCTTGGCAACAGACCGTCTACACCCTGGCGCTGGCAGAGCGCATGTACCCCAACTATGCGCTGTTTAGCCAGGCCGCCGGTTTCGGTGATGCGAAGGCATTCCGCAACGCGCTGGATCAGATGTGGAATTACCTCACCGTGAAGGGATCCCGCGTCAATCTGGGCGCCATTCTGGAGGCGTTTGAAGTCTATATCCCGGAACCCAGCAAGTTCGAATCCTATGGCGCCTATCCGGCGCTGGATGCCTGTGTGGCACTGGGCTGCGCCTACAACTCGGTGATCTGCCGGGTCGGCGAGGAAGCCGAAGATGCCAGCCATGCCTCGGTGGGCACGGTGGCCGGTTTCATCGAGATGCTGGAAGAGCGCGAGCTGACCGATGAGGAGCTCTACGAGCACGAGTACATCGAGGCCGAGCTGGAGTTTCAGGTCGAGCTGCTCAAGCGGGTGGCCCATGAGCGCGACAGCGATCGCATCCTGGCGATCCGCACCTTCGCGGCTCAGGACGGTGTCTCCAACATCGGCATCAGCCTGGAAGAGTGACCCCGCCACGGGTGCTGTAGAAAAAGCCCCATGCAAAAAAGCTCCCGTTCGGGAGCTTTTTTTATGCCTGCTACTCGGTGAGCGGTCTGACGCTCAGCACAGGTGCGGCATCGATCTCGTGGGCATTCATCATCGACGAGATCCGCTGCAGGGAGGAGAGCAGCAGGCTCTGCTCCCAGGTTTCCAGCGCCTGGAAGCGCTGGATGAAACTCTCCTGCAGCGGGGTGGGGGCCTGCGCCAGCAGGGCGCGACCCGCGTCAGTCAGTGTCGCATGCACCTTGCGCTTGTCGGTTTCGCTGCGAATGCGCTGCACCAGCTGGCGGCTCTCGAGCCGGTCCATGATGGTGGTCGCGGTGGCCTGACTCATGTTGGTGTGGTCGGCCAGTTGGCGCATGGAGATCTGCCCCAGCTCGTTGATCCCCTTGAGCAGCAGGAGCTGCGGCGAGGTCAGCCCGGCTTCCTTGATCAAGCGCTTGGAGTGCATGTCGATGGCACGGATGATCTGGCGCAATGCGACCAGCACTTCATCATGTTTTTCCATGGGGTTTGAGTCATTGGGGAGCAGTTGAGAGGCGCAAAATTCTCCGCCTAATTCGTCACAAGGTCAATATGGTTTTTGGTCTAATGATTTCTGCTCTAATGATTTTTGTGTTAGGTTATCGGGTAATTTCCGAATTATAACCCGATTTTGAGGAACGAAATGATGAGCAACGATCTGGATATCAAGTCGCTGGTTGCCGATCTCCGGGTGGTCAGAGTACGTTATGAACTGCCGGATACCTCGGCTTTCGTGCGTTATCAGCCCGCCTATGATGAAGACCCCAACAACCTGAAAGTGCACCACTATGATGGCGAGCTGCCGCTCTCCTACAGCGACACAGGTGCTTTCAGTCTAAAGGAGTTGGTGAACGAAATACGCTATGCCTATGTGCTGGTGCACCTGTTCCCCGACGAGAGCGCCATGAACTTCTACCTGACCGGCCTCGACACCGGCCTGGCCCAGCTCGAGTTCATCGGTGGCTCCTACGACTTCAACCGGCTCTGGATCACCAGTGGCATCTCCAATCTGGGCGTGCCCATGGCCATCTTCCTCGGCAAACGCCACGCGGTGAACGGCCAGCCTTCGGTCACCCTGGTGGATCACCGTGCCCAGGCGGCGGGCCAGATGGTCTATCGCGCCATCGGTGGTGCGGGCGAGCACGTGGGCGAAGATTTTTTCAACAATGACTAAGGAGGCCCGATGAGAGCAACCAAAGGGCTACTGAAAGGCCTCAACCCCACCATGGCCATGACGGCCCTCACCGTCGTGACCCTGTTTCTGCTGTTTGGCGTGTTCGTTCCCGAGACGGCCGCTGCCTGGTTCGTCGGCGCCAAGGATCAGATCATCGCCGGCTTCAAGTGGTACTACATTCTGGTCGTCGCCCTGTTTCTGTTCTTCGCCGTCTATCTGATGTTCAGCCGTTTCGGCAGCATCCGACTGGGCGACGACGACCAGGTACCGGAGTTCGGCTACTTCGCCTGGTTCTCCATGCTGTTCAGCGCCGGCATGGGCATAGGTCTGGTGTTCTGGAGCATCGCCGAGCCCATGAATCACCTGCAGGGCAATCCCTTCATCACCGAGGGGATGACGCCGGAGGCGGCCCAGGTCGCCATGCGGCTCACCTTCTTCCACTGGGGTCTGCATCCCTGGGCCATCTATGTGATCGTCGGCCTGTCGCTGGCCTTCTTCAGCTATCGCCGCAAGCTGCCGCTGGCGATCCGTTCGGTGCTCTATCCCATCCTGGGTGAACGGATCTACGGCTTCTGGGGCCATGCCGCCGACGTGCTGGCGGTATTCGGCACTGTGTTCGGGGTGGCGACCTCCCTCGGCCTCGGCGTCTCCCAGATGAACACCGGTCTCAACCAGATGTTCGGCATGGGGGTCTCGCAGAGCAACCAGCTCTGGCTCATCGGCGGCATCAGTCTGATCGCCACCCTGTCGGCGGTCTCCGGGGTGGGGCGCGGGGTCAAGCTGCTCTCCGAGCTCAACATCTGGCTCAGCGTGTTCGTGCTCGCTCTCTTCCTGGTGCTGGGCCCGACCACCTACATCCTCAACGCCTATGTGCAGAACATCGGCGACTACCTGCAGAACATCGTCAAACTGAGCTTCTGGACCAACACCGAAGCCAACGGCACCTCGGCCTGGCAATCGAGCTGGACCGCCTTCTACTGGGGCTGGTGGATAGCCTGGGCCCCCTTCGTCGGCATGTTCATCGCCCGCATCTCCAAGGGCCGCACCATCCGTGAGTTCGTGCTCGGCGTGCTGCTGGTGCCCTCCCTGCTCGGCATGTTCTGGCTCACCGTGTTTGGCGGTACTGCCATGAACCTGGAGCTGTTCGGCGGTGGCGGCGTGGTGGCTGCGGTCAACCAGGATGTGACCCTGGCGCTCTATCAGACGGTGGAGCTGCTGCACTGGGACACCTTCGGCTGGATCGCCAAGGGGGTGTTGACCCTGCTGATCTGCACCTACTTCATCACCTCCAGTGACTCGGGCACGCTGGTCATCACCACCCTGCTCTCCATCGGCGATCAGGAGCCTCCCGTGCTGCACCGCGCCATCTGGGGGCTGGGCCAGGGGCTGGTAGCCGCCATCCTGCTGGTGTCCGGCGGACTGGCGGCCCTGCAGGCGGCCAGCATCATAGCCGCGCTGCCGTTCTCGCTGATCATGCTGGCCATGTGTTATTCGCTGATGCTGGGCCTCAAGCAGGAGAGCCAGCACCAGTTCGAATACCGGCAGAACCTCAAGCGCCACGACAGCTCCTCCCACATGAGCCTGCTGGATCGCATAGGTCCGGCCTGATGCTCCAGGGCAAGGCGCGCAATGAAAAAGGGGAACCGCGAGGTTCCCCTTTTTTGTCTGTGGCGTCGGCCGGGCGGGTTACAGCAACTGCTTGAGGCGATAGAGCAGATCCAGCGCCTGGCGGGGGCTCAGCTCGTCGGGCCGCACGGATGCCAGCTCGTCCACCACCGGATGGGGCTGGGTGATCACGGGCATGGGCCGCACGCCGCTTGAGGCCTGGCTGGCATGGACCGGGGTCGCGCTCTCCAGCTCCGCCAGCTTGTGGCGGGCCTGGCTTATCACCGATTTGGGCACCCCAGCCAGCGCCGCCACCTGCAGGCCGTAGGAGCGGCTGGCCGCCCCCTCCTGCACCGCGTGCATGAAGGCGATGGTATCGCCGTGTTCAACCGCGTCCAGATGGACGTTGGCCAGGCCATCCATCAACTCCGGCAGGCGGGTCAGCTCGAAGTAGTGGGTGGCAAACAGGGTGTAGGCGCCGATCTTGCTCGCCAGCTGTTCGGCGCAGGCCCAGGCCAGCGACAGACCGTCGTAGGTGCTGGTGCCACGGCCGATCTCGTCCATCAGCACCAGGCTGCGGGCGGTGGCGTTGTTGAGGATGTTGGCGGTCTCGGTCATCTCCACCATGAAGGTGGATCTTCCTGACGCCAAATCATCCGACGCCCCGATGCGGGTGAAGATGCGATCGATGGGGCCGATGCGGGCGCTGTCGGCGGGCACGAAGGCCCCGATATGGGCCAGCAGCACTATGAGGGCGGTCTGGCGCATGTAGGTGGACTTACCGCCCATGTTGGGGCCGGTGATGATCAGCATGCGCCGTGCCCGATCGAGCCGGATCGGGTTGGCGATGAAGGGATCGCTCATCACCTGCTCCACCACCGGATGGCGGCCCGCCTCGATCAGGATCTGCTCCTCGTCGATGAGCTGCGGGCAGCGATAGTCCAGGGTCTCGGCCCGCTCCGCCAGGTTGGCGAGCACATCCAGCTCCGCCAGGGCGGCGGCGGATTCCTGCAGATCGCCGAGGTGAGGCAGCAGGTTGTCGAGCAGCTCCTCGTACAGCCGCTTCTCCAGCGCCAGCGCCTGGGCCTGGGCGGTGAGCACCTTGTCCTCGTATTTCTTCAGCTCGTCGATGATGTAGCGTTCGTTGTTCTTGAGGGTCTGGCGGCGGATGTAGTGGGCCGGCACCAGCTGGCTGTTGGCGCGGCTCACCTCGATGTAGAAGCCGTGCACCCTGTTGTAACCCACCTTGAGGGTGTTGATGCCGGTCAGCAGCCGCTCGCGCTCCTCGATGCGGGCCAGGCTGGCGGTGGCGCCGTTGGCCAGATCCCGCAGCTCGTCCAGCTCCTGGTTGAAGCCATCGCGGATCACGCCGCCATCGCGGATCAGCACCGGTGGCACCTCCATCACGGCGCGCTCCAGCAGGCTCAGCAGCTCGGGGAAGGTGCTGGCCCGCTCGGCCAGCTGTTGCACCGCCTCGTGCTGGCTATCGGCCAGCTGGCGTTGCAGCTCGGGCAGTTGCTGGAAGGCCTGGCGCAATCGGGTGAGGTCGCGCGGGCGGGCCGAGCGCAGGGCGAGGCGGGCCAGCACCCGCTCCACGTCGCCGACCTGGCGCAGCAGGCTGCCGAGATCGTCATAGAGGTTCTGCTCGATCAGGCTCTGGATGGTGCTCTGGCGCCCCTTGAGGATCACCCGATCGCGGATCGGCTGGTGGATCCAGCGCTTGAGCAGGCGGCTGCCCATGGGGGTGGCGGTGCGATCCAGCACATCGCTCAGGGTATTTTCATAGCCTCCCGCCAGGTTCTGGGTCAGCTCCAGGTTGCGGCGGGTGGCGGCATCCATGATGACCGCATGATCCGGCTGCTCGAGGCGCACGCCGCGAATGTGGGGCAGGGCGGTGCGCTGGGTGTCTTTCACGTACTGCATCAGGCAGCCGGCGGCGCAGAGCGCCGTCTCGCTCTGCTCGACCCCGAAGCCCACCAGATCCTGGGTGCCGAACTGCTGGCACAGCAGCTTGCGGGCGGTGCCAAGCTCGAACTCCCACTCGGGACGACGGCGCAGGCCGCGGCGGCCCTCGACGTGGCGCAGGAACTCGAAGGACTCCGGGTAGAGCAGCTCGGCCGGATTGGTGCGTTGCAGCTCCGCCAGTAACGTCTCTTCCTTGTCGAACTGGTTGATGAAGAAGCGGCCCGAGCCGATGTCCATGGTGCCGTAGCCGAAGCGGCGACCGTCGTGGTAGACGGCGGCGATCAGGTTGTCCTGGCGCTCCGAGAGCAGCGCCTCGTCGGAGACGGTGCCCGGGGTGATGATGCGGACGACCCTGCGCTCCACCGGCCCCTTGCTGGTGGCGGGATCCCCCACCTGCTCGCAGATGGCGGCGGACTCGCCGAGCTGCACCAGCTTGGCCAGGTAACCCTCGATGGCGTGATAGGGCACCCCCGCCATGGGAATGGGGCTGCCCGCCGACTGGCCGCGCTTGGTCAGGGAGATGTCGAGCAGTTGGGAGGCCTTGCGGGCATCGTCATAGAAGAGTTCGTAGAAGTCGCCCATCCGGTAGAACAGCAGGATCTCGGGATTCTCGGCCTTGAGGCCAAGGTACTGCTGCATCATGGGGGTGTGGGCGCTCAGGTTGGCGCCGGTGGCTTGGTGCTGTGCTGTCATGTTCTGTTCCAGAGGGTGCTCTTGCGGGCAAGCGTCTGCCGTAATGGGTCTGAATCTGGCGGCCATTCTACATGCTCAGGGCCGGATGGTGGGGAGTTATCTCTGTCTTTGGGGCGTCTGGGTCGTGCGGGAGGGAGAGGGTAAAGAGGGCTGAGTTTAGTGGTGTGGTCAGCTGGGAACCCGGAGGCTAGTGCTTGTGAGGGGTTGTTAATACGCGGGAAAGAAGGGGATCAAAATCCCCGCCATCAGCGCGGGGATTGTGGTCAGAGCGTCAGGATGAGCCCTTAGTACATGGCCTCGCCGCCACTCAGCATCTCGTGCAGCTTGGTTTTCTGCTCGGCGGTCAGCACCTTGCTCACTTCGAACAGGTAATGGGCGCGATAGTAGCGGGCTTCGGCCTGCACGCTGCTGATGGTTTGCAGCTGTTTCTTGGCGGCGGCCTCGTCCCACTTGCCGGTCTTGATCATGTTGACGATGACGTCCTGACCGATGGCATCGAGCTTGACCGAGCTCATGTTCTTGACTGCCTGCTCACGCAGACCCTTGATCTGTTCCACTTGTGCGGAGGAGAGGTTCAGCTCCTGTGCCAGAGTGGTCTCGCTCTGCAGCTCGGGGGCGCTTTCGGCGGCGATGGTATTGGTGGCAAAACAGATCGCCAGGGCAGCCATGGCGACTTTAAATTGATGCTTCATCTATTTTCTCCATTGGAACCGCGCTCATGGCGGTGCTTGCTGATTATAGGAAGCCCCCATGTACTGAAGCTTAAGCGATGACAACTTGTTGATGTGCTGGGCGTTATGCATAAAGCCTGCGACAGCTGCTGTCCCTGGTCTGAACCGGTCGCCACGGGGGAGCTGGTTGGTTGCTCGGGGTCCGGGGCGATCGCATAATGAAGCCGGGTTTGGCCAAAGAGGGCATTGATGATGGGGCTTGAGACAGAGATCGCCCGCTTATCCCGGGAGCTGGGCGAGGCGCTGACGGCGCGGGGCTGGCTGGCCGCCACGGCGGAGTCTTGCACCGGCGGCGGCGTCGCCACCGCCATCACCGACATCGCGGGCAGCTCAGGCTGGTTCGATCGGGGGTTCGTCACCTACACCAATGAGGCCAAGCAGCAGATGCTGGGGGTCAGCATCGACAACCTGCTGCGCCACGGTGCCGTCAGCGAGGCCGTGGTGCTGGAGATGGCCAGGGGCGCGCTGGCGCGCTCCGACGCGGGGATCAGCGTCGCCATCAGCGGCATCGCCGGGCCGGGTGGCGGCAGCGACGACAAGCCGGTTGGCACCATCTGGTTCGCCTGGGCGGACAAGAGCGGGCGTCAGCACTCCTTGCTGGCCCGCTTCGACGGCGACCGGCGCCAGGTTCGCCAGCAGGCGGTCAGGCAGGCATTGTCCGGGCTGTTGGCCCTGCTCAGATAAATTGGGCTTGATACTGTATGAATAGACAGTATACTTAGCCCGACTTCACTTCTTCATCACGATTCCCAGCGGAGATTGGCATGGATCAGAACAAACAGAAGGCACTGGCGGCTGCGCTGGGCCAGATTGAAAAGCAGTTCGGCAAGGGTTCAATCATGCGTCTTGGCGACAGCAAGACCATGGACATCGAAGCCATCTCCACCGGTTCCCTCTCCCTGGACGTGGCGCTGGGCATCGGCGGCCTGCCGTGTGGTCGTATCGTCGAGATCTACGGTCCGGAATCATCTGGTAAGACAACCCTGACCCTGCAGGTGATCGCGGAAGCCCAGAAGAAAGGCAAGGTCTGTGCCTTCATCGATGCGGAACACGCGCTGGATCCCATCTATGCCGCCAAGCTGGGCGTCAACGTCGATGATTTGCTGATCTCCCAGCCGGATACCGGTGAACAGGCGCTGGAGATCTGCGACATGCTGGTGCGCTCCAACGCGGTCGACGTCATCATCGTCGACTCGGTGGCCGCCCTGACGCCGAAGGCGGAAATTGAAGGCGAGATGGGGGATTCCCACGTCGGTCTGCAGGCCCGCCTGATGTCCCAGGCGCTGCGCAAGCTGACCGCCAACATCAAGAACGCGAACTGCCTCTGTATCTTCATCAACCAGATCCGGATGAAGATTGGCGTCATGTTCGGCAGCCCCGAGACCACCACGGGTGGTAACGCGCTCAAGTTCTACGCCTCAGTGCGTCTCGACATTCGTCGCATCGGCGCCATCAAGGACGGCGATGAGGTGGTCGGTAACGAGACCCGCGTCAAGGTAGTCAAGAACAAGGTGGCCCCTCCCTTCAAGCAAGCCGAGTTCCAGATCTTCTACGGTGTCGGTATCTCCAAGGAGGGCGAGCTGGTGGATCTGGGCGTCAAGCACAAGCTGATCGACAAGGCCGGTGCCTGGTACAGCTACAACGGCGAGAAGATCGGTCAGGGCAAGGCCAACGTGATGAAGCTCTTCTCCGAGAACAAGGCGATGGCGGCCGAGGTCGAAGCCAGACTGCGTGAGCTGCTGCTCTCCGGTGATGTGCCGGCCGAGAAGCCGGTGGCGGCTGACGCTGACGAGCTCGAAGCCGAAAGCGAACAAGAGTTCGAATAACAGGAAGGCCGGGCTAACCCCCGGCCTTGTCATTTATGGCTGATGAATCGATACCCGAACCCGTCGAACCCTCGTTTGAGGAGCTGTTCGCCGCGGCCCGTACCTTTGCCATGCGCAGCCTGGCTCGCCGCGAGAGTGCCGAGTCCGAGCTGGCCGGCCGACTGCGCAGGCAGGGTTTCAACGCAGAGGTGATAGAGGCGGTGCTCGACTATTGCCGCGGCTACCACTGGATCGATGACGAACGCTATGGCGCCATGGCGGTGCGGGCCGGTGCCACCAAGGGGCAGGGCCCCATCAAGATCCGCTTCGATCTGCGCCGCAAGGGGCTCAGCGATGCCCAGATAGAGACCGCATTCGAGCAGCCTGAACTGGACTGGTTCGAATTGGCATCCGAGCTGCTGCAACGTCGGGCCAGGGCGAGCGATCTGGGCGACTTCAAGTTGCGGATGAAGTGGCTAAAGTATCTGCTCGGGCGAGGCTTCAATCAGGATCAGGCCCGTCATGCCATCTCGGCCATGCAGGAGCAGGGCGAGTAACGACCCGGTTCATACCGGCCACTTATTGCCTGACTGGTCTGAGTGCAATAGGGGCGATTAGCTGGCCGAATGGAGGATGCTCCAAACAAATTCCCCGGCGGTGCTTGCCGAGTCGGCCCGGCGCTGGTGGGCCCTAGCGCTACAAACGACACCTTTCCGCCTCTCGTTCTTCTTCCTGCCTCATGGCTCCTTTCCCCTGCTAATCTGAGAGTCCGTCCGCGATGCGTGCTTTTTCACCCATGGCGGGCCTGCGCGTTTTACTTTACCCCGCAGAAAACTTACATTAATGCGGTTAAAAGTCCGTATTCGAATCAAGCAGGATTTCCCATGTATATGTCCACGTCAGAGTTGCGCTCAGCGTTTCTCGAGTATTTCCGCTCCCAGGGGCACCAGGTTGTCTCCTCCAGCTCGCTGGTGCCGCATAACGACCCGACCCTGCTGTTCACCAACGCAGGTATGAACCAGTTCAAGGATACCTTCCTTGGCGCCGACAAGCGTGCCTATAACCGGGCCACCACGGCCCAGCGTTGCGTGCGGGCCGGCGGTAAGCACAATGACCTGGAAAACGTCGGCTATACCGCTCGTCACCACACCTTCTTCGAGATGCTGGGTAACTTCAGCTTCGGTGACTATTTCAAGCAGGACGCCATCCGTTTTGCCTGGGAATTCCTGACCGGGACCCTCAAGCTGCCCAAAGAGCGCCTGCTGGTCACCGTGTATGAAACGGATGATGAAGCCTTCAACATCTGGGCAAACGAAGTGGGCGTGCCAGTCGAGCGCATCGTACGCATCGGCGACAACAAGGGCGCCCCCTTTGCCTCCGATAACTTCTGGCAGATGGGCGATACCGGTCCGTGCGGCCCCTGCACCGAGATCTTCTATGACCACGGCGATCACCTCTGGGGTGGCCCTCCCGGTTCACCGGAAGAGGACGGCGACCGTTTCATCGAGATCTGGAACGTGGTGTTCATGCAGTTCAACCGTCAGGCCGACGGCACCATGGAACCGCTGCCCCGTCCGTCTGTGGACACCGGCATGGGTCTGGAGCGTATCTCCGCCATCATGCAGGGCGTCCACTCCAACTACGAGATCGACATCTTCCAGGCGTTGATCAAGAAGGCGGCCGAGATCGTCGGCACCACAGATCTGAGCAATCAGTCCCTGCGCGTCATCGCCGACCACATCCGCTCCTGCGCCTTCCTGGTGGCAGACGGTGTCATGCCCTCCAACGAGGGTCGTGGCTATGTGCTGCGCCGTATCATCCGCCGCGCCGTGCGCCACGGTCGCAAGCTGGGTGCCACCGAGGTGTTCTTCTACAAGCTGGCCGCCGAGCTCGCGGTGCAGATGAAGGACGTAGGCCCTGAACTCATCGCCCAGCTGCCGCTGGTCGAGCGCGTGTTGCGCATCGAGGAAGAGCAGTTCGTCCGCACTCTGGATCGCGGCTTGCTGTTGCTGGAGGACGTGCTGGCGAACCTGGGTGATGCCAAGGTCATCCCGGGCGAGGTGGTGTTCAAGTTGTATGACACCTACGGCTTCCCGGCGGACTTGACCGCCGATGTGGTGCGCGAGCGCGAGATCGGCATCGACGAAGAAGGTTTCCGTGTCGAGATGGAGAAGCAGCGCGCCCGTGCGAAAGAGGCCTCCAGCTTCGGTGTGAACTACAACGAGGTGTTGAAACTCGATTTCGAGACCCCATTTACCGGTTACAAGCAGCTGAGCCAAACGACTCAGGTGGTCGGCATCTACAAGGATGCTATTGAAGTGAGCGGCCTGATCGCCGGTGAAGAAGCCGTGATCGTGCTGGCCGAGACCCCCTTCTACGCCGAATCCGGCGGCCAGGTGGGTGACAGCGGCATCCTCAAGGTGGATGACGGCATCTTCGCCGTGACCGACACCCAGAAAGCGGGCAAGGCCATCATTCACAAGGGCTATCTGGAGCTGGGTACCCTGGAGAAGGGGGCCGTGGTGGAAGCCGTGGTCGATGGGGAGCGCCGCCAGGCCGTGGCCCTGAACCACTCGGTCACCCACCTGCTGCACGCAGCCCTGCGCCAGGCGCTGGGTGATCACGTGACCCAGAAGGGCTCGCTGGTCGGGGCCGATCGCATGCGCTTCGACTTCTCCCACTTCGAAGGCCTGACCATGGCGACCATTCGCCGGGTTGAGGAGCTGGTCAACGCCCAGATCCGTGCCAACCACGATGTCGTCACCCAGGTGATGGATCTGGAAGCGGCCAAGTCCGCCGGCGCCATGGCGCTGTTTGGCGAGAAATATGAAGACGATGTGCGGGTCGTGCGCATGGGTGACTACTCCAC
Source organism: Aeromonas sp. sif2416 (assembly GCF_019218665.1). Taxonomy (NCBI): domain Bacteria; kingdom Pseudomonadati; phylum Pseudomonadota; class Gammaproteobacteria; order Aeromonadales; family Aeromonadaceae; genus Aeromonas; species Aeromonas sp. sif2416. The sequence continues at coordinate 472,638 of NZ_JAHUXC010000003.1, forward strand.
CGAGCTGTGTGGCGGTACTCACGCCAAGCGTACCGGTGACATCGGCTTCTTCAAGATCATCGCCGAGAGCGGTGTCGCCGCCGGGGTGCGCCGCATCGAGGCGGTGACCGGCAAGGGCGCCATCGACTTCATGCACCAGCTGGCAGAGCAGTTTGAAGAAGCCGCGGCCCTGGTGAAAGGGGATCAGTTCTCCATCGGCAGCAAGGTGCGCCAGCTGCTGGACAAGTCCAGGATGATGGAACGCGAGCTGGAGCAGCTCAAGGCCAAGCTGGCCGCTCAGGCCGGCAGCGACCTGCTGAGCCAGGTGGTCGAGATCAAGGGTCAGAAGGTGCTGATCGCCGCACTGGACGGGGCCGATCCCAAGTCCCTGCGCGGCATGCTGGACGAGCTGAAGAACCGGATGAAGTCCGGTGTCGTGCTGCTGGCGACCTGCAGCGATGACAAGGTCAACCTGATCGCCGGTGTGACCAACGATCTGACCGCCAAGGTGAAGGCCGGCGAGCTGGTCAACCTGGTGGCCCAGCAGGTGGGCGGCAAGGGCGGTGGTCGTCCCGACATGGCCCAGGCGGGGGGAACCCAGCCAGAAGCCGTGCCGGCGGCGCTGCAATCCGTTCACTCCTGGTTGGAAGAGCGCCTGTAAACGGGCGAGGTGATCTGTGGCACTTTATGTACAGAAGTACGGCGGCACCTCGGTCGGCACGCTGGAGCGGATCGAGGCGGTGGCTGAGCGGGTTCAGCTGAGCCGAGCCCAAGGACACGATGTGGTGGTGGTGGTGTCCGCCATGTCGGGCGAAACCAACCGGTTGCTGGGCATGGCCCAGCAACTGGATCCTGATGCCAATCGGCGCGAGATGGATGTGCTGGTCTCCACCGGTGAGCAGGTCACCATAGCGCTGCTGGCAATCGCGTTGAACAAACGGGGTTGTGCTGCGGTCTCAATGACCGGTGATCAGGTGCGTATCCACACCGATTCCGCCTATGGCAAGGCCAGGATCAGCCACATAGATACCGAGCAGGTTCAGTCTGCACTGAGCGCGGGCAAGGTGGTGGTGATCGCCGGTTTCCAGGGCCGCGATGAGCACAACGCCATCACGACCCTGGGGCGTGGCGGTTCGGATACCACGGCGGTGGCGGTCGCGGCGGCCATCAAGGCCGATGAATGCCAGATCTTTACCGATGTGGATGGGGTCTATACCACTGATCCGCGCATCGAGCCCAAGGCCAGGCGCCTTTCCACCATCACCTTCGAGGAGATGCTGGAGATGGCGAGCCTGGGGGCCAAGGTGCTGCAGATCCGTTCGGTGGAGTTCGCGGGCAAGTACCGCGTGCCACTGCGGGTGCTGTCGAGTTTTGTCGACGGAGAGGGAACCTTGATCACATATGGAGATGAGAGGATGGAAGCACCCCTGGTATCCGGCATCGCGTTCAATCGCAATGAGGCCAGCCTGACCATTCTGGGTGTGCCGGACAGGCCCACCGTGGCGGCGCAGATCCTCAATCCGATCAGCGATGCCAACATTGATGTCGACATGATAGTGCAGAACACCCTGGGGGATGGCACCGCCGATTTTACCTTCACGGTGAATCGGGATGACTATCGCCGGGCCCGTGCGCTGCTGGAGGAGACCGCCACCGAGCTGGGGGCCGCCTGCGTGCAGGGCAACGGGGAGATCGCCAAGGTCTCCATCGTTGGGGTCGGCATGTGGAATCACCCCGGCGTCGCTCGCACCATGTTTAAGGTATTGGGCGAGGAGGGGATCAACATGCAGTTGATTTCCACCTCTGAAATCAAGATATCCGTAGTGATTGACGAGAAGTACCTGGAGCTGGCGGTGCGCGCGTTGCACTCCGCTTTCGGGCTGGATAATGAGCCTCATGAGCAGCCCTTGGGGAACAATCCCTGATTGATTTAGTTTCAACCATTTACCATATCGGTATCTTTGTAAGATAATGTCGCATATCGATATAAATACAAAACAGGATACAGGAGCAAGCGAATGCTTATTTTGACTCGTCGTGTAGGGGAAACCCTGATGATTGGTGACGAAGTGACTGTCACCGTACTGGGCGTTAAAGGCAATCAGGTTCGTATCGGTGTGAACGCACCGAAAGAGGTCTCCGTGCACCGCGAAGAGATCTACATGCGGATACAGGCCGAGAAAGTCCCGGGCCAACCGAATTTCTAAGCCGCATCGATAGCTGCTTTTAAGGCGACACTTGCTGTGTCGCCTTTTGTTTTTCTGGCCCGGCAGAATGGGCCTGCAGGGGGCGGAACTACAGGGTAAGTACCGATATTGTTTGAATATTCCACTCTTTGACCAAATGCTGAGCGAACGCTCTGTTTTCTCCAAAAAAGTGTTTGACTAAAAATCCCTGTGAAGTATTATCAGCCCCGCAAACGGAGAGGTGGCCGAGAGGCTGAAGGCGCTCCCCTGCTAAGGGAGTATGCGGCTTATACCCGCATCGGGGGTTCGAATCCCCCCTTCTCCGCCATTTGCGCCCGTAGCTCAGCTGGATAGAGTACCTGGCTACGAACCAGGTGGTCGGAGGTTCGAATCCTCCCGGGCGCACCATATTACGACTCAAGCAAGAGTCATGTGTTGACCATCAGCAAGTCGACACTTTAGAAAAGGCTTACTGATAAGTAGGCTTTTTTTATCGTTTTAAATCAGGGCGCCCGTAGCTCAGCTGGATAGAGTACCTGGCTACGAACCAGGTGGTCGGAGGTTCGAATCCTCCCGGGCGCACCATTTAAAGTGAAATCAAAGATTTATGAGCGCCCGTAGCTCAGCTGGATAGAGTACCTGGCTACGAACCAGGTGGTCAGAGGTTCGAATCCTCTCGGGCGCACCATTTTGAAAGCAGTGTCAAAAGTTTGTGAGCGCCCGTAGCTCAGCTGGATAGAGTACCTGGCTACGAACCAGGTGGTCGGAGGTTCGAATCCTCCCGGGCGCACCATTTTGAAAGCAGTGTTAACAGTTAATGAGCGCCCGTAGCTCAGCTGGATAGAGTACCTGGCTACGAACCAGGTGGTCGGAGGTTCGAATCCTCCCGGGCGCACCATACAGACAGCCTCGACTTAGGTCGGGGCTGTTTTTTTATGGGCCGCCGCCGGATGACGACATGTCTGCGCTGCGGCCGCACTCGGCGCCGCCTCCGTCAGGGTGCCGGCATGTCTCGCCCCAAGGCCTTATCCCCTGCGCTATCACCTCATACGGCGTTCCATTGCCCAGTCATGGTATGGCGTCAGCCAAGTGCCTTGGCTGCGCCCAGAGCGTGCAGGCGCGCCGGTTGGTGTCATCGAACGCGAGCCCGTCAGCGGGCAATAAAAAAGGATGCCAAGGCATCCTTTTTTCATTCTGGCGAGGCGATCAGCTCTTGAGCCACTTGCGAATGCGGTTGGCATCCCCGATCGGGGTGCGCTTGCCCACCGAGTTGAGCAGCACGATGGCGAGCTCCTGGCGGTCCGGTTTGGCGCGCATCAGCAGGCAGCGGCCCGCCTCGTCGGTGAAACCGGTCTTGGAGAGGCGCACGTCCCAGTCCGGGTTCTTCACCAGCGGATTGGTGTTGTTGAACATCAGGCTGTAGGCCGGAGCCATGAAGCGCATCTCCATGTTGGTGTCCTGGGTGAACTGGCGGATCAGCGGCTGGCGATAGGCCGCCGAGATGAGCCTGGCCAGATCCTGGGCGGTGGAGACGTTGCGGGTCGACAGGCCGGTGGAGTCATAGAAGCGGCTGTTGCGCATGCCGAGCTGTTTGGCCTTGTTGTTCATGGCGCGGATGAAGGCCGAGCGGCCACCCGGGTAGTGACGGGCCAGGGCCGAGGCCATGCGGTTCTCTGAGGACATCAGCGCCAGGTGCAGGGCATCGCGGCGGGTCACCTTGGTGCCGAAACGCACCCGGGAATAGGTGTGCTTGATGTTGTCCCTGTCGTTCTGATCGACGGTCAGGGTCTGGCTCAGGCTCTGACGGGCATCCAGCACCACCAGGGCGGTCATCAGCTTGGTGAGGGAGGCGATGGGACGCACCCGGGTGGCATTCTTCTGATAGAGCGTCTTGCCCGTGTTGACGTCCATCACCAGAGCACTGCCCGATTGCAACTTCAGATTGGCCGGGTTGGGCGCCGCCAGGGCCGCAGGCAATCCGAGCAATCCAGCCAACCCACACAGCAGCGCAATTGCGCGAATTCGACACCCCATACAACCGACTCCATCCACAGCGAAAAAAGGCGCTAGATTCACTCATTTTTGCCCTTGCTTTACAAGAGCGGCGGCGAGGAATTCGTCATTATTTCCATAAAAAAGGGCCGCCCCTGGCGACCCTGATGATTTGTCTCAGCCTTTGCCTCAATCCCGGGAGGCGGGGGCCTTGCGTTTGCTCAGCCAGCGCCAGATCAATGCGATCAAACCGCCGACCAGCAGCACCAGCGGCAGGCAGAGGATGATGCTGAGGAACTGGGACTCATACTGTGCGGCCAGCTTGGTGTGGCTCAGGTAATAACCCAGCCCGACCAGCGGGCAGATCCACATGATGGAGCTGATCAGGTTGACGATGAGGAAGCGCCCCTGCGGTATCTCGTTGGCGCCGACGATGTAGGGATAGGCGGTGCGCACGAAGGCGATGTAGCGGGCGGTGATCAGGGTAATGATGCCGTACTTGTTGAGCAGGTAGTGCACCTTCTCCTTGTGTTTGTCGTCCAGGTGGGACATCAGCCTGTGGTACATCTGGGTATGGCCGAGAAAGCGCCCCTGCATGTAGCCGCACCAGGTGCCGACGAAGGTAGCCATGATCAGCAGCGGAATGACCGCCAGCGGCAGCACGCCCTGATAGATGAGCACGCCGGTCAGGATCAGCAGGGTGTCGCCGGGCAGGAAGGCGGTCGGGATGAAGCCATTCTCCAACACCAGGAAGGTCAGCAGGACGATATAGACCATGAAGACCATCTTGGGATCGGACAGGGTCGCCAGATCCTGATTAATGAAGGCGTGAGCCAGGTGGTAAAACTGCTCCATACGTGCAAACTCCGCAGATTAGCTGGGTTGGTCGGTCAAGGGCATGGCAAGCACCTTGTCGATGCGCAGGCCGTCCATATCTACAATTTCCAGTTGCCACTGTTCCAGGGTGACCAGGTCTCCGGTCCGGGGAAGGCGACCAAGGAGCAGCATGATAAGCCCTCCAAGGGTGTGATAGTGATGTTTTTCTTCTTCCGGCAAGCGGACCAGCTCCAGACAATCTTTCAGCTCCGGCAGGGGGATGAGGCCATCCAGCAGCCAGCTGCCGTCGGCGCGCTGGAATGCCCAGTTGTCCTCACCATCCTCCTGCTGGAAGTCACCGGCCAGGGTCTCCAGCAGATCCTGCTGAGTGACCAGCCCCTGCAGCTCGCCATACTCGTCCACCACCAGCACCATGTGTTCGGAGTGGGCGCGGAAGTGATTGAGCAGCTCGAGGCCGTTGAGGGTCTCCGGCAGCAGGCTGCCATCCTGGGTGAGGGCCGCCAGATCGATGGGCTCCCCCTTGATGTAGGCGTGCAGCACCTTGTTGACGTTGAGGATGCCCACCAGATCCGACAGGCTGCCGTCACAGACCGGGAAGAAGCTGTGGCGATACTCCACCAGTCGCTGCAGGTTGGTCTCCAGTGGCAGGGAGAGATCCAGATAGCGGATGTCGCTGCGCGGCACCATCAGGGAGGCCAGGCTGCGCTCGTCGAGACGAAACACATTGCGCAGCATGGTGTGTTCCTGATCCTCGATGATGCCAGCCTCGGAGCCCTCCACCAGCATGGCGTGGATCTCCTCCTGGGTGACGTTGTTGCTGTTGTTCTGATCGACCCGCAGGATGCGCAGGCTGGCATGGGTCGAGGCCGACAGCAACCAGACGAAGGGGCGGGTCAGGGTCGCCAGCCACTGCATGGGGCGGGCCACCAGGCAGGCGATGCGTTCGGCATTGAGCTGGCCGAGGCGCTTGGGGACCAGCTCCCCCACCACTATGGAGAGGTAGGTGACCAGCACCACAACGATGACGGTGGCGAGCAGGCTGCTGCTCTTGGCGGAGAGGCCCCACTCCTGCAGCCATTGTGCGAAGGGTTGTGCCAGCAGGGACTCACCGTAGATACCGTTGAGTAGGCCGATGCTGGTGATGCCTATCTGGACGGCAGAGAGGAAATGGGTCGGATTCTCGCCCAGTTTGAGCGCAATGGCGGCGGAGCGGCTGCCTTCGCTTGCCATCTTGCTGAGGCGGGCCTTGCGCGCGGTGACGATGGCGATTTCCGACATGGCGAAGACGCCATTGAGCAAAATCAATCCGAGCAGGATCAATATTTCCATACTGCGACAGCACTCCAAATAGAAAAGATCGCTGGCAGTGTAATGAATTTACGGGCGATGCGCTTGTGAAAGCGGGTGACTGGGCTCGCTAATTTTTCAATTGCGTGGGGAAGAAAAGCGGCCTTGCCGGGCGCTGGACAACCGAAAGCCGCCATCCTCTGGAGGCTGCGGCATGGTGGGACCGGCGGTGAGCCAATAAAAAAGCCCCCGATAAACGGGGGCTTGTCGCGAAGCGGGGTCGCTTACAGGGCGGCGATCTCGACCTGCTGGGCTTCCAGCTTGACCAGCTGGAGGCGGTACTCCTCCAGCTTCTCGCGCTCCTTGGCGATGACCGCCTCCGGCGCCTTGGCCACGAAGGCCTCGTTGCCGAGCTTGCCTTCGATGCGGGCGCATTCACCGGTCAGCTTGGCCACCTCTTTGGCCAGACGGGCCAGCTCGGCTTCCTTGTCGATGAGGCCGGCCATGGGGATCATCAGCTCGGTGCTGCCGATCAGCTTCTTCACCGACAGCGGGGCGACGTCGCCGTCTGCCAGCACGCGGATGGACTCCAGGCGAGCGAGGGACTTGAGGAAGGCCTCGTTGTCACCGGCGCGCTGGGCATCCTTGGCATCGCACTGGAGCAGCACGTTGAGGCCCACGCTCGGCGCCACGTTCATCTCGGCGCGGATGTTGCGGATGCCGACGATGAACTCCTTCACCCACTCCTGATCCGCCATGGCGGTCTCATCCAGCCTGGCGGCATCGAACTCTGGGAAGGGCTGCAGCATGATGGTGTCGGCATGGACCCCGGTCAGCGGCGCCACCGATTTCCAGATGGTCTCGGTGATGAACGGAATGATGGGGTGCGCCAGGCGCAGCAGGGTTTCCAGCACAGTCACCAGGGTGTGACGGGTGGCACGCTGCTCGGCCTCGGAGCCCTTGCCCAGCACCGGCTTGGTCAGCTCCAGATACCAGTCGCAGAACTGGTTCCAGATAAATTCGTACAGCACGCCGGCGGCCATGTCGAAGCGGTAGGTGTCGAGCGCGGTGCGGAAGTCGCGGATGGCGACCTGCAGCTGGGACTGGATCCAGCGATCCGCCAGGCTGAACTGCATCTCGCCGCCATTCAGACCGCAATCCTGCTCTTCGGTGTTCATCAGCACGTAGCGGGAGGCGTTCCACAGCTTGTTGCAGAAGTTGTTGTAACCGTCCAGGCGCTTCATGTCCCAGTTGATGTCACGACCCGTGCTGGCCAGCGCCGCCAGGGTGAAGCGCAGGGCGTCGGTGCCGTGGGCCTCGATCCCTTCCGGGAACTGCTTGGCGGTGCGCTTGCCGATCTTCTCGGCCATCTGCGGTTGCATCATGTTGCCGGTGCGCTTCTCCAGCAGATTTTCCAGGCTGATACCGTCGATCATGTCGAGCGGGTCCAGCACGTTGCCCTTGGACTTGGACATCTTCTGGCCCTCTTCATCCCGGATTAGGCCGGTGATGTAGACGGTCTTGAAGGGAACCTGCGGGGTGCCATCTTCGTTCTTGATGAAGTGCATGGTCATCATGATCATCCGGGCAATCCAGAAAAAGATGATGTCGAAGCCGCTCATCAGCACGTCGGTCGGGTGGAAGGTCTTGAGCGCTTCTGTGTTGTTCGGCCAGCCCAGGGTGGAGAAGGTCCACAGGGCGGAGCTGAACCAGGTGTCGAGCACGTCTTCGTCCTGACGCAGCACGGTCACGGACGGGATGTTGTGCTTGGCGCGCACCTCGGCCTCGTCGCGGCCGACGTAGACCTTGCCGGATTCGTCATACCAGGCCGGGATGCGGTGACCCCACCACAGCTGACGGGAGACGCACCAGTCCTGAATGTCGCGCATCCAGGAGAAGTACATGTTCTCGTACTGCTTGGGCACGAACTGGATGCGACCATCTTCCACCGCCTCGATGGCGGTCTTGGCCATGGGGGCCACGCGTACGTACCACTGGTCGGTCAGCATGGGTTCGATGGGCACGCCACCGCGATCGCCGTAGGGCTGTTGCAGCACGTGATCCTTGGTCTCGCTCAGCAGGCCCAGCTCGTCCAGTCTGGCCAGGATGGCCTTGCGGGCGGCGAAGCGCTCCAGCCCGGCGAATTCGGTCGGCAGGGCGGCGTCATAGGCGGTGCAGGGGTTGCCGTTGGTGTCGACCACTTCGGCCTCGGCGCGCACGTGGGCGTCCAGGGTGAAGATGTTGATCATCGGCAGGTTGTGGCGCTTGCCCACTTCGTTATCGTTGAAGTCGTGGGCCGGGGTGATCTTCACGCAGCCGGTGCCCTTCTCCATGTCGGCGTGTTCATCGGCGACGATGGGGATCAGACGGTTCACCAGTGGCAGCAGTATGTGCTGGCCGATCAACGCCTTGTAACGCGGGTCTTCCGGGTTCACGGCGACGGCGGTATCACCCAGCATGGTCTCGGGACGGGTGGTGGCGACGATCAGGTGATCCTGGCCTTCGGCGGTCTTGGCGCCATTTGCCAGCGGATAACGCAGGTGCCACATGTGGCCCTTGATCTCGCGGTTTTCCACTTCCAGATCGGAGATGGCGGTGTTGAGCTTGGGATCCCAGTTCACCAGACGCTTGCCACGGTACATCAGGCCATCTTCATACAGACGCACGAATACTTCCTGCACGGCTTCGGAGAGGCCCTCGTCCATGGTGAAGCGCTCGCGCTCCCAGTCCACTGAGTCACCGAGGCGACGCATCTGACGGGTGATGGTGCCGCCGGACTCTTCCTTCCACTGCCAGATCTTGTCGATGAAGGCATCGCGGCCGTAGTCGTGACGGGTCTTGCCCTCTTCGGCGGCGATCTTGCGCTCCACCACCATCTGGGTGGCGATGCCGGCGTGGTCACAGCCCGCCTGCCACAGGGTGTTCTTGCCCTGCATGCGGTTGTAGCGGATCAGGGTGTCCATCAGGGTCTGCTGGAAGGCATGACCCATGTGCAGGCTGCCGGTGACGTTCGGCGGCGGGATCATGATGCAGAAGGAGTCTTTGCTGGTGTCACCGTGGGGCTTGAAGTAACCCTGGGATTCCCAGTGCTGGTAGAGCGCCTGTTCGATGGCGTTGTGATTAAAAGTCTTTTCCATGGTCTCGCCGTATTCTGGATGAATTCTGGTGTTGATGGGGTCTGGATCGCGGGGGCGGCAGTCAGGGCTGCGCCGGATCCGGTGCGGCAAGGACGGGCTGATCCCTCATCTCGAGGGCATGGCCTGCCTGGCGATAGTGCTTGTAGCGCTCGCGGGCTTGCTGCTTTCGCGTTTCGTCAGTGGGAACAAAATCTACCACTTGAGCGAAGTGTCCTGCAAACAAAGGTGTCTGTTCGGCCAGATTGATGAGGCAGGCATAGCGCCGCTTCGGTGGTTGGCAGCCGATCTCGACTGGGGCCTGACCGGTCTCGCCCTGCAACTGGTGCGGCACGAAGCGATCCGGTGGCAGCTGCCACAGCAGCTCGTCCAGGCGCTCGGCCTGAGCCTGGTCCGCACAATGCAGATAGAGATGGCCCGCGCCCCAGGCATCGGCCGCCAGCTGGCAGGCGAGCCGCTCGACGGCGGAAGCCTGCGCGTCATCCGGCTCACTCATCAGGTAAAAGGTCACTTGGCTCATCAGGTTGGGTCCCGTTTGGCTGTGACGGACAGCGATTGGCCGTCGGTGGGGGGCCATGCCGGGCATGGTTCCCCCAGTTCTCTCAATGAAACAAGGAAGAGGCGGGCCTCTTCCTTGTGATACGAGTCAACGCCTCACCGCCGCGCACAGGGTGCGGCGGGCGTGAGGAATCACTCCTTGTCTTCGACATCCGCCACGCCGGCCCGGTTCAGCAGGAACTGGGTCAGCAGGGGCACCGGACGACCGGTGGAGCCCTTGTCCTTGCCACTCTTCCAGGCGGTACCTGCGATGTCCAGGTGGGCCCAGTTGTACTTCTTGGTGAAGCGCGACAGGAAGGCGGCGGCGGTGATGGTACCGGCCGGGCGGCCGCCGATGTTGGCCATGTCGGCGAACGGGCTCTCCAGCTGTTCCTGATACTCATCGAACAGCGGCAGGCGCCAGGCGCGATCACCGGCCTGCTCTGAGGCGTTCAGCAGCTCGTGGGCCAGCGGGTTGTGGTTGGCCAGCAGACCCGAGGTGTGGTGACCGAGGGCGATGATGCAGGCCCCGGTCAGGGTCGCCACGTCGATGACGGTCTCGGGATCGTAGCGATCGACATAGGTGAGCGCATCGCACAGCACCAGGCGCCCTTCCGCGTCGGTGTTGAGCACCTCGACGGTCTGGCCGGACATGGTGGTGAGGATGTCACCTGGCCTGTAGGCGTTGCCACCCGGCATGTTCTCGCAACCGGCCAGCACGCCTATGACGTTGATGGGCAGCTGCAACTGGGCCAGGGCGTGCATGGTGCCGAGCACGGAGGCGGCGCCACCCATGTCGTACTTCATCTCGTCCATGCCCTCGGCCGGCTTGATGGAGATACCGCCGGAGTCGAAGGTCAGTCCCTTGCCGACCAGCACGACGGGCTTGGCGTCGCCGTTGCCCTTGTACTCGATGATGGCCATCATGGCTTCGTTGTCGGAGCCACGGGCCACCGCCAGGTAGGAGTTCATGCCGAGTTCGGCCATCTCCTGCTCGCCGATCACCTTGGTAGTGATGTTGTCATAGGCATCGGCCAGACGACGGGCCTGGGAGGCTAGGTAAGCCGGGTTGCAGATGTTGGGCGGCATGTTCGCCACGTCGCGACAGACCCGCACCCCTTTCGCCACGGCCAGGCCGTGGGCGATGGCGCGCTCGCCTATGGTCAGTTCCCGACGCGTCGGCACGTTGAACACCAGCTTGCGCAGCGGGCGGCGCGGTTCGGCCTTGTTGGTCTTGAACTGATCGAAGCTGTAGAGGCCCGCCTTGGTGGTTTCCACCGCCTGACGCACCTTCCAGTAAGTATCCCGTCCCTTGACGTGCAGCTCGGTCAGGAAGCAGACGGCTTCCATGGACCCGGTCTCGTTGAGGGTGGTGATGGTCTTGTTGATGATCTGCTTGTACTGGCGTTCGTCGAGTTCCCGCTCCTTGCCGCAACCGACCAGCAGTACGCGCTCGCTGAGCACGCCCGGTACTTGATGCAGCAACAGCATCTGGCCTGGTTTGCCTTCCAGATCGCCGCGGCGCAGCAGCGAGCTGATGTAGCCGTCGCTGATCTTGTCCAGCTGTTCGGCGACCGGAGAGAGGCGACGGGGCTCAAACACGCCAACCACGACGCAGGCACTGCGTTGCTTCTCAGGACTGCCACTCTTTACACTGAACTCCATGGAATCTCCTACATCCTAAAGACAAAAGGCACCTTTTATTGAATAATGCGGTGCTTGTTGGGGTATCAGAGGCGGAGCGAACAGCCACAGGCTCCGCAGTTCAAACTGGTAAAAATCCAATATAGGGCCCTATTTTTCAGGCATTCGACTAAAAACACAAGTTTACTTGGGAATGACTGTGATCGTTTTCCGATATTTGTTCAGGGAGACCCTGAAAACCCAGCTGGCGGTGTTATTCGTACTGCTGCTTATCTTCGTCAGCCAGCAATTTATCCAGATCATCGGCGATGCCGCCGATGGCGAGGTGCCGACGCGCCTGGTTTCCACCCTGCTGCTGCTCAACCTGCCCAATATGGCGCTGTTGATGCTGCCTATCAGTCTGTTCCTTGCCATTTTGTTTGCTCATGGTCGTTTGTATGCCGAAAGCGAGATGACGGTGATGCATGCCGTGGGTTTCAGTCACCGCTTCGTGATGCGCAGCGCCATGCTGCTGGCCTTGCTGACGGCGGCGGTGGCGGCGTTCAACACCGGCTGGATCGCGCCCCAGGCAAAGGAGCGCGAGTATCAGGTGATCGACGAATTCAAGGCCGATCCGGGCATCTCCTTCCTGCAGGCGGGTCGCTTCATGGAGCTCGACAAGGGACGACTGGTCGCCTACATCCAGGATCTGAACGACAAGGGCTCGGAGCTGCAGAAGATCTTCGTGCTGCAGCGCGCCGAAGGCACCTCGCCGCCCTCCGTCGTGGTGGCCAGCGAGGGGCATGTGACCGCAGACAGCAACGGCCTGCAGTGGTTGACCCTGAAAGATGGCTCCCGCTATGAGGGCCAGTTCACCGGCAAGCAGTTCCAGATCTCCAACTTCGACGAGTACAGCCTGGTGATCCGCCAGCAGGAGATGGAGCGCTCCAACCGCAAGGCGGCGGCCAAGCCGACCATGGCGTTGCTCGGCACCCAGGACAACCAGCTGATGGCCGAGTTGCAGTGGCGCCTGTCGCTGCCAGTCTCCATCTTGGTGCTCACCTTCCTGGTGGTGCCGCTGGCCAGGGTCAACCCTCGCCAGGGTCGCTACGCCAAGTTGCTGCCCGCCATTTTGCTCTATCTCTCCTATTTCCTGTTGCTCAGCGCCGCCCGCTCGGCCATCGACAGCGGGCGTCTGCCCCACTGGCCAGGCATGTTCCTGGTGCCTATGGTCTATCTGCTGGCAATCGGCCTGCCGCTCAACCTGCATGGTACGACCTGGTGGAACGGGGTGAAGAGCCACTTCTTCAAAATGAAATCGGCATGATGCTGCAACATAGGGATCTCTGCTGATGTTTGACATTCTCGACAGGCATATCAACAGGGTCGCCCCCGTATCGATTCATGTTCCGTGCACCGCATTTCAAGGGAAAATCAGCATGATGCTGCAACCTGGGAGTCTCGGCTGATGTTTGGCATTCTCGATAGATATATTGGCCGGGTCATTTTCATGTCGATCCTGCTGTGTGAACTGACCCTGGTCGGGCTGGCTGCGCTCATCAAGTATGTGGAGCAGCTCAAGGCGGTGGGGGAAGGCAACTACGACATGCTCAACGCGCTCTATTTCGTGCTGCTCTCCATGCCGAAGGAGGCGGTGCTGTTCTTCCCGCTGGCGGCCCTGCTGGGGGGGCTCATCGGGCTCGGTCAGCTGGCGACCACCTCGGAATTGGTGGTGATGCAGGCATCGGGCCGCTCCAAGATCAGCATAGTGATGGCGGCGCTCAAGACCGCGATCCCCCTGATGTTGCTGGTAGGACTGATGGGGGAATATGTGGCCCCCGCCGCGAAGCGGATGGCGGATGACATCAAGGCGGGCGCCATGTCGGAAGGACGGCTGACCGTCTCGGCCTATGGTGTCTGGGCCCGGGATGGCAACAACTTCGTCAATATCAACGGGGTACGCAACGACGGCGCCTTGACTGGCATCACCCTGTACCGTTTCACTCCGTCCCGTGAGCTGATCGACGTCGTACAGGCGCAGGAGGGGGTGTTCGAACAGCATCACTGGCTGCTCAAGCGGGTGCATATCACTCGCTTCGATGATCCCAAGCAGATCCAGGACGAGCAGCATGAACAGATGGCGTGGAGCTCGGAGCTGACCCCCAAACAGCTGGGGGTGGTCAGCATAGATCCCGAGAACCTGCCGATCTCCGGCCTGCGCGACTATATCGGCTATCTGGATGCCAACAAGCAGGATGCGGGGCGCTACAAGCTGGAGATGTGGCGCAAGCTGCTGTCGCCGCTCTCTGTGGTGGCCATGATTTTGCTGGCCTCCTCCTTCATCTTCGGCCCGCTGCGCTCGGTGAGCATGGGGGCGAGGATGCTGATGGGGATCATGACCGGCTTCGCGGTCTATGTGAGCGATCGGGTGTTCGGCCCCGTCAGCCTGGTGTATGCGATGCCGCCCATCCTGGCCGCTATCGCCCCCAGCCTGCTGTTCGGCGGTATTTCCTTCTATATCCTGAGCCGCAGGCGATAGCCGGATGCCGAAACGAAAAGGGCCCTCATGGGCCCTTTTTTCATGCTGTCCACGGCGATACGGGCCATGGAGGCAGGTAGTGAGAAGGGCACCCCGGGGTGCCCTTCTTGTCATTCAAGCTACCTTATTTGTTCAGCTGCTCCAGATTCTCCTGCTTGCTCAGCACCACCACCTCACACTCGGACCAGATGTCCTGGAAGGCGCGTGGCCGCTGGCGGTTCATCACGCACAGCAGGTTGCCGAGTCCGAAGGCGGCAGTCCCGAGCCGGATCAGGGCTTGGGTGATGCGGATGTTGCTGCCATCCACATTCTGGATGCGCAGGCGCCAGGCGCGCATGCCGATGGTCTGGCCGGCACGGGTCCAGAACCAGGTGTAGAAACCGCAGATCACCAGGGCCAGCCAGGCGCTGTAGAGCGGGCTGGTCAGCAGCCAGGAGGCATCCTTGCCCTCGGGCACGGCTGCCATACCGGTGGCCAGCAGCAACTGGGCAACCCCCATGCCGATGAAGCCGGCGATGATCAACAGGGCGATGACCACCAGATAGTCATAGAGCAGGGCGCCCAGGCGGCGCAGCAGACCGGCGGAGGGATATTGATGCTGAGGGGGAGGGGTCTGGGAGGAGACTGTCTTGCGCTTGGCCATGATGCTTATTCCATTAATATGATGCGGGCATTCTATGTAACTGACCACACATCGGCAAGGCGTTGAATAAATGAGCAAACGGGATCCGACGCGAGAAAAACACCTTGCATGCCCAAGCGCCATTCGTATAATCCCTCGCAGTTGCCCGGGTGGCGAAATCGGTAGACGCAGCGGATTCAAAATCCGCCGTTGAAAGACGTGTCGGTTCGAGTCCGACCCCGGGCACCATATTACAGTTTCATGCCGTATCACGGCAGACCAGAAACCCGCATAGCGTAAGGCTTGCGGGTTTTTTGTTGTCTCTCGTCGTATCATAAAGCCTCATGACATCCCCCCATTATTGGGGGTATCTCTGGGGGTACAAACTTCAGCAGGGGTAAAAAGTACCCCCACAGCTCGCCATCCTGCGCCATTCCTGGTCTGTGAGGTGGTAGCTTATACCCCCAGCGCCTGCCATGTACCCCCAAGTTAAAACGGGAGATACCCCCATGCCGCTATCCGATACCGCCGCCCGACAAGCCAAGTTCAATGGCAAACAGCAGAAGCTGTCTGATGAAAAGGGCCTCTTTTTGCTGATCACCTCGTCGGGGAAATACTGGCGCCTCAAGTTCCGCTTCGCTGGAAAGGAGAAGGTGCTGGCTCTGGGGGTCTACCCAGAGGTTTCCTTGAAAGAGGCGAGAGCTAAGCGAGAGGAGGCTCGCAGGCTGCTGGCAGAGGGTATCGACCCCAGCCTTGCCCGTAAGCAGAGCAAGGTGGCCAGCCGGCTCGCCAGCGAACACAGCTTTGAGGCCATAGCCAGGGAGTGGCACCAGAGTCAGTTAGCTCGCTGGAGCCCAGGCCATGCCAAGCGTGTGATCGAGTCTTTGGAAGTGGATGCCTTTCCCGATCTGGGGCTGGTGCCGGTTGCAGAGCTGACAGCGCCTATCATGTTGGATGCTCTACGCAAGGTTGAGGCAAGGGGGGCTACCGAGACTGCTGGGCGGGTACTGCAGCGGATCAGCTCTGTCATGCGTTACTCCATCCAGACCGGGCGGGCCAGCTACAACCCAGCCCAAGATCTGAAAGGGGCACTGAGGGCCACCAAGCAGGAACACCGGCCGGCACTCCCGCGGGCTGAACTGCCGGAATTTTACCGGCGCTTGGCTGCTGAGCCGTTGAATCCTGCAACCCGCCTGGCCTTCCACTTACTGATGTTGACGATGACCCGCCCTGGTGAGGTGCGCTTTGCTCGCTGGGATGAGTTCGACATGGAGCGAGCTGAGTGGCGGATCCCGGCTGAGCGCATGAAGATGCGAGTTCCCCATATCGTGCCCCTTTCCCGACAGGCCCTTGCTGTACTTGAGGAGCTGCGCCAGATATCCGGGCACTGTGAGCTGCTGTTCCCGAGCGAGCGGAAGCTGACTGACCCCATGAGCGAGAACACCCTGAGTTATGCCATGGGACGAATGGGTTATAAGGGGATTGCCACCCCACACGGCTTCCGGGCGCTGGCATCCACCACCCTCAATGAGGAGGGCTTTGATCCGGATGTCATCGAGCGCCAGCTTGCCCATGCTGAGCGCAACAAGGTGCGGGCGGCCTACCATAGGGCCGAGTACCTGGATGACCGCCGCAAGCTCTTGCAGTGGCTTGCTGACTTCTATGAGTCACAACAGGGCGGTAATGTTCGTCCGGTAAACTTCCACAGATCAGGGTAAGAGGTAGGAGGGGGTGACACGCTAAGCGACTGCTTGACTCGTTATCACACCAGCGTTAGGATTTCCCCATCATGGCCCATTCTCTCGAGATTGGGCCTTTTTCATATCCAAACCCGGCCATCGTGCCGGGTTTTTGCGTTGGAGGATCCCAAGTCAAAATCAGCCCCATTCATCATCAAATACTGCTTTATCCATTTTAAGCCCGACCACTGTGTCGGGCTTTTTCATTTCAGGAGAACTCACATGACAATACCGGAAACAGGATTTATTCGAGAGGCACAACTGGTGACCACGGCCAGCAAGGTGGGCCCATTGCCGTTCAGCAAGTCAACGCTGTGGAGGATGGTTGGTGAAGGCAAGTTCCCGAAGCCAATCAAGTTGGGAGCCCGGGTCACCGCCTGGCGCTGTGAAGAGGTTCACGAATGGATCAACGCTCAAGGCCAAGCCGCGTAAGGAGAGGACGATGCAAAAAGAAAAAGGCCGCACCGTGAACGGTACGACCCAGCTTGAGCAGGGTCAGCATATCACCAAGTATGAATTGGTCGCCACCCACCTGCTGGAGCAGGGAGCCCTGGGCGTCAGCGCCTTGTCCGGACTAGCTGGGCTCCATGACCTCAACTTGCGCAACAGCATTGGCCTGCTCCGTCGAAATCACGGGGTAGCTATCACCGATGCGTTCTTTGAGCACCAGCACAGTGGTGGCGGGACCACTCGCTTCAAGCACTATTGGCTGGCCGACCGTGAGCAAGCCCATAAGCTGGTGGCTCTGATCAACCACTGGCGACACCAGCGCCAGGCCGCCCCGCTGGCAGATGAGTACGCTGCCATTCTGTGCGCTCGCACGCCGGCAGCCATCCCCTTCCCTCCCGCCGCTTAATCCCGAGGTATGCCATGAAAGAACAATATGGGCTCACTGCCCAGGGCGAAGCCTTGCCCAAAAACAGCCATCCCTTGTCAGAATTGCTGCCACTCCATCAGCAAGATATCGGCGGAGAGCCAATTCAGGCCGTCAACGCCCGTGAACTTCACGCCTTCCTCAAGGTGGGCCGTGACTTCTCCACCTGGGTACAGGAGCGGATCGGGGAGTATTGCTTTATCGAGGGAATGGATTACACCGTTGTCGAAACTTTGAGCTCCCCCAATTCGGGGAGCTCAAAAGCACGCCCGCAGCGAGTGAAGGAATACCATCTTGCGCTCGACATGGCCAAAGAGCTGGCAATGGTCGAACGCAACGACGAGGGCCGGCGGGCTCGCCACTACTTCATTGAGTGTGAGCGCCGCTTATCCATAGTGGCACCTGAGCAGCAAGCCGCCGCGGTGGCTCATTGGCAGGCACAGCGGGAGGTGACCAAGGACTACCATGGGTTGATGTGCCGTGCTCTGCAGCAGACCCGAACCAGCGCAGGTAAGGAAACCAAAGCTCACCACTACAGCAACGAATTAAATATGCTCAACCGGTTGGTGTTAGGGGTGGATGCCAAGCATTGGTCTGAACTGCATGGTGGTTGCCGGGAAGTACGCCAGCACATGGACTCTCATCAGCTCGAACAGATCGCCTACCTTGAACGCAGCAACGCCACCCTGATTGATGCCGGCATGCCATTTTCTGAGCGCAAAGCGCACTTGGGTGTGATGCTGGCCACTCAGATAGAACGGTGGGGCCACATATGATGGTCTTGTCCAAAACCTGGTGGGTAGCTGATCAATCCTTAGAGTCACTTTTGGCTAGTTTACGTTGGCGACGCTTGATCTCGCTCTTAGCGGCGGTGATGAGAAAACCTGCTGTGCTTTCCCCTTCAGCTTTCACCTGTTCGATTGCTTCCAAATCTTCTAGCGGAAGCCTTACCGACATTTGCAGGGATTTGCTGTTTTTTCTACCTGTTGCCATTACTGCCTCCTTGGGTTTTAAATGCTTGAGGTGGTGTTCACCTATCGTTATAGTGGTGTTCACCTTAGCATATCTAAGGCGCAAAAACAGCGAAGCCCCGAAGGTGGTTGCAACACCTACAGGGCTTCTAACCAATAACGTTAAGGAAGCTAACGCTATGGCTAAGCCGAAGTGTACCCAAACTCGCCCTGAATTTGCTACCCACTTGCTATTGCAGGGGGTGGCAGCATGACCCAATCCACCCCATCACGCTTAGAGGCACTGCTCGAGCAGTTTGCCGGCACCCTGGAACAAACCGACCTGTGCCTGCAAGAGCGTGCGCAATTCAGCGCTTTGCTTGATGCCCTGCGCATTGAGGTTGGGCTCTGCCAGGAGGTGCTGGCATGACCTATTTCGCATGGGCCAACAGCAGCGAGCCGGCCACCTTCATTGGCCCAACTCACCCCCGTACCGGGAAACGTTCACAACAGGGAAGCCTGAGCGCCTTCCAGTGGCGAAGCGATCGGGATCGTTTCATTGCCCAGACCAAGGGCGCCGCGGTGGCAGTCACAGCCAAGGAGGCTCGAGAACTGAAAGCCGGATTGGATGATCGGGCGTTCAAGGAACTGGTTGCCGTTCTGCTGGGAGGGACACGCCATGAGTAATCGACTGATCAACACCCTGAATGGCCGCATGTGGCGCGAGCTATCACGCAATCCACTGCGCCCTGCGGTACTGCGGGAGCTCTTCAAGCGGGTGACCAAGGCCCAGAAAGAACCAGGCGAGCGCAATGCAACAGGGGGTTGCCATGACTGAGATAAATAAGCTGGTGGAGCAGTTGGCCCAGGCCTACCTGGCCGCCCGGGGTAATGTGTTTACTCACCTGGGGATCCAGCTTCCCCTTGCTGCTGAGTCACTGACGATGGCCATTCATAACAATATCGTGGGCGCTCACCTCGAAAATGCCGGGGCTCAGCAGGGACAGGCCGATGCCTTGCTGATGCTGCGGCACATGGTGGTTAACGGGACTTTGACCCCTCTGGGCGCCTTGGTGGTGGATCAGATGTATTGCGCCTTCTGCGCAGATGTTCACCAGATGCTGGAAGAGGGAAAGGATCCCGTGGTTGAGCTGGCGAGTGAGAGCAAGCGGAGGGCGATGCAATGACAGCGATACACCAAGGGGCAGCAGGCCCCGGTCATCAAAGCAGCCCGCCATCCCGGGCCGGCGCCCTCCTCAAGTTCGCGGACCTGGACGATCTGCAGGTGGTCGTGATCCACACCGGCGAGCAAGCAAGTCGGGATGCCGGCATCAGGGCTACCCTGCAGCGAGCACACAACGAGGCGGTGGCCACAGACAACCCGATTGACCCAGAGGTGGAGCCAGAGCAGACGCTGTATGTGGGGCCCGCCCAGTTGGATGACGGCGCCAGGCTCTACAAGATGGCCGATCGGGATGCCACCAAGAGGGTCATCGTTCACCAGTTCGGCAACCTCGCCCCCGAGAAGGCCAAGCGGCTGATCGTGGCTCTGCGCAAGCAAGCCCCCAAGGCCGAGCTCTACCGCGGCAACCCTGGCCATAATGCCGAGCCCTGGCAGTTGGTGGATGTGGTGGCCTTCGAGCAGACACTGGCGGCAGACACCCCACCGGACGAGGCGCCCTGGCCAGACAATGTGGCTCCGCTCCATCTGGTGAAAAGCAGCCCAGAGGAAGGGCCAGAGCTACCGGCAGGGTTCGAGGTGCGGGGCTCGCGCCTGTGCGCCCTGATGACAGTGGGCCGGGGTGAGGATGCCCGGCAAGAGTGGGTACCCATTGCCAGCCCAGTTCATGTGTTGGCAGAGACCGCTGACGAGCAGGGCCGAGGCTATGGCCGCTTGTTGGAGTGGCGGGACAGCGCCGGGCGGGTGCGCCAGTGGGCCATGCCGGTGCGTTCCCTGGTCCCGCGCAACGGTGAGGAGGTGTTTGCCGCGCTGCTGGATGCGGGGCTGCCCTTTATCGAGCTGAGCCATAAACGCAGGCTGGCGGCCTACCTGATGAGCTGCCAGCCCAAGCGCCGTATCACCTGTGTCGAGCGCACAGGGTGGCATGGCCATGCCTATGTGCTGCCCGGTGGGTCCATTGGGCCGGATGCCGAGGGGGTCATTCTGCAGACCGCTGGCTACACCGCCAGCGACTTTACTGAGCGCGGTACCCTGGCCGGCTGGCAACAAGGGGTGGCAGGGTTGGCTGTGGGCAACTCCCGCCTCTGCTTTGCACTGTCACTCGCCTTTGCGGCTCCCCTGCTTTCTCTGGTAGGCATGGAGGGCGGTGGCTTCCACCTCAAGGGCGAGAGTACCGACGGCAAAACCACGGTGATGAAGGCGGCCGCCAGTGTCTATGGTCACCCGGAGCGCTATGCCCAAACCTGGCGGGCCACCGGTAATGCCATCGAGGGGATCGCCAGCCGGCGCAATGATGCCTTGCTCTGTCTGGATGAACTGGGCGAGCTGGACGGCCGGGAAGCAGGCCAAACTGCCTATATGCTGGCCAACGGCCAAGGCAAGGGCCGCAGTAAGCAGGATGGGGAGCTGAGGGAGCGTAGGGCCTGGCGGTTGCTGTTCCTCTCCACCGGTGAGCTAAGTCTCGAGGACCATGCCGCCAGTGTCGGGAAGAGTACCCAGGCCGGCATGGAGGTGCGGACAATCCAGATCCCCAGCGATACCGGGCACCATGGCGCCTTTGAGTGGCTGCATGGCATGGATGGAGGACGCAGCTTTGCCGACACACTGAAAGCCAACACAGAAGCACATCACGGCATCGCTTTTCGCACCTATGCCCATGCCCTGACTCAGACCATGGATGAGCAGAGAGAGCGGCTGAGGGCCGAGATTAAGCAATTGGCAGCAGAACTAACCCCCGAGGGTGCGGGTAATCAGGTTGGCCGAGCCATCAACCGGTTTGCGCTGGTGGCCGCAGCCGGGGAATTGGCCACCCGATTGGGGGTGACCGGCTGGCCAGAGGGGGAAGCCATCAGGGCAGTAAGGGTTTGCCTCAAAGCATGGCTTGCAGAGCGGGGACACCTGGGCAACCAGGAGGACGCTGCTACCTTGATGCAGGTACGTGGATTTGTCTTTGCCCACCAGTTCACACGCTTTGCCGACTGGTTCGACTCTAGCCATCGTCCTGCCAACATGGTGGGCTTTCGCAAGGTGGAGTCGGATGGGGTGAGCTTCTTTGTACTGCCCCAGGGCTGGCTTGAGATCACCAAGGGGCGAGATCCCAAGCGAGCGGCCATCTTGAGCCTTGAGGCTGGCTATCTGCTGACAGGCAAAGACAAGAAGCGGCTCCAGCGACAGGTCAGATTACCAGGCATGGGTAAGGGGATGAGGGTCTATGTGCTGGGTGAGCGAGTATTGGGTGATGAAGGGGATGGCTTGGAGGATGAATAACCTCAGCCAACAGGAACCAGAGGGCCACCGAGTGTGGCCCTTGCCTTTTCTGCCTCAGGCGCGCGCGTGAAAGAAGAAACAAAAATGGTGGCTACAGTGGCTACACCACAACGAAACACCTCTGCAGGCCTTATGTATCAAAGGATAGAGGTGTAGCCACTAGGCTGATTTTTAGTGGCTACACATTGGCTACAGTGGCTACAAAAGGGGGCTGTAGCCACCGAGTAAGGGGTGTGTAGCCACCTGTAGCCACCACCTTTTTGGGTAGTGGCTACACGACAAACCCAGCAATGGCGCGGTCTAGAGGGGAGTTGTAGCCGCGTAGCCGCTGTAGCCACCGTTTTTTTCATATATAGAGTGCAGACAGCCGATCGAGATCACACTTTTACTGCATCAGGGGGTTGCCTTGAGATTGACCAACGAACAACGAGAGCAGGTGCTCGAACTGCGCCGCCGTCATTCACTGAGTGAGGTTGCCGAGATAACCGGTCTGCCATTGGGTACCGTGAAGTCCATCATCAGCCGGTCGGGGCTGTTTGCCGATAACCCAAGGCACCGGGCCATGTTCACCCTGCCTCCACGACAAAGCTGCAGGGAGACCTTGCCGGCAGCTCCTGAGCTGCCACCCCAGCAGGTGGTGACCGGAGATAAGGAGATTGATGCCCTTCTCTGGCTGCGCCAGGTGATTGAGACGGGTGACCCGGGCCGCATTGAACAAGCCAAGGAGGCGGCATGCCGGATATCCACCCCACTCGATGAACTGGAAACGCGCTACGGTAAGTGGCTGGTGGCCAGTGCCGGGCATATCATGGCGGGCCTTGGCAGCATCGGCTTTGCCAATCTTGATAGCCTGGCTGAGCGCATCATCAAACGACGAGCCCGGGAGGCCGAGGCGATCGGGCGCTTTGGGGATGAACTGTGGGATGACACGCCGGCGGAGATATTTTGTCTGGAGAGTCTGCGAACAGTTGAGCGGGTGAAATGGGACTACCCGCCGGAACAAGTGGCCGATCGGTTCAAAGCTCTACCCGAACTGATGCCGCACACTTTGAGTGACTGCCTTCACGAGCTGGCCTACTGGAATGACCTTCACTACCTGCGAAAGGCCTGTGATACCAGTGGCGATTACGAGCACCGCATGGAGTCGTCTGCCCGAGACTGGTTCATCTTCGGTCAGCTGGCAGAGCTACGGCCGCGGACCCGGGATGAAGCCAAGGACACCCTCCGCTACCTGATGGTCAGCGATCGCCAAGGTATGCCAGAGGCGGACCGGATCCTGGAAAACCTCGTCAGCTAGTGGGGGTCAGTAATGCCTGGGGATCATGTCGTCCCAAGGCGTCTCAATTAGTATCCTTAATGAGTCCAAGATCAACCAAATTTGGCTGATTCTATGAGATGATTTCGACTAATTCTGTCCCGTATACGGAAATCACTCATGGCCGAGATCAACAAGGCAACCCTCACCGAAGCCGACATCATCTCCAAATACCTGTTGCCTGCTATCAAGGCCGCGGGTTGGGATGACCTGACCCAGATCCGCCAGGAGGTGAAACTGCGGGACGGTAAAGTGGTGGTACGAGGCCAGATGGCGGCCCGCAAGAAGGTGAAATCGGCCGATATCGTGCTCTATCACAAGATGGGCTTGCCATTGGCGGTTATCGAGGCCAAAGCCAACAAGCATGAGATCGGTAAGGGCATGCAACAGGGGCTCGACTATGCCCGCATGCTGGATGTGCCCTTTGTCTTTGCCAGCAACGGTGACGGTTTCATTTTCCATGACAAAACTAATGGTCAGCAGCTGGAGACAGAGGTCTCGCTAGTTGATTTCCCCACTCCTGATCAGTTGTGGGACAAGTTCTGTTCCTGGAAAGGCTACACATCAGCTCAACTACCCATGATCAGCCAGGACTATTATTCGGATGGTAGCGACAAGAGCCCTCGTTACTATCAACTGCAGGCTATAAACAAGACCATAGAGGCCATCTCTGCCGGCGAGGATAGAGTGCTGTTGGTGATGGCTACCGGTACCGGCAAGACCTATACCGCTTTTCAAATCATCTGGCGCTTGTGGAAGGCCAAAGCCAAGAAGCGCATCCTATTCCTTGCCGACCGTAATATCTTGGTGGATCAGACTAAGCAGAACGATTTTCAGCCCTTCGGCTCAGCAATGACCAAGGTGACGGGTCGCACCGTCGATCCAGCTTTTGAAATTCATCTTGCCCTCTACCAAGCTCTGACTGGACCAGAAGAGGCTCAGAAAGCTTTCAAACAAGTCTCTCCAGATTTCTTCGACCTCATCATCATCGACGAGTGTCACCGCGGCAGCGCTGCCGAGGATAGTGCCTGGCGCGAGATCCTCGAATACTTCTCATCGGCCACACAGATTGGCCTGACAGCCACTCCTAAAGAAACCGAAACCGTCTCTAGCACCGATTACTTCGGTGACCCCGTCTATACCTATTCTCTGAAAGAAGGGATAGAGGATGGCTTTCTTGCCCCTTACAAGGTGGTGCGGGTCGATATCGACGTGGACCTGCAAGGGTGGCGGCCCACTAAGGGGCAGTTGGATAAACAGGGTAACGAGATAGTAGATCGCATCTACAACCAGAAGGACTTCGACCGCACCCTGGTGATTGACGAACGCACCCAGCTGGTGGCCGAGACCATAACGAACTACCTCAAGAAAACCGATCCGATGGCAAAGACCATTGTCTTCTGTAACGACATCGATCATGCCGATAGGATGCGACGGGCGTTGGTCAACCTCAATCCAGAGCAGATGGCCAAGGACGAGCGCTACGTGATGAAAATCACCGGTGATGATGATCTTGGCAAGGCCCAGCTCGATAACTTCATCAACCCCAAGAGGGCATATCCTGTCATCGCCACGACTTCCGAGCTGATGAGCACAGGGGTGGATGCCAAAACGTGCAAGCTGGTAGTGCTCGATCAGAACATTCAGTCCATGACTAAGTTCAAGCAGATTATTGGCCGTGGAACCCGTATAGACGATAAGTACGGCAAGCTCTGGTTCACCATCCTCGACTTCAAGAAGGCCACGGAGCTGTTTGCCGATCCTCGTTTTGATGGTGACCCTGTACGAGTCATCGTTACCAAACCGGAAGCCATTAATGACCCAGATGATGGTCTTAGCGACATCATCGATGGTGCAGACCCCTTACCAGCAGATGAGGGAGGTGATGGAAGTGAGCCGGGAGCGGTTGGCAATACTGGGGAAGGAGAAGGAACCTATACCACAGGTAGCACGGGTGGTGGCCAGGGTGGCCCCTTCGACCCAACAAGCGATCCTCAATCGGAAGTCCGCAAGTATTATGTCAACGGGGTTTCCGTCAGCATCATTGCCGAGCGGGTGCAGTATTACGATGCCGATGGCAAGCTGGTGACCGAGTCGTTCAAGGATTACACCCGTAAGACCCTGCTCAAGGAGTGCGCCACCCTTGATGACTTCACTAGACGTTGGCAGGCTGCTGAGCGCAAGCAGGCCATTATGGATGAGCTGGCCCAGGCAGGGGTGCTGTGGGACGTCCTGAGTGCCGAAGTGGGCCAAGAGCTCGACCCGTTCGACCTTATCTGCCATGTGGTATACGATCAGCCGCCGCTGACCCGCCGCGAGCGGGCCGACAACGTCAAAAAGCGTAACTACTTCACCAAGTACAACGAGACCGCTCAGCAGGTTCTGACCAATCTGCTCGACAAGTATGCTGACCAAGGCGTTGCCGAAATAGAAACCAAGGATGCGCTCAAAGTCGCCCCTTTTACCGAGCTGGGGCGTCCGCTGGAATTGGCCAAAAAAGGCTTTGGTGGCCCCCAACAGTTTGAACAGGCCATCACCGAGCTGGAGCAAGAGATCTACAGCCAGCAGCAGCGCGCCTGACGGCCTCAAGGCAATAGAACAGTAACCCGAGTGGCCATACAGACTATGGCCACTTGTTTTTATCGATGTTTCTGACGTCTTCGCAAGAAAGAGAAAACCATGTCATCCATCAGCTCAGTCATCAAATCTATCCAGGACATTATGCGCAAGGACGCCGGTATCGACGGCGACGCCCAGCGCCTAGGCCAGCTCTCCTGGCTGCTGTTTCTTAAAATCTTCGATGCCCAGGAAGAGGAGTTGGAATTTGAACATGGCAGTGAATATCGCCACCCCATTCCCGAGCGCTTCTTGTGGCGTAACTGGGCTGCCGATGGTGAAGGGATCACTGGTGATGAACTGCTCGACTTCATCAACAACGATCTGTTTGATAGCCTGAAAAACCTGCCTGTCAGCATCAAACTTAATCCCCGTGGCTTTGTGGTGAAAGAGGCGTTCTCTGACGCTTTCAACTACATGAAGAACGGCACTCTGTTGCGCCAGGTGATCAACAAGCTCAACGAAATCGACTTTACCGACAGCAGCGAGCGCAACCTGTTTGGTGACATCTACGAGCAGATCCTGCGTGACCTTCAGAGCGCTGGTAACGCCGGTGAGTTTTACACTCCGCGCGCAGTGACCCGTTTTATGGTCAACCGTATCGACCCCAAACTGGGGGAGAGGATCATGGACCCGGCTTGCGGTACCGGCGGTTTCCTGGCTTGTGCGTTTGACCATGTGAAAGAGCGTTACGTCCAGTCAGTCAGCGACCATCAAACCCTGCAGCAGCAGATCCTGGGGGTGGAGAAGAAGCAACTGCCCCATCTGCTTTGCACCACCAATATGCTGCTTCATGGCATTGAAGTACCAGTTCAGGTCCGCCACGGCAACACCCTTAATCAACCGCTCTCCAGTTGGGACTGCGATATCGATGTCATCCTGAGTAACCCACCCTTTGGTGGCACCGAAGAGGACGGCATCGAGCAGAACTTCCCCGCAGACATGCGCACCCGAGAGACTGCCGACCTCTTCTTGCAACTCATCATTGAGGTGCTGAAAAAAGGTGGCCGCGCCGCCGTGGTGCTGCCCGATGGCACCCTGTTTGGCGAAGGGGTCAAGACCAAGATAAAGCAACTGCTCACCAGCGAGTGCAACCTGCATACCATAGTGCGGCTGCCCAACGGCGTCTTTGCCCCCTATACCGGCATCAAGACCAATATCCTCTTCTTTACCAAGGGCCTGCCAACCAAAGATATCTGGTTCTATGAGCATCCCTACCCGGCCGGGTCCAAAAGCTACAGCAAGACCAAGCCGATGAAGTTTGAGGAGTTTGAGACCGAGATCGCTTGGTGGGGTGACGAGGCAGATGGCTTTGCCGCCCGGGTTGAGACCGAGCAAGCCTGGAAGGTCAGTATCGACACCATCATCGAGCGCAACTTCAACCTCGATATTAAAAACCCCCATGTGGGTGAGCAGGTGAGCCACGATCCGGTCAAACTACTAGCCAAATACCGATGTGAGCAAAAGAAGATCCAGAGCTTGCGTAATCAGCTCAAATCGATTCTTGGCGAAGCTCTGGGTAAGGGCGTAGCCAATCAGGGGGAGCAGGCATAATGGCGATCGAGAACCTGATTACCGACCATCTGGATCTCTGGACTGCGGCGGTGCGCCCCAAAAGCAGTGCCGGGCGCGGCAACAACAGCAAGCTGGAACTCACCGGCATCAAAAAGCTGCGTGAACTGATCCTGGAGCTGGCCGTGCGCGGCAAACTGGTGCTACAAGACCCCAGCGATGAACCGGCCAGCGTGCTGCTGGAACGGATTGCGGTCGAAAAAACCCAGTTGGTCAAAGAGAAGAAAATTAAAAAAGAGAAACCGCTGCCTGCGATTAGTGAAGAGGAAAAACCGTTTGAACTGCCTCAGGGATGGGTGTTTGAAAGGATCGCTGTATTTGGAATTGTAGGCACTGGTGCTACACCATCGAGAAGCAATCCAGCCTATTGGGAACCAGCGGAAATTAACTGGGTATCTAGTGGGGAGACGGCGGATCTATTTGTTGGTAAAACGAAAGAGCAAATATCGAACTTAGCAATAAAAGAAACTAACGTTTCTATCTATCCTGCGGGCACTTTAATTGTTGCAATGTATGGACAAGGGAAAACAAGAGGGCAAATAACTGAATTACTTGAATCAGCAGGCACTAACCAAGCATGCGCTGCAATTAGGTTAATTGATGAAACAAAAGCCCATAAGGATTTTGTAAAATTGTTCTTCCGGAAAGCCTACCTTGAATTAAGGGAGCATGCGGCAGGTGGGGCACAACCGAATTTAAATATTGGCAAAATTGCGAGTACCGTTATCCCACTTCCTCCAATTGCCGAACAGCATCGCATCGTTGCCAAAGTCGATGAGTTAATGGCCCTCTGCGACCAATTGGAGCTGTGCAGCGAATCGCAACTGGCGGCCCATCAGACGCTGGTGGAGGCCCTGCTCGCTACGCTGACAGACTCCTGCGATGCCGACGAGCTGGCGCAAAACTGGGCGCGGCTAAGCACTCACTTCGATACCCTCTTTACCACCGAGGCCAGTATCGACGCCTTGAAACAGACCATTCTGCAATTGGCGGTGATGGGCAAGCTGGTGCCGCAAGATCCGAACGATGAGCCCGCCTCCGCCCTGCTGGAACGCATCGCCGCCGAAAAGGCACTGCTGGTCACAGAGAAGAAAATCAAAAAAGAGAAACCGCTACCTGCGATCAGCGAATATGAGAAACCATTTGAATTGCCACAGGGATGGGAGTGGTGCCGCTTTGAAGATATCGTCGACATCCAAAGTGGGATAACAAAAGGTAGGAAATTAACTAATCGGGAACTAATCACAGTACCTTATTTAAGTGTTGCCAACGTTCAACGTGGGTATGTGGATGTAACCGGTATTAAGTCAGTTGAACTTCCTGTTGATGAGGTTGAAAAATATCAGGTTTTGACTGGTGACCTTTTAATTACTGAAGGTGGTGACTGGGATAAGGTTGGACGCACAGCAATTTGGGCTGATGAAATGCCATATGTCGCACACCAGAATCATGTATTTAAGGCTAGAAAGCTCCTCCAAGAGCAGGATGAGGCTTGGCTAGAAATGTTTCTGAACGGACCTTCAGCTAGAGATTATTTCGCTGGTTCAAGCAAGCAAACGACTAATTTAGCATCGATCAACAAAACACAATTACGTTGCTGCCTAATTGCCATCCCACCCAAAAATGAAAAAAGTTGTATTGTCGCCAAAGTCGATGAGTTGATGACCCTCTGCGATCATCTAAAATCCCGCCTACGAACCAGCCAGCAGGCACAGCTTGCCCTGGCCGAGTTGCTGGTGGAGGGCGCTCTGGCCTGACTGCTGGCAGGGTGCCGAATCGCCTTTGTTTCCCAAAGCGACCGTCTTCAAATAAGAACCCCGGCGTAAGTTGCAAGCAACCAAGCGGCCGGGGTCATGTTGTGAGCAACAATAGAGAGTAGCTCCCCATCCAGTCAAACATTTTGCCCCATTTTGTGATGGGACAGCTGGTAGTCGAGTGGGTATTCAAGCAGGATCTCGAAGGCTTTTCTCCGTGGAGATAGCCTGCCTGAAATATCGATATGACAAGGAGTTGAGATGTTGCATGCCATTTTGCATGGCAAGGCCGGAAGAGTTGAGCAAGGTGGCCTGTCTATCCGCTGGAGTGAGCTCTTTAAGCGCAACGAGGACTTGCTCACAGCCACCTTCTTTGGCCGACTCCCCTATTTATCGAATGGTGCTTTCGAGGCTGTGCTGGGTTGCCTAATTGGATTGGAGCAGGCAAAGCGGCTAGCACCTACCTTCATTGAAATTGAACTCTGGCCTCGCCTCACTGAATGGGAAGAGCGTGGGTATGTCGAGCCCGATGTGATCCTGCGTTTTGAAAATGAACTGGTGATGGTAGAAGTCAAGCCTCCCTTTGGCCGTGCCCAGTACCAGGAACAATGGCGGGCACAGATGACGGCGCTAAGTGTCGAAACTGAGTATCTAGAATACGAGCAGATTCACTTTGTTGCTCTCGGCAATACCCTGCCAGCCCCTTTGCCCATACATGAACACCCCAAACGCTTTACCCCCATGACTCAACTGGAGTGGACCGTTCTGCGCCGCTTATTGCAAGATGACGAAGTTTTCACAATCAATCGGCAAGATGAGGTTGCCCGCCAGGATGGGGCTATCCGTAAGGATTTGCTGGAAGCCTTCAGACTGTTTGGCATGCTGCCAATGGTACCAAGCTGGCAACCCCTGCTGAATTTCTCCAATGGCTTGAATCTAGATCACCGTTTGCTGGCCACCAACGCCCAATAGGCTGCCTTCACCATTACAGGCCAGATTGGCCAGATAAGGATTTATCGGATGACTGATAAATTAGCCCAGACAGAAAAATTGGTTGAACAGTTGGGGCAAGCCCACCGCTTGGTGGCCGGTTTCTATCAGCGAATCTTGCCGCTGTTTGATCAGATGGCCCAAGAGTCTATTGATGCCACATTCTGGTATTGGAAACCCAGTGAGAATGGCCGCCCTTGTGCCAGAAGTACCAGGCCTTCGAGTGCCTGGGCGTGGGACTATATACCACTCTTTGCCTCTACTCACGGCTACCGGACTTGGGATGGTGGTAAGGCTCGTAGTGGCGATATGAGCTTGGCGTTTCGGCTCTATGTCGATGATGCCATTAGGGACGGTTCCCCCCAGCGCTTGGGTCGAAAAGGAGAGCCTGACCCGTTAAGGTTGGAGAAAGGCAACGCGGTAGTAGAGGTACACCTGTTTCGCTGCTGCAAGGATAGTGAACATAGCTTTGATACCCTTTGGGACAAAATCCCATGGCCCCAGACTACCGAACAGTGGACCACCGCCACTCAGTATCCGGAGGTCGAATTCTGCGTGCGGCATGTGCCACTGGCTGAGCTGTTGGCCGACCCTGCAGTGGTAACTCGGTGGCTCAAGAGCCGGTTGGCGTAAGCAGAAATGCTTCTCCATTGAACAGTGACCAGCAACGCTGTTTGAATCATGAAGTATCATAAAAGAGCAAGAAGTTGCACTTTGCTACGCGATTTATGAGTTGTTATATGCGATGATCTGCAGCGTTCAATGTCTGCAGGCTTTACCTGAATGTCTCCAGACTTAACCATGCCAACTCAGTTGTCAGAAGGAGGATCAGTGATGGCTGTAACAAATTTAAACCATGTGGCGGATTATCTGCTCCACTTCTCGCAAGAACACGGGGATGTCATGACACCCCTGAAACTGCAGAAAATGGTTTTCTATGCTGATGCCTGGTACATGGCACTTAACGATGGAGCGGAGTTGGTGCCCGATCGCTTTGAAGCATGGGTACATGGCCCGGTAGCAAGGGAGCTATATGGTCGGTTTGCCGATTACAAGTGGCAGCCTATCATTCAGCCAATTGAACGCCCTAATTTGCCCGAAGAAGTGATCGAACACCTAGATGAGATTTATGAGATTTTTGGTGGGTTCAGCGCGTATGAGCTTGAGCAAATGACTCACCAAGAAGAACCCTGGCTCCAGGCTAGGGGAGCTCTTCCTGCAAATGCAATTTGTCAGAACCCAATTGATAAAGAGCTAACCGCTTATTTTTATCGTGGCATGATGGATTCCTGAGTCTGTGTCTAAAGGTAAAATCAAGCCAGGGAAAGTAAAGGCAGCAACTGGCAATATTGTTGCTGGAACGATTAGTACAACACCGCGAACGATCAGCTTTTCTTTCCAGTATATTGACTCCACTCATGCTAAATTCGGTTTTGCAGGACAAGGTGCAGCCTATTTTTGCAAAGTCATTGATCGCCTCAAAGACCTATCATCCTTCACATCGCTTGAATTCACTTCCAACCGAAACCCGGCGATCAAGTCTCATTGCATAGACTGGGAAACCACATCAGAGCCTGCCGGTTTTTCACATCTCAATGAGCAGTTTCAAAGCCTCTCCCCCTATCAGTTTGCTATATCACGTAATGAGCACGGGCGCGTTCATGGTTTTTTCAATGGTGATGTGTTTCACGTTGTATGGCTTGATCCAGACCATCAACTTTACCCCGGCGATTAAAACCAGCCGCCGTAATCAGGGGTTCCCTGCATCGACAGAGGTATGGTTTCCCTGACACGGCTCATATTCCACCGCTCTGATAGCGGTAACTCCGCACCTAACTCGACTAGGCTCCGTTACACCCGGTACCGCCACTGACCGCAAACTCCGCGCCTAAGCCGGCAGAAAGCCAAGGGGGTGATGGAGCGCTCCTGCCACGGCAGGTGAAACGACCTCCCACCGCTACCGAATGAACCATCCCTCCTGGGCCGGCCATTTGCCCCTATCAGTACCTGCGCAATCCCCTCTGAACTGCGCACTACTAACTGCGCAAATTGCGCACCTCTCTGCGCACAAGCTGCTGCGCAAAATCGAAACACAATGGATAGCCCAATATAGGGCGTTCGAGGCTTGGCAAGGCCTGGGGAGAAGGTGAGGGATTTAGAGAGTGCGCAATTGCGCAGTTCTGCGCAAAACGAAATACATCGGCGCGAAGTAGAACACTGTGAGTGTGAAACCAGTGAAGGGTGGGCATATAGGGAACTGACCTCTACCCGGTTTACTCTTGGCGTAGCTGGTGACCTGGCCCGACAATTCGGCGGGGCAGACCGGTACGCCGATCGGTACACTGAAGGGCGCGCCGGCTACGGCCTTAGCTGCTTATGGTGACCCGCGGACCGGTACGCCGGTGGAGACCGAGAGCTGGGTTGCTTACCTGCCCGGCATGTCACTTTCCCCTAAATAGGGACAATTTCCTCAAGACAGAGCAGGGGCTTAACCTTGAGATATCCCGTAATGATCCTGAGATACAGATGCCACCGTCACTGTGGTGGGGGTACTTCTGGGGGTATAAGTGAAATTCACATCTGATATTTTCCTTTAAAATCATATGTATAAATTCACGTTTCGATAGAGACCCCGGCACCATTTAGAATTCAATGACAAAAGGCCATCCTCAGGGATGGCCTTTTGTTTTTCTGCTGCTTGGCGGCCGCCAGCCCATGCTCTGTGCCTCCACCCACTGTCACGCCCAGGATTCTCACTTGCTGCAAGTGGGGCTTCTCCTCTGCTCACCCCTGCTGGCCGTCTTGGCAAAGGCAGTACCCGCATTCTTCCTGACCCCTGTCACATCTTGGTGCGGCCTCCCGGCTCTGCACAGCGGGAGTGCGATTTCGTTCCTGTTTGTGAACCAGGTGCGCCAACATGGTGCAACCCTTCTTCGAATATCACACAAGATATTGAATATTATGTAATTTATTTTTTGGCCTGCTTTATGCTTTAACACAATCATGTCGCCATGATGATCCCTGCGGGGTCATGCCTAGGGTTGTGACAGGGCAATACCGATTTACCGATGTGGGTTTGAGTGAATAGCCAAGTTAGACATTCATATCAGGAAATGGACCCGGCCAGGTGCCGGGATGACAGGGAAGGAGAGGGCTGTATGTTCAAGAGACTCGTAATGACTGGCCTGCTGGTGCTGACCGCCACCATGGCCGCCCCGGGTTGGGCCGAAGAGGTGGCTGCACAGGCTGATGTGGTGCAGACAGCGGCGACCGTGACCATCAACAAGGGAGACAATACCTGGCTGATGCTGGCGGCCATCCTGGTGATCCTGATGTCCGTCCCGGGCCTGGCCCTGTTCTACGGTGGCCTGGTGCGTGCCAAGAATATGCTGAGCGTGCTGATGCAGGTGTTCACCCTGTTCTGCCTCATCACCGTGCTCTGGGTGGTCTACGGCTATTCGCTGGCCTTCACCGAAGGGGGCGCCTTCTACGGCTCATTCGACAAGGTGCTGCTGGTCGGGGTCACCCCCGAGTCGATCGCCGCCACCTTCAGCAAAGGGGTGGGGATCAGCGAGCTCATCTATGTGGTGTTCCAGGGCGCCTTCGCGGCCATCACCTGCGGGCTCATCGTCGGTGGCTTTGCCGAGCGGATGAAGTTCTCGGCGGTGCTGCTGTTCGCCGTGATCTGGTTCACCTTCGCCTACATTCCGATGGCGCACATGGTGTGGTACTGGGCCGGTCCTGATGCCTACACCTCGGCCGACACGGCGGCCGCGGCGACGGCCACCGCCGGTTACCTGTTCCAGCATGGCGCGCTCGATTTCGCCGGTGGCACAGTGGTGCACATCAACGCGGCGGTTGCCGGTCTGGTCGGCGCCTACATGACCGGCAAGCGAGTGGGTTACGGTCGTGACCCCATGGCACCGCACAGCCTGACCATGACCATGATAGGGGCCGCCCTGCTCTGGTTCGGCTGGTTCGGCTTCAACGCCGGTTCCGCGCTGGAAGCGAACGGCACAGCCGCACTGGCACTGATCAACACCTGGCTGGCTCCGGCCGCGGCCGCCCTCTCCTGGACCTTTGCCGAATGGCTGATGAAGGGGCGTCCCTCCCTGCTGGGGGCGGTCTCGGGGGCGGTTGCCGGCCTGGTTGCCATCACCCCTGCCGCCGGTTTCGTCGGTGTTGGTGGTGCCCTCATCATCGGGATCCTGAGCGGGGTGGCCGGGCTGTGGGGTGTGCATGGTCTCAAGCGCCTGCTGAGGGCCGATGACAGCCTGGACGTATTCGGTCTGCACGGGGTGTGCGGGATCCTGGGGGCTATCCTGACCGGGGTCTTCGCCAGCCCGGATCTGGGCGGTACCGGGGTGTGGGATTATGTGACCAACCAGGTCGCCGAGGGCTATTCCATCCTGGCGCAGGTGAAGATCCAGATCATCGGCGTATTGGTGACGGTGGCATGGACCGCCCTGGTCTCCGCCGTGGCATACAAGGCGGTGGATCTGCTGATCGGCCTGCGGGTGAAGGAAGATGCGGAGCGGGAAGGGCTGGATGTCACCAGTCATGGTGAGAAGGCCTACAGCCTGTAACCGCATCGGGTTCCCGTTAACAAGCTTGCCGCCGGCCCTGTCCGGCGGTTTTTTTATGGCTGCCACATGCAACAGGATCGCCTTTCGATCTTGCAGTGCCTTCAGACTGCCTGTTAAAGCGGTGATTTATGCCTGCCACCTGTAACCGGATCGCCATTCAATCCTGCTGGCCTGTTTTAGGCGGCGATTGATGCCTGCAACCTGCAACCTGCAACCGGATCGCCATTCAATCCTGCTGGCCTGTTTTAGGCGGAGATTGATGCCTGCAACCTGCAACCGGATCGCCATTCAATCCTGCCGGCCTGTTTTAGGCGGTGATTTATGCCTGCAATTTGGACGGATCTCCGCTAAACTCTGCCACCCTTTATTTGGGGTAGCCGGGTTAGCCCGCTTCCATCCTTTTATCTATGCCTTCGGAGCCGCTCATGCCGTTAGTGGGACACCAACATCAGATCGATATTCTGGAACTGACCGACAAAGGGGACGGCAAGGGTCGCCTGTTCGATCGCCCTCTGTTTGTCGAGGGTCTGCTGCCCGGTGAGCAGGCGCTGGTCGAGCTGACCGAAGTCAAACCGAACTATCTGCACGGCAAGCTGGTCGAGCTGACTCAGGCCTCCGCCGATCGGGTCGCCGATTTCTGCCCGAACACCGAGTGCGGTGGCTGCCAGGTCAGGCCGCTGGCCTATCCGGCCCAGCTCAAGCTGAAGCAGACGCTGGTGCAGAGCGCGTTGGATCAGGCCGGGCTGGCTACCCAGGTCAACCCCATACTCGGCATGGATAGCCCCTTCGCCTATCGCAACAAGGCGCAGTATGCGGTGCGTGGCTGCGAGGCCGGTGCCGAGATCGGTTTCTATCGCAAACACTCCCACGATCTCATCACCGCCGACGACTGCGCGGTGCAGGACTCCCTGCACGTGGAGCTCAATGCCCGGGTACGCAACTGGATGCGCACGCACGAGATCGCGGCCTATGACGAGGTCAACCACAGCGGTTGTGTCCGTAATCTGATGACCCGCAAGGGCTTCAAGAGCGGTGAGCTGATGGTGGTGCTGGTGACCCTGGGTGAAGCACTGCCATTCGAAGCCGAGTTGCTGGCGGCGCTGGCGGATCTGCCCATCACCACCCTGGTACAGAACGTCAACGACGAGCGCACCAACCGCATCCTGGGCGCGAGCAACCGGGTGCTGCTGGGGGAAGGTGTCATCCGCGACAAGATCCACGAACTCGAATTCGAGATCTCGCCGCTCTCCTTCTTCCAGAACAACCCGAGCCAGACCGATGTGCTCTACTCCAAGGCGCTCGAATACAGCGAGCTGACCGGCAACGAGACTGTGTTCGACATCTACTGCGGCATCGGCACCATCTCCCTGTTCCTGGCGGCCAAGGCTGCCAAGGTGGTTGGCATCGAGTCGGTGGAGAGCGCGATCTCGGATGCCCGCCGCAACGCGGCCCTCAATGGCATAGAGCACACCGAATTCCACGTGGGCAAGGCCGAGCAGTTGATGCCCGAGCTGCACGCCCAGGGCGTGAGCGCCGATGTGGTGGTGATGGATCCCCCCCGTAAGGGTTGTGACAAGGCGGTGCTGCAGACCCTGGTCGCCATGGCCCCCCGTCGCCTGGTCTATGTCTCCTGCAACCCGCAGACCCTGGCCCGGGATCTGGCCTACCTGGTCAAGCAGGGCTTCGTGCTGGACGAGGTGCAGCCGGTGGACATGTTCCCCCACTCCATGCACGTGGAGGCGGTTGCCCGTCTGAGCCTGCCAGCCAAGGGCTGATCGGCGAGAGGTTGATAGTCCATCGGTGGACATGTTCCACCCATGCGCCATGCACGTGGAAGCCGTTGCCCACCTGAGCCTGCCAGCCAAGGGTTGATCGGCGAGAGGTTGATTGATGTCCTGCCGGGCGCCTCCGTGCCGGGCATGTCCCTCAGGAATAGATGGAATTAGCCAGATGGCTCTGATAAAAACGACTCCAAATGGAGTCGTTTTTTTATGGCCGCCAAGGGGTGGCTGACTGGCAGGGAGCCTGATATGAGCATTCGTTTGGCCGGGGTGGAGGACGCCGCGGCGCTGGATCACTTCTTTCAACAGCTGGATCGGGAGACGCGTTTCATGCTGTTCGAGGCGGGGGAGCGCCCATCCGATATCCAGGGGCAGCGCCAGCGTCTGGCCGCCATGCAGGCCAGTGCCAATCAGCGCATGTGGCTATTGACCCTGGCCGACGAGGTGCAGGGGTTCGCGCTGATGATGGGTGGTGGCTTGCGGCGCAATCGACACTGCGCCCTGATCGTGATGGGGCTGCGCCAGGGCGCGCGGGGCCAGGGCTGGGGTGAGCGTTTGCTACGTACCCTGATCGCCGCCGCGCCGGGTTGTGGCATCAGCCGGCTGGAGTTGGGAGTGATGGCTCATAACGAGGCGGCTCATGGGCTCTATCGCAAGTGCGGCTTTATCGACGAAGGCATCCGGCGCAACGCCTATCGACTGGATGATCGCGATGTCGACGAGATCGGCATGGGCCTGCTGTTGCCGCAGGGGAAATCATGAGGTGGCGGGCCGCTGATGCCGGGTGACCAGTGTTACCGGTGCTGGCGATGATAAGGCCCTTATCGGAACAAGGAGCGGATCATGAAAGGTGTGTTGCTGCGTTGGCTGGCTCGCTACGATGCCTGGTGTCAGGAGTGGGGGCTGGTACCTGAGAACCGGCGCTGCTGCGCGCCGGTGCGTCATGATGAGCGGGAACCCGAGGCATCGGAGGAAGAGCCCTCGTCGCTCAATCGAAGTTGCGGACCACGGCCCCGCTGACGCTGTTGTACTCAAATCCCAACCCGTCCGGATAGGCGGGGAAGCGGCCGATGGAGTCGCGCAGGGTGTAGCGGCAGTTGTCGTGGCGCAGTTGCCCGTCGGTCTGCGCATCGGCCGGGACGAGCTGCGAGATGTAGTCGCTGTCGGCGTCGGTATGCAGCTCATCGGCCGCGGTCTGGTCGGTATCGAGCAGGCCGCCGAACAGGCTCTCGCAATCGTCCCGGCTGCTGACGGAGATCTGATCGCTGTCACCGCCAGGGAAGATGGTGTCGGGACCCTGGCCGCCCTGATCCTCCTTGGTGCCAACCGGCCAGCCATGGGAGTTGATGTCGAGATCCTGCTGCCCCATGCCGCTAAAGTTATAGAGTGCCAGCGGCTCTCCCTTCACCTTGACGGCCCAGCCTGCATGGGCCAGCTGGACGGCGCTGGCAAAGCCACCGGCGGTCGCGGAGACGCTGCTCTTGAGCGCATCGTCCTGGATATTGATGAAGCGGGGCATGGCGGTCACCGCCAGGACGGCCAGCACTATGATGACCAGCACCAGTTCTATCAGGGTAAAGCCGTGGGAAGCGCGTTTTAGCATTGAATAGACCCATCAGATACGACAAGCAGGTAAGAGTGATATGCAACTGATCGACACCCACTGCCATCTCGACTTTCCGATCTTCGAGCCCGATCGGGAGGTGTTGCTGGCCCAGTGGCGTCAGCTGGGGGTGGGGGAGTATATCATCCCCGCCGTGGGAGAAGAAAACTGGACTCGGGTGATGGCGCTGGCCGACCGCCACCCAGGCATCCGCTATGGTCTTGGCATCCATCCCTGGTATATGGGGGCCCAGACCGAGGGCGTGCTGGCACGGCTGGAGCGTCTGCTGGCGAGCCGGCCCAAGGGGCTGGTGGCCATCGGTGAGTGCGGGCTGGACTTGCGCAGCCATGTGCCGCAGGAGGGGCAGCTCGAGCTTTTCGAGGCGCAGATCAGGCTGGCCATGAGCCATGAGTTGCCGCTCATCGTCCACTCGGTGCGGGCCAACGACACCGTTGCCAAGACGTTGCGGCGGCTCAAGCCCGCAAGGGGCGGGGTGATCCACGCCTTCGGTGGCTCGCTGCAGCAGGCCAACGCCTTCTGGCAGCTGGGTTTCAGGCTGGGGATCGGGGGCGTCATCAGCTATGAGCGAGCCAACAAGACCCGGGAAGCGAT
Organism: Aeromonas sp. sif2416; assembly: GCF_019218665.1. Classification (NCBI taxonomy): domain Bacteria; kingdom Pseudomonadati; phylum Pseudomonadota; class Gammaproteobacteria; order Aeromonadales; family Aeromonadaceae; genus Aeromonas; species Aeromonas sp. sif2416. Next base: position 511,214 of record NZ_JAHUXC010000003.1, read on the forward strand.
CCGCGATATGCCGCTGGAGGCGTTGCTGCTGGAGACGGACTCCCCCGACATGCCACTGCAGGGACAGGAGGGGCCCAATACCCCCGCCAGCCTGCCGCTGATTGCGCAACTCCTGGCCGAGCTGCGAGGAGAGTCGTTAGAGGATGTTATTTCGGTGTTACATGAATCCGCTTTGCAGACATTCCCATTCACCCCGAACGAATTTAACGCTTAGTTAACTATTGATATCGCTGTGATAAAAAATAGGGCGCATAAAAATCGTTTGCGGTCTAATTAAACGACGTCTAACGCGTTTCACACTTATAAAATGTGACCAGCATTCTACTTTGTCGCACCGTAATTAGTATAATGCGCACCCTTGATTAACGGCTTTAAGATACAAAACGTTAACAAGCTGGAAGGTGCTACTAAAGAGGAAGTGTTAATAATGAATCTAATAATGGGTCTGGTAGGGATGGCGACGCTCATCCTTATCGCGGTGCTGTTTTCCAGCAATCGCAAGGCAATCAAAATCCGCACCGTGGGTGGTGCCTTTGCAATTCAAGCCGGTCTGGGTGCATTCGTGCTGTACGTCCCAGTGGGCCGGGACATTCTGGTAGGTGTATCCGATGCCGTTTCCAGCGTCATCGGCTATGGCCAAAACGGTATCGAATTCCTGTTCGGTGGTCTGGTCAGCAACAAGATGTTTGAAGTGTTCGGCGGCGGCGGCTTTATCTTTGCCTTCCGCGTCCTGCCCGTCATCATCTTCTTCTCTTCCCTGATCGCGGTTCTTTATTACCTCGGCATCATGCAGTGGGTGATCAAGCTGCTGGGTGGTGGCCTGCAAAAAGTACTGGGCACTTCCCGTACCGAATCCCTGTCTGCGACCGCCAACATCTTCGTCGGTCAGACTGAAGCCCCGCTGGTGGTGCGTCCCTTCATCTCCAAGATGACAGATTCCGAGCTGTTCGCCGTCATGTGTGGTGGTCTGGCCTCCGTTGCCGGCTCCGTGCTGGCCGGTTATGCCTCCATGGGCGTCAAGATGGAATACCTGATCGCCGCCTCCTTCATGGCTGCCCCGGGTGGTCTGCTGTTCGCCAAGCTGCTGGTTCCGGAAACCGAGACCCCCAGCTATGACGAGAACTCCGCCGACGGCGATCTGGACGACAAGCCTGCCAACGTGATCGACGCCGCCGCCGCCGGTGCCTCCGCCGGTCTGCAACTGGCCCTGAACGTGGGTGCCATGCTGCTGGCGTTCATCGGCCTCATCGCCATGATCAACGGCATCTTCGCCGGTGTGGGTGGCTGGTTCGGTTACCCGCAACTGTCTCTGGAACTGCTGCTGGGCTGGTTGTTCTCCCCGCTGGCCTTCCTCATCGGTGTGCCTTGGAGCGAAGCCGTGGTGGCCGGTTCCTTCATCGGTCAGAAGCTGGTGGTGAACGAGTTCGTGGCTTACCTGAACTTCGCCCCCTACCTGAAAGATGAAGTGCTGATCAACGGCGTGGCCATGTCCGCTCACACCAAGGCCATCATCTCCTTCGCCCTGTGCGGCTTCGCCAACCTGTCCTCCGTTGCCATCCTGCTGGGTGGTCTGGGCTCCATGGCACCGAACCGTCGCGGAACTATCGCGCGCTTCGGTCTGAAGGCCGTACTGGCCGGCTCTCTGTCCAACCTGATGTCTGCCACCATCGCAGGCTTCTTCCTGGCACTGACAGCCATGTAATATTTGCCTGACACTCAGGTAAAGACGAACGCCACAGCGAAAAGCTGTGGCGTTCGCGTTTGGAGCGGTGACAACCGTTTTCCTTTCTAAACTAATAATAAAATTGAGTCGAATCGGAGGTTATATGAATGAAGTGCTACTGGCGATTGCAGCCGGCTTTATCGTTGGCGTGTTGTTTTCTTTCCTCAAATTGCCGATCCCGGCACCTCCCGTCTTGTCCGGGGTGATGGGGATCGTCGGGGTCTATCTGGGGGGGATTGCCTACTCCTGGATCCTGACCCGCTTCTTCTCTTAAGCGCTTTCCAGTACCGGATTTGTCAGATGTGAGGTACCTCTGAAATTGGCAAATCCGGCTTGCAAACACGGGGTATCTCGGCTGAAATAGGCGATGCCAGCAGGGTGCTGGCATTGACTAATACCCGGACAAGCCGGGTGTTGGCGGTCAAATGGAATTGATTGGGAAGTCGGGTCAGCAGTTGTCGGCCTTTCTCAAGTCTTCATGGAACCAAGTCCGCACTTTTGTAAGAAAGTGACAGGGCTCTTGCCTTATTTGCAGCCGTATTGCCTGTGCATTTGCGCTGTAATTCCATCTCCCGTTTACCCGGGCTCTCTTGCCGATCTCATCTCGAACGGCGAGCGCCAGACTCGGGTATTCAGGACTTATCGAGACTTTGGAGACATAGCATGACTGATCTGAAACTGGCCGCCCAACGCGCCCTGAACCTGATGGACCTGACCACCCTGAACGATGACGACACCGATCAGAAGGTGATCGATCTGTGCCGCAAGGCCAAGTCCCCGGCCGGCCTGACCGCCGCCGTCTGCATCTACCCCCGCTTCATCCCCATCGCGCGCAAGACCCTGCGTGAGATCGGCGCCGCCGATGTGCGCATCGCGACCGTGACCAACTTCCCCCATGGCAACGACGACATCGAGATCGCCCTGGCCGAGACCCGTGCTGCCGTCGCCTATGGTGCCGACGAGGTGGATGTGGTGTTCCCCTACCGTGCCTTCATGGCGGGCAATGAACAGGTCGGCTTCGATCTGGTCAAAGCTTGTAAGGAAGCCTGCGGCGCTGACGTACTGCTGAAGGTGATCATCGAGACCGGCGAGCTGAAGGATGCCGCGCTGATCCGTCGCGCCTCCGAGATCTGCATCGATGCCGGTGCCGACTTCATCAAGACCTCCACCGGCAAGGTGCCGGTCAATGCGACTCCGGAAGCTGCGCGCATCATGATGGAAGTGATCAAGGCCAAGAACCCGAAAGTCGGCTTCAAGCCGGCGGGTGGCGTGAAGGACGCGGCCGTGGCCGGTCAGTACCTCGCCATGGCCGAAGAGATCCTGGGCAAAGACTGGGTTTCCCCGCGCACCTTCCGCTTCGGCGCCTCCAGCCTGCTGGCCAGCCTGCTGGCGACCCTGGGCCACGGCGACAAGCCGGCCAATACCAACGGTTACTAAGCGGTGTCAGGGGGCGGCGAGCCGTCCCCTTTCAAGGAATCCTGTTCGGCCTGTATGCGTGCATGACGCGCGGAGGGAATGAAAGATGTTTTTGCCTCAAGAAATTATTCGCAAGAAGCGCAACGGTGAAGCGCTCAGTACCCAAGAGATTCAATTCTTCGTCCAGGGCATTACCAACAACAGCATCGGTGAAGGCCAGATCGCGGCACTCGCCATGGCGGTCTACTTCAAAGACATGACCATGGATGAGCGGGTGGCACTGACCTGTGCCATGCGCGACTCCGGCATGGTGCTGAACTGGGACCACCTCAATCTGGGCGGCCCCATCGTCGACAAGCACTCCACCGGTGGGGTGGGTGATGTCGTTTCCCTGATGCTCGGCCCCATGGTCGCCGCCTGCGGTGGCTTCGTGCCGATGATCTCCGGTCGTGGCCTGGGTCACACCGGCGGCACCCTGGACAAGCTGGACGCCATCCCCGGCTACCAGACCTCGGTCGACAACGATCGCTTCCTGAAAGTGGTGAAAGAAGCCGGCGTGGCCATCATCGGTCAGACCGGCGATCTGGCCCCGGCCGACAAGCGCATCTATGCGGTGCGTGACATCACCGCCACCGTCGAATCCATCGCCATGATCACCGGCTCCATCCTCTCCAAGAAGCTCGCCTCCGGGCTGGAAGCCTTGGTGATGGACGTCAAGGTGGGTTCAGGCGCCTTCATGCCGACGTTTGAGGCATCTGAGGAGCTGGCAAAAAGCATAGTGGCGGTGGCCAACGGTGCCGGTTGCCGCACCTCGGCGCTCCTGACCGACATGAACCAGGTTCTGGCCTCCAGCGCCGGCAATGGGGTGGAAGTACGTGAAGCGGTGCGCTACCTGACCGGTGAGTATCGCAACCCGCGCATCCACGAAGTGACCATGGCGCTCTGTGCCGAGATGCTGATCTCCGCCAACCTGGCGAGCGATGAACAGGACGCCCGTGCCAAGCTGCAGGCGGTGCTGGACAACGGCAAGGCCGCCGAGATCTTCGGTCGCATGGTCACCGGCCTCGGTGGCCCTGCGGACTTCATGGAGCGTTACGACAGCTACCTGCCCAAGGCCGGCATAGTGCGCCCCGTGTATGCGGCGCAGACCGGTTTCGTGACCGCCATGGATACCCGCGAACTGGGCCTGGCCGTGGTCGCCATGGGTGGTGGTCGCCGCGCCGCCGGGGACAAGCTCGATTATGCGGTCGGTCTGACCGACTTTATCCGCCTGGGGCAGAGCGTCGAGGCTGACAAGCCGCTCGCGCTGATCCACGCTCAGACAGAAGCTCAATTTGCCGAGGCCGCCCGCATGGTGCAGGCAGCCGTCAAGATCGGTGACACCCGACCAGAGGCACTGCCCGAGGTTTACCGTCGCATCGGTCTGGCCGATTTGTAACAAGGGGAAGACCCATGAAACGTACCTTTATTCTGATGATGGACTCCTTCGGTATTGGCGCCGCCGCCGATGCCGAGAAGTTCGGAGATGTGGGCGCCAACACCCTTGGCCATATCGCCAAGGCCTGCGCCGCCGGTGAGATCGAAGGCCGTGGCGCCCTCCATCTGCCGAACCTGAACAAGCTGGGTCTGGGCCACGCAGGGGAGCAGGCTTCCGGCTACTTCCCGGCCGGCTTGAAGAAAGATATCGAGGTGGTCGGTGCCTATGGCTTCGCCCAGGAGCTCTCCTCCGGCAAGGACACTCCGTCCGGCCACTGGGAGATTGCCGGCGTGCCCGTGCTGTTCGAGTGGGGTTACTTCCACGATCACCAAAACAGCTTCCCGCAGGCGCTGTTGGACGCCATCGTCGAGAAGGCGGGTCTGCCGGGCTACCTGGGCAACTGCCACGCCTCCGGTACCCAGGTGCTGGACGATCTGGGCGAGGAGCACATGCGTACCGGCAAGCCGATCCTCTACACCTCTGCCGACTCCGTGTTCCAGATCGCCTGCCACGAAGAGACCTATGGCCTCGAGAAGCTGTACGAGCTGTGCCACATAGTGCGTGAGCTGCTGGAGCCCTACAACATAGGCCGCGTCATCGCCCGTCCGTTCGTGGGCAGCGGCAAGGGCAACTTCAAGCGCACCGGTAACCGTCACGACTACTCGGTACTGCCGCCGGCGCCGACCGTGCTGGACTACATGAAAGAGGCGGGTGGCCAGGTGGTCTCCATCGGCAAGATCGCCGACATCTATGCCAACCAGGGCATCACCAAGCAGGTGAAAGGTACCGGCCTGACCGAGCTGTGGGACAGAACCTTGGAAGAGGTGAAGGCCGCCGGTGACAACACCATCGTCTTCACCAACTTCGTCGACTTCGACTCCTCCTACGGCCACCGTCGTGACGTCAAGGGCTACGCCGATGCGCTGGAGTATTTCGACTCCCGTCTGCCGGAGCTGTTCGAGATACTGCAGGATGGCGACGTTGTGGTGCTGACCGCCGACCACGGCTGTGACCCGACCTGGAACGGTACCGATCACACCCGTGAGTACATTCCGGTGCTGTTCTACGGCAAGCCGGTCAAGGCGGGCAGTGTCGGTCGTCGCGAGACCTTTGCCGACATCGGTCAGAGCATCGCGGCCTACCACGGTCTGCCCAAGTTGCAGTACGGCACTAGCTTCCTGTGATGCCGACCCTGGGTGGCGCGTTGTGGATGCAGGGCCTGCCCAGGTTGCACAGCGGTACTCGCTTCTTGTAATTTACCCGCCCGTCGCCAAGGCGACGGGCAACCCAATAAAGACAATAAAACTCAACCTAGTGTGAAGGAATTAAGAGAATGGCAACTCCTCATATCAATGCAAAAGATGGCGCCTTTGCTGACACAGTGCTGATGCCGGGCGACCCCCTGCGTGCCAAGTACATCGCCGAAACCTTCCTGGAGAACGTCGAGCAGGTGTGTGACGTGCGCAGCATGCTCGGCTTCACCGGCACCTACAAGGGTCGTCGCATCTCCGTCATGGGCCACGGCATGGGCATCCCGTCCTGCTCCATCTACGCCAAAGAGCTGATCACCGACTACGGTGTGAAGACCCTGATCCGCGTGGGCTCCTGCGGTGCCGTGCGTGAAGACGTGAAACTGCGTGACGTGGTGATCGGCATGGGTGCCTGCACCGATTCCAAGGTCAACCGTCTGCGCTTCAAGGATCACGACTTCGCCGCCATCGCCGACTTCGACCTGGTTGCCAATGCCGTGCAAGCCGCCAAGAACAAGGGCGTCGCCGTGCGCGTGGGCAACATCTTCTCCGCGGACCTGTTCTACACCCCGGATCCCTCCATGTTCGACGTCATGGAAAAATACGGCATCCTGGGTGTCGAGATGGAAGCCGCCGGTATCTACGGCGTGGCCGCAGAGTACGGTGCCAAGGCGCTGACCATCTGCACCGTTTCCGACCATATCCGTACCGGCGAGCAGACTACCTCCGAAGAGCGTCAGCTGACCTTCAACGACATGATCGAAATCGCACTGGACTCCGTGCTGCTGGGTGACTGATCCCACGCTTCGGCTCCAGACAAAACGGCGACCTCGGGTCGCCGTTTTTTTATGGCCGACGGTCGGCCGTTTCCCCGGTTTTTGTCCACGGCGGGGGCGTTGGCGAGGCGATGATCATGTCGAACGACGATGGGAAGAGGAGCGCCAGATCGCCACCTATGCTCTCACCTAACCCCATATAGAGGTTCAGGTTATGAAAAGAGTGAATCTCCTCATTAAGGCAATACTTTCCCTCGTGCTGGCCGTGCTGATGGCCTGGCAGGAGCTGTTGGCGGCGGATGGCAGGAGGGCGCCGCAACAAACAGCATCACAACCTGGGGGCTGTCGTCATAAGATGACAGCCCATAACGGTGCGCAACTAAGCTGCACAATTGCCACAAATGAGGCCGCGTTCTTCGCATACCTCGTGGCAATGCCTCGCCATTGCTTCAGGTGCAGAAAGACATTTTCCACACTATGCCTTGCCTTATAAACCTCCCTGTCGTGCTCCCGCTGTTCCTTACGATTACGCTTGGACGGGATCACCACCATCATTCTCCGAGACGCTGCCTGCGCTATCAGGGCATTGGTGTCATCACCCCGGTCAGCCAGTAAATACGCGGCTTTCAGACCCTCAATCAAGGCCGACGCCTGGGTACAATCTGCTGTCGTTCCAGAGGTGACGATGCATCTTGGCATTCCATGCGCATCCGCTGCCAAATGGATCTTGCTGTTCAGCCCCCTTTTTGCCCAGCCAAGCAGAGTCCATGCATGGTCGGAGATATCGTGGCGGCGATGAGCAGGAATAGTCATCTGATAGTTGGATGCAGCTGCTAAGAGGGTGGGGTTGTACGCAATTCAACCAGCTAATGACGACAGCCCCTAAGGTGTTCAGGCGTAGCTTGAGACAGAAGCAAATGAATTTTTCACGCCTTTTCAGCCGGTTTTGGGTGTGATCTCGATTAGTGGTTTATGTTTTCGGTATGAGACGCCCGCATTGAATGCAATGAGATACAACATTTGTGGAAATCATCAGGCAAGAGGTGCATCAGCCACTCCAGCAAAAGGAAGCAAGATCATGAAGCAACCCCTATTTCGCCGTAGCGCGTTGGCGGCCGTGCTCGCCCTCAGCACGGTATTGGCTGCCTGCAAAGAGGAGCCGCCTGCCGTCACGCAAAATGTTCAGCCCAGCGTAGCCTCTGCTGCCAGCACAACCAGCGCTGCCAGCCCTGCGGTCGCACCGCAAGCGCAGCCCGTTAACGCACCAGCCTCGAAATATACCCCGGAGGCTCTCGAGACCCTGCTTGCACCCGTAGCGCTTTACCCTGATGCGGTATTGGCTCAGGTGTTGGCCAGCGCCACCAATCCGCAAGAGGTGCTCGATGCCGGCAACTGGCTAGTCGCCCACCCCAATCTCAAAGGGAAAGAGCTGACCGCCGCCATTGCGCCGCTGGGCTTTACGCCGCCAACCATGTCGCTGATGCACTTCCCAACCGTCATGGACATGATGTGCTTGAAGATGGAGTGGACGACCGAGCTGGGCAGTGCCTTCCTGGCCGATGAACCGGGCGTACTGGCAGCCGTTCAGCGCCTGCGCCAACAGGCGATGGAGGTGGGCAACCTGAAAGACTCAGAGCAGATGAAAGTGGCCAAGGATGAACAGAACAATCAGCAGATCGTCACCATTGCACCGGCCAACCCTGACGTCGTTTACGTCCCGCAATACGACCCAACCGCCGTCTATAGCGCGCCAGCTGCCGGGCCAGCCCCAGCAGCGGTGACCACAGGAACCACGACAACGACCGCGCCTGCGACAACGACAGTGGTAGAAAATGATGATAACGACAACGATAACGAGGATGAATACGACCGCGATGATATGGTCTTGACGGGCTTGCTCGCCTTTGGTGCGGGCATGTTGGTCAACGAGGTCTTCAACGACGATGATGATGAGGGCGATTATTATTACCCGCGGTGGGGATCTGATTATCCCGGCGGTTACGCTCCCTATCGTTATAACCCCAACTATGGCAATGGTTTTCGTCCCACCAATGGGTACAACCGTCCGGCCAACTATCAGCGGGGCTCTAACAACAATATCTATATCAACGCCAAGGGGGACGATTACTTCAATAAGTTTGAGCGCGGCCCCAATAACTACATGCGCCAAGCCGACAGCCCCATCACGGCGGCGCGCCCCCAGCGTGCTGAGCTGGCTAACTTGGAACAACGCTCGCTGAATAACGAGGCAGGGGGGGGCCGACGAGATGCCACACCGAAAGGGAGTTATGCGGGGGCCAATCGCCAACCTAACAGCGAATACGCCGGCGCACCACGCACTGTCAATGAGGTGAACAGGGAGGCTCGCGCAACCACGCCGAAGGGGAGCTATGCGGGCGCCAACCGCCAACCCAAAAGCGGAAACGCCAACGCGACACGCGACGCTAGACAGGTGAGTAGGGAGGCGAATGTGGCCCAACGCACGCCGCGCCAGGGCAACTACGCAGGAGACAAGGTCAAGCGGCAGCAAATCACGCCACAGACCGCTGGAACGCGTGATCGCGGCTATGTCCAACCACGCGCCACTCACAGCAAGAGCGCAGTACAGACTGCAACACGCAGAGCACCTGCTGCCTCAAAGAGTGCCTTCCAAGGGGTACAGAATACGGGCAGAACCGAGCGCGCCGCCAGCCAACGTGGGCGCGAAAGTGTGGCTAGTAGCGCGCGTACCGGGCGCACCACTCAACCCAGACGGAGTACGCGATAATGAAGCGTTTGTTGAAATGGAGTTGGGCCCCCTCATGGGGTTTGGCCCTGCTAGCCCTGACCTGCGCCAGCGACGCAAGCGCCATAGCACAGCGCACCTTCGCCACCCCGGATGAGGCGGTGCAGGCCCTGATCACGGTCTTGGAGCGGAACGATGTCACCGCATTGACGCTGTTACTCGGCGAAAATAGTGAGGAGGCCATCACCTCGGGGGATGAGGTGGCCGATGCCAATGATCGCGCCGCCTTCGTCGCGAGTTTCAAGAGCAAGCACCAGCTGGTGGCCGAAGGTAAGGATAAAATGATACTGGTCGTGGGGGAGGGGGATTGGCCACTGCCAATCCCCCTCGTGGCCGCAAATGGCAAGTGGTATCTCGATGGCGCCACAGGTGCCAAAGAGATCGTCTATCGCCGCATCGGTCGGAATGAGTTGGGGGCGATTGCGGTGTGCCGTGGCTTTATCGACGCGCAGATAGAGTACGCCGCCGTGGGGCATGATGGCCAAACAGCGGGACTCTTTGCGGCAAAACTGCGTAGTGATGCAGGACAACAAAATGGACTCTATTGGCCTGTGGGCAAGGGTGAACCAGCAAGCCCGGCCGGAGAGGAGGTCGTCAGTGCCGCGGCAGAGGGCTACAAGGCCGTGGTCGATCAACGCACACCCTATCATGGCTACTACTACCGTATCTTGTATGCCCAAGGAGCCGCTGCCAATGGGGGGAGGAAAGAGTACTTTGTCGAAGGGGAATTAAGAGACGGTGTCGCCCTGATCGCTTGGCCAGCCGATTATGCCAACAGTGGGGTGATGACCTTCATGGTGAATCACGAGGGGCGGGTTTATCAAAAGGATCTAGGGGCCGACACGGCAACTGTCGTTGAGGCGATCCAGCTGTTCGATCCCGATAAGAGCTGGTCGCTGGTGGTTAGCAAAGAGGGTGATTAGGGCTCTTTACCTACCATAGAATCTTGGCAAATAGCATGGGCCGAGAGCGGCGTTATTGAGATCACATGAGGTGATGCGGGGCCAGTCGGCCCCGCGTTGCGCTCTGGCGTTTAGGCCAGCCGGTCCCGTCGTCGGCCAACAGAAAAGTGTAGTGGTCAAGCAACAATGGCCGTTACTGCCGTGAGTTCCAGCAGACCGTCACGGTGAACGGCAAGAAAGGGGATGCGTACGGTGCTGCGTGTCGAGGCTGGGATGGATCCTGTGAAGTCGTCTCGGACTGACGCTATTCGATCCCGGGCGGCGGGGCGTGCTCGTTGGGCGCCGCCGTCTGGGCGCTCTTCTTCTTGTGCTTGCGCACCCGCATGTAGTTGCGGCGCACCCCATAAGAGATGAGCAGACCCGCCAGCAGCATCACCAGCAGCATCAGGCGCTGTTTCTCCTGGCTCACCTTGAGGCGGATATCCTGCTGGGCCAGGAGTTTCTGCTCCTCCAGCGTGATGCGCAGGTAGCCGAGGGTCAGGTTGTCATCCTGGATCTCCTGCACGAACTGGATGCGGCCCTTGCCCTGCTCCGGCAGTGACTTGTTGTCGGCCCCGATGGGCAACAGGCTCTCCAGTGGCACGGCCTGATCCGACTGGGCGAGGGGAATGCCGCGGGCATCATAGAGGGTGACATCGAGGATCTCGGGCTCGGCGGCCAGATCCTGAGCCAGTCGCTCCAGCTCGCTCTCCTTGTCCTCCTTGATCCAGCGTCTCATGTCGCGGGCGGCGTAGGCCACCAGGGCCTGGGCCCGATCACGGGCCTCGCTGTGCAGCGCAGCCTGGCTCTCCCCCTGCATGTGAATAAGCAGGCCCAGCACCCAGAGGCCGAGCAGGCTCCCGGCCGCCAGGCTGATAACACGTTTGATGGGGAGATGACGCAAAGCGCTGAGCCTCGTGGTGATGAGCAGTGGCCGGATCTTGGCGCTTGCCTGTACAAAAAGCAATACGCTACTCTGGGCCAGCACCCTAAACCCTCTGCTCTCCAAGGAAGGCGTCACCCCTATGTTGTTGTCCCAGCTTCCCCCCGCCCTGTCCGATTGGCCCGCCGCCCTGTGTGGCGCCCCATGCTGGCAGCTGACCGCCGAAGCCCTGCTGCCCGCGACCCGGTCCCATGATGGCGCCTGGATAGTCCTGTTTGGCCAGGATCTCGGGCCCCGCCATCTGAGTCGCCTGGCGACCTTGCTGGCGAACAAGGGGATCGAGACTAGCCTCTACCCCGCCGGTGAACAGGCCGGCATCCCCTTGCTGCTACTCGGTACGGATCGTTTCTCCCCCGAGCTGGTGCAGGCCCTCAAGGCGCAGGAGTGGGACATCGATCTCTGCCATCTGCCCGCGTTGCCCACCCTGAGCGAGCCGGGTCTGCTGGTGATGGACATGGACTCCACCGCCATCCGGATCGAGTGCATCGACGAGATCGCCCGCCTGGCCGGGGTGGGAGAGCAGGTCTCCGCCGTGACCGCGGCGGCTATGCAGGGCAAGCTGGAGTTTGCCGACAGCCTGCGCAGCCGGGTCGCCCTGCTGGAGGGCGCCCCGGTCGCCATTCTCGATGAGGTGGCCGCGGCTATGCCCTGGATGCCGGGCCTGCAGCTGATGGTCGATACCCTCAAGCAGGCGGGCTGGAAGGTGGCGATCGCCTCCGGTGGTTTCACCCGCTTCGCCGGCGAATTGCAGCAGGCGCTGGGACTGGATGCCATCTTCGCCAACGAGCTGGCCACCGAGGACGATCGTCTGACCGGGCGAGTGAGTGGTCGCATCGTGGATGCCGCCGTCAAGGCCGAGGTGTTGCAACGGCTGACGACAGAATATGGCATCCAGCCGGCCCAGACGGTGGCCGTCGGCGACGGGGCCAACGATCTCAAGATGATGGCCGTCGCCGGACTCGGCATCGCCATCCACGCCAAACCGCTGGTGCGGGCCCAGGCGGCCGCCACCCTCAATCATCATGATCTGGAAGGGGTGCTCTGCCTGCTCGGGGCCATCGCCTGTCGCGAGCGCCGCTGGAATTGAACCAGGGTCAAGGAGGGCCTGACAACAAGATGGAACTGTTACAACAATCCCTGTTTATCCCCTGCGGCGAGCATCGGCTGCATGTGCGCCACATCCAGCCGGGCGTGGCGGTGCATGCCGAGCCCATCCTGATGGTGCACGGTGCCATCGAGAACGGCCGCATCTTCTACACCGAATCTGGCAAGGGGCTGGCCTGTTTCCTGGCCAGGCACGGCTATCAGGTCTATGTGGCCGATCTGCGCGGCCGGGGCCTGAGTACCCCGGCCATCGCCGAGCAGGCAGGGCACGGCCAGCATGAATTGATCACCGAGGATCTGCCCGCGCTGCAGCACTGGGTGGCGGCCCGTCATGCCGGTGCCAGGGTGCACTGGATGGCGCACTCCTGGGGCGGGGTCCTCATGGCCTCGACCCTGGCGCGCTTCCCGGCGCTGGCCGATCAGATCGCCAGCCTGGTGTTCTTTGGCACCAAGCGGGGCGTGTCGGTGCAAAATCCGGAGCGCTGGCTGAAGGTGGATCTGATCTGGAACAGGCTGGCTCCCTGGCTGGCGCGTAACACCGGCTTCCTGGCGGCGCGCAAGCTGAAGATGGGGGCGGATGACGAGCCCCTGCGCTACCTGCAGGAGACCATTCCCTGGGTGAAGTGCGGGCCCTGGCAGGATCCCCACGATGGCTTCGCCTATGACGAGGCGGCGAGCCGGGTGCAGTGGCCGCCGCTCTGGATGATCTCGGCCCGGGCCGACAAGGTGCTGGGTCACCCGATAGATGTGCGCCGTTTCAGCACCGAGATGGGCTCCCTCACCCGCCACACCCGCCTCGGCCTGGACAATGGCAACCGGCTCGATTATGACCACATCAACATGCTGACGGCCCCCCAGGCACAGGAGGATCACTTCCCGCAGATCCTCGCCTGGCTGAGCAACCCGCAGGCGGCCTGAGACGGGACAGGAACAAAAAGGGCGGCCCTCTGGGGCCGCCCTTTTCTCATCCCACCGGCGGCGTGATGCCAAGCCGGAACAGGGTGGCCTGACTGGTATCGGTCAGCTCGCCCACCCCCATCACGCTCCACAACTCCTCTTCCAGCTTCTTGGCCTTGTGAATGGCGAACTTGGCGATGTAGTCCAGTTCGTTGGCGATGAAGCTGGTGTCCGGGCGGCCGGTGCGGGAGATGCCGACCAGCACCGAATAGAACTCTCCCTGCTGCAGCGCCAACTCGACGAAGCGGCGCTTCTCCTCCACCGACGGGAAGCTGCTGGCCAGCCGGCTACGGAACAGGGGGGCCCCCCCCTGTGAACGCAGGCAGGCGATGTAGACTTCCGCCTCCTTTGGCTTGTCTTCCCGCTCGATGGCGCGCAACGGCTCGAGCAGCAGGGTCTTGAGCAGCCCCCCCTGAAACAGGGGATAGAGGTTGGCCTGCTCGTCTTGCTCGGCGCAGGCGTGCAACAGCCTGGACAGGCTGCGTGGCCGGGGCGCCAGGCCCACCGCCGCCGGCCTGGGCGTGCCCTTGAGCTTATTGATATAGACCGGCGTGTCGAAGATGTGGTGGGTGAAGATATTGCGCAGCGACCGCGCCATGCCGCGGTAGCGCCTGTGCTCCCTGGTGGCCTTGAGCTTGTTCTGGTTGCTCTCGATAAGCAGGCTGAAGAAGTGATGGCCAATGTGGCGCGCCGGCTCCCCCTCGATGCACAGGTGCAGCACGGTGCGGCTCAAATTGAGGCTGACCAGCCGGTAGGGGAGGCGCTGCAGATCCATGCTCTTGGCCAGATCCTGCAGCCGCGGCAGGGCGACCTGGATGATATCCCCCTTCTCCCCGACGAAGGGCGCCTCCAGCTCGACTTGCATGCCATGGGCCGAGATGTCGCGGGTCCAGCCAATCCAGGCACGCTCCTGGTGGCGGATCACGATCGCCGTCTTGTGGACGTAGCGTGCCTCCTTGCGCAGCTGTACGTAGTGCAGCGTCTCTATCTCGAAGGGGGCGGCGCTGACGTCGTGACCGAAGCGCTGCAGATCGTTGGCGTTGTGGGATTGGCTGGCGTCGTAGCGAAACTCTTCGCGCTGCTGGTCGAGGCCGATCTCCTGCAGCAGGCCAACATGGCCGATTTGCTGGAGCCGCTCGCGCAGCAGCAGATCTTGCAACTGATGCGGCTCCCCGGCCTGCTGGTTGTCGAGGTCGGCCTCGTGCAGGGCGCACGCCTCCAGGCTGAACTTGTAGACGCGCCAGCTCGGGCGACGTGCCCCGACCTGGAAGAACAGGGTGGTCAGGCCGCTTTGCTGCAGCTCCTCCCGGGTGGCCGAGAAGAAGTAGAGGTGGCTGCGGACCGAATGGGTGAAGCTGTAGATCAGGGTCTCGCGCAGTCCCCCTTTGGCCGGCAACAGCGCCTGCATGCGGGTCGCGCCGAACAGGCTGGCGAGCATGTCGCGGTTCTTGGCATCCCGCCAGTACTCGAGCACGTGCTGGTTGTTCTCGGTGCGCAGGGCTATCTCCAGGGAGGGGCTCTGTCCCGTGCCGAAGAAGAGCGGCATGCCGGTCATGCGTGGCAGGTAGAACTGCTCATACCCCTTGATGACGGCAGCCGACAGCAGGTAGTCGACGCTGACCCGGTAACGGCTGCGGTTATGCTCGATGAACTCGCCGAGGAAGCGGTCAAAGGCGGGGTGCTCGCCGCTCTTCACCAGTCGCAGCCAGAACTTGCCCTCCTTGCGCTCCTCCCCCAGGATCTGGTAGCTGATCGGCTGGCGCAGCATGGGGTTGGCATGCTCGCGCTCCAGGCCGGTGAAGAGGACCTCGATCTGTTCGCCGGTCTGGTAGCTGGGCAGATAAGGCACCGAGACCCGGATCCCGCCGAGCGAGATATCCGAGCTCTTGGCGAGCAGCTTCTCTCCGTCGGCCAACCTGAGCTGCATGGGGGAGCTGAAATGCATCCGCTCCTCCTGTCGGCCGTAGTGGCTGGCAAAGGGGATGGCGCTGACATCGAAGGGACTGAACGGGCTGGCGGGCAGGGCGAGGCTCTCGCCCTTGCCCTGATGATGCTTGTACCAGTCGTGCAGTGTCTCGTAGACCCCCAGGGTATAGCTGTCGCGGTAGAGATAGCACTGGGACTGAAACAGCTCGATGGCCTCGGCAGGCATGAAGTGGGTGACCCCCTCGAACTCGTACACCACACAGAGTTCGCTCAGCTCATTGCGCATGTCGATCACCCGCCGGCAGGGGGTGCACTTGCGCTTGATCTCCATCTTGAGCAGGAAACGGCTGTTGGTGTTTTCGTTCTGGGTCAGGCGGGTGAAGAGCTCATCGAAGTCCTTTTCTCTGAGCAGGGGGACGAGTTGTTCTATCAGGTGTAGTGGTTGTTCTGAATCCATGTATTCCTGCCGCGGAAAGTCACTTTTCCGATTCTGGGTTTGATCTGTCGGTCGCAAACAAGTATATCAAGCAGGAATTCATCCTGTCCCCGAGTTATCCATGGCCAAAAACAAAACTGCCTATGTTTGTACCGAATGTGGAGCCGACTTCTCTCGCTGGCAAGGTCAGTGTGGCGAGTGCAAGGAGTGGAACACCATCACCGAGGTCCGGCTGGGCGTCACTACCCCTGGCAAGAGTGCCCGCTACACCGGCTATGCCGGCGCCATCGGCAGCCAGGTACAGACCCTGGCCGAGGTCGCGACCACCGAGATCCCCCGCTTCGGCTCGGGCTTCAAGGAGCTGGATCGGGTGCTGGGCGGCGGTGTGGTGCCCGGTTCGGCCATCCTCATCGGCGGCAACCCGGGGGCAGGCAAATCGACGCTGCTGCTGCAGACCATGTGTGGCCTGGCCGAGCGGATGAAGACCCTGTATGTGACCGGGGAGGAGTCCCTGCAACAGGTGGCGATGCGTGCCAGCCGGCTGGGGCTGCCCACCGACAAGCTGCGCATGCTGTCCGAGACCAGCGTGGAGCAGATCTGCATCATCGCCCAGCAGGAGCAGCCGCAGATCATGGTCATCGACTCCATCCAGGTGATGCATGTGGCGGATGTGCAGTCATCCCCCGGCTCCGTCTCCCAGGTGCGGGAGTCGGCGGCCCTGCTCACCCGCTATGCCAAGCAGAACCATGTCGCCATCTTCATGGTGGGCCATGTCACCAAGGACGGTACCCTGGCCGGTCCCAAGGTGCTGGAACACTGCGTCGACTGCTCTGTGCTGCTGGATGGGGCCCACGACTCGCGCTTTCGGACCCTGCGCTCCCACAAGAACCGGTTCGGCGCGGTCAACGAGCTCGGGGTGTTCGCCATGACGGGGCAGGGGATGAAGGAGGTGAGCAACCCCTCCGCCATCTTCCTGAGCCGCGGTGACGAGCAGGCCCCGGGCTCCATCGTGATGGTGATCTGGGAGGGCACCCGCCCGCTGCTGGTGGAGTTGCAGGCGCTGGTGGACTACTCCCAGGTTTCCAACCCGCGGAGGGTGGCGGTGGGGATGGATCACAACCGCCTCGCCATGCTGCTGGCGGTGCTGCACCGTCACGGCGGCCTGCAGATGGCGGATCAGGACGTCTTCATCAACGTGGTCGGCGGGGTCAAGGTCGAGGAGACCAGTGCGGATCTGGCGTTGCTGCTGGCCATGGTCTCCAGCTTCCGGGATCAGGCCCTGCCCAAGGATCTGGTGGTGTTCGGCGAGGTGGGGCTGTCTGGCGAGATCCGGCCGGTGCCGTCCGGTCAGGAGCGGCTGCAAGAGGCGGCCAAGCATGGCTTCCGTCGTGCCATAGTCCCCTATGCCAACGCCCCCAAGCATCCCATCGAAGGGATGGAGGTGGTGCCGGTGAAGAAGCTGGCGGATGCGCTGGAAGCGCTCTAGAAAGAGTGCGAGCCATCGAGTGGCAAGCAGACAACAAAAAGGAGCGCATCGGCGCTCCTTTTTCATGGCGAATCTCTGGCTAGGGCTGAGCGTGCTCCTGGTGCTCTTCCAGCAGTTGCTCCAGCTCGCGATACAGCAACTGCTCCTCCCCCACGTTCAGCTCTATCATCCGCTTCAGGTGGCTGGCGCTGTCGATGTCGATGTGGTGGCAGTAGAATCCCAGCTTCTTGCTGGCCTCGTGAGTCAGCTCTACCTGCATCCTGATCACTATGTCACTGCCGCTCAGCACGAAGCTGAGCTCATACTCCTTGTCGTCGCTGCCAGACCAGGCTTCGGGTCTGAGCAGCAGGGCGCCTTGCAGGGACACGTCGATCAGCTGGGTCGGCCATTGGCGCTGGCCCTGCACCAGGCTGGCGGCGGTCAAATAGAAGATCCTGGTAAAGTGGCGGCGCTCGGGCATGCTCATCTCCGGTCTGCGTTTGGACGCAGTGCTAACAAATCATGCTCCAAAGTGTAATGCAGCTTGTTCATCAGGACCTTGAGGTGGCTCCGGTATTGAGCATCAGGGTTGCGGGTGGCTGAGGGACTCAACCACTTGCAATGCCTTGACCAGCCGGTCTTCCTGCTTGAACCTGTCCTCCAGCACTGGGCCCAGCTGGTTCAGATCCTCATCGAGCAGCAGTAACTGAGCCTCGTCGGCGTTGCTGTATTTATCGTTGAATTCCAGGGCGAACTCGGTGCAGGCCCGGATGTGGGGATAGATGCGCTTGGCCAGCTCCAGCTTGTCGCCGCTGGCCTGCTCGAAGGCGGTGACCACGTGGTTGTAGATCTCGAAGTGACCGGCGCTGACATAGTCGACCAGCTGCTCGCAGAAGCGCTGCAAGTCGACGTGACCGGGGAGGGATCGCTGCTTGGATCTGGCGGGCATGAGCCCGGCCAATCGCATGTACTCGACCAGCAACGCCTGCCTGGCATCCAGCCAGTCATCGATCGCCCTGTGCTTGCCTGCCAAGGCGCGCTTGGTTTGTTCCAGTTCAGTTAACATAGTCCCTCCATGGGCATGGACATGCGGCGCTATGGCTGCATGCCTCCGGTCATTCTCATCGACTGACGACACCCCCTATAACTAGGGAAAATACGGTTGACCGTCAATAGGAGTGTGGGGATATTGTTACATCAGATGGGGCTTCGGGTACAAGTCCTCATCACTTGCTCGCCGCTTTCTGGTCATGAATGATGATGAGGGGGCGAGATATGTGACTATTTCCGCAGATCTTGATGAAAACCCCAGCATTCAAGCCAATCCGGCTGATAAAGCCTTTGCCTGAGTGTTTTTTTTTGAATAGAGTGGCCCGGTGCTAAATGCCCGATCATAAAGGAAATGTTATGAACAAAGCTCAACTTGTCGATGCAATTGCCGCCAAAGCAGACCTGAGCAAAGCTCAGGCCAAAGTGGCTCTGGAAGAGATCATCAATGGTATTACCCAGAGTCTGAAAGAGGGCGATGCCGTTCAGTTGGTGGGTTTTGGTACCTTCAAGGTAAACCATCGCGCAGGCCGCACCGGCCGCAACCCGCAAACTGGTAAAGAGATCCAGATTGCAGCCGCCAATGTGCCGTCCTTTGTGGCAGGCAAGGCGCTGAAAGACGCCGTAAAGTAAGGGCGTAAAGTTATCGAATGAAACCCGGCTCCCGCCGGGTTTTTTCTTGCCATCGTCAGCCTAATTTGTTTCGGATACACTCAGAATATGGCATGCGCTGTAGTGAGGTGGATGATGGAACAGAAGAATGCCATTCGGCAGGTGGCCGTGCCCTGGGCACCTTCCCGCCAGCTTCCCCCCGGCCTGGTCGTGGCCGAGCTGCATCAGGATATCTGGAGTGACACCCTGACTGTCATGCTGGGCCGCGCGCGCAGTATCGACCTGCCACCGCAGCCGCTCTGCCGGGTCAGTTTCCGCCACATCTTCGCCGTGCGGGTGATGGAGGATTGCGACCTGGCGGAAGGCCGGGACAGTCATACCATAGAGGAGCAGATCCAGCTGATCATCCCGTCCCGCTTCGCCAGCTGGTTCCATCAGGAGTCCGATGGCCTGCATCTGGACGAGGATCTGCAGCACTATCGCATCTCTACTTGGGACTACTGCGCCGACGTGCTGACCTCGTCGCCCCCCGAGCTGCAGTTTGTGGACCTGAGCGAGTAATCAGGGCGCCGCGATCCCTATAAAATCGATATAAAAAAGCCGGAACATCTCCTGCTCCGGCTTTTTTATGGCTCATCGGCATGAGTGTGGTGGCTGCTAGCCCAGCAGCTGATCCTTGTGCCGTCCCAGCACGATCACCAGCCCGAGCAGGTAGAGGGCACTGAGCTTGATGCCGAGGATGGCGAGCAGGCCGGCGCAGAGGCGGACCAGCGCCTTGTGCAGCCAGGAGCCGGTGAAGCGATACATGGCTTACTCCACCGTCAGCGGGCTGGCGAACTCGGGTACCTTGGCCATGGCATCCAGTACCACCTGGATATCGGCCCCCGGTTTGCAGGCATTCTCGCTCAGGTGGCGACGCCAGGCGCGGGCGCCCTGCATGTTCTGGAACAGGCCCAGCATGTGACGGGTCATGTGGGAGAGGTAGTTGCCCTTGGCCAGCTCCGACTCCATGTAGGGCAGCATCATCCGTACCACCTCGTGGCGGCTCGGCAGCTCACCGCCCAGGCCGAAGACCTGGCTGTCCACTTGGGCCAGCAGATAGGGATTCTGATAGGCCTCACGCCCCATCATGACCCCGTCCACATGCTGCAGGTGCTCCAGGGTCTGCTCCAGGCTGGTCACCCCCCCGTTGAGGGCTATGGTCAGGTCAGCATAATCCTGCTTGACCCGATAGACGCGCGGGTAGTCGAGCGGCGGGATCTCGCGGTTCTCACGCGGGCTCAGGCCGCTCAGCCAGGCTTTGCGGGCATGGACGATGAAGGTCTCGCAGCCGGCGTCGCGCACCTGCTCGATGAAGGCTTGTAAGAATTCGTAGGAATCCTGCTCGTCGATGCCGATCCGGGTCTTGACCGTCACCGGAATGCTCACCACATCGCGCATCGCCTTGACGCAATCGGCGACCAGGGTCGGTTCACCCATCAGGCAGGCGCCGAAGCGGCCGTTCTGGACCCGATCGGACGGGCAGCCCACGTTGAGGTTGATCTCGTCATAACCGCGCTCTTCCGCCAGCTTGGCGCAGCGGGCCAGATCGGCCGGGTTGCTGCCCCCGAGCTGCAGGGCGATGGGGTGCTCCTGCTCGCTGTAACCCAGATAATCGCCCTTGCCATGGATGATGGCACCCGTGGTCACCATCTCGGTGTAGAGCAGTGTCTGGCGGGTCATCAGACGGTGGAAATAACGGCAATGCCGATCGGTCCAGTCCAGCATGGGGGCGATGGAAAAGCGCTGCGCCTGCATAAAAATTATCCGGGTTGGCAAAACAAGGGGCCGGATTCTACCACAACGTGAGACGGCCCCAGAAAATGAATTTTGTCGCCGCGCCACCTGGGGCCCTGTGATAGTATCCGGCTAATTGACAGGGTGACTGTGTGATCATGAATCAAGACCAACTTTTACAACGAGCGGAACGCCTCTGCGAGCAACGCGGGATCCGGTTTACCCCGACCCGGCGCCAGGTTCTGCGGCTGCTTGCCGCCCACGGCAACGCCATCAGCGCCTACGATCTGCTGGCCCAGCTGCAGCAGACCGAGGCCCATGCCAAGCCCCCGACCGTCTACCGGGCGCTCGACTTTCTGCTCGAGCAGGGTTTCGCCCACAAGGTCGAGTCCCTCAACGCCTTCATCTTCTGCTGCCATTTCGACCATGCCCATCCCATGCAGTTGCTGATCTGCGATCGCTGCGGGGAGGTGGTCGAGCTGCATGATCCGGCCATCGACGGCGCCTTTTCCGAGCAGGCTCACCTGCATGGTTTTACTATTACCAACAAGACCATAGAGGCTCATGGTCAATGCGCTCGCTGTTCGTCCACCGTAGGAAGTCAAGATGAAGGCTGATTTTGTAAACCCGTTCCTGCTCTCCCTGCTCAACGTGCTCTCCACCATGGCACAGCTGGAACTCAAGCCGGGCGCCCCCAAGCGCAAGACGGATGAGCTGGCACGAGGGGATGTCTCCGGTCTCATCGGCATGGTGGGTCCGCAGACCAGGGGTTCGCTCTCCATCAGCTTCGAGAAGGGGCTGGCGCTCGAGATCATGCGCCGCATGCTGGGGGAGGCACCGGCCACCCTCAATGAGGAGGTGACCGACATGGTGGGCGAGATCACCAACATGGTGACCGGCGGCGCCAAGCGCATGCTGGGGGAGAAGGGCTACGAGTTTGACATGGCGACCCCGATCATCGTCTCGGGTCCCAACCACACCATCACCCACAGGGCAGATGGTGCCAAGATCATGATGCCGTTCGATTCTGACTACGGCCGTGCCACCATCGAAATCTGCTTCGAGTAACCATCATGTGGAAAGCGCTGAAATGGAGTTTCATCGGTGGCGTCCTGCTGCTGATCCTGTCCGATATCCAGATCAACACCTCGATCTACAAGTATGAAGACAACAGCGTGCTGATCAGCTTTCCGCGCTGGCAGGCAGACCGGCCCTGGGGCACCTTCCAGTGGCATGCCGGTCGGGTGGAGCAGCATTGGTATGGACTGGAGGGCAGACCCAAGCCGGCATCCGTGCTCTAGCTCCATTTCCCGTACCAGGGCAGCGCCCCGGTAATCACACAAAAACAGAGAGGCCAGCAGATGCTGGCCTCTCTGTATCGGTATGACGGACGATCAGGCGGCTTCGGCGGCCAGCTTGTCGCCGGTGCGGACCAGCACGCCGAGGCCACAGGCCAGCAGGGTCGGCAGCAACCAGGCCAGGCCCTTGTCAAACAGCGGCAGGAAGGCGAACGCATCCATCTTCATGCCGGCAGCGCCGAGGCCATCCAGGCAGCCGAACAGGAAGGCGACCAGCAACACGGAGCGGAACACCAGGCGGGGACGACCGAAGTAGCCCTTCAGGAAGGTGACCAGCACCAGCGCCACGGCGACCGGATAGATGGCAACCAGCACCGGAATGGAGAGGCTGATGAGCTGGCTCAGGCCCACGTTGGCGACCACGGCACAGATGCTCCCCAGCAGCACGACCAGCTTCTGATAGCTGATGCCGGTGAGATTGTGGAAGAAGTCGGAGCAGGCGGAGATCAGGCCCACGGCGGTGGTGAAGCAGGCCAGGGTGATGATGCCCGCCAGGATGAACTGGCCCGGCTGACCGAACAGGCTCAGCACATAGGCGTTCACGATGGCGCCGCCATTGCTGACGTCGGAGGCCACGCCGGCGGCAGTGTTACCCAGCTGGAACAGGGAGACATAGACCACGGACAGACCGATGGCGGAGATGACGCCCGCGATGGCCAGGTACTTGAACTGGCTCTGGTAGTCGTTGATGCCTTTCTTGCGCAGCAGATCGACGATCAGGGCGCCGAACATCAGGGACGCCAGGGTGTCCATGGTGTTGTAGCCTTCCAGGATCCCTTTCACCAGGGGGCTGTGCTGATAGTCGCCGGACGCGGCGGGCATGGTGCCCTGGGGTGCGACGAAGACGCCGACGGCCAGGGTCAGCAGCAGGATCATCAGCACCGGGGTCAGGTACTTGCCGATGGCATCCATCAGCTTGCCCTGGTTGAGGGAGACCAGCATGGCGACCCCGAAGAAGAACAGGGTGTAGACGACCAGACCGGCCTGTCCCATGTCACCGATGAAGGGCTTGAGGCCCATCTCGTAGGCTACCAGGCCGGTACGGGGGGCGGCGAAGGCCGGGCCTATGATGATGTAGATGGCGACGGCCAGGGTGGTGGCCACGCCGGCGGGCAGCAGCTTGGTCATGCCGGCCCAGCCGTTGCCGGCCTTGGCGACGGCAAGGATGGTGATGAGCGGCAGGCCCACCGCGGTAACCAGGAAGCCCAGCATGGCCAGGGGAAGGTTCTCGCCTGCCATGTAACCGGCCAGCGGCGGGAAGATGATGTTACCGGCGCCCAAATAGAAGGCAAAGGTCATGAAGCCCAATCCGAGTACGTCGGATAATGTGAGTGATTTCGTCAAGTTCAACCTCGTCTGTCTTGTAAACTATTGCTTGTTATAGTTTTTTATTGGTCGATGACCGGTGTTGTTCAGGGGTAAAAAAAAGAGCCCCGCTGCTTTTTTCATCGCGACCAGTGGTTTGAGCTGGTCTTGAGCGGGTGCTCGTTTGCCAGTCAGCATAATGATGTGAAAAAATAGTTCAAGGCGAAATTTACATCTTCAAATAGAAGGGGTGGGTTAGTTGGATGTATCTGTCGGAATAGCCTCCAGCAGTAGAATGGATCACAATCTCACCCCGCTCACACCTGCTTAATCCTCTGCCAAGTAGCAATAAAACGCGATTTGCCGCTTTACCTGCTCTGGTGATAACAGCTGTATAACAAACGCCGTACAGATCATAATCTGCCGAGATGCATAAAATTTCATCCGCCATGGTGGTCGGCAGCACCAGCGCCACCCGCCCGTCGGCGGCCAGCAAATGAGCGCACGCCGCCAGCAGATCCCGGCTGCCGAGGGCGCCAGTGTGGCGGGCCAGCGCCCTGGCCGGATCGCTAAACGACTGACCCGCCACGAAATAGGGGGGGTTGGAGACGATGAGATCGTAGGGCGCTGCCTGATAGTCCTGAATCGCACTCTCGATGATGCCGACCCGGGTGGGCCAGGGGGAGGCCGCCACGTTCGCTCTGGCCTGGGCGACTGCATCCTTATCCAGCTCCACCCCGTCGATGTGACAGTCGGCATGGCTGCGCTGGGCCAGCATCAGCGCGATGAGGCCGCTGCCGGTGCCTATGTCCAGCACCCGACGCGCCGCGGCGATGGGCGCCCAGGCTCCCAGCAGTATGCCGTCGGTGCCGACTTTCATAGCGCAGCGATCGTGATCGATGTGAAATTGTTTGAAGGTAAAACCGCTGTTTCGTCCCATCTGACCCCCGCCATCTCTCTGCCATACCCAAAATGGTCGGCGATTATAGCGGCTAAGCCATAGTCGCCATAGGAGCCGGCGGCATAATCGCCTATAATCTGCCGTTTCCTTAATGACCGAGTATTGCCATGAGCCAGTCCTTTGATGATTTCGACCTGAATCCAGCCCTCAACCGGGCCCTGGCCGAGATGGGATTCACCCGCCCCACTACCATTCAGCAGATGGTGCTGGAGCCAGCCCTGGACGGCCGCGATATTCTGGCATCCGCTCCGACCGGTACCGGCAAGACGGCCGCCTTCCTGCTGCCCGCCATGCAACACCTGCTGGATTTCCCGCGCCGCAAGCCGGGCCCGTGCCGCATGCTGATCCTGACCCCGACCCGCGAGCTGGCGCTGCAGGTCAGTGCCCACGCCAAGGCGCTGGCGGTGCACACCCACCTCAGCATCGAGACCATCATCGGCGGTGTCAGCCACGAAGAGCAGCTGCCGGCCTTGACCAAGACCACCGACATCGTGGTGGCGACCCCGGGCCGCTTGCTGGAATACATCGACAAAGAAGAGTTCGAGAGCCACGACATCGAGGTACTGGTGTTGGATGAAGCCGACCGCATGCTGGACATGGGCTTCGTCAAGGACGTGAACCGCATCGTGGCCGAGGCGCGTTACCGCAAGCACACCATGCTGTTCTCCGCGACCCTGGAAGGGGCCGGGCTGGAGAAGTTCGCCAACGAGATCCTCAAGGAGCCGGTCGAGCTGCACGCCGAGCCCCCCCGCAGCGAGCGTCGCCCTATCACCCAGTGGGTGCACCTGGCCGATGATGCCGCCCACAAGCTGGCGCTGCTGATCCACATCCTGAAGGATCCGGAAACCCAGAAGGCCATCGTCTTCGTCAAGACCCGTGAGCGGCTGGCTGAGCTCTCCGGCCAGTTGCAGGCGGCCGGTGTCTCCTGCGCCTGGATCCGTGGCGAGATGGAGCAGAGCAAGCGCATCGAGTCGATCCGCAAGTTCCACGCCGGTGAAGTGCCCTTCCTCATCGCCACCGACGTGGCCGCCCGTGGCATCGACTTGCCCAACGTCAGCCATGTCATCAACTACGACATGCCCTACGGCACCGACGTCTATGTGCACCGCATCGGCCGCACCGGTCGAGCCGGCAACCGTGGCTGCGCCATCAGCCTGGTGGAGGCCCACGATATGGCCATGGTCTCCAAGATCGAGCGTTACACCGAAGAGCGCCTCAAGCGCCGGGTGATCGACGTGCTGCGTCCCAAGCATAAAGAAGCGCGGGTGCCGGTGAAGAAGAAGAAACCTAAGGATGGCAAGAAGAAGTCGGCCAAGAAAAAGAAGTAATACCCGATGCAAAACGGCCATCCTCGGATGGCCGTTTTGTTTGCTGCCACCGGCGCCCTGCCGGCGGGTGGAAAGACGCGCAGAAAAAAGCCGACGCATAAACGTCGGCTAACAAAAAGTGCTTACAACAGAGGATTCACGTATTCAGACCCGGGGATCCTGAACTTGGTTCCCTCATTTTGTAATTAATTTTCAGCACGCTTGAACATCAGGGTGTGCGCATCAGACTCTTCTGGCACGAAATAGTAGCCACCGGCATTGAAACCGATCAGCTGCTCCACCTCGGTCAACCTGTGCTTGATGATGTGGCGCGCCATCATGCCGCGAGCCTTCTTGGCGTAGAAGCTGATGATCTTGAACTGACCGTTCTTCTCGTCCTTGAACACAGGCGTCACTATCCGGCCCTTCAGTGCCCGCGGGCGCACCGACTTGAAGTATTCGTCGGATGCCAGATTGACCAGCACCTCGCTCCCCTGTGCGGCCAGCGCCTGGTTGAGGTGCTCGGTGATGATGTCGCCCCAGAATTGATACAGATCCTTGCCGCGCTCGTTGTCGAGACGGATCCCCATCTCCAGCCGGTAGGGCATCATCAGGTCGAGCGGGCGCAGCACGCCATAGAGGCCGGACAGCATGCGCAGGTGCGCCTGGGCAAAGTCGAGGTCCGCCTCGCTGAAATCTTCCACGGCAAGGCCCGTGTAGACATCGCCCTTGAAGGCCAGCAGCGCCTGGCGGGCGTTGCTCGGGGTGAAATCCGGTTGCCACTGCGCGAAGCGTGCCGCGTTCAGTCCCGCCAGCTTGTCGCTGATCTTCATCAGGCTGGCGATCTGATCCGGGGCCAGTTGTCGGGCCCGGGTGATCAGCCGGGCGGAGTGATCCAGCAACGCGGGCAGGGTGAAACGGGAAGTCACCAGCGGCGACTCGTAGTCCAGCGTCTTGGCCGGGGAAACCACAATCAGCATAACTATCCTTTCTAGCGGTGACGCACGCCCCTCATTCGTCCAGGGTGACGTTGTCCAATGAACCTGCGCCCAGCTGCTCACGACCGGACAGCTTGATCAGCAGCCGCAGGTCGTTGGCGGAGTCAGCGTGGGCAAGGGCCTCACTGTAGCCAATTTGGCCGGCGCAGAACAGGGCGAACAGCGCCTGATCGAAGGTCTGCATGCCGAGCTCGCTGGATTTGGTCATCACCTCCTTGAGCCGATGCATCTCGCCCTTGCGGATGATGTCGGTGATGAGCGGGGTGTTGAGCAGGATCTCGAAGGCGGCGACCCGGCGGCTGCCATCGGTGCAGGGCAGCAGCTGCTGCGCGACGATGGCGCGCAGGTTGAAGGAGAGGTCGAACAGGAACTGGCGGTGTTTCGCCTCTGGCACCAGATGGAGGATGCGATCCAGCGCCTGGTTGGCGTTGTTGGCGTGCAGGGTGGCGAGACAGAGGTGGCCCGTCTCGGCAAACTGGATGGCCAGCTCCATGGTCTCCTGGTTGCGGATCTCGCCGATGAGGATGACATCCGGCGCCTGGCGCATGGAGTTCTTGAGCGCCACATCGAAGGATTCGGTATCGATCCCCACCTCCCGCTGGGTGATCAGGCAGCGACCGTGCTGATGCACGAACTCCACCGGATCTTCCACCGTCAGGATGTGACCGTCCCCGTGCTGGTTGCGATAACCAATCATGGCCGCCTGGGTGGTGGACTTGCCGGCGCCGGTGGCGCCGACGAACAGCACCAGCCCGCGCTTGGCCATGGCCACCTCCTGCAGGATGGGGGGCAGCACCAGCTCGCCGAAGCTGGGGATATGGGTCTCGATGCGGCGCAGCACCATGCCCGGCATATCCTGCTGCCAGAAGGCGCTGACCCGGAACCGTCCCAGCGCCTCGCGATGGATGGCGTAGTTCGCCTCCCGGCTATGCAGGTAGCGCTCGAAGTGCTCAGCGTCCAGGCTCTCCCTGACCAGGGCCAGCGCAGCCGGCCTGTCCAGCGGTTTATCGCCGAGTGATACCAGGCGCCCATTGACCTTGAGGGTGGGCGGGGCATCGACCGTGATGAACAGATCCGAGCCCTTTTGGGCAACCAGTTCAGCCAGCAGAACATCCATGTTCATAGTGTCTCCTTGGGGTGAGCTTGTCCTAGATACTGTTGGGATCGGCCGCCTTGGCCTTGGCGTCGAGGGCGGCGACTATGCCCCGGTTGACCAACTGCTTGAGGCTCTGATCCATGGTCTGCATGCCGTGGGTCATCCCGGTCTGGATGACGGAGTAGAGCTGGGCAATCTTGTCTTCCCGGATGAGGTTTCGCACCGCGGGGATGCCCATCATGATCTCGTGGGCCGCCACCCGACCCCCGCCGATCCGCTTGAGCAGGGTCTGGGAGATGACGGCGCGCAGGGACTCGGACAGCATGGAGCGCACCATGTCCTTCTCCGAGCCGGGGAAGACGTCGATGATCCTGTCTATGGTCTTGGCGGCCGAGGAGGTGTGCAGGGTGCCGAACACCAGATGGCCGGTCTCGGCGGCGGTCATGGCGAGACGTATGGTCTCCAGATCGCGCATCTCCCCCACCAGTATGATGTCCGGATCCTCCCGCAGCGCCGAGCGCAGGGCGTTGGCGAAACTCCTGGTGTCGCGGTGCACCTCGCGCTGGTTGACCAGGCAGCGCTTGTTTTCGTGCACGAATTCGATGGGATCCTCGATGGTGAGGATGTGGTGGTGGAAGTTGTCGTTGATGTAATCGACCATGGCCGCCAGGGTGGTGGACTTGCCCGAGCCGGTCGGGCCTGTGACCAGCACCAGGCCGCGGGGGAATTCGGCGATCTTGCGAAACATCTCGGGAGCCCCCAGATCCTCAAGGCTCAGCACTGTGCTGGGGATGGTGCGGAACACGGCGCCCGAGCCGCGCGCCTGCTGGAAGGCATTGACCCGGAAGCGGGCCAGATTGGGCACCTCGAAGGAGAAATCCACCTCGAAATTCTCTTCCAGCTCCTTGCGCTGGTGGTCGTTCATGATGTCGTAGATGAGGGCGTGCACTTCCCGGTGTTCCAGGGCGGGCAAATTGATCTTGCGAACCTCCCCATCAACCCTGATCATCGGGGGAACCCCGGCCGAGAGGTGTAGATCCGAGGCCTTATGCTTTACACTAAAAGCCAATAACTCTGTGATATCCATAGACTTGTTATTCTCCCATCACAAGATCACGAACGAAATATGAACCAGATTGCCCAGCACCTGCTTCAGGTAAAGGAACGTATTGTACAGGCTGCCCGGCGGGTTGGCCGCGGAGCCGAACATATCCAGCTGCTCGCGGTCAGCAAGACCAAGCCGCTGGAGGACATTCAGGCCGCCTATGCCGCGGGTCAGCGCCGATTCGGCGAATCCTATGCCCAGGAGGCGGCGGCCAAGATCGACACCCTGCGCGCCCAGGCCGACTGCGCAGACATAGAGTGGCACTTTATCGGCCCGCTGCAATCAAACAAATCCAGACTGGTGGCGGAGCGATTCGACTGGGTACAAAGTGTCGATCGTGACAAGCTGATCGAGCGCCTCAACAGCCAGCGTCCGACTGGGCTGGCTCCGCTAAATGTCTGTCTGCAAATCAATATTAGCGGAGAGAGCAGCAAATCCGGTACGTCGGAGCAAGAGATTTTCCGCTTGGCCGCGCTGGTCGCCCGGAGTGAGCGGCTGGTGCTGCGTGGCCTGATGGCCATTCCCGAGCATACCAGTGACGAGGCGGTATTGGCCGCACAGATGCGGCGTATGCAGGCTCTGTTCACCGAGCTTGCGCAACAATACCCGAGTGTCGATACCCTCTCGATGGGCATGACCGAGGATCTCGAGCCGGCGATCGCCCATGGCAGCACCATGGTACGAGTCGGCACCGCCATCTTCGGTGCCCGCGATTATTCATAAACAGCAGCACGGGGTGCCGCCTGTCCTCGCCTTCGTCGGCGCAGGTGAACCGCGGTGTTGGCAGCCAATAACAGGAGTGTTTGATGCAACATAGAACCCTCGCCTTCATCGGGGCGGGCACGCAGGGCTCCGCAGTCATTTCATCAGCAGGAGTGCAAGATGCAGCATAAGATCCTCGCCTTCATCGGGGCGGGCACCATGAGCCGCAGCATCATTGCCGGCCTGATCCAGGCGGGTTATCCGGCCGAGCGCATCATCGCCGCCAACCCCAGCCGTCCCAAGCTGGATGCGCTGGCGAGCGACTATGGCATTCGCATCACCCAGGACAACGCCGAGGCGGCCCGGGCGGCCGAGGTCATAGTGCTGGCGGTCAAGCCGCAGCTGATGGCCACCATGCTGGGCGCACTGGTCGCCGAGCTGGGGTCGCTGACCGGCAAGCTGCTCGTCTCCATCGCCGCCGGCATCAAGGTGGCGCGCCTTGGCGAGATGGCGGGGGGTCACACTCGCATCATCCGCACCATGCCCAATACCCCCTCCCTGCTGGGATTGGGGATGACGGGTCTCTATGCCCCGGCGGGCATCGAGCAGGGGGATCGCGACTTTGCCGAACAGATGATGCAGGCCGTGGGCAAGACCCTCTGGGTGGAGCAGGAGAGCGGCATCAACGGCGTCATCGCCGCGGCGGGCAGTGCGCCAGCCTACTTCTTCCTGTTTATGCAGGCGATCGCCGAGCAGGCGGAGGCGATGGGCTTCTCGCCCGAGCAGGCCCGCCTGCTGGTGCAGCAGACCGCCCTCGGCGCCGCCGCCATGGTGGAGCAGAATCCCCAGCTCTCCTTGCAGACCCTGCGCGAGCAGGTGACCAGCAAGGGCGGCACCACGGCCGAGGCCGTCAAGACATTCCAGGAGCAGGGGCTGATGCCGCTGACCGCTCACGCCATGCAGGCGGCCGTCACCCGGGCCGCCGAGATGGAAACCCTTTTCTGATCACGCTTACGGCTTAACAAGGAGCCCGGATGAACACGGCTTACTTTCTGATTAATACGGTTTTTGATATTTACCTCATGGTGGTGTTGCTGCGCGTCTGGTTGCAGTGGGCTCGCGCCGACTTCTACAACCCCATGAGCCAGACGGTGGTCAAGCTGACCAACCCGCTGGTAGTGCCGCTGCGTCGCATCATCCCTGGCTTCGGCGGCCTGGACATGGCCTCGGTGCTGCTGGCCCTGATCATCGCCTTCGCCAAGCTGGCGCTGCTCAAGAGCATGAACGTGCTGCTGACCGACTGGCTCACCCTCAGCCTGTTCGCCGCTCTCACCGTGCTGAAGAAGGCGGGCGCCATGATCTTCTGGGTGCTGCTGATCCGCGCCATCCTGAGCTGGGTCAGCCAGGGTCGCAACCCTATCGAATACGTGATGCACCAGCTGACCGAACCCTTCCTGGCACCGATCCGCCGCATCCTGCCGGCACTGGGTGGTCTGGATCTCTCGGTGTTGGTCGCCTTTATCGGCTTGCAGGCCATAAACTATCTGTTGGGGGATCTGTTCGGCCAACTGTGGTTGATGATCTGATGCCGGCCGTCCTGCGAGAAGGGGACGGGCTGATACTGCATCTGGTGATCCAGCCCAAGGCGAGCCGGGATCAGATCGTCGGGTTGCACGGCGAGGAGTTGAAAGTGGCCATCACGGCGCCGCCGGTGGATGGCCAGGCCAATGGCCATCTGATCAAGTACCTGGCCAAGCAGTTCAAGGTGGCCAAGGGGCAGGTCCGCATAGTGCGGGGGGAGCTGGGACGGCACAAGACGGTCGCCATCGAGGCGCCAAGGCAGATCCCCGCCGAGATCAGTGCCCTGCTGGAGTCGTAAACACGAGAAGGATGACATCATGAAAACAGCCTGGATTAGCTGCCTGCTGGCACTGTTGATGACGCTGCCACTGCGGGCCGAACAGATGAAGGAGCTGGGTCCCTGGCAGGTGCATTACAACGCCTTCAACTCCAGCTTCCTCACCCCCGAGGTGGCCAAGGCCTATGGTCTGGAGCGCAGCCGCTACAACGGCATCGTCAACATCGCGGTGCAAAACAAGCAAGGGGTGGCTCAGGCAGTGGGCATCAGCGGGGAGGCCAAGAACCTCACCGGCACCATCCGTACCTTGACCTTCCAGGAGGTGAAGGAGGGGGACTCCATCTACTATCTGGCGGTGCTGCCCTACCGCAACGAAGATACCTATCAGTTCACCCTGAAGATCATGGGCGAGGGGCAGCAGCAGACGCTGACCTTCCAGCAGACCTTCTACGTCGACTGAGCCGGGTCGATGAAAAATGCCCCGAACCTGTGTTCGGGGCATTTTTTTGTCCGTCGTTCGCTTAAGAGGCGATGTCAGTGGCCTCAGCGGCTGGCCAGCGGGTAGGTGAACAGGGCCAGGTGGGCGAAGTTGAACAAAAAATGCAACAGGATGGCGACGCTCAGCCGTCCGCTGAGCTGGAACGCCAGCCCGTAGCAGGCCCCCGCCAGGGCGGCAAACAGCATCAGCAGCGGGCCTCCGGCCAGATGCGCCGCCCCGAACAGCAGGCTGGCGACCAGGAGACCGAACCAGGGCTTGCTTCGCTTCGCCACCCCTTGCTGGATCAGGCCCCGAAACAGCGCCTCCTCCGCCACACAGGTGAACAGCAGGTTGTTGAGGGCAAACAGCCACCACCAGTGGGGCAGCCCCGGCTCGGGCCTGAGGGCGCCGAGCTGCCAGGCCGCCAGCAACAGGGCCGCCAGTGGCAGGATGAGCAGGGCCAGTGGTCGCCAGCGGATGGGGCCTCCCTGGCCGAGCAGGGTGGGCCAGGCCAGCAGCAGGCCGAAGAAGATCAGCGGCTTGTCCAGATTGAGATACAGGCTGAAGGGCACGCTGGCGGGGCCGGCCTGCACCCGATCCAGTACCCTGAGGTTGTCAAAGCCCGGCACCTGATGCAGCGTCAGGGCGATGGCCCACAGCAGCACCAGCGTCAGTGCGATGCCACGCCAGGGTTGGGGCAGGCTGGGGGTTTGCCAGGCCAGCAACAGGCCGGCGAGGCTGATCAGCGCGGCGAAGGGGCTGAGGCGCCCCAGCCAGAGGGCGGCCAGCAGGGCGAGCCCCAGCAGGATCAGGCCGGGTCTCGGCTGGCGGGCCAGGCAGAGCAGCACGGCCAGCGCCAGTACTCCCCAGATCAGGGCATCGGGTAGTAGTAACATTGAGTCTCCTTGCGAGTGCGAAGGGGCGCACCTTAACGATCCCTTCCCCCTGGCACAAGGCTCGATAGACTGGTCGGATCCCTGCCGCGGTCTGTTGTGCCGCTTGTCGGCCGCTGTCTGGCCAATAAAAAAGCCGGAGCAGAGGCTCCGGCTTTGGTGAGAGGTGGTGGCGCGACTTAACGCGCCCAAGCCGTATTAACGGCCGGATTCGGCAATTACGCGGGCGATGATATCGGCACGCTTGGTCGCTTCCAGCTCACCCAGGGCGATGAGGCCGGCCTTGAAGATGACGTTCTTCGGCAGGCTGACGTCGTCCAGTGTGGTGATGGCTTCCACGTGCAGGCCGTTCAGGCGGCTGGCATCGCGCGGGCTCAGGTTGACCTGAGTGTTCATCACCTGCTTGCCCTTCTTCTTGGCGGGCACGGCGGCTTTCTGGCTGGATTCCTGTTCTTCGTCTTCCGGCAGTTCGTCATCAAAATCGTAAATAGACATAGTCAATCCTGTTGGGTTGCAGCGGGCATGCTTGCCCGATAATAGAGGGTGATCAGCCCATATCCTCATTGCGGATAAAGGCGCGCCAGGAGCCGAGCACCTGGGCAAAGTCTTCCAGTCCGCACATGGCCAGCTGCTCATCATCGTAGTAGGCGAGATCGTCGAGATCCTCATCCTGCTCGATATTAAGGACGTTGGCCTTCACCTCCGCCTCCTCATGGGTGAGCAGCAGCGAATAGTCGCCGCCGAGCAGACGGTATTCGACACGGCTGCGGTTGGACAGCTGGTCGATGATGGAGAACAGCTCGTCGAGCTTCTCCTCATCCTTTCCCACCTCGTCGATCAGCCATTGACCTATGGCTTCATGGCCCATGGAGAACCGGGCGCGATAGCCACCGAACGGGTCGCGGCGAAATTCATAGTCCATAACGGGATCCATATCGAAAGGACGGGGCCATCACCAGGGGACTGGGCCTGCGCCAAATCCGTGATCCATGGTGGGCACACCTAGGGTAAAGTGGCCTATTCTAGCGATCCCCCCCTCGCTTGTCTTGATGATGTGGCATCTTTGCGCGACCACCTCAGCTTTTTGCCCGGAGAGACCATGCAGCTAAATGACCCCCTGGCCCGGCAGATCGTCAGCCGGGCGATGAAGATCCTCTCGTTTTCGGTCAACCTGATGGACGAAGGCGCCGTCTTATCATCGCCTCTGGTCACCTCAGCTTTTACCCGGAGAGCCCATGCAGCTAAATGATACCCTGGCCCGGCAGATCGTCAGCCGGGCGATGAAGATCCTCTCGTTCTCGGTCAACGTGATGGATGAACGCGGCCTCATCATCGCCTCAGGCAATCCGGAGCGGCTGCACCAGCGCCACGAGGGGGCCGTGCTGGCGCTGACCGAGAACCGGGTGGTGGAGATCAGCGAGGCCACCGCCCAGCAGCTCAAGGGGGTGCGGCCCGGCATCAACCTGCCCATCGCCTATCAGGGGGAGCTGCTCGGGGTCATCGGCATCTCGGGGGATCCGGAGGAAGTGCGCGCTTACGCCGAGCTGGTGCGGATGACCGCCGAGCTGATCCTGGAGCAGGCGGCGCTGACCGAGCAGCTGCAGTGGGACAAGCGCCACAAGGAGGAGCTGGTGCTGCAGCTCATCCGCGGCGAGGGGCGGGTCGATCAGCTGCAGCAGGCGGCCCGCTTCCTCGAGCTGGATCTGGCCCAGCCTCGGGTGGTGGCCGTGCTGACGCTGGAGGAGGCCGATCCCGCTCGGCTGCGGGAGCTGGTGCATCTGCTGGAGTACCCGGAGCGGGACAACCTGGTGGCCATCAACGGCCTGGACGAGATAGTGGTGCTCAAACCGGCCCAGCTCAGCGACGGCGTCTGGCAATCGGCGCAGGAGCGCAGCCGCATCAAGCAGCTGCTGGCCCGCATTCCCCATTTCAAGGTGCGCATCGGGGTGGGTGATTACTTCGCCGGGATCGACGGCCTGGCCCGCTCCTACCAGACCGCCCGCGACACCCTGCGCCGTGGCATGCGCCAGGCGCCGCGCAAACAGGTCTACTTCTTCGAGGATTACCGGCTGCCGGTGCTGCTCGGCAGTCTGGCGGACTCCTGGCAGGCGGATCAGCTGCGGGCTCCCCTGCTCAGGCTGGCGCAAGAGGATGCAAAGGGAACGCTGCAAAAGACGCTGCGCCAATATTTCTTGCAGGATTGTGATCTGCATCCCTGTGCCGATTCCTTGTTCATTCATCCCAATACCCTGCGTTACCGGCTGACCCGGATAGAGCAGATAACAGGGTTAAATTTCAACAAGTTAGATGACAAGTTCCTGCTCTATCTCGGGCTCAATCTCGACGGTTGATTTGTTCATATGAACAAAAAATGACGATATGAAAACGAAAGCTTTGGCATTTCGGCCAAAGCTTTCCGACCCGGGATCACCATAATGGCCACCACTTACTCCCACTCAAGGTGCCCGTCATGATCCCTGTATCCGCGCTCGGTGCTCTCGCTGCGCTCTCCATCGCCATCTTCCTCATCCTGAAGAAGGTGCCGCCCGCTTACGGCATGATCGTCGGTGCCCTGGCCGGTGGCCTGATCGGCGGAGCCGACCTGACCCAGACCGTCGCCCTGATGATCGGCGGCGCCCAGGGGATCACCACCGCCGTGATGCGGATCCTGGCGGCCGGCGTGCTGGCCGGCGTGCTGATCGAATCCGGTGCGGCCACCACCATCGCCGAGACCATCGTCAAGAAGCTCGGTGAGACCCGCGCCCTGCTGGCGCTGGCGCTGGCCACCCTGATCCTGACCGCGGTCGGCGTGTTCGTGGACGTGGCCGTCATCACTGTCGCCCCCATCGCCCTGGCCATCGCTCGCCGTGCCGACCTCTCCAAGGCCGCCATCCTGCTGGCCATGATAGGTGGCGGCAAGGCGGGCAACGTCATGTCCCCCAACCCGAACGCCATAGCCGCGTCCGACGCCTTCCACCTGCCGCTCACCTCGGTGATGGCGGCCGGCATCATCCCGGGCCTGTTCGGTCTGGTGATGGCCTACTGGTTGGCCAAGCGCCTCAACAACAAGGGCAGCAAGGTCGCCGCCGACGAGGTGGTGAGCTTTGACGGTGCCCAGCTGCCCGGCTTCCTGGCCGCCATCAGCGCGCCTCTGGTCGCCATCCTGCTGCTGGCCCTGCGCCCGCTGGCCGGTATCGTCGTGGATCCGCTCATCGCCCTGCCGCTCGGCGGCCTGGTCGGCGCCCTGATGATGGGCAAGTTCAGCAAGGTGAACCAGTTTGCGGTCTCCGGTCTGGCCCGCATGGCGCCGGTGGCCATCATGCTGCTGGGCACCGGTACCCTGGCGGGCATCATTGCCAACTCCGGTCTGAAGGATGTGCTGATCAGCGGCCTGACCGCCTCCGGTCTGCCCTCCTACCTGCTGGCCCCCATCTCCGGCGCCCTGATGTCGCTGGCGACCGCCTCGACCACAGCCGGTACCGTGGTGGCCTCCAACGTGTTCAGCTCGACCCTGATCGAACTCGGCATCACCAGCCTGGCCGGCGCCGCCATGATCCACGCCGGTGCCACCGTGTTTGACCACATGCCGCACGGC
The DNA here is from genome assembly GCF_019218665.1 of Aeromonas sp. sif2416. Taxonomy (NCBI): domain Bacteria; kingdom Pseudomonadati; phylum Pseudomonadota; class Gammaproteobacteria; order Aeromonadales; family Aeromonadaceae; genus Aeromonas; species Aeromonas sp. sif2416. The sequence continues at coordinate 547,504 of NZ_JAHUXC010000003.1, forward strand.
TCCTTCTTCCATGCCACCGGGGGCAGCGTCCACATGGGCGTGAGCGAGCGTCTGAAGCTCATCCCCTACGAAACTGCCGTCGGTCTGACCATTGCAGCCGTCTCCACCCTGATGTTTGGCGTGTTTGGTCTCGCCTAAGGAACTGATATGAAAATTGTTATCGCACCAGATTCATTCAAGGAGAGCCTGAGCGCCATGGCGGTGGCCGATGCCATCGAGGCCGGTTTCAAGCAGATATTGCCCGACGCCACCTACATCAAGCTGCCCATGGCCGATGGCGGCGAGGGCACGGTACAGTCGCTGATCGACGCCACTGGCGGTCGCATCCTGCCGGTCGAGGTGACTGCACCGCTCGGCAACAAGGTACAGGGCTTCGTCGGCCTGCTGGGGGATGGCGAGCGGGCCATCATCGAGATGGCGGCGGCCTCCGGCCTGCACCTGGTGGCACCGGAGCGGCGCAACCCGCTGCTCACCTCCAGCTGGGGCACGGGTGAGCTGATCCTGGCGGCGCTGGAGATGGGGGTGACCCACCTCATCCTCGGCATCGGTGGCAGCGCCACCAATGACGGCGGTGCCGGCATGATCCAGGCACTCGGCGGCCAGCTGCTCAAGGCCGATGGCAGCCCCATCGCCCTGGGCGGCGGGGCCTTGAGTGAGTTGGCGCGCATCGATCTGAGCGGGCTGGATCCGCGCCTGGCCGGTCTCACCATAGAGGTGGCTTGTGACGTGGACAACCCGCTGTGCGGCCCGAAAGGCGCCTCCGCCGTGTTCGGCCCGCAGAAGGGGGCAACCCCGGAGATGGTGGCCCAGCTGGACGCCAATCTGGCGCACTATGCGGACTGCATCGAGCAGGCCCTCGGCAAACAGGTGAAGGCCATTCCGGGGGCGGGCGCCGCCGGTGGCATGGGCGCCGCCCTGGTGGGGCTGCTGGGCGCCGAGCTCAAGCCCGGCATCCAGATCGTCATCGAGGCGTTGAAGCTGGCCGAGGCGGTGGCCGATGCGGATCTCGTCATCACCGGCGAGGGGCGGATCGACAGCCAGACCATCCACGGCAAGACCCCCATCGGGGTGGCGCGTTGCGCCAAGCAGTTCGGCAAGCCGGTGATCGGCATCTCCGGCTGTATCACCGACGATTACGGCGTGGTGCACGAGCACGGCCTGGACGCGGTGTTTGCCGTGGTCAACCGCGCCATGTCCCTGCCGGAGGCGCTGGCGACCGCCACCACCAACCTGCAGCTCACGGCCCGCAACGTCGCGGCCCTCTATATGCTGCGCAACTAGTCCCTCTTCTGGCCGGTGCAGGGCACCGGCCACCCTCTGCCCCGTGTAGCGGATGTGGTTGCTTGCCTGCTGGCAGACCCTCTGACGCACCTTGCCGATCCCTGGATCGGCTTTTTTCATTTTCATTATCTCGCTGTCTTTTATATGGTTTTTGTATTCTGCCCGTCTGCTTTGCGGCATAGTGAACCCCCCCATACTTAGGGGCAACGTGCGAGGAGCAACCCATGATCTTGCTGACCCTGGGGGTAGTGCTATTTACCCTGATCCACCTCTATCCCTGCTTCGCCGTGACCCACCGTGCCCGCCTGCGCGACCGGCTGGGAGTGCAGCGTTACAAGGGACTCTTCTCGCTACTGGTGTTCGTCGCCATCGCCTGCATCCTCGCTGGCTGGCGCAGCGCCAGCCCCATGCCACTCTATTTTCTGCCCGCCTGGGGCCCGGCCCTGGCGATGGGGCTGATGCCCGTCGCACTGATCCTGCTCTGTGCCGGGCAGGGGGCCAACCACTTCCGGCGCTGGCTGGTGCACCCCCAGCTCATCGGTACCCTGCTGTGGGCGGGGGCTCATCTGACGGTGAACAGCGAGGCGCGCTCCCTGGTGCTGTTCGGAGGCCTGGGAATATGGGCCCTGGTCAGCATCGTCTGGATTTCGGTGCGGGACTGGCAGCAGAAACCGCGCCCGGCGGCGAGCTGGCAGGGCACGGGGATCTGCGTGGGGGCGGGGCTGGCGCTCACGGCGCTGCTCATCTTCTGGGGCCATGGCTGGCTGACGGGCATAGCGCTGCACTGAGCATGAAATGAACCGGAGCCGCGGCGGATACGTATGCTATTCATCTGTTCAAAAGGAGTTGCCCGATGAAATGGTTCACTCTGTTGTTATTGCTCGGCGCAGGCCAGGCGCTGGCCGCCTGCCCCGACTACTTCAATGTGGAGCAACGGGAGCTCAACAGCACCCGGCGCCATAACCTCTGCCAGCTGACCGAGGGCAAGGTGGTGCTGGTGGTCAACACCGCCTCCTACTGCGGCTATCGCGGCCAGTTCCGGGATCTGGAATCGCTCTACCAGAGCTACAAGGATAAGGGGCTGATCATCCTGGGTTTTCCGTCCAATGACTTCTGGCAGGAGGCGGGGGATGAGGGCAAGACCGCCACCGTCTGCCGCCGTGACTACGGCGTGACCTTTCCCATGTTCAACCGGATCGCCGTGCGCGGATCCGATGCCAGCCCCCTGTATAAGGGGCTTGCCGCCGCCGGTGGCGATGCCCCCGGCTGGAACTTCCACAAGTACCTGATCGGACGCGATGGCAAGCTGATCGCGAGCTATGGCGCCAGCCAGAATCCGGGTGCGGATCCCCTGCTGGCCGCGGTGAAGCAGGCGCTCGGCCGCTAGGCCTCACCGGACTACTCTGGAATAATGGCGGCAGGCTCCTCTATCTGGTAACCCCGTGCTGCAACGCCTCCCTCAAATGCTGATCTTCGATGCCCTGGTCCGTGAACAGGGCATCTCCGCCGCCGCGCGTCGGCTCGGTGTCTCCAAGTCCCACATCAGCAAGCAGCTGGCGCTGCTGGAGGCCGCGCTCGGTGCCCAGCTGGTGCAGCGCACCACCCGCAGCTTCTCCCTGACCGAACTCGGCCAGGAGTATGCCCGCCACTGCCGCGCCCTGGTGGCGGTGGCGCAGGAGGCGGATTCCATGGTGGCGGAGCGACGTGGCAAGGTGAGTGGCGTCCTGCACCTGGGGGTCGGTCAGTCCTTTGGCCGGCTGCACGTGATCCCGCGCCTCAAGGCGTTCCAGGATCGCTACCCCGAGCTGGAGCTGGAGGTCTCCTTGTTCGATCACCGCACCAACCTGGTGGATGAGGGACTGGATCTCTGGATCACCACCTACGAGGACAAGCCGGAGGCGCTGGTGGGGCAGCGGCTGGCGGACATAGGCTTCGTGCTGGTGGCCTCGCCAGACTATCTGCTGAGCCACGGCACCCCGCTGCACCCGAAGGATCTGGCCCAGCATAACTGCATCACCTACCAGAGCCGGGAGCGGCGCTACCACGAATGGTCGTTCCGCCAGGGCAAGGAGCGGCAGACGGTGCAGGTGGCGGGCAACTACCGGGTGGATCTGGCGGAGGCGGTGCGGGACGCGGCCCTGGCCGGGCTCGGCATCGCCTATGTCGCCAACTACCTGCTGGACAAGGAGTTGCAGTCCGGCCAGCTCATCCCCCTGCTGCCCCAATGGCGGCCGAACCAGAAGATGGCGGTGCACGCTGTCTATGTCAGGCGCGAGCACCTGGATCCGAAGATCCGGCTGTTCATCGACTTTCTCAAGGAGAGCTTCGGCCCAGATCCCTATTGGGAGCAGCGGCTTGCTCCCTGGCTCGGCGGTAAATTGTCCGGCACAGGGGAATGATCGTTTCTGTATAAAAACACTGGCTTTCCGCTGATACTAAAATCTAGCCAAATCAGCCAGTTGCCGCAACCGGTGTCGTGCAAACGTTTTTGCTAACAGGGTCGTAACCAAGTGGGCTTGCAGTGACGGGGCAGGGAGCGCAGAATCCGCGCCCATCTTCTGCCTCACCTGATGGAATCCCCATGATCGCCCTGCTCGGCATCCTCTGTATCCTGGCTCTGGCCGCACTCTGTTCTGATAATCGTCGTCGTATCCCGTTGCGAACAGTGGGTTTCGCCCTCTGCCTGCAAGTGCTCTTCGCCGGCCTGGTACTCTGGCTGCCCGCCGGCCAGCATGTGCTGAACGGGGTCAGCGAGAGCGTCAGCAGCGTGATCGGCTACGGTCAGGAGGGGATCGCCTTCCTGTTCGGCGATCTGGCCAAGTTCAAGCTGGGCTTCATCTTTGCCTTCAACGTGCTGCCGGTCATCATCTTCTTCTCTGCCCTCATCGCCATCCTCTACCACATCGGCCTGATGCCGAGGGTCATCGCCCTGCTCGGTGGCGGCCTGCAGAAGCTGCTGGGCACAGGCCGGGCCGAGAGTCTCTCCGCCACCGCCAACATCTTCGTCGGCATGGTGGAGGCGCCGCTGGTGGTCAAGCCCTACCTCTCCAAGATGTCTGACTCCCAGTTCTTCGCGGTGATGAGCTGCGGCCTGGCCTCGGTGGCCGGCGGCACCCTGGTGGGCTATGCCAGCATCGGGGTCGAGCTGAAATACCTGATAGCGGCGGCCTTCATGTCGGCCCCCGCCGGTCTGGCCATGGCCAAGATCCTGGTACCGCCTGCCGCAGATGAGGTGGACAACCATCAGGACGTGGAGATCCCGCGCGCGACCAACGTCATCGAGGCGGCGGCCGACGGCGCCATGGCGGGGCTGAACATAGCTGTGGCAGTCGGCGCCACCCTGCTGGCCTTCGTCGGGGTGATCGCCCTGCTCAACGGTCTGTTGGGCTGGGTGGGTGATCTGGCCGGGCTGGAGCTGAGCTTCCAGATCATCCTGGGCTGGCTGTTCGCCCCCGTCTCTTGGCTGATCGGGGTACCCTGGGATCAGGCCCAGGCCGCCGGCGCCCTGATCGGGACCAAGATCGTCATCAACGAGTTCGTCGCCTTCATCGCCCTGGTGCAGGATCAGACCCTGAACGAGTCGAGCAAGGCCATAGTCACCTTCGCCCTGTGCGGTTTCGCCAACATCTCCTCCATGGCGATCCTCATCGGTGGCCTGGGCTCCATGGTGCCGGAGCGCAAGGCTTTCATCGCCCGTTACGGCATGCGTGCCATCCTGGCGGGGGTGCTGGCGAACCTGATGAGCGCCTCACTGGCGGGTCTGTTCCTCGCCCTCTGATGAGCCCCGAGTCAGCTACTTTCGGTCAAGGCCCGCTTCGGCGGGCCTTTTCGTGGCCGTTTTCGGGCACAAAAAAAGCGCCTCAGAGGAGGCGCGGGGAAAAGACAGATTGGAAGCGTCACATGGGTGCCACTTGAATGAGGGATGAGCCATACCATCCAAGTGTCAGGTCATCATGCCAGCCCCTGTCTGAAGCCCTTCTGAGGCGATTCTTCATACTATGTTCATTTTGCTAAACGCCGGGCGGGGTCAGTTCAAAGCCGCTGCCCTCCTGCTCCAGCGCCAATAGCCAGCGCTTGATGGGAATGCCGCCGCCGTAGCCGGTCAGCTCGCCGTTGCGGCCTATGACCCTGTGGCAGGGCACTATGATGCTCAAGGGGTTCTGGCCGTTGGCGGCCCCCACCGCGCGCACCGCCTTGGGATTGCCGATGGCCCGGGCTATGTCGAGGTAGCTGACGGTCTCGCCATAGGGGATGTCGCACAGGGCGTGCCACACAGATTGCTGGAAGGGCGTGCCCCTGGCGGCGAGCGGCAGCGTGAAGCGCCGCAAGCGGCCGGCGAAGTAGGCCTCGAACTGTGCGACGAAGGGGGCGAGCGCGACATCGTCCCGCAGCCACTCGGGGGCCGGCATCACGGGCCGCTCACCCCGCACAAACTCCACATAACGCAGCCCGTCCTTGTCGATGGCGACGAGCAGGGGACCCTGGGCGCTGTCGCAGAAGCTGTATCTCATCTGTGTTGGTTCCTTGGCGTGGGCAGTCGGGGTCATTCCAGCACGGGCTTGCCGCGGGCCGACTTGATGTCCCCCTTGCGCTTCTTGGCGTCGACCCGCTTGCGCTGGGAGCTGCGGGTCGGCTTGGTGGCGTGGCGGGCCTTGGGGCGCCAGGCGGCCTTCTTCAGCAGCTCGGTCAGCCGGCTCATGGCCTCCTTGCGGTTCATGTCCTGGCTGCGATGGGTCTCGACCCTGATCTGGATGAAGCCGTCATGGACCCTGCTGTCGCTCAGCTTCTCCAGCCCCTCCTTGTAAAGGTCCGGCAGGCTGGGGGAGTCGCGGTAATCGAAGCGCAACCAGACGGCGGAGTCCGTCTTGTTGACATGCTGACCGCCGGCGCCCTGGGCGCGCATGGTCTGGAACTGCAGCTCGTGCCAGGGAATGATCACGCTGTTGGAGATGACTAACATGGGGTGATGCTCTCATTTGGTGCATCAAGGGAGTCTGGTGCAGCTTGGTGCCTCATTATGGGGCGAGATGCGCTTCCTTGGTGATCTTGGGTCTTAGCAGTCCAAGGGTTAAAGCCTATCTTTATGAAAATAAACAATAAAAATACTTGGCACAAGAATTGATGACCAATCCATGACATACCATGGATTGGGAGCAACCAGATGAAGCTGATTACTGCGATTATCAAACCCTTCAAGTTGGACGACGTGCGCGAGGCCATCGCCAACCTGGGGGTCGAAGGCCTGACCGTGTCCGAGGTCAAGGGATTTGGCCGCCAGAAGGGGCACACCGAATTATACCGGGGAGCCGAGTATCAGGTCGACTTCCTGCCCAAGGTGAAGCTGGAAATCGCCACCGCCGACGACAACGTGGAGGGGGTGATAGAGGCTATCTGCAAGGCGGCCTACACCGGCAAGATCGGCGACGGCAAGATCTTCGTCTATGACCTGCTGCAGGCGGTGCGGATCCGCACCGGCGAGAGCGACGACGAGGCGCTCTGATCCCGCATCCTCTTCCCGGAGCAGGCATGGGCCCAGGCCGGACATCAGCCAAGGCAGGCTGACGCCATGCCTTGATGGCCAATCAGACCGTGACTCTAAGTCATCGAGAGGCTGGGTGGGATTCCATCCGGTCTTTTTCTTCGGTCAACGGTTAAATATGTGATCCTACCTCTGTAAACCACCTTGATCCCGCCGTCGTGCCTCATGCAGAATGCAAACGCAAATTGTTATCACTCGATGCACAACTCAAGGAACGGATGATGAAAATGAAGATGCTGGCACTGGCTTTCTCTACCCTGGCTGCCCAGTCGGCATTTGCCGCCGCTGAAGTAAACGTCTACTCCAACCGGCAGGATGAGCTGATCAAGCCCATCATCCAGCAGTTCGAGAAAGAATCCGGGATCAAGGTCAACGTGGTGTTCGCCAAAGAGGGGCTGAACGAGCGTCTGGAGCGGGAAGGCAAGCTCTCCCCGGCCGATCTGATGCTGACCGTCGACATCAGCCGCCTGACCGATCTGGTGGACAAGGATCTGGTGCAGCCGGTGGACAGCAAGATCCTGCAGGAGAACATCCCGTCCATCTATCGGGATCCGGACAACAAGTGGTTCGCCCTGACCACCCGGGTACGCGCCATCTACTCCAGCAAGGATCGTCTCGGCAAGCTCGACACCATCAGCTACGAAGATCTGGTCAAGCCTGAATACAAAGGGAAAATTTGTACTCGCAGCGGCAAGCATGAGTACAATGTGGCGCTGGTCTCCTCCATGATCGCCCATCACGGCATGGCGGACGCCAAGACCTGGCTGGAAGGGGTCAAGGCCAACCTGGCGCGCAAGCCGCAGGGCAACGATCGGGATCAGGTCAAGGCCATCAAGGACGGCATCTGCGATCTGTCGCTGGGTAACAGCTACTACCTGGGCGCCATGCTCAAGGATCCCGCCCAGAAGTCTTGGGCCGATGCGGTCTACATCAACTTCCCGAATCAGGCCGACCGCGGTGCCCACGTCAACGTGAGTGGCGTGGCCATGACCAAGTATGCCAAGAACAAGGAAGCTGCCCAGAAGCTGATGGAGTTCCTCTCTGGCGACACCGCCCAGCACCTCTATGCGGATGTGAATGCCGAGTATCCGGTCAAGGCCGGGGTCGAGCCTTCCGCCATGGTCAAGTCCTGGGGCAGTTTCAAGTCTGACGCCATGCCGGTCAGCGAATACGCCAAGTACCGCAAGGATGCCTTGCAGTTGCTGGATGAAGTGAAGTTCGACTTGTAATCAGATGGGGCCAAAGGCCCCATCAATCACTGTGGTCCCATGAAAAATTTTGGTTGGATTGCCGGCAGCTGGGCCACCGCCCTGCTGCTGGGTTTGCCCGTTATCGCCCTGATCTTCTCTGCCCTGTCGGCGGACGGGGAGCTGTTTCGCCACCTCGCCGATACTGTGCTGCTCGACTACATCGCCAACACCTCGGCCCTGGTGCTGGGGGTGGTGCTGCTCAGCCTGCTGTTCGGGGTTCCCACCGCCTGGCTGGTGGCCATGTGCCAGGTGCCGGGGCGCCGCGCCCTGCAGTGGGCGCTGATGCTGCCCATGGCCATGCCCTCCTACATAGTGGCCTACGTCTATACCGACCTGCTGGATTACTCGGGTCCGTTGCAGGCGGGGCTGCGCACCCTGTTTGACTGGAACACCCCCACCGATTACTGGTTCCCGGCCATCCGCTCCCTCGGCGGGGCCGCCTGGGTGCTGGCGCTGGTGCTGTTCCCCTATGTCTACCTGCTGGCCCGTGCTTCGTTTTTGGAGCAGTCGGTCAGCCTCATTCACTCCAGCCGATTGCTCGGCTGCACCCCCTGGCAGAGTTTTCGCCGCCTCAGCCTGCCGCTGGCCCGCCCCGCCATCATGGTCGCCGTTTCTCTGGTGGCAATGGAGACCCTGGCGGACTTCGCCACCGTCCACTTCTTCGCCATCAACACGCTCACGACCGCGATTTACGACACCTGGCTCGGTTACGGCAGCCTGGCCACCGCCGCCCGCCTCTCCTGCCTGATGCTGCTGGCGGTGGTGCTGCTGATCGCCGTCGAGCGCCGCTCCCGCCAGCGCCAGCAGGTGTTCCAGAAGTCCATGGGCCATGAGCCGCCGCTGCGCTATCCGCTCAGGGGGCTGCCTCGCCTGCTGGCCGGGCTCTGGTGCTGGGGACTGGTGGTGGCGGGCTTCGCGCTGCCGTTCGCCATCCTGCTCGATTACGGGGTACGTTACTTCGAGCTCTCCTGGACCCCGGAGTTCGTCCGCTTCGCCGGCAACAGCCTGACCATCTCGACGTTGACCGCCCTGCTCGCCATGGGGATAGCCCTGCTGCTCGGCTTCTTCCGGCGCCTTGATGGGGGCGTCCGCAGCCTGCTGCCGCTGCGCATCGCCGCCATGGGCTATGCCATGCCGGGCACTGTGCTCGCCATCGGAGTGCTGGTGCCGCTGACGGCGCTCGATTTTGGCATCAACGATCTGGCCGAGTGGCTTGGGCAGCAGGGCCCCGGCCTGTTGTTGACCGGCACCCTCACCGCCATCGTGTTCGGCTACCTGGTGCGCTTCGTGGCCATCGCCATCGGCTCGGTGGAGAGCAGCATGGGCAAGATCTCCCCCAGCCTCGACATGGCGGCCCGCTCCCTGGGGCAGGGCTCTGGCGGCATGCTGCGCCGGGTTCATCTGCCACTGGTGCGGCGCGGCCTGTTCGCCGGCGCCATGCTGGTATTCATCGAATCCATGAAGGAGCTGCCCGCCGCCCTGCTGCTGCGGCCGTTCAACTTCGATACCCTGGCGACCCACGTCTATCAGTTCGTCTCGGACGAGATGCTGGAGCGGGGGGCGCTCGGCGCCATCGTCATAGTGCTGGTGGGGCTGCTGCCGCTGATCTGGGTCAACCGCAGCCTGGACAGCCCGGGCCACTAGGCCCGTCACCACAGAATATGAACGCGTCCCAGCCATCGGCGGGGGAGGCCACGAAACGAGAGGAACTGAGCCGTGTCTTGCTTGCAAGTAGAGAAGGTAAGCTGCCGTTATAACGGCCAGAACGTGCTGGAGCGGCTCTCCCTGCAGGTGGCCGACAACGAGATCGTCTGCCTGCTGGGGGCCAGCGGCTGCGGCAAGACCACGCTGCTCAAGGCCATCGCCGGCCTGCTGCCGCTGGCAGAGGGTCGCATCCGTCTCGGCGACAGCCTGCTGGACGAACCCGGCCTGAGCGTGCCGCCCGAGGCGCGCAACATCGGCATGATCTTCCAGGATTACGCCCTGTTCCCGCACCTGACGGTGGCCGAGAACGTCGGCTTCGGGCTGGCGAACCAGCGCCGCACGGCGCGCCAGCAGCAGGTGGACGAGGCGCTGGCGCTGGTCAATCTGCAGGGGCTGGGGGATCGCTACCCCCATCAGCTCTCCGGTGGCCAGCAGCAGCGGGTCGCCATCGCCCGCGCCCTGGTGTGCAAGCCGCGGCTGATGCTGCTGGACGAGCCCTTCTCCAACATCGACACCCAGGTACGGATGAAGCTGATCCTCGAGATCCGCGCCCTGCTCAAGCAGCAGGGGATAGGGGCCATCTTCGTCAGCCACAGCAAGGAGGAGGCGTTCGCCTTCGCCGATCGGCTGGCGCTGTTTCGTGCCGGCCACATCGAGCAGGTGGGTCAGCCGGAGCAGCTCTATCGTCGCCCGCAGAACCGCTTCGTGGCGGAGTTTCTAGGCGGGGTGAACTACCTGGCCGCCGAGGTGGTGGACAGCCATTGCGTGCGAACCGCGCTGGGGCTGGTGCGTGGCAGCGAACCCCACGGCCACACCGTGGGCGAGCGGCTGCAGCTGATGCTCAGGCCCCAGCAACTGGTGCTGACGGCGGCCGAGGATGGCGAGCTGAGGGTGCGGGAGCAGCAGTTCCTCGGCCATCACTGCCGGGTGCAGGTCGAGTGTGCGGGCCAGGTGCTGGAGGCCAGCATAGGCGAGCCCCTCGAGGGCGCGAGGGCGCGGGTCGAGGTCGCGCCCCATGCGCTGGTGCTGTTCTCGTCCTGATAGCGATGTGAAATCAAGGAATTGGACTCGCTCTGGTTTATAATCGCGCCACGCCTTTACCCATGCCTTTGGAGAGAGAAATGAAAGCCCAAGCCGGGATCTGTGCAGAGCCGAATCTGCATGCCCTCTATCTGATGTTCAATCGCACCGGCGATGCAACCGAGCTGGCCGCCCGCCTGGCCAAGCTGCCCACCCTGTGGGATGCGGTGAGTGCCGATTTTCCCGCCGCCGGTTTCTCCGGTCTGGTCGCCGTGGGTGCCGATGGCTGGGATGCGCTCTATCCGGTCGCCCGGCCGCCCCAGTTCCGCGGCTTTATGGCTCAGGAAGCCAATGGTAACAAGGCGCCGAATACGCCCTTTGATCTGTTCGTGCAGCTGCGCGCCGACCGGGTCGATGTGCTGCACCATGCCGGGCAGCGCGTGATGGCGCTGCTGGCCGGTCTGGTGGAGCTGGCCGAGGAGGTCAATGGCTTCCGCAACCAGGATTGCCGGGATCTGACTGGCTTCGTCGATGGCACCGAGAACCCCCAGGGTGAGCACAGGGCCGAGGTGGCGCTGCTCGAGGGCGGTGAGTTCGCCGGCGGCTCCTACATCCACGTGCAGCGCTGGGTCCATGCCCTGAGCGACTGGGAGAAGCTGGCGCGCAAGGAGCAGGAAGACATCATAGGCCGCACCAAGCTCGACAACATCGAGTACGAGTCGGCCGACAAGCCGCTGACCTCCCACATCAAGCGGGTCAACCTCAAGACCCCCAAGGGCGAGTCCATGGAGATACTGCGCCAGAGCATGCCCTGGGGCACCATGCGCGAGCAGGGGCTCTACTTCATCTCCTGCTGCCGCACCCCGCAGCACTTCAATGCCATGCTGGCCAGCATGTACAAGGGGGAGGGCAGCCACTTCGATCACCTGCTGCGCTTCACCAGGGCGGTGACCGGGGCGGCCTTCTTCGCACCCTCGATAGACTTTCTGGTCGCGCAGGGCAAATAAGCCTGTTGCTACGCCCATAGCAAAAATCCCGGCCTAGGCCGGGATTTTTCGTTCAGGTGGCGCCGCCAGAGGGGGACGGCATTCCTGATTAAGGGGTCTGCTCGAACAGCTCGAGCGCCGAGAGGTAAAGTTCTTCGATGTCGGTATCGCTGGTCGGGGTGATGAAGATGGTATCGTCACCGGCGATGGTGCCGAGGATGCCTTCGGCCTTGCCGAGGGAATCGAGCAGGCGGGCGATCAGCTGGGCCGCCCCCGGGCTGGTGTGGATCACCACCAGGGCGCCGTTGTGGTCGACATCCAGTACCAGGTTCTTGAGTGGGCTGGAGGTGGTGGGGACACCCAGTTCCACCGGCAGGCAGTAGACCATTTCCATCTTGGCGTTGCGGGTGCGAACGGCGCCGAAGCGGCTCAGCATGCGCGAGACCTTGGATTGGTTGATGTTCTCGAAGCCCATCTCTTGCAGGGCAGTGACTATCTCTGCCTGGGAGCCGAATCGCTCTTCTTTCAGCAAGGCTTTAAAGGCCTTGGCCAGTTTTTCTTGCTTGTCGTTATGTTTCATCTTGGACTCACGAATGAGGGGTGTGACCGCCTGTCACGCTCAGGCGGCAGATACGAACAGCGCTGCTATTTTGCATTCATATGCCTATTTTGGCAAGGAAGCGGCGCTTGTTCTGCATATCGATTCAAATTTAGCTTGCATCCACCCATGTTGCAGCTAAAATCGGGACGAAATTTTGAAAACTTATTCAATTAGGTCGTATGGGTATTGAATTAATCGGCATCGAAAAATCCTGGCACAAGGTGCCGGTACTGCAACAGGTCAGCTTTCGGACCGCACCCGGCGAAACCTTGGTATTGCTGGGCCCGAGCGGTGCGGGCAAGAGTTCGCTGCTGCGCATGATGAACCTGCTGGACACCCCGGATGCCGGTGTTCTGCGCATTGGCGACAGTGAATTTTCTTTCCCGTCCTCCCTGTCGACCGCGGAATTCAACCGTCAGGCGCAGGCGCTGCGCCGCAAGGTGGGCATGGTGTTCCAGCAGTACAATCTCTGGCCCCATCTGACCGTGATGGAGAACCTGATCGAGGCCCCCGTCAAGGTGCTCGGCATGAGCCGTGAGGCTGCCATCGAGAAGGGCGCCTACCTGCTGGCCCAGCTGCAGCTGGCCGACAAACGGGACGCCTGGCCCGCCCGGCTCTCCGGTGGTCAGCAGCAGCGGGTCGCTATCGCGCGTACCCTGATGATGGATCCGCAGGTGCTGCTGTTTGACGAGCCGACGGCGGCGCTCGATCCTGAAATAACCAAGGAGGTGGCGGAGATCATCCGTACCCTCAGCCAGACCGGCATCACCCAGGTGGTGGTCACCCACGAGGTGGAGTTTGCCCGCAAGGTCGCCAGTCAGGTCATTTATCTGGAAAAGGGGCGGATCATCGAATCCGGTAGTGCCGCCATCTTCCAGGCCCCGCAAACCAGCCGGTTTGCCGAATTCTTGATGCATTGATACTGAATCGATAAGGAAGCTGTCATGAAAAAGAGTCTGTTGTTGGTTGCGGCCATGGGCCTGCTGAGCACCACGGTGCTGGCCAAAGAGATCAAGTTCGCCACCGAGGCCACCTATGCGCCGTTCGAATACCTGGATGACAAGAACGAGTTCCAGGGCTTCGACATCGATCTGGCCCGCGCCATCTGTACCCAGGTCAAGCTGGAGTGCAGCTTCCACAATCAGGCCTTCGACAGCCTGATCCCGAGCCTCAAGTTCCGTCGCTATGATGCCGCCATCGCCGCCATGGACGTGACCCCGGAGCGGGCCGCCCAGGTCGACTTCTCCGACATCTACTATGTGAACTCCGCGGTGTTCGTGACCAAGAAGGATGCCTTCAAGGGTCCGGAAGAGCTGGTCGACAAGACCGTCGGCGTGCAGAACGGCAGTTCGCACCAGTCCTATCTGGTGGACAAGTGGATCAGCAAGGGCCTGCTCACCGTGCCTTACGCCAGCTACCAGAGCGCCTTCCTCGACATGATGAACGGCCGTACCGACGGGGTGTTCGCCGATACCGCCGTCGCCGCCGACTGGCTCAAGCAGCACAAGGATTATGCCGTCATCGGTACCCCTGTGACCGACGCCAAGTACTTCGGTACCGGCTTTGGCATCGCCGTGGCCAAGGGCAATCAGGAGTTGCTGACCCAGCTGAACAAGGGCCTGGCCGAGATCAAGGCCAACGGTACCTATCAGAAAATCTTCGACAAATACTTCGCGCAGTAAGCCATGTTGAGCCTGTTGTTGGATGCAGCCTGGATGACCCTGGGGCTGGCCTTGGCATCACTGGTCGGGGGCATGGCGCTTGCTCTGGGATTCAGCGCGGCCGAGCTCAGCAAGCGCAGTTGGTTGGTGTGGCCGGTGGCCACGCTGACCACGTTGATCCGTGGCCTGCCCGAGCTGCTGGTGGTGCTGTTCATCTACTTCGGCTCGACCCAGGTGCTGTTCCTCATCACCGGTGAGTATGTGGAGTTCAGCCCCTTCGCCTGCGGCGTGCTGGCGCTCTCCCTGCTGTTTGCCAGCTATGCCACCCAGACCCTGCGGGCGGCGCTCAATGCGGTGCCCGCCGGGCAGCGTCTGGCGGCGCTGGCGCTCGGTCTTGGCAAGGCCCACATCTTCTTTCGCATCGTGCTGCCGCAGGCCTGGCGTTACGCCCTGCCGGGTCTCGGCAACCAGTGGCTGGTGCTGCTCAAGGACACGGCGCTGGTCTCCCTCATCGGGGTGAACGAGATGATGCGTCAGGCCCAGATGGCTTCGGCCAGCACCTATGAACCCTTCACCTGGTATGCCGCCGCGGCCCTCATCTATCTGGCGATCAGCCTGGTGAGCGAGCTCGCGCTCAAGCAGGCTGCCCGTTATACCCGCCGGTACGGAGGCTGATCATGCAGGACTATCTCATGACCCTGTTGGGTGGTCTGGCGATCACCCTGCAGCTCACGGCACTTAGTTTGCTGCTCGGGGTGTTGCTGGCGGCCGCCATGACCTGGGTGCTGGAGCGACGCCTGCCGGTGGCGACCCAGCTGGTACAGCTGTGGGTGTTGCTCTTCACCGGTACCCCGCTGCTCATTCAGATCTTCCTCATCTACTATGGGCCGGGTCAGTTCGAGTGGCTCAAGTCCGGGCCGCTCTGGCCGCTGCTCAAGCAGCCCTGGTTCTGTGCCGTGCTGGCGCTGGGCTTCAACACGGCGGCCTATTCCACCCGGCTGTTCAAGGGGGCGCTCGACGCCATCCCCGCCGGTGAGGTGGAAGCCTGTCGGGCGCTCGGTTTCTCGGCCGGGCAGACCCTGTGGATGAAGGTGCGCCATGCCGCCCGCCGGCTGGTCCCCGCCTACTCCAACGAGGTGATCCTGGTGCTCAAGGGCAGTTCCCTCGCCAGCACCATCACCATCATGGATATCATGGGTCTGGCCCAGCGTCTCAACGCCCAGACTTATGACACCCTGGCGGTATTCACCGTGGCCGGTGCGCTCTATCTGACCATGAATGGATTGTTAACAATTGGTTTCCGCTGGTGTGAGCGCAGAGCACTGGCATTCCAGTCCTGAAGCAGTCGTAATTACCCCTTAATGGAAGGGAAAGCACAGGAAATCTGTGCTTTCCGTCCCATTTATCGCATATTCCTCTCCGTTTTCGTCACCGCTTGCTCCCTGGCTCACAGAACCCGTGATTACAACTGTTATCAGATTGTTTTTTATCGGGGGATCCTTTAAGGTGAGGCGCACAATAAGAAACAGCTTTGACCCCCAACAAGAAACAACCTTAAACCTACGCTTGAACATGGAGTTGATCATGAAAGTTGCCGTTCTGGGTGCCGCCGGTGGCATCGGCCAAGCCCTCGCTCTGCTGTTGAAAAATCGCCTTCCTGCTGGTTCCGAGCTGAGCCTGTATGACATTGCCCCGGTCACCCCGGGTGTCGCGGCCGATCTGAGCCACATCCCGACTGACGTGAAAGTAAAAGGTTTCTGCGGTGAAGATCCGAGCCCGGCTCTGGTCGGCGCCGATGTCGTACTGATCTCCGCCGGTGTGGCGCGCAAGCCCGGCATGGATCGTTCCGACCTGTTCAACATCAACGCCGGTATCGTCAAGAACCTGGTAGAGAAGTGCGCGGCCAGCTGCCCGAAGGCGCTGATCGGCATCATCACCAACCCGGTCAACACCACGGTCGCCATCGCCGCCGAAGTGTTGAAGAAGGCCGGCGTCTATGACAAGCGTCGCCTGTTCGGCGTCACCACCCTGGACGTGATCCGCGGTGAGACCTTCGTGTCCGCTGCCAAGGGCCTGAACATCGACAAGATCCGTGTCAACGTGATCGGTGGTCACAGTGGCGTGACCATTCTGCCGCTGCTGTCCCAGATCGAAGGCGCCAGCTTCACCGCCGAGGAAGCGGCTGCCATGACCAAGCGCATCCAGAACGCCGGTACCGAAGTGGTGGAAGCCAAGGCCGGTGGCGGATCCGCCACCCTCTCCATGGGTCAGGCAGCCTGCCGCTTTGGTCTGTCGCTGATCAAGGGTCTGCAGGGCGAAGCCAACGTGATCGAGTGCGCCTACGTGGAAGGCAATGGCGAGCACGCCACCTTCTTCGCGCAGCCCATCCTGCTTGGCAAGAACGGCGTCGAAGCCGTGCTGGACTACGGCAAGCTGAGTGCCTTCGAGCAAGAGGCGATGGACAGCATGCTGGCCACCCTGAAGGCCGACATCCAGCTGGGCGTCGACTTCGTCAAATAAGCACCAGCGCGTGCATGAGGGGAGCTTCGGCTCCCCTTTGTCGTTATGGCGATCCGCCGCGGCGGGCTAAGGGGTTGGGGTTTGCTGCCGATAACAGAGGGCAGCAGGAGATCCTCATGATGAAACCCAGTACCCTAATCGGCCTTATCTGTCTCGTCAGCCTCCCCTCGCAGGGGGCCGAGCCGGTCTCGGCCGCCCCAACCAAGACCCCGGTAGCGATCGCCCCGGCGTCTTCTGCCGCCCTGTCATCGGCAGCTTCCAGTGCAGCGACGCCTGCTGTGACCACCGCCTCTATCGCTGCCGCAGCCACCCCGTTACCCTCCACGGCCGCACTGGCTGTACCGCCAGCCGCACCTGTTGTTCCTGTGCCGGCTGCCCCGCTGCCGACGGCGCCCGTCGCGGCGCCCTTGCCCAAGGCGGCCACGCCGGCGCCCCTGACCACGGGGGATCTGCAGGCGGTGCCACTCTATCGACAGGACGAGCTGCTCAACTGGATAGAGCAGGGGCGCCATCTGACCCAGGTGAAGCAGGACAGATGCCAGCTGACCCAGGACATAGAGGCGCGCGCCTCTGTGATGAAGATCCCCGCCTATCAGTTCCTGTGGGGGGACATGCTGGCCTGGGGGGTCTGCATCAAGCCCGACGCCCAGATCGGGGTGCAATACATGTGGGAGGCGGCCAACCAGGGGCTGGCACCGGCGCTGGAGCAGCTGGGACGCTACTACTGGAAGGGGATCCTGGTCCAGAAGGATCTGGTGCGGGCCGAGACCCTGATGCGGGAAGCCGCCAGCCTGGGGTTCCAGCGGGCGCAGATGGAATGGGTCGAGATGCTGCTGCAGGGCATGGGCAGTCCGCTGGATTACGAGGAGGCCTACCACTGGCTGCACGGCGCCGTCATCGGTGACAAGGCCCGCCATCAGAAGGCCGCCAGCCTGCTGAGCCGGCTCGGCAATCGCATGCCCGCCAATGCGATCGCCCGCGCCAAGGCGATGCGCTAAGCCCGACTCGCTGCGACTCCTGCTATGACAAGGCCCACGAACCTGCGTTCGTGGGCCTTGTTGCATCGCATCATGAGCGAGAGTGAGGACTCACAGATCCTGATGGGGGCCGAAGACCTCGTAGTGCAGCCTCTCTTCGGCGACGCCGAAGGCCAACAGTTGCCGTTTCACCGCCTGCATGAAGCCGAGGGGGCCGCAGAAGTAGTAATGAGCGTTGGCCGGGATGAGCGCCGCGACCTGCTCCAGCTCCATGGTGCCGTCGAAGTCGTAGTCTTCTCCCAGTACGTCCTGCTCGGCAGGCGCGCGATACCAGACCCGGCTCTGCAATCTGGCGTGCTGCCGGCTCTTCTCCCGGATCTCCTCCTTGAAGGCGTGCAAGGCACCCTGTTCGCAGGCGTGCAGCCAGCGAATGTCGGCGTCGTGCCCGTTGGCCAGCAGCTGGTTCAGCATGCTCAGCATGGGAGTGAGGCCGACCCCGGCGGAGAGCAGCACCACGGGCGTGCCGGCGTCGGCTTGCAGGAAGAAGTCGCCGGTCGGTGGCATCAGCGCCACCTCATCACCGACTTGCAGCTGGTCGTGCAGCAGGTTGGATACCTGGCCATCGGCCTCGCGCTTGACGCTGATGCGGTAATCACGGCCGTTGGGTGCATCGGAGAGGGAGTATTGGCGGATCTCCTGATACTCCAGCTGCGGGTGGTTGAGCTGGATGCTGAGGTATTGACCCGGCTTGAAGTGCAGCACGGGCTGGCCATCGCTGGGGGCCAGCACGAAGGAGGTGATGAGCTCGCTCTCCACCCGCTTCTCCTTGATGAGGAAGGGGCGGGGGCCTTGCCAGCCACCGGCCTGGGTCGCCTTCTCCTGATAGATCTCGCTCTCGCGGCCGATGAAGATGTTGGCCAGCACCCCGTAGGCCTTGCCCCAGGCATCCAGCACCTCCTCGGTGACCGCACTACCACCCAATTCTTTGAGCGTGGCCAAGAGATGACTACCTACAATGTGATATTGTTCCGGCTGGATCATGAAGCCCGTGTGCTTGTGGGCGATGCGCTCCACCGCGCCGGCCAGGGCACCCAGGTTGTCGATGTTCTTGGCGTATGCCGCGACTGCGTTGAACAGGGCCAGCGGCTGGCCACCACTGCGCTGGTGCGCCAGGTTGAAGATATCCTTCAGCTCGGGGTTGTGGCTGAACATGCGCTGATAGAAATGCTGGGTGAGGGCAGGCCCCGCCGATTCGAGCAAGGGAATGGTACTTTTGATGACGGCGATGGTGGCTTGATCTAACATAAGAGGTCCTTACTAATTGAGCATTTAAAATGTCACTTAATAAGTTGCATCCTAGATGTTTAATTGATCTGAATCAACAAACAATTTTGCGCTATGCGCCATAGGCACTATGAGACTAACGAGTTATACCGATTTTGGATTGAGAGCCCTGCTCTATCTGGCGACCCTGCCGGAGGGGGAGCTGTCGAGCGTGGCCAAGGTGTCCGCCCTGTACGGCGTGTCCCGCAATCACATGGTGAAGGTGGTGAATCAGCTGGTGAAGCTGGGCTATCTGCAGTCCCAGCGTGGCAAGAATGGCGGGATCCGCATGGCCTGCGCGCCGGACACCGTCAACATCGGCCAGGTGATCCGGGCGCTGGAAGGCAATCTGGACGGGATCGACTGCAACTCCCCCGCCTGCCACATCGTCTCGGTCTGTCTGCTGAAGAATGCCTTGAAGGAGGCGATGAACGCCTTCCTGGCGGTGATGGACAGCTACACGCTGCAAGACTTGCTGGCCAATCGCGACGAGCTGCAGAAGGTGTTTGGTGACTTGATCCCGACCCTGGTGCTGGAGCCGGACGAAGAGAGCGAGTGAGACGAAAAAGGCTGCCATCGGCAGCCTTTTTTCAATCCTCGTAACCCGACTCGTCACGGTATAGATGCGGTATGATCCGCGCCATTTTCACCATGTTGTTCTCCACTTCGAGGATCTCGATGGGATAGCCTGCCAGCCTGACGCTGATGTTGGGTTGGGGGATCTCCTCCAGGTACTCCAGGATCACCCCGTTGAGGGTGCGGGGGCCGTCGATGGGCAGGTGCCAGTTCATCTCCTTGTTCAGCTCGCGGATGCTGGCGGAGCCTTCCACCAGGAAGGAGCCGTCCGGCTGGGGGTGGACCTCGTCGCTCGGCGTCGGTGTCATGGAGGTGGTGAAGTCGCCGACTATCTCCTCCAGTATGTCGTCCAGGGTGATCAGCCCCTGAATATCGCCGTATTCGTCGACGATCAGCCCAATCCGCTCCTTGTTGCGCTGGAACTTGGCCAACTGCACGTTGAGTGGCGTCCCCTCCGGAATGAAATAGATGGGATCGACCTCCCGCAGCAGGCTGGACTTGCTGAACTGGTCTCTGGCAACCAGCCTGAGGGCGTCACGTGCGTGTAAAAATCCGACAACGTCGTCGATATTGTCGCGATAGAGCAGGATCTTGGTGTGAGCACAGTGAGCCAGCTGGCGCAGTATGGTTTTCCAGTCGTCGTTGATGTCGATGGCGGCGATCTCGCTGCGCGGCACCATGATGTTTTCCACCGTCATCTTGTCCAGATCCAGAATGCTGAGCAGCATCTCCTGGTGGTGCTGGGGGATGAGGCTGCCCGCCTCGTTGACTATGGTGCGCAGCTCCTCGGGGTTGAGGGAGTGCGCATCCTTGGTGTGGTTCAACCGCATCAGCTTGAGCAGCAGCGTGGTGATGCCGTTGATGAGCCAGACGAAGGGGTAGAGCGGCACCATCAACCCCTTGAGCACCCAGGAGGCCGGGTAGGCGATCTTCTCGGGGTACATGGCCGCCAGGGTCTTGGGGGTAACCTCCCCGAACACCAGCACCACCAGGGTCAGGCCGAAGGTGGCGATGGCGACCCCGAGATCCCCGAACAGCCGGATGCAGACGATGGTGGCGATGGCGGACGCCAGTATGTTGACCAGGTTGTTGCCGATGAGGATCAGTCCCAGCAGGCGATCCGGGCGAGCCAGCAGTTTTTCTACCCGACGGGCAGCCTTGTGCTTGGTCTGGGCCAGATGCCGCAACTTGTAGCGGTTGAGGGACATCAGGCCGGTTTCGGAACTTGAGAAGAAAGCAGACAAGAGGATCAAGATAACGAGAACAATCAGTAATGTGCTCGTTGAGATACTGTCCAAGAAGGGGCTCCTGTTGGATGTGTGGGTGAGGGTTGAGCCATCAGCTCAGCAAGACTTCCTTGACGAAACGGCTGCCAAAGTAGGCCAGGGTCAGGATGACGCTGCCGATGAGGCTCAGGGTGATGACCTTGCGACCGCGCCAGCCACGGGTGTGGTGACCCCACAGCAGCAGCACATAGATGCACCAGGCCAGGATCGAGAGGACCGCCTTGTGGGACTTGCCCTGGGCGAACATGTCCTCCAGAAAGAACAGGCCGGAGGCGATGGAGAGCGTCAGCAGGAACAGGCCGGCCGAGATCAGCTGGAACAGCCGCTTCTCCACCGTCATCAGCGGGGGCATGGCGGGCAAGTTGCTAATTTTTCTGGATTTAAGCTGCCTGTCCAGGTAGGCGAGCTGTAGCGCGAACAGGCAGGCGATCATCAGCACCGAGTAGGCCATCAGGGCGAGCCCTATGTGCAGCAGCAGCTGGGGGTGAGCCTCCAGGTGGGTGATGTAGCGACCGGGAATGAGGGCGCTGGCGGCGAGCAGCAAGGCCGAGAAGCTATAGACCACGGGCAGCAGGATCCAGCCGTTGAAGCGGCGGGTGACGCAGGTCATGAAGCAGCTGATGATGAGGCTGACCAGGGAGGCGACGTTCAACATGCTGAGATTCTGGCCGGAGTGAGTGGCCAGGACTTCACTTCCCACCGCGATGCCATGGGCGGTCAGGGCCAGGCCGACACAGGCGAACAGCGACACTTGCCCGACGGGCTTGGCACTGAGCAGCAGGTGCAGTGAGGCGATGATGGCCAGCAGGTAAAACGCCAGGGCCAGAACAGAGATCACGATCATAACCAGGTCGTTGTTAAGCAAGCTTTATGGATAAGAGGGGCAGTATACCTTGCACAAGATATGCTCGCCAGTTGTGCCAGGAGCTAACTGCCCATATATAAGTAGCAGGTGGTCACCCCGTGCGGTGAATAATCGTCCTCTGGCGTTGACTGGGGTATAATGCCCCCCATTTATTTCACCTGTCCATTCGATGGCAGCTAGCCACCGCAAGCGGTGAGTAATCGTCCTCATAGTGCTGACTGGGGTATAATGCCTCATTTGTTACGCCAAGAACCGGAATGCGTCATGTTTGAGAATTTGACTGAACGACTCTCGCGCACCCTGCGCAATGTCAGTGGCCGTGGTCGGCTGACCGAAGAGAACATCAAGGATACCTTGCGTGAAGTGCGCATGGCGCTGCTCGAGGCGGACGTCGCCCTGCCGGTCGTGCGTGACTTCGTGGCGCGGGTCAAGGAGCGGGCCGTCGGCCAGGAAGTGGCCAAGTCCCTGAGCCCGGGCCAGGCGTTCATCAAGATAGTGCATGGCGAGCTGGTCTCCGTCATGGGCGAGGCGAACGAGCAGCTCAACCTGGCCGCCCAGCCGCCGGCCATCATACTGATGGCGGGTCTGCAAGGTGCCGGTAAGACCACGACAGTGGCCAAGCTGGCCAAGTTGCTGAAGGAGCGCCACAAGAAGAAGGTGCTGGTGGTCAGTGCCGACGTCTATCGCCCGGCGGCGATCAAGCAGCTCGAGACCCTGGCCAGCGACATCGCGGTCGACTTCTTCCCCAGCGACGTGACCCAGAAGCCGGTGGCGATCGCCACCGCCGCCATCGATCAGGCGCGCAAGAAGTTCTATGACGTGGTGATCGTCGATACCGCCGGTCGTCTGCACGTCGACAGCGAGATGATGGCGGAGATCCAGGATCTGCACGCCACCATCAAGCCGGTCGAGACCCTATTCGTGGTCGATGCCATGACGGGTCAGGATGCGGCCAACACCGCCAAGGCCTTCAACGAGGCGCTGCCGCTCACCGGTGTCATCCTCACCAAGGCGGACGGTGACGCTCGTGGTGGTGCGGCCCTGTCCGTGCGCCACATCACCGGCAAGCCGGTCAAGTTCATCGGGATGGGCGAGAAGACCGAGGCGTTGGAGCCGTTCCACCCGGACCGACTCGCGTCCCGCATCCTCGGCATGGGCGACGTGCTGTCGCTGATCGAGGAAGTGGAGCGCACCGTCGACAAGGAGAAAGCCGCCAAGCTGGCCGACAAGGTCAAGAGTGGCAAGGGCTTCGACCTGGAAGATTTCCGCGAGCAGCTGGCCCAGATGCGCAACATGGGCGGCATGATGGGAATGCTCGACAAGTTGCCCGGCATGTCCGGCCTGCCGGATAACGTGAAAGATCAGATGGATGACAAGCTCACCGTGCGGATGGAGGCCATCATCAGCTCCATGACGCCCAAGGAGCGTGCCCATCCCGATCTGATCAAGGGCTCCCGCAAGCGCCGCATCGCCGCGGGCTCCGGCATGCAGGTGCAGGACGTGAACAAGCTGCTCAAGCAGTTCACCGAGATGCAGCGCATGATGAAGAAGATGTCCGGCAAGGGCGGCATGCGCAAGATGATGGGCCAGATGAAGAACATGCTGCCGCCCGGATTCGGAGGGGGCCGCGGCCCGTTCTGATTTTTCTGCCCACCGGCAAGAAAGGCTCACCGGGGTGAGCCTTTTTCATGAGAATCCCTGTGCAAAAAATGGCTGGCTTGGTTGCAATTATTACGAATCCAAGTAGAATTACGCGGCTTATTTTAAGCTAGGGTCCGCGTATTTGCGGGCCTTGTTCATTAGATGTTTATGAGGACGATATGGTAACCATTCGTTTACAACGTGGTGGCGCGAAAAAGCGTCCGTTTTACCAGGTAGTAGTTTCCGACAGCCGTTGCGCCCGTGATGGTCGTTTCATCGAGCGTGTTGGTTTCTTCAACCCGGTTGCTACCGGCAACGCTGAAAAGCTGAAGCTGGACCTGGCTCGTATCGAGCATTGGGTTGCTACTGGTGCCGCTGTTTCTGACCGCGTTGCCAAGCTGATCAAAGACGCTGCCAAAGCTGCTTAATCAGCCAAACGGTAAGGAGTTAAGGTGGAAAAACCTATAGTTCTGGGCACCCTGGGTACCGTATACGGCATCAAGGGTTGGCTTAAAGTGAACTCCTTCACCGATGTTGCCGAAGCGATTTTCGATTACAACCCCTGGCTGATCAATCAGAACGGGGTATGGAGTGAGCTCAAGGTTTCGGCCTGGAAGCGTCACAACAAGGGTCTGATTTGCAAGATCGATGGTATCGATCTGCGTGAAGATGCCCTGGCATTGACCAATGTCGAGATTGGCGTCCCCGCCGATCTGTTGCCTGCGTTGCCTGAAGGTGAGTTCTACTGGCGTGACCTGATTGGTTGCTCGGTATCGACCACCAAGGGATACGACCTGGGCAAGGTGACCGAATTGATGGAAACCGGCTCCAACGATGTGTTGGTGGTTGAGGCCAATGTAAAAGATGCCTTCGGTGCGAAGGAGCGGTTGATTCCGTTCCTGGAAGAGCAGGTGATCAAGAATATTGATCTGACTGCTCGCACAATCGAAGTTGATTGGGATCCTGGTTTCTAGTTTCCCGCGCTAACACGGGTGCCGGAGGTTTCTTATGTGGATTGGGGTGATTAGCCTCTTCCCGGAAATGTTCCGAGCCATTACCGAGCACGGGGTAACGGGTCGGGCCGTCAAGAGTGGCCTGCTGCAGATTGAGTGCTGGAACCCTCGGGATTTCACCCACGACAAACACCGTACGGTCGATGATCGTCCTTATGGTGGTGGGCCTGGAATGCTGATGATGGTGCAGCCGCTGCGTGATGCAATTCATGCGGCCAAGCAAGCGGCGGGAGACGGGGCGAAAGTCATCTATCTCTCTCCTCAGGGGCGCAAGCTGACTCAAGCGGGCGTAACCGAGTTGGCGACGAGTCAGAAACTGATTCTGGTCGCCGGTCGATACGAAGGTATCGATGAACGCGTGATCCAAACCGAAGTCGACGAAGAGTGGTCTATCGGTGATTACGTGTTAAGTGGTGGCGAGTTGCCTGCCATGACCCTGATCGATGCGGTTTCGCGTCTGGTCCCAGGGGTCTTGGGTGATCAGGCCAGTGCCGAGCAGGACTCCTTTACGGATGGCCTGCTGGATCATCCCCACTACACTCGGCCGGAGTTGTTGGATGGATTGGCGGTGCCCGAGGCGCTGACAAGCGGCAATCACGAAGTGATTCGACGCTGGCGTCTCAAGCAGTCGCTCGGACGAACCTGGCAGAGAAGGCCGGAACTTATTAACAACCTAGCTCTGACTGACGAGCAAGAATCACTTCTTGCCGAGTATGTCCGCGAAGTGCGTGACAGCGTTAAGTAGAGTTTTCAGTTTATCCTAGGTAAGGAAAGACAATGAGCAAGATTATTCAGCAGCTTGAACAAGAGCAACTGCGTACCGACATCCCGGCATTTGCCCAGGGCGACACCGTACGTGTTCAAGTTCGTGTTAAAGAAGGTGGTAAAGAGCGTCTGCAGGCTTTCGAAGGCATCGTCATTGCCAAGCGTAACCGCGGTCTGCACTCTGCTTTCACCGTTCGCAAGATTTCCAACGGCGAAGGTGTTGAGCGTGTATTCCAGACTCACTCTCCGCTGATCCACAGTGTAGAACTGAAGCGTCGTGGTGATGTTCGCCGCGCCAAACTGTACTACCTGCGCAACCTGTCCGGCAAAGCTGCTCGTATCAAAGAGAAGCTCAACTAATTCGATTCGAATTGGTGTCGAAATATCGACAGGTAGTGAAAAGGCTCGCCAATGGCGAGCCTTTTTTGTATCCGGTGCCGGGCGTACCGGCGCGACTCAGCCTGGCTGGCTGACCCGGATCACCGAGTTGTCCCGTCCGAAGGGGCCGGGCACATAGTCATCGGCCGCCCAGTCATTGTCGTAGTGGCTCTCCCCATCCGGCTGCACCAGCTGGTAACAGTACTCGAAGTGGCTGGGACCATCGGTGGGCAGGTTGAGGGTTGCCCTGAATTCCCCACTCTTCATCCGTTTAAGTTCAATGGGTTGCCACTGGCTGAACTCCCCCAGCAGCAAGACCTGTTCGGCCTCGCCCGCGGCCTCTTTTTCCACTGCAAAGGTCACCTTGACCTCGGGACGCGACTTGAGAAACTGCTTGTTTATCGGCATGAAGCCTCCTTGTCATTAGCTGCGAAGAAAGTGTGTCTGGTTATTTTTATACCACTTTATGACAAGGATGTTTATAAGCGAGATCAAAGGGGCAGGGCGAAGTGGCGCCGCAGCAGCTGATGGGTGAAATCGATCTTGAGGTAGAAGCCTCGCGGCAGGGTCTGGATCGGCTGGCCGTTGCGGCCGATGGCGCGGGTCAGCGCCTTGCTGTTGGCCGCCTTGGGGCGCAGCTGCATGACCTGGCCGTGGCGGGCGCTGATCTGCTCCACTTCCCCCAGCACTATCATGTCCATCAGCTCCTCCCAATCCTGACGCAGCAGCCGATCTTCTTCCTCGCTCGGGCTCCACAGCAGCGGCATGCCGACCCGGCGTTCGCCGACGGGAATGTCGCGGCTGCCCTCCACCGGGATCCAGAGCACCCGCGACAGCTTGTTGCGCACGTTCGATTCTTCCCAGCGCTGGCCGCTGATCCCGATGAGCGGTGCGACGCAGACGAAGGTGGTCTCCAGCGGTTTACCCTGAGGATCGACCGGGATCGTCTTGAGCTCTATGCCCAGATCCGGGAAGTCCTGCTCCGGCCTGCTGCCCGCACTGGCCCCCAGCTGCCATTCGATCAACTGGCCGATCCAGCCCTTGTCCCGCCTCAGATCGTGCGGCACCGGGATCCCGGCGGCCGCGGCGAGCTGGGCCAGGGTGAGGCCCGCCATGGCGTAGGCGCGAGCCAGCAATTCCTGCTCTGACTGGGGATTGGCGGGCATGGAGGACTCCTATTAGAGGGGATGAGTCTAGCAAGTCTGATCCTCGCGGAGGATCGCTGTTTTTATAACCGATCCTTGCCCGGCTGTGCACAGGGTGGGCAAGATTGTGGATCATCATCTATGGCAATGATTTTAAAGGAATTTGACTTCTTTCTCCAGTCGTCGCGAGCGCAGGATCCCGGTTGCAATAAGTTGTCCAAGGGTTTGGCCTGGCTGTTGCACATAGTTATCCACAGAAATCTTGGATAACTGGCATAAAGTGGTGATGAAGGGTCAGCTATCAGAAATAAATGTGAGAGTGCACCGATTTTTCTCGCCATATCGGTGCAGATAATGCGCCATCCTTGTGGATAAACTAGCCTTGGTGGATCTTTGAGCAGTCGAACTTGTTCACAATTGACAGCCAGGATCCTCGGTGGCAAAAGACATGGATCTTGATCCAGCACTAAAATATTAACTGTATGTATTTAAATGAATATTCTGTTTTTTAACGAATCGGGTATGATACGGCATGACTGGATGTCTTAGTATAAAACTACTGTATATACCCGCTTGATCACAGGCTTATGCACAGTCTGGGTGGGCAACTCGCAGAGCTTGATCTTCAGATTTGTTTATAACTTGGCTTGAAATGCCAAGTTATTCATGAGTGGCTGACTGCAGTCCCTGTTTGCTGCCACGGAGTGAATGTGGAACAATCTCTTTATAGATTCAGCCTTTATAAGGTGATCACGTGATAGATGGTGACGGATTTCGTCCCAATGTCGGGATCGTGATCTGTAACCGTGACGGACAAGTATTGTGGGCTAAGCGCTATGGGCAGCACTCCTGGCAGTTTCCGCAGGGGGGAGTTGATGATGGTGAAACGCCGGAACAGGCCATGTATCGTGAGCTATACGAGGAGATAGGCCTCAGGCAAGACGATGTGACCATACTGGCGACCAGTCGCAACTGGCTGAAGTACCGCTTACCCAAACGACTCGTTCGCTGGGACAGTTCACCGGTCTGTATTGGCCAAAAGCAGAAATGGTTTTTGTTGCAGCTCGATCCGGGCAAAGAGTCCAGGATCCAATTCGGCTGTCATGGTCACCCGGAATTTGATGATTGGCGTTGGGTCAGCTTCTGGTACCCGGTCCGTCAGGTCGTCTCCTTCAAGCGGGAAGTCTACCGCCGGGTGATGAAGGAGTTTGCCCCGCTGGCCATGCCGGTACCCGTGGTGCAAGTTAATCGAAAGGATGGGCGGCGCAACCGCTCTCGCTAAGGAGCACAGCTAGTTGCTGACGGAACTCAGACGCATCGTCGAAAGCATGGCCGAGGCCAACACCCTCGAGCAGGCCTTGCAGGCATTGGTGAGCCAGACCCGGCTCGCCATGACGGTGGACTGCTGCTCCGTCTACGTCGCCGAGCCGGACATGCGCCGTTATCGTCTGGCGGCGACCGATGGTCTGGCCGAGTCGGCGGTGGGCAAGGCCACGCTGCCGTTCGAGCAGGGCATCGTCGGCCTGGTGGGTCAGCGGGAAGAGCTGATCAACCTGGCCGATGCCCCTTCCCACCCCAGTTTCAAGTTCCTGCCCGATGTCGCCGAAGAGGCGTTTCGCTCCTTCCTCGGCGCCCCCATCATGCATCAGCGCCAGGTGGTGGGCATCCTGGTGGTACAACAGAAAGAGAGCCGGCTGTTCGATGAGGGGGAAGAGTCCTTCATGGTCACGCTGGCGGCGCAGCTGGCGGCCCGCATCGCCCAGGCCCAGGCCAAGGGCTGGTTGCAGAAGACCGACTGGAGCAAGCCGCTGCGCGGCATCGCCGGGGCCAGTGGCATCGCCATCGCCAAGGCCTGGGTGTGGCGCCCGCGCAAGGCGCTCAACAGCATCACCCCGCGCAAGGACGAGGAGCACGGCAAGCAGCTGGCGCGCCTCGAGCTCGCGGTGGAGGAGGTGCGCCACGATCTGGAGAGCCTGGCGCTGCGTTTTCGCGAGAGCTACAGCCAGGATTCGGTCGCCATCTTCGACATCTATCTGCACCTGCTCAACGATCCCGGTTACATCAAGCCGATCCGCAACAAGGTCAGCAAGGAACACTGGACCGCGATCTCCGCGGTCAAGCTCATCAGCGATCGGCTGATAGAGCAGTTCAAAGGGATGAAGGATCCCTACCTGCGGGAGCGCTCCACCGATGTCAAGGACATAGCCCAGCGGCTCATCAGCCGCCTGGTGCAGGATGAGCCTGAGCAACTCACCATAGGGGAGCCGGTGGTGCTGGTCGCCGACGAGGTGACCGCCACCATACTCGCCGAGATCCCGCGCGAGTTTCTGAGCGGTGTGGTCTCTCTGAAGGGGGGGACCAACTCCCATGCCGCCATCTTGGCCCGCGCCATGGGGGTCGCGGCCATCATGGGGGTGGATCTGCCGCTCGGCGACATCGGCGGTCGCACCCTGGTGGTCGACGGCTATAGCGGCGATCTCTTCATCGAGCCCAATCAGGTGATCCTGACCGAGTACCGGCAGCTGCTCAATGAGGAGCGGGCGCTGGATACCCTGGTGCGCACCGTGGATCATCAGCCGTCCGAGACCGCTGACGGCACGCCGGTATCGCTGCTGCTCAACGCGGGCCTCAGCGCCGACACCGAGATCTCCCTCAATCATCTGGCGGACGGGGTGGGGCTCTATCGCACCGAGATCCCCTTCATGCTGCAGGACAGCTTCCCCTCCGAGTGGGAGCAGACCGCGCGTTATCGCGGCATCCTGGAAACCTATCGCGATCGTCCGGTGTGCATGCGCACCCTGGATGTGGGCGGCGACAAGCAATTACCTTATTTCCCCATCGTCGAGGAAAATCCCTTCCTCGGCTGGCGGGGGATCCGGCTCACCCTGGATCATCCCGAGCTGTTCCTGGTCCAGCTCAAGGCCATGCTGCGCGCCAGCGAAGGGCTGGACAATCTGGCCATCATGCTGCCGATGATCAGCAGCGTCGGCGAGATCCGGGCCTCCCGCCGGCTGCTGGATCAGGCCTGGCGCGAGGTGTCGGAAGAGGCCGCCAGCCGTGATGCCGTGATCCGCTACCCCAGCCTCGGGGTGATGATAGAGGTGCCCTCCGCCCTCTATATCCTGCCGGAGATGGCGCCCCTCATCGACTTCTGGTCGGTGGGCAGCAATGACCTGACCCAGTATCTGCTGGCGGTGGATCGCAACAATGCCAGGGTCGCCAGCATCTATGATGCCTTCCATCCGGCGGTGATCCGCGCCCTGCAACTGCTGGTCGATGCCTCCCACCGTTACCAGAAGCCGGTCTCGGTGTGCGGCGAGCTGGCCGGGGATCCGGTCGGCGTGCTGCTGCTGCTGGCCATGGGCTACCGCCGCTTCAGCATGAATACCCACAACATTTCCCGCATCAAGTACGTGCTGCGCCAATCCAATCTCGGCGAGCTGAAGGCCCTGATGGCCGATGGCCTCAAGCACGACAATCCCCATGTGCTGCGCGGCCTGTTTGCCCGCTATCTGGAAGAGCACGGCCTCGGCGGTTTGCTGCGCGCGGGCCACAAGGCCAAGCTGCCCGATTGATATTCAGTCTTGTTCCTGCTGACGAATGATCGGAGAATGCGGCTTTTCTTATGACTGGGGCCGCACTATGCAGCACGATGGATATTGGGTTTTCTCGCAGATTGATCCCGTAGCATTCAGTTTGGGACCACTATCGGTACGCTGGTATGGTCTCATGTACCTGTTTGGCTTCGCCTTTGCCATGTGGCTGGCGGGCCGTCGCGCCGATGCGCCAAACAGCGGCTGGACCCGCAACGAGGTCTCTGATCTGCTGTTCTACGGCTTCCTCGGGGTGATCCTGGGTGGCCGGGTCGGTTACGTGCTGTTCTACAACTTCGACCTCTTCCTGGCAGACCCCCTCTATCTGTTCAAGATCTGGACCGGCGGCATGTCGTTCCACGGTGGCCTGATCGGGGTCATCACCGCCATGATCTGGTTTGCCCACAAGACCAAGCGCCACTTCTTCACCGTGGCGGACTTCGTGGCGCCACTGATCCCGTTCGGGCTGGGGGTGGGTCGCATTGGCAACTTCATGAACGGCGAGCTGTGGGGCCGGATCACCGACGTGCCCTGGGCCATCATCTTCCCGGAAGCCGGCCCGGAGCCGCGGCATCCCTCCCAGCTCTACCAGTTCGCCCTGGAAGGGGTGGTGCTGTTCATTATCCTCAACCTGTTCTGGCGCAAGAACCCACCCCGTGGCGCCATCTCTGGCATGTTCCTGCTGTGCTACGGTCTGTTCCGCTTCCTGGTGGAATTCGTGCGCCAGCCGGACAGCCAGCTCGGTCTCTACTTCCAGGAGATCAGCATGGGCCAGATCCTCTCTACCCCGATGATCATCATCGGCGCCCTGATGATCTGGGTCGCCTACAAGCGGCCGCAGCTGTTCGGTAACGGGGCAAAGGAGGCTAAACAATGAGGGCTTATCTCGACCTGATGCAGAAGATCCTGGATGAGGGCACGGTCAAGTCCGACCGTACCGGCACCGGCACCGTCTCTCTGTTCGGTCACCAGATGCGCTTCAATCTGGCCGACGGCTTCCCGCTGGTCACCACCAAGAAGTGCCACCTGCGCTCCATCATTCACGAGCTGCTCTGGTTCCTCAATGGCGACACCAACACCGCCTATCTGAAGGAACACGGGGTCAGCATCTGGGATGAGTGGGCCGACGAGCACGGCGATCTGGGCCCGGTCTATGGCGCCCAGTGGCGTTCCTGGCCGGCGGCCGATGGCAGCGTCATCGACCAGATCCAGCGGGCGGTGGATGACATCAAGCACAATCCGGATTCGCGCCGCATCATCGTCTCGGCCTGGAACGTGGGTGAGCTGGACAAGATGGCGCTGGCACCCTGCCACGCCTTCTTCCAGTTCTACGTGGCGGACGGCAAGCTCTCCTGCCAGCTCTACCAGCGCAGCTGTGACGTCTTCCTCGGGTTGCCGTTCAACATCGCCAGCTACGCCCTGCTGACCCACATGATGGCCCAGCAGTGCGATCTGGCGGTGGGGGACTTCGTCTGGACCGGTGGCGACGTGCACCTCTACTCCAACCACATGGAGCAGACCGCGCTGCAGCTCTCCCGCGAGCCGCGCCCCTTGCCGCAGCTGGTGATCAAACGCAAGCCGGACTCCATCTTCGACTACCAGTTCGAGGATTTCGAGATCCAGGGCTACGATCCCCATCCCGGCATCAAGGCGCCCGTCGCCATCTGATCCTGGGTCTCGCGTCGGTGGCGGGCTATTCCCTGAGTAGGAGCGCCATCCGACATCGAGACAGGGTTCGACCGCATCTGTTCGAAAGGCGTCTTAGGGCGCCTTTTTTACGCACCCAATAAAATATTTATGCATTTTAATGAATGACGGAATGGCTGGGAAAAGGCATGTGAAAACATGCTTATAGCAGATGGCTTTATTTTTTCCTTCGGTTTTTCCGTTGTTAATGGCAGTTAGAAACGATTTTTCATTGACTCACTTCGGCCCTAGACTGAAAAAAATGCAATATTGTGGACAGTTAGACCATGAGTGACGTATTCAAAAGATTTCTCAAACTGGAGTCTGCCTCCGGAATAATTCTGATCCTGGCGGCCCTGCTGGCCATCGGCCTGGCCAACTCGGCTTTTGCCGAGCACTACCAGGCCTTCCTCAATACCCCGGTGCAGGTGCGCATCGCCGCCCTCGACATCGACAAGCCGCTGTTGCTCTGGATCAACGACGGCTTCATGGCGATCTTCTTCCTGCTGGTCGGGCTGGAGGTCAAGCGTGAGATGCTGGAGGGGGCGCTGTCGTCCCGGGTGCAGGCGACCTTCCCGGCCATCGCCGCGGTGGGTGGCATGCTGGCCCCTGCGCTCATCTACGCCTTCTTCAACTACGAAGACGAGGTGACCCGGGCCGGTTGGGCCATCCCGGCCGCGACCGACATCGCCTTCGCCCTCGGCGTGATGGCGTTGCTGGGCAAGCGGGTGCCGACCAGCCTCAAGGTGTTCCTGCTGGCGCTGGCCATCATGGACGACCTGGGGGTCATCATCATCATCGCGCTCTTCTATACCCAGCAACTGTCGCTGACCGCACTGGTGGTCGGCGTCCTGGCGACCCTGACCCTGCTGTGGATGAACCGCCGTGGCGAAGACAGGATCGGCCTCTACATGCTGGTCGGTCTGGTGCTCTGGGTGGCGGTGCTCAAGTCCGGCGTCCATGCGACCCTGGCCGGGGTGGTGGTGGGCTTCATGATCCCGCTCAACGGCAAGCGTTATGCCTCGCCGCTCAAGCATCTGGAGCACTCGCTGCATCCCTGGAGCGCCTACCTGATCCTGCCGCTGTTTGCCTTCGCCAACGCCGGGGTCTCCCTCGATGGGATAGGCATGTCGGCCCTGCTGAGCCCGGTGCCCCTTGGCATCATGCTGGGGCTGTTCGTCGGCAAGCCGCTCGGGGTGTTCACCATCAGCTGGCTGGCGGTGAAACTCGGCATCGCCCAGCTGCCGAACGGGGTCAACTTCAAGCAGATCTTCGCGGTCAGCATCCTATGCGGCATCGGCTTCACCATGTCGATGTTCATCGCATCGCTGGCATTCGAGCACGGCGGATTGGATTACGGCAGCTACTCACGCCTCGGGATCCTGGTGGGATCCACCCTGGCGGCCGTGGTCGGTTATCTCGCCCTGCGGATATCGCTGCCCAACCGGGAGGCGGATCAAAGCACGGAGGGGTTATGAGAAGACTAGGATGGTTGGTGATGCTGGCTAGCCCGGCGCTCTGGGCTAGCAGCCTGGCGGATTGCCAGCAGGATGCGGCATCCAGCAGTTGTTCCGCCTATCTCAATGGGGTGGTCGACAGCGCCGTCATGCTGGGTGACCAGCAGGCCAGGGCCCAGTTCGGCGAGACCTTCTCCGAGCGGGCCCTGAGCAGCCGGCCCGGGGAGCGGGTGAAGAAGTCCCACAAGCGCTACTGCGGGGAGCGGACACCGGACAAGGCGCAGCTCAAACTCCGGTTGCAGACGCAGTTCGCCGCAAACAAGGTTGACTCGATCAGCGACATGTATGACATTCTGGCGGCTGAACTCAGCTGCTACCGGAGCCCGCCAGCCGCGGGAACCCCAACGGATGTCACACCTTAATTACAACCACCTCTACTATTTTTGGATGACTCAGAAGAAGGGCTCCGTCACCCAGGCGGCGGAGGCCCTCTTCCTCACCCCCCAGACCGTCACCGGTCAGATCAAGCTGCTGGAGCAGCGTCTGGGCGGCAAGCTGCTGATGCGCAAGGGGCGCTCCCTCGAAGCCACCGAGCTCGGTCAACTGGTGTTCCGCTACGCCGACAAGATGTTCAGCCTCTCCTACGAGATGCTGGATATCGTCAATTATCGCAAGGAGAGCCAGATCCTGTTCGACGTCGGCATCGCCGATGCGCTCTCCAAACGTCTCGCCAGCCGGGTGCTGCTCTCGGTCATCCCCAACGATGGCTCCATCCACCTGCGTTGCTTCGAATCGACCCACGAGCTGCTGCTCGAGCAACTGAGCGAGCACAAGCTCGACATGATCCTGTCAGACTGCCCGGTGGACTCCAGCCAGCATGCGGGCCTGCTCTCCAAGCGGCTCGGCGGTTGCGGTGTCAGCTTCTTCTGCAAGGCGCCGCTGCCCGAGAAACCCTTTCCCGCCTGTCTGGAGGAGCGCAAGCTGCTCATCCCCGGTCGTCGCACCGCCATGGGACGCCAGCTGACCCAGTGGTTCGAGCAGCAGGGCATCTCTCCCAGCATCCTGGGGGAGTTCGACGACGCGGCGCTGATGAAGGCATTCGGCTTCTTCAATCAGGGCATCTTCATGGCGCCGACCATTTATCGGGAGGAGATCCTGGAGGGGGAGGAGGTGATGCTACTGGGGGAGACCCAGGATCTGATGGAGGAGTATTACGTCATCTTCGCCGAGCGGATGATCCAGCATCCGGCGGTGAAGCGGGTGTGCGAGAGCGACTTCTCCTTCCTGTTTGCCGGCCAGGAGGATTTCGCGACGATCCAGCCGGCGACCCTGTCGTTTTAAATGGAAGGGGCAGGGGGTATGATCTCTGCCTCGCATGAGGGGGATGAGATGCAACTGGAAGAGATGGTGGCGAATGCCGGGCGTGCGGTGGCGCTGCTCAAGGCGCTGGCCAATGAACGACGGCTGTTTATCCTGTGTCAGTTGCTGGAGCGGGAGTTGTCGGTGGGGGAGCTCAACGAGCGGCTCGGTCTGAGTCAGTCGGCCCTGTCACAACATCTGGCGTTGCTGCGGCGGGATGAGCTGGTGGCGACGCGAAAAGAGGCCAAGACGGTCTACTATTCGCTGCGCAGCCATGAGGTGCGTGAGTTGATAGGCTTGCTGCACCGGCTTTACTGCAGCGCAGATAAATAAAAAACCGGCACTAGGCCGGTTTTTTGAGCTTTATTCAGCCGGAGCTGATTAAGCCATAGCTTTGATCTGGGCAGACAGGCGGCTCTTGTGACGAGCAGCTTTGTTCTTGTGGATCAGGCCTTTGGTAGCCATGCGATCCATGATCGGCTGAGCGGTAGCGAAAGCAGCAACGGCAGCAGCTTTGTCGCCAGAAGCGATTGCAGCAATTACTTTCTTCAGATAGGTACGGGTCATGGAACGACGGCTGGCGTTGTGTTGACGACGTTTCTCTGATTGAATCGCGCGCTTCTTAGCAGATTTGATATTAGCCAAGGTAAAACTCCTAAAACTGTCTTAGCGAGTGTATTGAAAAGGCCCGGAAATATGCCTTCTCAACCACATATTGTCAAATGATTTGTGCAAATAAACACCGCCCCCCGGTGGTGTGTCAGTTGGGAGGCGGTTAAACTGTCGGCCGATTCTAGCAGCATTCTTTCCATTCTGACAGTTCCAGAGGCCTCGTCTTGAGTAAGAAATTGATCAAATCTGGCATGATAGTGTCCGCAATGACGCTGGTGTCCCGTGTGATGGGCTTGGTGCGCGATGTGGTCATCGCCAATCTGCTCGGCGCCGGGGTGGCCGCAGACGTCTTCTTCTTTGCCAACCGCATTCCCAACTTCCTGCGTCGACTGTTCGCCGAGGGGGCATTCAACCAGGCCTTCGTACCGGTGATGACCGAGTACAAGAAAAATGGCGACGAGCAGGCGGTGCGCGATCTGCTGGCCGCGGTGGCGGGCACGCTCGGCGGCATCGTCACCATAGTCACCCTGCTCGGCGTGCTGGGCTCGGGCGTGCTGACGGCCCTGTTTGGCTGGGGCTGGTTCTGGGACTGGCTGCACGGCGGCCCGGCGGCCGAGAAGTTCGAGCTGGCCAGCCTGATGCTGAAAATAACCTTCCCCTATCTCTGGTTCATCACCTTCACCGCCATGGCGGGAGCCATCCTCAACACCTTCGGCCGTTTCGCCGTCTCCTCCTTCACGCCGGTGTTCCTCAACCTCACCATGATTGCGGCGGCCTGGTGGATTGCCCCGCTGCTGGAGCGGCCCGAGATCGCGCTGGCGATCGGGGTCTTCCTCGGCGGCCTGGTGCAGTTCCTGTTCCAGTATCCCTTCCTGCGTCAGATCAACATGCTGGTGTGGCCCAAGTGGGGTTGGCACCATCCCGGGGTGGTCAAGATCCGTACCCTGATGATCCCGGCGTTGTTCGGCGTCTCGGTCAGCCAGATCAATTTACTGATCAACACCATGCTCGCCTCCTTCCTGGCGACCGGCGCCATCAGCTACCTCTATTACTCGGATCGGCTGCTGGAGTTTCCCCTCGGCCTGTTTGCGGTGGCCATCAGCACAGTGATCCTGCCGGCACTGGCCAAGAAGCACGTGGATGCGGAATCGGCCGATTTCTCCCGCACCATGGACTGGGGAGTGCGCATGGTGATGCTGCTCGGCCTGCCCGCCATGGTGGGGATCGCCGTGCTGCGTGAGCCCATCCTGCGGGTGCTGTTCATGCGTGGCGAGTTCGGCCTGCACGAGGTCAGCATGTCCAGCGCCAGCCTGTTGGCCTCCACCACTGGGCTGCTCTCCCTGATGCTGATCAAGGTGCTGGCGCCGGGCTACTACGCCCGCCAGGACACCAAGACCCCGGTGCGGATCGGGGTGATGTCCATGATTGCCAACATGGTGTGCAACCTTATCTTCATCTTCCCGCTCGGTTATGTGGGGTTGGCGCTGTCGACGGCCTGCTCCGGCACCCTGAACGCGGCCCTGCTGTTCAAGGGGCTCTATCAGCAGAATGTCTACCGGCCATCCCGCCATACCGGGGTGTTCTGTCTCAAGCTGCTGGTGGCGACCCTGGCGATGGGGGGGATGCTTGGCTATCTGTCACCGGATCTCGCCCAATGGGGCGCCTGGAGCATGGGCAAGGCCAGCCTGGAGCTGACCCTGCTGCTCTGCATGGGGGGCGGTCTGTACGGGATCATCCTGCTGGCGCTCGGCATTCGACCGAGGCACCTGAAATCGGGTCAGCAACAGGAGTGATCCTGCTGCACGCCATGGGATCGCCCCGATGGCGCCCGGGATCCGGGCCAGATAGCTGAAATCGGGCCATGAGGGCTGACCCTGCTTGCTGCCTGATATATAATCCGCCGATTTCCATGGCAGCAACGCACAAGGCACTGATGGAGCTTATTCGCGGCATTCACAATATCCAGCCCCGTCATCGGGGCTGTGTATTGACCATAGGCAACTTCGATGGGGTTCATCAGGGGCACCATGCGGTGCTGGCTCGGCTGCAGGAAAAAGCCGCCCAACTCGGTCTGCCCGCCTGCGTCATG
The DNA here is from genome assembly GCF_019218665.1 of Aeromonas sp. sif2416. NCBI lineage: Bacteria > Pseudomonadati > Pseudomonadota > Gammaproteobacteria > Aeromonadales > Aeromonadaceae > Aeromonas > Aeromonas sp. sif2416. Next base: position 584,831 of record NZ_JAHUXC010000003.1, read on the forward strand.
TTGTTCGAGCCACAGCCGCTTGAGCTGTTTGCCGGCGATGCCGCGCCGGCCCGCCTCAGCCGCTGGCGAGAGAAGTATGAGGCCCTCAAGGGCATGCGGATCGATCGCATGCTCTGCGTCCGCTTCACCCACCGCTTCGCCGAACAGGCGGCCAGCACCTTCATCGAGCAACTGCTGGTGGAGAAGCTCGGTGTGCACTACCTGGTGGTGGGGGACGATTTTCGCTTCGGCAAGGGGCGGGAGGGGGACTTCCAGCTGCTGGAGGCGGCGGGGCGGCGTTTCGGTTTCGAGGTGATCAGCACCCAGAGTTTCCAGATCGAACGCCAGCGGATCAGCAGCACGCTAGTGCGCGAGGCGTTGAAAGCGGGCCGGATGGCGGAGGTGGAGCTGATGCTTGGCCGCCCCTACGCCATCAGTGGTCGGGTGGCCCACGGCGACAAGCTGGGGCGCACCATAGGTTTTCCTACCGCCAATCTCGCGCTCAAACGGCAGGTGATCCCGGTCGGTGGCGTGTTCGCGGTGGAAGTGTTATGTTCCGGCAAGACCTTCCCCGGTGTCGCCAATGTGGGCGTACGGCCGACCTTGAGCGGTACGCAAGCCAGATTGGAAGTACATCTATTTGATTTTTCTGGTGATCTATATGGTCAGCAGGTCAAGGTGCTGCTTCGCCACAAGCTGCGCGAAGAGCAGAAATTTGCCTCTTTCACCGCCTTGAAAGAGCAGATCGAACGAGATGCCCTGGCGGCCCGAGCCTGGTTCGGGCTGCCACCATTCAATTTACCCAGCACTCTTTTAGAAAAGAAGGGAACCCAGGACTGATGAGCGACTATAAACACACCCTGAATCTGCCGGAAACCGAGTTTCCGATGCGTGGCGATCTGGCCAAACGCGAACCCAACATGCTGAAGCGTTGGTACGATCAGGACCTTTACGGCGCCATTCGCCGCGCCAAAGCGGGCCAGCCTTCTTTCATTCTGCACGACGGTCCTCCCTATGCGAATGGCAGCATTCACATCGGTCACTCGGTCAACAAGATCCTCAAAGACATCATCATCAAGTCCAAGGGCCTCTCCGGCTTCGATTCCCCCTATGTGCCGGGCTGGGATTGCCATGGTCTGCCCATCGAGCTTAAGGTCGAGGGGCTCGTCGGCAAGCCTGGTGTGAAGGTGTCTGCCGCCGAATTCCGCGCCGAGTGCCGCAAATATGCCAAGACCCAGATCGAAGCGCAGAAGACCGACTTCATCCGTCTGGGGGTGCTGGGTGACTGGGACAAGCCTTACCTGACCATGGACTTTGGCACAGAGGCGAACATCATTCGCTCCATGGCCAAGATCGTCGAGAACGGCCACCTGCACAAGGGCTCCAAGCCGGTGCACTGGTGTACCGACTGTGGCTCCGCTCTGGCCGAGGCCGAGGTGGAGTACTACGACAAGAACTCCCCCTCCATCGATGTGCGCTTCAAGGCCGTCGACGAGGCTGCGGTTGCCGCCAAGTTTGATTGCGCCGAGGGCCACACCGGCCGCGGCCCGCTCTCCGTGGTGATCTGGACCACCACGCCCTGGACCCTGCCGGCCAACCGTGCCGTCGCCCTGAACGCGGATCTGGACTACGCCCTGGTGCAGGTCGACGGGGATCATCCCGAGCGCCTGATCCTGGCCGCCGATCTGGTCAAGGACGTGATGGACCGCGCCGGCTTCGATCAGTTCCACAACCTGGGCTATGCCAAGGGTGCGGCACTCGATCTGCTGCGCTTCAACCACCCCTTCTACAGCTTCGATGTGCCCATCGTCCTGGGTGAGCACGTCACCCTGGATGCCGGTACCGGCGCGGTACACACCGCCCCTGGCCACGGCCAGGAAGACTTCGTGGTCGGCCAGAAATACGGCCTGGAAGTGGCCAACCCGGTGGGCAGCAACGGCGTTTACCTGCCGGATACCGAACTGTTCGCCGGCCAGCACGTGTTCAAGGCCAATGCCTCCGTCGTCGAGGTGTTGACCGAGCGTGGTGCCCTGCTGCACCACAAGGTGTTCAACCACTCCTATCCGCATTGCTGGCGTCACAAGACCCCCATCATCTTCCGTGCCACCCCGCAGTGGTTCATCAGCATGGAGCAGAAGGGGCTGCGCAAGCAGGCTCTTGCCGAGATCGAGCGCATCGAGACCGACGGCATCGCCCAACACGGCCAGAGCGGCTGGGTGCCGGCTTGGGGCAAGAACCGCATCCAGGCCATGGTCGAGAACCGCCCCGACTGGTGCATCTCCCGTCAGCGCACCTGGGGTGTGCCCATCTCCCTGTTCGTTCACAAGGAGACTCAGCAGCTGCACCCGGAATCCGTGCGCCTGATGCACGAAGTCGCCAAGCGGGTCGAGCAGGCTGGTATCCAGGCCTGGTGGGATCTGGACAAGTCTGACCTGCTCGGTGCCGACGCCGACCTGTACGACAAGGTGCCCGATACCCTGGACGTCTGGTTCGACTCAGGTTCGACCCACTCCTCAGTAGTGGATGCCCGCCCCGAGTTCAACGGCAAGTCGGCCGACATGTATCTGGAAGGCTCCGACCAGCACCGTGGCTGGTTCATGTCCTCCCTGATGATCGGCGTGGCCATGAAGAACAAGGCCCCCTACAACCAGGTGCTGACCCACGGTTTCACCGTGGATGGTCAGGGCCGCAAGATGTCCAAGTCCATCGGCAACGTGGTCAGCCCGCAGGATGTGATGAACAAGCTCGGCGCCGATATCCTGCGTCTGTGGGTTGCCAGCACCGACTACACCGGCGAGATGACCGTCTCCGACGAGATCCTCAAGCGCTCCGCCGATGCCTATCGTCGCATCCGCAACACCGCCCGCTTCCTGCTGGCGAACCTGAACGGCTTCAATCCGGCGACCGACATGGTGGCACCCGCTGACATGGTGGTGGTGGATCGTTGGGCCGTGGGTCGTGCCAAGGCGGTACAGGCCGAAATCGTGACCGCGTTCGACGAGTACAACTTCCACGGTGTGACCCAGAAGCTGATGCAGTTCTGCTCCATCGAGATGGGCTCCTTCTACCTGGACGTGATCAAGGACCGCCAGTACACCGCCAAGGCCGACAGCCTGGCCCGTCGTTCCTGCCAGACCGCCCTCTATCACATCGTCGAGGCCATGGTGCGCTGGATGGCGCCGATCATGAGCTTCACCGCCGACGAGATCTGGGCCCTGCTACCGGGCGAGCGCGGTGAGTTCGTGTTCACCGAGGAGTGGTATGACGGCCTGTTCGGGCTGGATGCCGGCGAGCAGATGGGCGATGCCTTCTGGGCCGAGATCCTGACCGTGCGGGGTGAGGTCAACAAGGCGCTGGAAGCGGCCCGTGGCGAGAAGCGCATCGGCGGCTCCCTGCAGGCCGAACTGACCCTGTTCGCCAAACCGGCACTGGCTGAGCGCCTGAATGCCCTGGCCGATGAGCTGCGCTTCGTGCTGCTCACCTCCAAGGCCAAGGTGGTGGTCGCTGATGCTGCGCCCGAAGGCTCCGTCGCCACCGAGCGCGACGATCTGTGGCTGAGCGTGGCTCAGTCTGCCGCCGCCAAGTGCGATCGTTGCTGGCACCATGTGGAAGACGTGGGTACCATCGCCGGTCACGAAGAGATCTGTGGCCGCTGCGTCACCAACGTTGAGGGTGACGGCGAAACGCGTCAATTTGCCTGATGAACATGACACATAACAAGAGCGGCCTGCGTTGGCTGTGGCTGGCGGTGCTGGCATTCGTACTGGACCAGGCGAGCAAGCTCGCCGTGGTCAAGCTGCTGCCGTTTGGCTACCCGGGGGTGGAGATCACCCCCTTCTTTAACTTGGTGCACGTCTACAACAAGGGGGCGGCGTTCAGCTTCCTGGCCGATCAGGGGGGCTGGCAGCGCTGGTTCTTCGCGGTGCTGGCGTTCGCCATCTGCGGTCTGCTGATCCATTGGCTGCGCAAGCAGTCGGTGACCCAGCGCTGGAGCGGCATCGCCTACTCCCTGATCATCGGCGGCGCGCTCGGCAACGTGTTCGATCGGCTGGTACTGGGCCACGTGGTCGATTTCCTCGACTTCTACTGGCAGCGCGCCCATTGGCCGGCGTTCAACCTGGCCGACAGCTTCATCTTCATCGGCGCCGCCATGATAGTGCTGGAAGGCTTCCGCTCCGAGAAGCAGAAGGAGGCGGCATGAGCCAGCTGATTACTGCTGACAGCAGCGTGCTGTTCCACTTTTCCATCAAGCTGGAAGATGGCTCTGTGGCCGACAGCACGGCGTTGCACGGCAAGCCGGCCCGTCTGCGGATGGGTGACGGCAGCCTGACGGATAGCTTCGAGCAGTGCCTGCTGGGGCTGCAACAGGGGGAGGCCAAGAGCTTCACCCTGGCGCCTGAGCAGGCCTTTGGCCTCTCCAATCCGGACAACATCTACCATCTGGATCGTGCCAAGTTCGGTGCCGATGTGGAGCCCAAGATCGGTACCATCATCGTCTTCGACCAGCCCAATGGCAGCGAGCTGCCCGGCATCATCCGGGCGGTGGAAGGCATGTCGGTGACGGTCGATTTCAACCATCCCCTGGCCGGCCATACCGTCACCTTCGAGGTGGAGATCCTGGCCGTCGATGACGAGGAGAAGGTGCACTGATGGATATTCTGCTCGCCAACCCACGTGGTTTTTGTGCCGGTGTCGACCGTGCCATCAGCATCGTCGAGAGTGCGCTGGAGAAGTTTGGTGCCCCCATCTATGTGCGCCATGAGGTGGTACATAACCGCTATGTGGTGAACAAGCTCAAGGAGGCGGGCGCGGTGTTCGTCGAAGAGCTCGACGAGGTGCCGGACGACAGCATCGTCATCTTCTCCGCCCACGGCGTCGCCAAGGTGGTGCGCGAGATGGCCAAGTCCCGTGCCCTCAAGGTGTTCGATGCGACCTGTCCGCTGGTGACCAAGGTGCATATGGAAGTCCATCGCGCCAGCCGCAAGGGGTCGGAGGCGGTGCTCATCGGCCACGCCGGCCATCCTGAGGTGATCGGCACCATGGGCCAGTATGAGAACAGCGAGGGGGGCATGTATCTGGTGGAGACACCGGAAGACGTGGCCAAACTCAAGGTGAAGAATCCGGATGATCTCTGCTTCGTCACCCAGACTACCCTCAGCGTGGACGAAACCTCGGACGTCATCGACGCCCTGCGCAAGCACTTCCCCAAGATCCAGGGGCCGCGCAAGGACGACATCTGCTACGCCACCCAGAACCGCCAGGACGCGGTGCGGGAGATGGCGGGGCTGGTGGATGCCATGCTGGTGGTCGGTTCACGCAACTCCTCCAATTCCAACCGCCTGCGGGAGCTGGCCGAGAAGGTGGGGGCGTGCGCCTACCTGATCGACGATGCCTCCATGATCGAAACCGGTTGGCTGGAAGGGGTCGAGCGGATCGGCGTGACGGCGGGCGCCTCGGCACCCGAGGTGCTGGTGCAGAATGTCATCGCCCGCCTGCGTGAACTGGGCGGCAAGATAGTGGCCGAACACCCGGGTCGCGAGGAGAACGTGGTATTCGAAGTGCCACCCGAGTTGCGTATCCTCTGATTGAGATGCCGGCCCTGTGCCGGCATTTTTGTGATCAACATCCCATTCCTCGTATATAAAAGCAGCATAACTTCTCGTTTGAACCCGGAGTTGCAATTACCAACACCGACAACTCTGATTAGACTGTCTCTATCTCACCAACACCGCCCCCAACCATGGATGGGACTGAAGGAGGGTTTGGCACGGTGCACAACAGGACGTTTGCGCCTCTCGGCTTCACGCTCATCGAGCTGATGGTCACCATTGCACTCTTATCTATCCTGCTGACGCTGGGAGTCCCTTCCTTTCTGCATACCCTTGGTGAGTACTATTCAGGCACTCCCTGGCAACCATCGTGCCTTCTTGGTCACCGAGTCGATCGCCTAGGGCAGGGGAAGAGTGGAGGGTATTTTGACCTCAACATAGCTTCAGAGTTAGCGGCGACTGGAAGACTGTGTTGCTGAGTAGCGTGGGTAGGGCTACGTGTCAATGTAACCACCTTTCCTGCATGGTGGCCGGTGGGGATTCAGCTGTAGTGGCAACGTCGAAATGGGTATCGCGTTTTAGGTTGCTACCTTGGGAGGTGGCAGGATGGGTGACAAATGGGTATATAGCAGGTAGCACCCACATCAAGGAGTTGAAAATCGGGATTGGGTCTGATGGACAGGTTGTGCCTCGCTCACTGCGGCGGACTGCTGGTAATTCACTTCCAGCAGTTGGTAGGTGTCTTGTTGTCGGCCTTGTCTAGGGTCAGATTATCGCAGGGGGTGCCATCGATCTGAGCGCCTTTGGCATTGGCTTTCAGGACATAGTAAGTGGTGGCGGTTGCCGCTGATAAGACAACCTCGAAGTCGTAATAATCGCTGCTAGGATTACCAATTTGGGATTTAGTGCCGCTGTAACTGGTGTTGGATATCCGAAACTCTTCCTGTTTGAGCTGCATGCTGAGCAGGCCCTTGAACGCCTCGGCGCGGCGGGATTTACGCAGTCCATCGGTAAAGCTCGGATAGGCAATGGCCGCCAGGATGGCGACTATGGCGACCACGACCATCAGCTCTAGCAGTGTGATACCTGATTGTTTGACTCTCATTGGCGGCACGCCTCGGGAAACGGGTTGATACTATAGAATAGTACTGACGGTGCGCTCTACTGGCACGGGCAAAAAGAAAGGAGTCTTGAGCTAAATGGTACGCACAGCGGACAGAACCGCCGGTTTTACCCTGATTGAGTTGCTGATCGCCCTGACGTTGGTGGCTATCTTGGTGGCTGTGGCGTTGCCCAGCTATCAGTCATTGCGGCAGGAGCAGATGGTGCGGGCGGCGACGCAGGCTCTCTATACCGATGTCATGCTGCTCAAATCCGAGGCTGTCAAACGCAATCAGACGTTGAATCTCCTCCTTTTTAATAGCGGCACGAGTAACTGGTGCTACCGAGTTCATATCGATGGCAGCTGTAGCAGCTGTACTGATACTTGCTCCAGCATAGAGGGGCGGAAAGGGGGGGATGCCAGCGAGTTTCCCGGCCTCATTTTAGAGGCGAGTTACAGTGAATCAGCAACTAACATCAGGCCACTCAATATTTCTCCCCGTCGAGGCACGCTGACGGAGGGCAATATTGCTATCTCATCAGGTGACTACTCCATGCGGGTCGTAACCAACAATGTTGGGCGGGTACGCACCTGTGCAGTCCGCAATGTCAGTGGGGTGCCGGGATGCTGAGACGCCATACAGGTTTCAGTCTGGTGGAGCTGATGGTGGCCATGGTGGCTGGTCTGCTGCTGGTAGCGGCGGTGACGACGCTCTTCGCTACCGTTCTCAGGGCCAATAGTACCGCTATGAAGGTGAGCCGCCTCAATCAGGAGATACAGGCAATTACCGATATGATGGCCCGTGACATCGAGCGGGCAGGCTATGATGCCAGTGCGGCCACCGCAACCCGACTGGTGTCTGGCGCGACCCCTTCCCCTTTCTATTTCAATGCCAGTGCCGATCTGCTGGATGAGACGGCAACAGGCTCCAAGCTATATCGCTGTATTAGAGTGAATTATGATGACAATGAAAATGGTGTGCTAAACAACAGCGTGTCCAGCAGTCATGAGACGCGAGTTTATAGTTACAGCAGTGCCGACAAGGGAGTCAAGCTGGCGACGGGGGCCAGTCCTGCCTGTAATAGCGGTAGTCTCATCTCGACCGATAACACCATCGAAGTTACCCAGCTCACTTATAGCCTGCTCTCGAGCAGTCAGGTGAGTGGCGCCAGGGCCATTCAGCTCAATATCTCCGGTCGTTACAAAGACAATACTGCGCTGACCCTGAACTTGCAGCGCGACATCAAGCTGCGTAATGACGGATACTGATATGAGAACCCAATCCGGTTTTACAACCTTTACTGTCACGCTGATCCTGGTACTGATCCTGCTCGCGGTCTCCCTGCTGGTGGGCAAGTTGCTGGTGGCCGATCGTCGTGTGACATTAAACGAAGCGCTCTATCGTCAGGTCATGGCGTTGGCGGAGCAGGGGCTCTCCTACGGTTTTGGCCGATTAGCCGCTGAAGGCTCTCTTTGTCCTGCAACCCCCTCCTGGTCTGGAAATTCATTCTCTCCATCTGGGGCTGGCGGCACCTATGGCCTGACTGTGGATTGCATGACCTCCTTCCCCGTGGTGGTGGGGAGTACCACCCAAGTGACCCCGATCCGCATTCGTTCCGTGGCCAATTTGAATAACAATCAGGCTCAGGCTGCGGTCGAGGCGCAATATGTGCAGAGCAATGTCTTGGCAGGAACCCCGGCTGCCCCGCTGACCGTCGCCGGCGGCATGGCGGTGGGGGGCAATTTCACTGTGGTGGCCAATCCCAATGGGGGCGGGCTGGGAGTGCCGCTGTCCATCTGGACCAATGATTATGTGGACCTCAACAATGGATCTGGCCAGACCTGCAATCAGGGAGACTACGCGGGTAGTTGCAGTGCCAATATCAGCCAGGCGGGCAGCAAGCAATCGGATATCAAGGATAGCGATCCCGCCTTCCCCAGTGATCTGGTCTGGTATTTGTTCAATGAGAATGATGATGACGCAGGTTGGGCAAACATCGAATCCAGAGCCAATCAGATGGTCACGAATTGCAATGGTCTGGGGCCGACGACAACGGGGCTTGTCATCGTCGACGGCGATTGTAGTCCGGGGGCCAATATTGGCACTCAGGCCGCCCCTGTTGTGTTGATCATTCGAAATGGCAACCTGACCATCAATGGTAACCGCCAGCTCTATGGACTGGTGTTTGCTTACTCTGAAGACCCGGCCACGGCGACCGCAGATATCAAACTCACTGGCGGGGCCATCGTCAATGGTGCCTTGGCGGCCAACTTCAAGCTTGGCAATTCCAATGGTACCTATGATGCAAAATATGATGAGGCTGCGCTGAGCAATATCAGGACAGGTGCCGTCTTCCAGACTCTTAAACAGGTGCCGGGTAGCTGGCGCGACTGGTAGAGGATAAGCAGATGAAATGGCAAAAAGGATTTGGCCTGCTCGAGATACTGGTGACCCTGGTGGTGTTGGGGGTTGCCGTGGTCGGCCTGGTGGTTCTCTCAAAGTCGGCCCTGACCGCTTCTCAGGATGGGCGGCGCTATGAAATCGCCATGCGTCTGGCCGAATCCAAGATCGATGAGTTCCGTAACTTCAATAGTCTGGTGACGGCGACGGCCCCGCTCACGGCCTATGACGCCATTGCGAGCGGTAATGTGACCAAGAGCCAGTCTGGTGATAGCTATACGCTGGTTTGGACGGTAACCAACCAATATTGGAACGGGGCCACTTCGGCATGGCAGAACACGGCACCTGCGGGGTACCTGCTGAACTACCCTGGACGAAAACAGATCTATACGAGAGTCAACTGGACCAACAGCGGAGGGGTGACCGCCTCGGTCACGCTTACGGGTTATGCCTCTCCCGCGGAATCATTGACTGCGGAACAGTTGAATGGGGGGCTGGATACAGCTCGGACAGGGCCGAAGATCAATTACACCCCAGGGGTGGCGCCGGACGTCATCTCCATCGATCTCGGCAACGGTAGCAGACAGGAAACCAGCAAGCCTTCTCCGACCGTGGTGGCCAAAAATAACACTGTCGGCAAGGAGGTACAGTTTGAAACAATGACCTACCAGCCTGCGAACCAAGGCAATACCCAGCAAATCCAGCAAGATATGACCTCAGTCAGCTGTGGCTGCAGTTATGGCTCCACCCTTAATTCTTACCTGCCCGGCCAGGCCTACAGCACCACCACCAACCAGCTCTACTGGAAGATAGGCGCGCAGCAGAGCAAGCAGACCGGGACCGTCAGCGGCAATAACCAGCCCGCGCTCTGTACCAGCTGTTGCAAGGATCATTTCGACGGTTCTGGGAGCAGCTTTACCAGCTACTATGCGCCGCTCAATACCAGCCGACAGCGCTACAACAGCTCTCTCACTCAGGTCGGTAGCGGAAGTTATATCGATGCCTGCCGTTTCGTGCGGTTGGATGGGTACTATCGCCCCCTCCCGGATTGGAACCTGATCAAGGTCATCGTCACTACCTCGGATTTTTTGGCCAAACAAGCCAATCAGGTCAGTTATCAGAGTTACATCCAGTATGTGGTCAAAGCCTATATCGACTGGCAGAAACAGACTCTGAACTGGACATCAAACCCGACGGCGACGGCGCCAACGATCAGTGATTTCTCCACATGGCTTCAAACCCCCGCCAATGTCGCGCCCGGCGGAGATGCTACCACGGGCATCACTGTCAATACCGGCACGCGCCAGCTGATCGCCCGCGGCATCTATGTCGATATCCTGAATCCGACCTATCTGACCGGGATAGATACCAGCGTCACCGGTTATCTGGCCAGAGTGCCATTTCAGGATATCAATCTGACCATGTTGGCGGAGTGGTCCATGACACAGCTCAGTGGTCAATTGACGGGGGTGGTGACCGACTATGCCGTCGTCAGTAATGAGCCGATTGACACCATCGTTGATCTCAACAACTACTACTTCGGCAGTTACAGTCGTGGCTACCTGGCCGCCAAGAAATCTACCAAGGATGCCAGCCAGGCTATGCAGAGCGTGAAGGTAAAGGCCACCGTCTATCAGGGGAACTCGGGGATTACGGCGACGCTTATCTCACCGCGCGATCAGAGCCTGGCACTCAGCACCGAACTGGCAGTGGAAATAGACACTGGCGTGGTGACACAACCCTTGTTGACGGTAACGGGCAAGGTGGAGTGTCTCGAGAAAACAAAAAACAACGATCCAACGCCCAAGGCCTGCAAGAAGAATGTGTTCGGTGGTTTGAGCATCAGTACCTCGACATCCGGTGCCAATTGTCATGTGGATACGCCGAGTAGTGATAATCAGACGGCCATATATACCTGTACGGCGGCACAGAATAGTACCCTGGTGGTGAATTTCTCCTATTCGGGAAACAACACCACCTTCCTGCTTAAGCCTAGTTCTTTAAGCATCCCTATGACTCCGCCAGCCAGCGGGCAAGTCATCAGCGGCCCCTGTACCTTGCTGGTGGACAACGGCGTTACCAATGCCGCCAACCTGACCTGCTCCCCCTAGGGCCGGTTGTGGGAACCAAGGCGCTGGCACAGCCAGCGCCTTTTCTTTATCATTCCCCATCATTTTCGAGTTTTAAGATGCATCGCCATGGCAAAAGCCCTCTCTCTGATGCTTGCCCAGTTAAATCTGACGGTAGGCGCCATCGAAGATAACTGTGACAAGGTGCTGGCTGCGGCCGCAGAGGCGGATCAGCAAGGCGCCGATCTGCTGGTATGCTCCGAGCTGGCATTGACCGGTTACCCGCCGGAAGATCTGCTGCTGCGGACCGACCTGATGATCCGGGTCGAGGCTGCGCTGGCCCGAGTGGCTGCCTGGCAGGGCAATTGCGCCATCCTGGTGGGGCATCCCTGGCGCGAAGGCGAGGCGCTCTATAACGCGGCCTCCCTCTATGAGCGGGGCCAGCTGGTGGCGCGTTACTTCAAGCAGGATCTGCCCAACTACGGGGTGTTTGACGAGAAGCGCTACTTCACCGCAGGCACTGAAACCTGCGTCGTGGCTTTCAGAGAGCACAAATTGGGGCTGCTCATCTGTGAAGATCTGTGGCAGCCGGGCCCGGCCCTGGCGGCCAAGGCGGCCGGCGCCGAGTTGCTGCTGAGTATCAACGCCTCCCCCTATGACAGGGAGAAGCCCTGGATCCGCAATGAGTTGATGACGGAGCGCTGCGATCAGACGGGTCTGCCATTCGTTTACCTCAATCAGGTCTGCGGCCAGGACGAGCTGATCTTCGACGGCTGCTCCAAGGTGTTCAGCAGCCAGGGCGAGCTGACCCACAAGCTGGCGCCTTTTGCCGAGGCGCTGGCGCTGGTGCGTTTCGAAAACGGTCAACCGGTGAAGGTACATGAGCCTGCCGCCTCTCTAGATCCATTGGCCGAGGTCTATCAGGCGCTGGTGCTGGCGGTGCGCGACTATGTCACCAAGAACGGCTTCCTGGGCGCCGTGCTGGGGCTTTCCGGCGGTATCGATTCCGCCCTGACACTGGCCATAGCCGCCGATGCCATCGGGGCGGACAAGGTGCAGGCGGTGATGATGCCGTTCCGCTACACCGCCCAGATGAGTGTGGAGGATGCCAAGGAGCAGGCCGAACGGATGGGGGTCGAGTTCGACATCATCTCCATCGAGCCCATGTTCGAAGGTTTCATGACCCAGCTGGCGCCGCTGTTTGTCGGCACCGCGCGGGACACCACCGAAGAGAACCTGCAGGCCCGCTGCCGTGGCGTCTTGCTGATGGCACTCTCCAACAAACGCCGCCGCATCGTGCTGACCACCGGCAACAAGAGTGAGATGGCGGTCGGTTATGCCACCCTCTACGGTGACATGGCGGGCGGCTTCGATGTGCTCAAGGACGTGCCCAAGACCCTGGTCTTCAAGCTGTGTGAATATCGCAACAGCGTCGATTATGTGATCCCGCAGCGGGTCATCGATCGACCCCCTTCGGCGGAGCTTGCTCCGGATCAGGTGGATCAGGACAGCTTGCCCCCCTATGACATCCTGGATGCCATCCTCAAACGTTATGTGGAAGAGGATGCCTCGGTCGCCGACCTGGTGGCGGAGGGCTTTGAAGAAGCCGTGGTACGCAAGGTGATCCGTCTGGTGGATCTCAACGAATACAAGCGCCGCCAAGCCGCCGTCGGGCCCCGTATCACGGCCCGCAACTTTGGTAAGGATCGCCGTTACCCCATCACCTCCGGGTTTGGCAAACAGAACTGGTAAGGAGTCACCATGAAGAAGATTGAAGCCATCATCAAACCGTTCAAGCTGGACGATGTGCGCGAGGCCCTGGCCGAGATCGGCATCAACGGCATGACAGTCTCAGAGGTCAAGGGCTTCGGCCGCCAGAAGGGGCACACCGAGCTCTATCGCGGCGCCGAATACATGGTGGATTTCCTGCCGAAGGTGAAGGTCGAGCTGGTGGTGCAAGACGAGGATCTCGATGCCTGCCTGGAAGCCATCCAGAACACCGCCCGCACCGGCAAGATCGGTGATGGCAAAATTTTTGTCTGCGAAGTGGAGCGGGTCATTCGTATCCGTACCGGCGAAGAGAACGAAGACGCAATTTGATGTGATGAATGAGCCTCGAAACGATGAAGAGAACCAAGATGCCATCCCGCTGATGTGGACGCGTCTCATGGTGGTGGCAGGCCTGCTGATGGGTCTGACCGCCTGTAGTTCCAAGCCACCGGCTCAGCCGGAGAACCTGTGCCAGATCTTCAGCGAGAAGCCGGATTGGCACAAGGCGGCGCTGCGGATGAGCGAGCGCTGGGGGGCACCTGTGCACGTGGTGATGGCCATGATGTATCAGGAGTCCTCCTTCGTACACGATGCCCGGCCACCGATGGACTATTTCCTCTTCATCCCGACCGGGCGCGCCAGCTCGGCCTATGGCTATGCTCAGGTGAAGGATGAGACTTGGGATGACTATCAGCGGGAAAGTGGCAACGGCTGGAGCAATAGAGACGACTTTGCCGACGCCATCGATTTCATGGGCTGGTACACTAGCAAGGCGCAGCGGCTGAATGGCACCTCCAAGTGGGATGCCTATGGCCAGTATCTCAACTATCACGAAGGCTGGGGCGGCTACCGGCGTGGCAGCTACCGCAGCAAGGGATGGCTGATGAAGGTCTCCCGCAAGGTGGAGGCCCGCGCCCAGCGCTACGGCGCCCAGTACCGACAATGCAAGGATCGGCTCCCCAGCGGGGGCTGGTTCTCGTAACCAATCAGGAGTCAGAAATGCCGTTATTGGACAGTTTTACCGTCGACCATACCCGTATGGAAGCCCCTGCCGTGCGGGTGGCCAAGACCATGCAGACCCCGAGCAAGGACACCATCACGGTGTTCGATCTGCGCTTCTGCGTGCCGAACCAAGAGATCCTCTCCGAGCGCGGCATCCACACCCTGGAGCACCTGTTTGCCGGTTTCATGCGGGATCACCTGAACGGCAACGGGGTCGAGATCATCGACATCTCCCCCATGGGTTGCCGTACCGGCTTCTACATGAGCCTGATCGGCGCGCCGGACGAGGCGCGTGTGGGCGCCGCCTGGCAGGCCGCCATGAGCGATGTACTGACCGTACAGGATCAGGCCAAGATCCCCGAGCTGAACGAGTATCAGTGCGGCACCTACAGCATGCACTCGCTGGAAGAGGCGCACGCCATCGCCCGTCACGTGCTGGAACGCGGCATCGGCGTCAACCATAACGACGAGCTGGCGCTGCCGGAAGAGAAGCTGAAGAGCCTCTGAGCCGTTGGGTTGCAGAGATAAGAAGGCCGGTCAATGACCGGCCTTTTTGCTGCGCGCAGGTTCAGGAAGGGAGCGGCATCACCCGATTGCGACCTAGCTCCTTGGCCTTGTAGAGCAGCTTGTCGGTGCGCTCGACCAGGGCATCCCCCGTCTCCTGCCCCTGGTGTTCACCCACCCCGAACGAGGCGGTGATGTGATCGATGCGGCGGCCAGACTTGCGATCCAGGATCGACATCTTCTCGATGGCCCGGCGCAGGCTCTCCGCCATCTGCCGGGTCAGCGCCAGGGAGCGGCGTGGCGCCAGCAGCGCAAACTCCTCCCCCCCGAGTCGGTAGGCGGTGATCCCTTCCTTGCTGGCCTCCCGCAGCCGCTTGCCGAAGATGCGCAGCACCTGATCCCCTAGCAGGTGGCCATATTCGTCGTTGAAGCTCTTGAAGCGATCGATGTCGACCAGGATCAGCGAGAACGGCTGACGGGTGCGGATCAGGCACTCCATCTCCAGATCGAAGGCGCGGCGATTGAGCAGGTTGGTGAGGGCGTCCTCGGTGGCCAGCTTGCGGGTTTCGCTCAGCGCCTCCTTCAGCTCCTTGATCTCCTTCTCGGCGCTGCTGAGCTGACTGCGAAAGTGCATGGTGGACATGCGCACGTCCCGCGACTCGCGCACCAGCTCCCGCAGTATGCCCATGGTGTCTTCCAGGCTCAGCCCCTCGTCATCGATGAGGCTCAGCCTGTCGAAGCTCTTGTCGAGCATCGCCTGGAACTGGCCGGTGTCGACCAGCGCATCCTGCATGGAGTGTCCCAGCTCGTTGGCCATGGCGGCCAGATTGAGCTTCATGGCCTCCATCTGCTGCTCATCCTGGCTGGCGAGGTGCTGATGGTAGAGGCGCTCGCAGGTGGTGAGGGAGCAGGTGCCCTGCAGCTTGACCGCCTGATCGATGGCGCTGTTCAGCTCGGGCATGTCGCCGGAGACGTAGTTGTACCAGAGGTGGTAATTGTTCGGGGTGGTAGGAATCTGATACTTGATCATCAGGGGGACCGCCTGTTTCAAATAGGCGGCAGATTGGGCGAACGAGTCCTTGCTCATGAGTTCCGAGTCTCACATACCTGCAAACTGCGGCCAGTATGACAGAGAGATTGGCCAAAAGGCAGTCGATGGATGCCATTAGCTCCCCCCTTCGATATAATGTCTTCATTATTACCTACCCTAAGGCCTGCTTATGTCTCAAAAAGATCCTTTCCTCCAACGCGAGGCCGAAAAATACGAAAACCCCATCGCCAGCCGCGAGATGCTGCTGGAGCTCATCAAGGGCCATGAGAAACCCATGTCCCGGGAAGAGTTGGCCAAGGCCCTCAAGCTGACCGAAGAAGAGCCGCTGGAGGCCTTGCGCCGTCGTCTGCGCGCCATGGAGCGCGATGGGCAGCTCGTGTTCACCAGGAACCAATGTTACGCCCTGCCGGATCGTCTGAATCTGGTGAAAGGCTATGTGCTCGGCCATAAAGATGGATTCGGTTTTCTGCGCCCCGAGGGTGGTGGATCGGATCTCTTCCTGAACAACCGTGAGATGCAGCGCCTGATGCACGGCGACTACGTGCTGGTACAGCCGACCGAGATCGATCGCAAGGGCCGGCAGGAGGCCAGACTGGTGCGCCTGCTCAAGCCCCGCGAGGCGGACATCGTCGGCCGCTACTTCGTCGAGAACGGGGTCGGCTTCGTGGTGCCGGATGACAGCCGCATCGGCCAGGACATCCTCATCCCGGAAGGGGAGAACAAGGGTGCCCGCCAGAGCCAGGTCGTGGTCGTTCGCATCACCCAGCGCGCCACCTCCCGCATCAATTCGGTCGGTACCGTGCTGGACGTGCTGGGCGAGAACATGGCGCCGGGCATGGAGATCGAGATCGCCCTGCGTACCCACGGCATCCCGCACACCTGGCCGGAAGAGGTGACCAAGGAGGTCGCAGGTCTGGGCGAACAGGTGCCGGAGAAGGCCAAAGAGGGTCGTATCGACCTGCGTGCCCTGCCGCTGGTCACCATAGACGGGGAAGATGCGCGTGACTTCGATGACGCCGTCTTCTGTGAAGCCAAGCGCGGTGGCGGCTGGCGCCTGTGGGTCGCCATCGCGGATGTCTCCTCCTACGTGAAGCCCGGCACGGCGCTGGATGCCGAAGCCTATCAGCGCGGCAACTCCGTCTACTTCCCCGAGTTCGTGGTGCCCATGCTGCCGGAGGTGCTCTCCAACGGCCTCTGCTCCCTGAACCCGCAGGTCGACCGGCTGTGCATGGTGTGCGAGATGACCATCTCCGCCGCCGGCCGCATGTCCGGTTACAAGTTCTACGAAGCGGTGATGAATTCCCACGCGCGCATGACCTACAGCAAGGTGGCGGCGATCCTGGATGGCGAGCCCAAGCTGCGTCAGCAGTACGAGCCGCTGGTGGGCCACATCGAGGAGCTCAACAACCTCTACAAGGCGCTCAAGCACGCCCGTCACCAGCGTGGCGCCGTGGAATTCGAGAGCGAAGAGACCCGCTTCATCTTCAACGCCCAGCGCAAGATCGATCAGATAGTGCCGCTGGTGCGCAACGATGCCCACAAGATCATCGAAGAGTGCATGATCCAGGCGAACGTGGCCGCGGCCCGTTACATCGAGAAGAACGAAGCCTTTGCCCTGTTCCGGGTGCACGATCGTCCGGGCGAAGAGCGCCTGACCGGTTTCCGTGACTTCCTGGCCGAACTGGGTCTGGAGCTCAAGGGGGGTCTCGAGCCCGAGCCGAAGGACTTCGCCGAGCTGGCCGCCAAGTTTGAGGGGCGTCCGGATGCCGAGCTGCTCTCCACCATGTTGCTGCGCTCCATGCGCCAGGCGGTCTATCAGGCCGACAACATAGGTCACTTCGGTCTGGCCCTGAAGTCCTACGCCCACTTCACCTCGCCGATCCGCCGCTATCCGGATCTCATCCTGCACCGCGCCATCAAGTACCAGACGGCCAAGGAGCAGCAGGGCAACCTGCGCCACAAGTGGACCCCGAGCGGGGGTTATCACTACCAGCTGGAAGAAGTGGATCCCATGGGCGAGCACTGCTCCATGACCGAGCGCCGTGCCGACGATGCGACCCGCGACGTGGCCGACTGGCTCAAGTGTGAGTACATGCTGGATCACGTGGGTGACGAGTTTGATGGCGTCATCGCCAGCGTCACCGGCTTCGGTTTCTTCGTGCGGCTGGCGGAGATCCACATCGACGGTCTGGTGCACGTCAGCACCCTCACCAACGACTACTACCAGTTTGATCCCCTGCACATGCAGCTGATCGGCGAGAACTTCCGCCGTCGCTACCGCCTGGGTGACAAGGTACGCGTCAAGGTGATGGGCGTGAACCTGGACGATCGCAAGATCGACTTCGTGATGGTGGAAGCGCCGCTCACCGGCAAGGATGGCAAAGAGGTAGTGCGCAAGCCCGCCAAGGGTGGCCAGCGTCACGATAAACGCAAAGAGAGCAAGGATAGCGGCAAATCCGACAAGGGTGGCCGTGCCAAGCCCAGCAACAGACGACCGAGCAAGAAGGCTCGCGAAAAGACCAAGAGCACTAAATGAGTACAGAACTGATCTACGGCATTCACGCTGTATCCGCGCTGCTGGAGCGCACCCCGGAGCGCTTCATCGAGGTGTGGGCCCTCAAGGGCCGTGAAGACGACAGGTTGCAGCCCCTGCTGGACGAGCTGGAAGCGCTCGGCCTCAAGGTGCAGAGCGTGAACCGCAAGACGCTCGATGATAAAGCCGAGGGCAACAATCACCAGGGCATCATGGCCAAGGTGATCGAGGCGCCCAAGCTGGCCGAGCACGATCTGGCCAGCCTGCTGGACAGCCTGGCCTCGCGACAAGCCCAGCCCTTCCTGCTGGTGCTGGACGGGGTGACGGATCCGCACAACCTCGGCGCCTGCCTGCGCAGCGCCGATGCAGCAGGGGTCCATGCGGTCATAGTGCCGCGGGACAAGGCCACCGGCCTGACCTCGGTGGTGCGCAAGGTCGCCTGTGGCGCCGCCGAAGTGGTGCCGTTGATCCAGGTCACCAACCTGGCCCGCAGCCTGCGCGAGTTGCAGGAACGGGGTGTCTGGCTGGTCGGCACCGCCGGCGAAGCGGATCACGATCTCTATCAGGCCAAACTGACCGGCCCGATGGCGCTGGTGATGGGCGCCGAGGGCAAGGGCATGCGTCGCCTGACGCGCGAGCACTGCGACGAGCTGGTGAGCATCCCGATGGCCGGGGCTGTCTCCAGCCTCAACGTCTCGGTGGCGGCGGGCGTCTGCCTGTTCGAAGCCGTGCGTCAGCGCCGCGCCTGAGCCAAGGGTGATGGACAGACCCCCGTTTAGCCGGGATCGGGTCACAGATGAGCAGGAGGCCGCGCGCCTCCTCTCTTTTGCCCGCTCCTTGACGCTCGCCCCCCGAGCCTGCCTCTGGCACGCCGGTGACAGCCCCGATCTGCTGGTCAGGGTGGAGCAGGGCTTGCTGCGGGCCAAGGTGGTGCTGGCGGATGGGCGCGAGTACATCAAGGAGTTCTACTGGGAGGGGGACGAGTTTATCGACTTCCACCACCTGCTCAGTGGCGAGCCCGCTCGCTACAGCGTGGAGGCGCTGGAGCCCTGCCGGCTGCAGCTGTTCGCCCTGGCCGATCTGCGCCAGCTCAACTGCTGGCCCGCCTGGTATCAGCACCTGCTGGCGGTGCAACTGCGCATCAAGGAGGAGAAGGAGCTGTTGCTGCTGACCGAGAGCCCCCAGGCCCGCTACCAGCACTTCCTGCAGAGCTTCCCGGCCCTTGATGCCAGGGTGCCGGATCACCAGATCGCCGCCTATCTCGGCATCAGCCCCATCAGCCTCAGCCGCATTCGCAAACGGCTGAAGGATCTTAACAAAGGTTAATGCCGGTCTGGCTGCGCTCCCCTATGCTGGCGGGCCTAATCGATAAGGAGTTGCCGATGAACTGGAGTCTCAAGGCCTGGTCCGAGCTGACCACGGACGAACTGTATGATCTGCTGGCCCTGCGGGCCGAAGTCTTCGTGGTGGAGCAGACTTGCCCTTTCCAGGATCTGGATGGGCTGGATCGCCGCGAAGGGGTGCTGCACCTGCTGGGCTACGAGGGCCGGCACCTGGCGGCCTATAGCCGGATCATGGCGCCTGGCATAGGTGACGAGCATGGCTGCGCCATCGGCCGGGTGGTCACCTCGCCCCAGTCGCGGGGTGGCGGCCTGGGTCACCGGTTGCTGGCGGAGGCCGTCAGGGGCTGTGAGGCTAGCTGGCCGGGTCACTCCATCTGGCTCGGCGCCCAGGCACACCTGCAAGGCTTTTACGGTCAGCACGGTTTCGTGGCGGAAGGGGAGGGCTATCTCGAAGACGACATCCCCCACATGGGCATGCGCAAAACGGCGGTCTGAGCCCGGGCCTGGATGTCGGGCAAGGGGCGCCAGTTTGAGATGGCTCCCACACTGCCGTGATACAAACGGATATGATCGGCCCCCCATCTTGACTGGAACGTTGTCGTGACCCCCACCCTCTTTGCGGCCATCCTGCTGGCCGCCCTGTTGCACGCCCTCTGGAATGCGTTGGCCAAGCGCCAGGCCGAGGGGCGGGTCAGCGTCTTGCTGGTCTCCCTCTGCTCCGGCCTCTTTGCCGCGCCCTTCCTGCCCCTGGTGGGATGGCCGGCCGCCACCGAATATCCCTGGCTGGCGCTCTCCATCCTGCTGCACTGCGGTTATTGCCTGTTCCTCGGCCGGGCCTACCGGCTCGGCGAGTTCGGCCAGATCTATCCGCTGGCCCGTGGTAGTGCACCCCTGCTGACTCTGTCGCTGGGGGCGCTGCTGTTGGGGGAGGTCCCCGGGGGGCTGGCGGTGGCGGGCGCCCTGGTGCTGGTGAGCGGGGTGCTGTTGATGGCCTGGCGCGGTGGCATCAGGCTGGCGCCTGCGGCCCTGAGTGCCGTGCTGATCACGGCGCTGTTCACGGCCGCCTATACCCTCTCCGATGGGGCGGGCGCCCGCTCGGCCGGCGCGCCGGTGCGCTACACCCTCTGGCTGTTCACCCTCACCGCGCTGGTGATGCCGCTGCTGATGCGCTGGCAGAGTCGCACCGCCTGGCGGGATCTGGATGCCGCGGCCTGGTATACAGGCGCGCTCGGCGGCGCCTTGTCACTGCTGGCCTACGGCATTGTCATCTGGGCCATGACCCAGGCACCCATCGGGCTGGTGGCGGCGCTGCGCGAGAGCAGCGTGCTGTTTGCGGTGCTGCTCTCCTGGAGCTGGCTGGGGGAGAAACTGGGCCGGGTCAGGTTGATGGCGGCGCTGGTGATCCTGTGCGGTATCCTGCTGATCCGGATCGGCTGAAGAGGGTCAGGCCGGGGACGCCCGGCCTGAGAGTGGACTTAAGGGGTGACCCGGCTGATCAGGCTGAAGCCTTCATCGGCGAGGCTCAGTTGCACGCTGACCCGGCCCAGCGCGGCCAGGCTGTCGACGTGGGTGCCACCGCAGGGGATGGTCACCTCTGCTCCCTCCAGGGTGCAGTGCCAATAGCGGGAGTCGATGATGGCCTCACCGGCGCGGGAGCGGCGAATGTCGCCACCCTCCGCCAACCAACTGGCCAGCTGGGCATTGATCTCCTGCTCGATGGCGGGCAGGGCCGCCAGCAGCTCGGCCGCCATCACCCCCTTCTTGCGCAGGCTCTTGCCGATGCGATACAGCTCCTGCGAGCCTCTGGGATCGACCCGCGAGGTCTGGATGGCGAGCCGGTCAAAATCGGGCTGGCCGAGGGCATCCCGCTCGCTCGGCTCCTTGCGCCAGTAAGGGGTCAGCACCCGGTTGAGGGCCAGCGCCGCCAGATGGCAGCCGCTATGGCCCAGGCTCAGGGCATGACGGGCATCGGCATCTACCTGCAACTCGACGTGGGTCTCCACGGCCAGCTCATGCCTGCCTGTCAGCGGATGCACCACCACGAAGGCCCAGCCCTCGGCCCCCCGTTTGACCGGGATATCCTGATCCACGAACAGCTCGCCGTCCGGGCTGATGGCGCCCATGCGGCAGGGGCCCACGCCGGCTTCGCCACTATCCCAGCAAACCCTGCCCACATCGCCCGGTTGATCGGGCCAGAGATGACTCTGGGGATGGAAGGGGGTCAGGTCGGTGACCAGCAGGGTCGGCTCGCCGGCCTGGCAATAGACTACCCTGGCCTGCTCTTGGTGATGGCCCAGCACAAAGCTGGCTCGGCTATGTTCCATGGATGGCTCCCGCGCGTTGCGAATGAAGAGAGAGCCGCAGCATACGCCAAAGCGGGGACAGGCTCATTAACCTGGGTTAATGAGCCTGTCTGAATGCTGCCAATTGGGTCAGAGCATGGAGACCAGCAGATAGGCATTGAGGCCGATCACCAGGGCGACGATGAGTCGCCCCAGCGCCTGAGTCACCGGATGATTGCGGTGCTGGCCCATGAGGGCGCGATCGCCGGTCAGCATCAGCAGCGGGATCAGCGCCAGCGCTATGCCGAAGCTCAGGATCACCTGGCTCAGCACCAGGATATCCGTGGTGTTGAGCCCCATGGCGATCACCACGAAGGCGGGGGCCATGGTGATGGCCCGACGCAACCAGAGTGGGATGGTGAAGCGTACGAAACCCTGCATCACCACCTGTCCGGCCAGGGTTCCCACCACGGTGGAGGAGATGCCGGACGCGACCAGGGAGAGGCCGAACAGGGTGGCGGCCGCCTGTCCCAACAAGGGCGTGAGCGTCTGGTAGGCGGACTCCAGCTCGGCCACGGGCTGGTCGCCCACGCCGTGAAAGGCCGCGGCGGCCATGGCCATCATGGCCAGGTTGACGAAGCCGGCGATGGTCATGGCGATGGCGACGTCCACCCGGGTGCTGTGCAGCCGCTGGGGGACCGTGCCCCTGTCCTGGGTGTGCTGGGTCAGCGCCGAATGCAGATAGATGACGTGGGGCATGACGGTCGCCCCCAGCACGCCGGCGGCCAGATAGACGGCATCGCCGTTGGGCAGCCCGGGGAAGAGCGCGCCCTCCAGCAGGCTCGGCAGATGGGGGCGGGAGAAGACCAGCTCGACGATGTAAGCGGCGGCCACGAACAGCAGCAGGCCACCCACCACGAACTCCAGCGGCTTCTGGCCGCGAGCTTGCAGCATCAGGATGGCCCAGGTGACCACGGCGGTGATGCAGGCCCCCTCCAGCAGGGTGACGCCGAGCAGCAGCTTGAAGCCCACGGCGGCGCCGATGAACTCGGCGAGATCCGTGGCCATGGCGATGATCTCCGCCTGCACCCAATAAGCCCAGACCGCGGGTCTGGGTAACTTGTCCCGAATGTGTTCCGCGAGGTTCTTGCCGGTGACTATGCCGAGCTTGGCGGAGAGGGTCTGCACCAGCATGGCCATCAGGTTGGCCCACACCACCACCCACAGCAGCTGATAACCAAAGGTGGAACCCGCCTGGATATTGGTGGCGAAGTTGCCCGGGTCTATATAGCCGATGGCGGCGATAAAGGCGGGCCCCAGCAGGGTCAGCTTGAATTTGCGGGCCGGGATGGCCGTGCTCAGGGCGGGTTGCATACTGTCATCCTCCATAGGATATGAGGATAGAATAGATCTAAATGATAATTGTTATCAATTGAAGTTTTGTATCAGGCTCATCGATAAAAACATCTGTCGACGCCAGTTGCAGTGAGAGAGGCGATTTCGTACAATACGCCGCCCTAGAAAGCAGTGTCTAAACACCACTATGTTCCTTGCCTCCGAGGTTTGGCTGCACCTGGGCGGAGGCTGAATTAATCCGTAAGGAGCTAAAATGCGTCATTACGAAATCGTCTTCATGGTTCATCCGGACCAGAGCGAGCAAGTACCTGGCATGATCGAGCGTTACACCGGCGCTATCACCACCGCTGGTGGTACCATTCATCGCATGGAAGATTGGGGCCGTCGTCAACTGGCTTACCCGATCGACAAGCTGCACAAGGCTCACTATGTTCTGATGAACGTAGAAGCAGAGCAGGCCGTTATCGACGAACTGGAAACCAACTTCCGCTTCAACGATGCCGTTATCCGCAACATGATCATGCGCACCAAGCACGCCGTGACTGAAGTTTCTCCTATGGCCAAGGCCAAGGAAGAGCGCTTCGTCCGTCGTGACGACGAGCGCCGCGAAGATGCTGTTGAAGCGTCTTCCGAAGAGTAATTCTTAGATCAACGCATTAGAGGATAAAGGCCATGGCACGTTATTTCCGTCGTCGTAAGTTCTGCCGCTTCACCGCCGAGAACGTTACCGAGATCGACTACAAAGATATCGTTACTCTGAAAAACTACGTCACTGAATCTGGCAAGATCGTACCGAGCCGTATCACCGGTACCCGCGCCAAGTATCAGCGTCAGCTGGCACGCGCCATCAAGCGTGCTCGTTACCTGGCTCTGCTGCCGTACACCGATCTGCACAACAAGTAAGAATCGGTCCGGCACTTAAGCCTAACTCCACATTTATAGAGGAAAGGTAATGCAAGTTATCCTGCTCGACAAAATCGCCAAACTGGGCGGTCTGGGTGATCAAGTCGCTGTTAAAGCTGGCTACGCCCGTAACTATCTGATCCCGCAAGGCAAAGCCGTTATGGCTACCAAGGCCAACATCGAGACCTTCGATGCTCGCCGTGCTGAACTGGAAGCCAAACTGGCTGCCGGTAAAGCTGCCGCTGAAGAGCGCGCTGCCAAGCTGGGTGAACTGGCTGCCGTTGTCATCGCCTCCAAGTCTGGCGACGAAGGCAAGCTGTTCGGTTCCATCGGTACCCGTGACGTGGCTGACGCCATCACTGCTGCCGGCGTTGCTGTTGCCAAGAGCGAGGTCCGCATGGGCAACGTTCTGCGTAACACCGGCGAGTACGAAGTTGTTGTTCAGCTGCACGCTGACGTCAAGGCAACCGTACAGATCCAGGTTGTTGCTCTGTAATAGCGATTCGCTTTGCAGAAAAAACCCGCGCACATGCGCGGGTTTTTTTCTTTTTGAATCAAGAGGGGATCAAGGGGTAGAGTAGGGTTCTGTTCCTCTGGAGGAGATCCTTATGGCTGCCTGGGTCGAAGGTCGGGTACTCGAGCGCATCGAGTGGACCCCCACCCTGTTTTCCCTGCGTGTGGAGGCGGATCTCGCCCCCTACAAGGCGGGGCAATTTACCAAGCTGGCCCTGCAACAGGGTGAGCGCCGCATCCAGCGGGCCTACTCCTTCGTCAATCCCCCCTCTGCCCCCTATCACGAGTTCTATCTGGTCGAGATCCCGGAGGGAGAGCTGACGCCGTCCCTTGGCTCGTTGCAATCGGGGGGCTCGGTGCTGGTCCAATCCCAGGCGACCGGCTTCCTGACCCTGGATGAACTGCCCGCCGGGCGCGATCTCTGGCTGCTCTCCACCGGCACCGCCATCGGTCCCTTCCTGGCCATGCTGGCGGACGGTGAGGCCTTCGATCGCTTCGACAATCTGGTGCTGGTGCACGGAGTGAGGAAGGGGGAGGAGCTGAGTTATCGGTCGCTTATCGAGAGCTTTGCCGAGCGGCACGGGCCGCGCTTTCACTACGTCCCCTTCGTCAGCCGCGAGGAGTGGCCCGGTGCCATGACCGGCCGGATCCCGGCGGCCATCGGCGAGGGGCGCCTGCAGGCGCGGGTCGGGCTCGAATTCTCTGCGGTACACAGCCAGGTGATGATATGCGGCAACCCCGCCATGGTGAAGGAGACCCAGCAGACCCTGCTTGAGCTGGGGCTGGCCAAGAACCTGCGGCGGGCTCCCGGCAATATCAGTGCGGAAAATTACTGGTAGCAGACAGCATTCAGGGGCCATGGGCCCCTGAATCGTTATTTGTTTTTGCCTTTCCCATTGCCCTTGTCTTTTTCTTTGTATTTCCCGCTGCCGTCATTGTCCCAGTCGTCCTTGTCGTGGCCCTTGCCCGGGTTGTTGCCGCTGTGGACGCTGCGGTTGTAATGGTCACGGTACTTGCTGTCCATCTTGTCACAGTCGATCTTGACCCGGTCGCTGCTGATGTTCAGGCAGTTGTTCTGCCACCAGCCATATTCCCTGTCATCCCAATCCAGATTGACCCGCACGTTGTCGGTCGAGATCTTAATGTCGTCGTTGTCGTAATTCTTGGGGGCGGCGATGGCCGCACCCTGAGCCAGGAACAGAGAGATCAGCAGTGTGGTGGTTTTGTTCATAATGGTCTCGATAATGGGGAAATATTCATCAGTGTATGTCTTTTAGCTTAACCTCGGCGGAACTGAGTAGAAAAGCACCAGCCATGGATTATGCCGAGCCGTGGCTCCCCGGGGCGGCAATTTACCCAATTCGGTCGCGTTCTATTCACCTAGATGAGGATATGAAGGAATTCAAGTGATTCATCTTCATTCTGTGGCCTGGGCGACTATAATCGGCAGCCAACTTTTCCTCGGCACCACATCCTCTTCATCATGACTACACAGGCCACCGCCGCGCTGCGCTACCCCAAGGGGTGGTTCGCACTGACCACGGTTTACAGTTTTACCGGGTTGGCCATTCTGGCCTCCATCGTCTTCTCCCTGCTGCTGTTTCTCTCCATCGACGACAACCCGCTGATGAAGTGGCTGTTCGGCGGGCTCGCCATCATCTTCGAACTGGGCAAGTTTTACGTCTGGTACGAATACGGTGAGTGCAAGGCCCGGCGGGATCTCGGTGGCGCCTTCTGGTCGCTGCTGTTCTACAGCGTGCTGGCGGCCATCTCCATCGGTGGCAGCATAGGCGGCATCAACAGCGCCACCAACACCATACTGAGCCAGCAGGCGCGCCACGAGCGGGAAATTGCCCGCTTCGACGAGCAGATCGCCAGCATAGAGCGGCAGATCCAGCTCAACGAGGAGGCGGCTCGCAAGTACATAGAGATGGCGCGCATCTCCAGCGGCGTCAGTGGCTTGCAGCAGGCCAACACCAAGCTCAGGCTGAAGCAGGACGAGCTGCGCCAGGAGCGGGATGCCAAGCCGCTCAACGAGCAATCCTCCATGCTGGGGCTGATGAGCAGCCTGGCGGACGGGGTGGGCATGAGCATCAGCCAGGTGCAGTTCCTGCTGGTCTGCTTCCTATCTGTGCTGTTGGATGCGTTCGGTGCCTTCTTCGTCAGCCTGATCGGGGAGGAGAACCGCTTCCGCCGCCAGTGGCTGTGGCAACGGCAGCGCGAGCACGCCGAGGCTGTAGCAGCATCCCCCGTCGAGCCGGTGGCGGTGGACAAACCGGCCCCGGCCCCCGCCCTGGTGGAACGGGTACGGGTCGCGCTGGAGAGCGGTGAGCTCAAGTGCAGCAAGCGGCGGGTGGCAGAGGTGCTGGCCATGCCGCTGGAGGAGGTGGACAGGGTGTTCCAGCATCTGCTGGCCCAAGGGGTGTTGGGGCAGGGCAGCAACCGTCATTACCATCTCAATGCACCAGCCAGTTGAGCGCGAGGCCACCCCAGGGTGGCCTTCTCGTTGCTGGCCGCGCTGAAGGCTAGTGCGTCAGCACCATCATCAGGCTGAAGAAGGCGGCCAGGCCACCACCGATGCCGATGATCCAGTAAAACCCCTTGGCCCCCTGTTTGAGCGGGATGCGGAAGTAGAGCAACAAGGCCCACCACCCCAGCGCCAGCAACAGAGGAATAAGAAACATTCGAGCCATGGTGTCCTCGCTGTTATTCTGTGGATCCTTGATCAATCAACAGGATGGATTGTGCAATGACGCAGCTACAGATTACCGCATTCGGCGACCCCTCGGTACTTAAGCTCAACCCTTCGCTCGACAAGGTTCCCGCCGAGGGGGAGGTCCGGGTGCGCATCTGTTATGCCGGGGTCAATCCCATCGATGCCAAGACCCGGGCCGGTCTCGGCTGGGCGGCGGCCCAGAACAAGGACAAGCTGCCCTGGACGCCGGGTTATGACGTGGCGGGGGTGGTAGAGAAGGTCGGTCCGGGCGTCAGCACCCTGGTGGAGGGGGACAGGGTGTGCGGCATGGTCGGTTTCCCGCTGGCGGGTGGCGGCTATGCCGAGAGCATAGTGGTGAGCGAGGGGGAGCTGGCCCTGCTTGACGGCGTGAGCCTCAAGCAGGGGGCGGCCCTGCCGCTGGCCGGGCTCACCGCCTGGCAGGGGCTGCTCGAGCACGGCGGTCTCAAGGCGGGGCAGCGGGTGCTGATCCTGGCCGCCGCCGGCGGGGTGGGGCACCTGGCGGTGCAGTTCGCCAGCGCCTATGGCGCCGAGGTGGTGGTGACGGCCAGCAAGGAAAACCACGGCTTCCTGCATGGGATCGGGGCCAGCAAGATGGTGGATTACCACGATGCGGACTGGGTTGCGCAGGTTGGCCGCGTCGATCTGGTGCTGGATCTGATGGGGGGCGAGAGCGGCAAGGCGGCGCTCGCCTGCGTCGCCGAGGGCGGCCGCCTAGTGACGGTGCCGACCATCACGGCGCAGCCGATCAAGGATGCCGGCGCCGCCCTGGGGATCGCGGTGAGCGGCATGCTGGTGCACCCCGACAGCAAGCAGCTGGCCCAGATGCTGACCCTGCTGCGTCAGGGCGATGCCCACATCACCCTGGCTGGCGAGTTCGAGCTGGCGGAGGGGGCGCTGGCGCACCAGGCCCTCGAGAGCGGTCACACCCGGGGCAAGCTGGTGCTGCGGATGCCCGCCGCCGGGCGCTATCCTGGATGATGGAGACGCTGGAAACCGGGTTGGGGTGGCTGTTTCTCAGCGCCTTCACCTCGGCGACCCTGTTGCCCGGCAGCTCGGAAGTGCTGCTGGGGGTCATGGCAAACCAGGGACAGTGGAGCATGGCCAGCCTGCTGCTGTGGGCCACCCTCGGCAATACCTTAGGGTCCATGACCACCTGGTGGCTCGGCTGGCTTGCCACATACAAGAAAAAACCGGAAGATTTTCAAGGCCGTGGGGAACAAAAGGCGCTAGGTTGGCTCAAACAACATGGCCACTGGTGCCTGCTGCTGGCCTGGACGCCGGTGGTCGGTGACGGTCTCTGTCTGCTGGCCGGCTGGCTGCGTCTCTCGTTCTGGCGCTCTCTCATTCTGATCGGGCTGGGCAAATTGGTGCGCTATGCCCTGGTTTTTCTGTTGGCCAAACAGGTCTTCTAGCCGCTTCTCTTCACTCACGAGGTAACCGTGAACAAACTCATTCCATTAAGCATTCTTCTGGGCTTGGCCCTGCCGGTGCTGGCAGCCCCGACCCTGGTATCGGAACAGGTCAAGCAGGAGGGCAAGCTCGGCATCCCCTACCAGATGTACAAGCTGGATAACGGCCTGACCGTGATCCTGGCCCCCGACAAGTCCGATCCCCTGGTGCATCTCAATGTGACCTATCACGTGGGCTCGTCCCGCGAGACCGTGGGCAAGTCCGGCTTCGCCCACTTCTTCGAGCACATGATGTTCCAGGGCTCCAAGCACGTCGGCGATCAGGAGCACATGCGGATCATCAACGAGGCCGGTGGCGAGATGAACGGCACCACCAACAAGGATCGCACCAACTATTACGAAACCGTGCCAGCCAACCAGCTGGAGAAGGTGCTCTGGCTGGAGGCGGATCGCATGGGCTTCCTGCTCGATGCGGTGAGCCAGAAGAAGTTCGAGATCCAGCGCGCCACCGTCAAGAACGAGCGCGCCCAGCGCATCGACAACCAGCCCTATGGCCTGGTGGGCGAGAAGGCGGGCGAGGCGCTCTATCCGCGCACTCATCCCTACTCCTGGCAGCCCATCGGCTACGTGGAGGATCTGGATCGGGTCGGGGTGGAGGATCTCAAGCAGTTCTTCCTGCGCTGGTATGGGCCGAACAACGCCACCCTGACCCTGGGGGGCGACTTCGACACCCAGCAGGCGCTGGCCTGGATCGAGAAGTACTTCGGCAGCATCCCCCGTGGCCCGGACGTGGCCGAGCCGACCCCGGAGCCGGTGACCCTGCCTGAGACCCGCTATGTCACCCTGGAAGACAAGGTGCACCTGCCGCTGCTCTACATCAGCTATCCGACGGTGGCGCTCGGGGATCCCCAGGAGCCGGCACTGGACATCTTTGCCGACGTGCTCGGCGGCTCCGCCAGCTCCATGCTCTACCAGTCGCTGGTCAAGACCGGCAAGGCCATCGAGGTGGGCGCCACCCACTCCTGTGAGGAACTGGCCTGCACCCTGACGGTCTACGCCTATCCGAACCCGGCCCAGGATGGCAGCCTCAAGACGCTGAAAGGCGAGGTGGACAAGGTGATCGGCGAGTTTGCCAGCCGCGGCCTCAAGCCCGAGGATCTCGAGAAGGCCATCAGCAGCTATCGCGCCGAGGCCATCTGGGGGCTGGACAGCATAGAGGGCAAGGTGAGCCAGCTCGCCCTGGGCCAGGTGCTGACCCAGGATCCGAACTATGTGTTCAAGAACCTGGACGCCATCAGCCAGGTGAACGCGCAGCAGGTCAAGGCCGCCTATGACAAGTTCATCGCGGGCAAACCCGCCGTGGTGCTGAGCGTGGTACCCAAGGGCAAGACGGATTGGCAGGCGGGTACGCCGAACTTCTCCCCCGCCAAGCGGGAGTTGCCGGATTACAGCCAGCACGGCGAGCCGCTGGCGCTGCGCCCGGTCAAGGACAGCTTCGATCGCAGCGTGGAGCCCAAGGCGAGCGAGGCGGTCAGCGTCAAGGTACCGACCACCTGGCACGGCAAGCTGGACAAGGGCATCGAGATCATTGGCACCCAGAGTGACGAGATCCCGGCCGTCTCCATCATGATCGCCCTGCCGGGTGGCATGAGAGCCGAGGGCAAGGGAGAACTGGGGCTGGCCAGCCTCACCGCCGCCATGCTGGGGCAGGGAACGGTACGGCTGACCGAGGCCGAGCTCAGCGACGAGCTGCAAAAACTCGGCGCCAGCATCAGCGTCTCGACCGCCCAGTACAACAACCTCATCACCATCAGCAGCCTGACCGACAAGTTGCCGCAGACCCTGGATCTGGTGCGCGAGGTCTTGATGCGACCCGGGATGCGGGAGGCGGACTTCGAGCGGCTCAAGGCGCAGATGCTGCAAGGCATGAAGCAGAGCGAGCAGCAGCCGGAGTGGCTGGCGGGCCAGGCGTTCCGCGAGCTGGTGTACGGCAAACAGAACCGGCTCGGTCAACCGACCGAGGGGGTGCTGAAGGACGTCGAGAAGCTGACCCTGGCGGATGTGAAGCGCTTCTATCAGGACTACTACAATCCGACCAACGCCAGGGTGGTGGTGACCGGGGATGTGACCCAGCAGCAGATCGAGGAGCAGCTTGGCTTCCTGACCCAGTGGAAGGGGACCACTCCTGCCCTCGGCGATCTCAAGCTCAAGGGCGAGCAGGCCAAGCCGGGCATCTATCTGGTGGACAAGCCGGGGGCGCCCCAGTCGGTGATCCGCATCGGCCGCCGGGCCATGCCGTTTGACACCACGGGGGACTTCTTCGTCGCCAGCCTGATGAACTTCAATCTGGGGGGCAACTTCAACAGCCGCATCAACCTCAACCTGCGGGAAGACAAGGGCTACACCTATGGTGCCAGCTCGGGCTTCTCCGCCAACCGCGAGGCGGGTGTCTTCGCCACCGGTGCCAACGTGCGGACCGACGCGACCGTGGATGCCATCCGCCAGTTCCTGAAGGAGATGGATGGCTACCGCAAGAGCGGCCCGACCCCGGTGGAGCTGGCCTACATGCGCAGCGCCGTCTCCCAGCAGGATGCGCTCTCCTACGAAACCCTGGCGCAGAAGGCGATGTTCCTGCTGCAGATGATCATGTATGACCTGAAGCCGGACTATGTGCTGGCCCAGGGTCAGCTGATCAAAACGGTGTCGCCTGAGGCACTCAAGGCCAGCGCGGCCCGCTGGCTCGATCCGGCCGAGATGGTGATTGTGGTGGTGGGAGACAAGCAAAAGCTTGAAAAACCCCTGTCGGAGCTTCATCTTCCCATCTATCCGCTGCAGCTGCCCTGAGGGCGCTTCACAAAATGAGCGCCGCCCCGTTTGGGGCGGCCATACATGAGCCGTGAATATGACTACTACTAGCTTGTCGCTCACCGAGTTGTTGACTGCCCTGGGTTCGCCGGAACGGGTGACCGCCCTCAAGGGGATCCGGCGCGGGATCGAACGTGAATGCCTGCGCATCACCCCGGAAGGCGCCCTCTCCCAGACCGACCACCCCAGGAGCCTGGGCTCGGCGCTGACCCACGCCAACATCACCACCGACTACTCCGAGAGCCTGCTGGAGTTCATCACCCCGGCCACCGACTCCATCGAGAGCCTGATCGAGCAGCTCGGCGATATCCACCGTCATACCATTCATCACCTCGGCGATGAGCGGATCTGGCCGCTCTCCATGCCTTGCTTCATCGGCGATGAGGAGAGCATCCGCCTGGCCCAGTACGGCAGCTCCAACATTGGCCGGATGAAGACCCTCTACCGGCAGGGGCTGAAGAACCGCTACGGCAGCCTGATGCAGGTGATCGCCGGGGTGCACTTCAACTTCTCCATGCCGGACAGCTTCTGGTGCGAATGGCAGGATCTGGTGGGCGAGGGCTGCTGCAGCCAGCGTTTCATCTCCGACAAGTACATGGGGCTGATACGCAACGTCTACCGCTTCGGCTGGCTGGTGCCCTATCTGTTTGGCGCCTCGCCGGCCATCTGCGACTCCTTCCTCAAGGGGCGCAAAAGCAACCTGCCGTTCCAGAAGACCGGCAAGGGTACCCTCTATCTGCCCTATGCCACCGCGCTGCGGTTGTCCGATCTCGGCTACACCAGCAGCTCCCAGAGCATGCTCAATATCAGCCACGACAACCTGCCGGCCTATGTGGCCAGCCTGCGCCGTGCCATCAGCACCCATGATCCCGAGTTCGCCAAGATCGGGGTCAAGGTCAACGGCGAATACCGCCAGCTCAACGACAACGTGCTGCAACTGGAGAACGAGCTGTACGCGCCGATCCGGCCCAAGCGCACCCCGCGCAGCGGCGAGAAGCCGTCCGACGCGCTGGAGCAGCGTGGCATTGAGTACATCGAGCTGCGCACCGTGGACGTGAACCCCTTCACCCCGTTCGGCATCGATGTGGATCAGATCCGCTTCTTCGATCTGTTCCTGGTCTGGTGCCTGCTGCGCCCGTCCCCGGTGCTGACCGACGAGGAGATTGCCCGCAATCGCCGCAACCAGAACAAGGTGGTGCTGGAGGGGCGTCGTCCCGGCCTCGAGCTGGAAGACGAGCAGGGTAACCCCATCGGCCTCAGGGAGTACGGCCTCCAGCTGTTCGACGAGCTGGATCAGGTCGCCGATCTGCTGGATCGCTGCTGTGGCCGCAACCGCTATCGCGAGACGCTGGCCATGCACCGCGAGAAGCTGCTCAACCCTGAGCTGACCTACTCCGCCCGCCTGCTCAAGCAGCTGCTGGAGAGCGGCCAGGACAACGGCTGCTTCGGTGACGAGCTGGCGAGCCGCT
Organism: Aeromonas sp. sif2416; assembly: GCF_019218665.1. Classification (NCBI taxonomy): domain Bacteria; kingdom Pseudomonadati; phylum Pseudomonadota; class Gammaproteobacteria; order Aeromonadales; family Aeromonadaceae; genus Aeromonas; species Aeromonas sp. sif2416. The sequence goes on from NZ_JAHUXC010000003.1 coordinate 617,668, forward strand.
ACCGGGAGGAGATGCTGAGCGGCGAGCTGCAGTACTGGGATCAGGCCTACTTCGCGGGCGAGGCGCGCGAGTCCCTGGCCAAGCAGCGGGAGCGGGAGCGCGGTGACAGCCTGTCGTTCGACGAGTTCCTCGCCGATTACTTCGGTACCCGGCAGACGACCAGCTGAGGGTCTGTCCCCCGACAGTCAAAAGCCGCTCCAGGGAGCGGCTTTTTGTTGGCCGAAAGGGGCCGGCTAGCGACATAAAAAAACGGCCCAGCGGGCCGTTTTTGCACTCTGTCGTCGGCACTCCCGGTTAGAGGATGATGCCGCCGAAGAAGAAGCCAAGGGCGACTGCCATGGCGATGGTGGCCACACCCGGGATGAAGAAGGGGTGGTTGAACACCGCCTTGCCGATCCGGGTCGAGCCGGTGTCATCCATCTCTACCGCCGCCAGCAGGGTCGGGTAGGTGGGCAGCACGAACAGCGCGCTCACGGCGGCGAAGGAGGCGATGGCAGCCAGCGGGCTGACACCCAGCGCCAGGGCGGCCGGCATCAGCGCCTTGGTGGTGGCACCCTGTGAATAGAGCAGCATGGAGGAGAAGAACAGCACCACGGCCAGCAGCCAGCTGTATTGGCTCAGCAGATCGCCGGCGAAGGCCTGGATCTCGACCATGTTGCCCTTCACGAAGACGTTACCCAACCAGGCCACACCCAGCACGCAGATACAGGCGGACATACCGGACTTGAAGGTCGGCATGTTGGTGATCTGGGCGGCGTCCAGTTTGCAGAACAGCACCATCAGGGTGGCGGCGGAGAGCATGATGCCCATGATGGCACCGTCACGGGGGATCGGCGGATTGGCGATCAGGCCCACGTTGCCGGAGATGGCGGTGGCATAGGCCATGACGGCGACGATGGCGGCGATGAAGATGGCGACGGACAGCTTGGCGTAAGGCTTGAGTTCAACCTTGCTGGTGCCGCGCAGCTTGATCAGGCCCTTGGCCTTGCGCTCTAGGTAGACTTCGTCCTGGTCCAGCGGCTTGCCCAGCATGTTGGCCACGAAGGCACCGAGGATACAGGCGAGGAAGCTGGACGGGATGCAGATGGCCAGCAGGGTCAGGTAGTCGACCCCGAGCGGCTCAAGCATGCCGGAGAAGGCAACCACGGCGGCCGAGATGGGCGAGGCGGTGATGGCGATCTGGGAGGCGACGACCGCGATGGAGAGTGGGCGGGAGGGGCGAATGCCCTGCTCCTTGGCCACCTCGGCGATCACCGGCAGGGTGGAGAAGGCGGTGTGACCGGTACCGGCCAGCATGGTCATCAGGTAGGTGACAACCGGAGCGGCGAAGGTGATGTATTTGGGGTTCTTGCGCAGCGCCTTCTCGGCCAGAGAGACCAGGTAGTCCATCCCGCCAGCCAGTTGCATACAGGCGATGGCGCAGATGACGGACGCGATGATCATGATCACGTCCCAAGGGAGATAGGCAACCAGCTGATCGCTCGGGATGGGCATGCCCAGACCCCACGTCAGCACCAGTACCCCCAAACCACCGGCAAAGCCGATGCCGATGCTGCCTATCCGGGCTCCCAGATAGATAGCGGCGAGCACGACAAGTAACTCGATTCCAATCATAGCGAACACTCCAATTTCCAGTTTTTTTTAGGTTTTTTGTGGCAGAAAAGCCAATTCCCGATAGGACTGGGGGAGGCCAATCGGGAACTGACTCTATGGGCCGGGAGTGATCCCGGCCCATCGATACCCTTATACGGTGGCTTCGCGGGTGTAGCGCTTGGCCTTGTATTGCGGGTTCATCAGGTTCTCGATGGAGAGGATCTCGTCCAGCTGTTCGGCGGTCAGCAGGCCGCGTTCCAGCACGACCTCACGGACGTTCTTGCCGGTCTGGGCGCAGATCTTGCCGACGATGTCACCCTCGTGGTGACCGATGAAGGGGTTCAGGTAGGTCACGATGCCGATGGAGTTCAGCACGTGGTTCATGCAGATTTCCGGGTTGGCGGTGATGCCTTCGACACACTTCTCGCGCAGGGAGATACAGGCTTTTTCCATCAGGCTCAGGGATTCGAACATGGCCTGACCAATCACCGGCTCCATCACGTTCAGCTGCAGCTGACCGGCTTCGGCGGCGAAGGTGATGGTGACGTCGTTACCGAATACCTTGAAGCAGGACTGGTTGACCACTTCCGGGATAACCGGGTTGACCTTGGCCGGCATGATGGAGGAGCCTGCCTGCATTTCCGGCAGGTTGATCTCTTTGAGGGCGGTACGCGGACCGGAGGAGAGCAGACGCAGATCGTTACAGATCTTGGACATCTTCATCGCCATGCGCTTGATGGCGCCGTGCAGCATCACGTAGGCGCCGCAGTCGGAGGTCGCTTCGATCAGATCTTCAGCCGGCACATAGGCGCGACCGGTGATCTCGGCCAGACGCTTGATGGCCAGAGCGGAGTACTCGGGCGGAGTGTTCAGGCCGGTACCGATGGCGGTCGCGCCCAGGTTCACTTCCAGCAGCAGCTCCTGGCAGCGCTTGATGGACTTGATCTCTTCGCGCAGGGTGACGGCGAAGGCGTGGAATTCCTGACCCAGGGTCATGGGTACCGCATCCTGCAGCTGGGTACGGCCCATCTTGAGGATGCTCTTGAACTCTTTGGCCTTGTCATCGAAGGCGGCGATCAGCGCTTCGAGGGCAAACAGGGTGGTGTCGGTGCTGTTCACCACGGCAACGCGGAAGCCGGTCGGGTAGGCGTCGTTGGTGGATTGGCACTTGTTGACGTGGTCGTTCGGGTTGATGACGTCGTAACGCCCTTTCTCCAGCCCCATCAGCTCGAGGGCGATGTTGGCCAGCACTTCGTTGGTATTCATGTTGACGGAGGTACCGGCGCCGCCTTGATAAACGTCGACCGGGAACTGGTCGAAGCATTTGCCGGTGTTCAGCATCAGATCGCAGGCTTCGATAATCTTGTCGGCGATTTCGGGACGGATGGTGCCGAGTTCACCGTTGGCCAGGGCGGCGGCCTTCTTGGTTAACACCATGCCACGGACAAATTCTGGAACGTCAGAAATCTTCTGAGTGCTGATCTTGAAGTTCTCGACTGCGCGCAGGGTATGCACACCGTAATAGAGATCGTTGGAAACTTCTTTGGTGCCCAGCAGGTCTTCTTCAATGCGGACGTTCTTGATGTCACTCATTGTAATGCCTCAGAAATCAGATAAATGGAAACAATCCTCACCGAGTGGTCGCGACTTCCTTACGCACGGTTCATCCTGAAGCACCACACATCGAGTGGGGCAGTTGGGAGCCTGTTGCTCCCTGTGCAATTACTGCGGTAGATATTACCTCAATTGAGGTATCTGATATTAGACCTGGATCACTAAATTTGAGGCAGCCCCAAAGATCTTGTGGTCATTAAACAGATATTGCAATTGAGCTATTTACTTTGACAGATCAACCACTTCAATCCCAGTTGTTCGGGAGGATATTTGTCTGAATCCCGATCGGCATCACTCATGGGCTTGAAAAATGAATGTGATGCCCCATTTTATTGGTTAGAAACCGATAGAATGGTGGGTTGGCGGCTCGTTCCCGTCGGTCGCATGCATCACAGGTTGATCTATTTCACCCGTACCGAGGTCATTATGGGCAAGTTACTGCTGTTGTTGGTTGGTTTGGTATTGCTGGAGCTCACGGTGATGATCGAAGTGGGATCCGTGATCGGTGCCTTGCCGACCGTGGGATTGCTGGTGCTGACCGCCGTGCTGGGCTCCTCCCTGGTGCGCAGCGAGGGGATCAAGACCCTGTTCAGTGCGCAGCAGAAGATGCAGCAAGGAGAGATGCCGGGCCGCGAGGTGATGGGGGGCATGATGCTGGCACTGGCCGGTCTGCTGCTGATCATCCCGGGTTTCGTGACCGATTTCTTCGGCATCCTGCTGCTGCAACCCTGGTTGCGCAACCGGCTGGCCGACAAGCTGGTGGGCAGCAGCCAGTTCAGGATGCAGATGGGGGGCTTCCAGACGCCGCCTCCGTTCGAAGCGCGTCCGGGCAATGGGCAACCGGATCAGGTCAATCGTGGTGGCACCACCATAGAGGGCGAGTTTGAACGTAAAGAGTGAGCGCAAAGAGTAAGTCGCTGCCTCAGCCAATGGCCATCAGGGGTTGCCCTGATGGCACAGGGATTCGAACCTGCGGCGGGCATAAACCCAAGCCAGTATGCCCGCCGCCAGGTTGGCCAGCAGTATCCCCAGATAGACCCCCTGCTCCCCCCCCAGTGTTGCCCCCAGCCAGGCCCCTGGCAGCAAGAAGACAAACAGACGCAAGCCATTGAACAGGAAAGATACCGTCGAGGCTCTTACGCCGTTGAGGGCGGACGCCAGCAGCATTACCATGCCTTGAAAACCATAGCCGACCGGCACCAGATACAGATAGAGCACGATGAGCTGCACCACCTTGGGATGGTCGCTGAACAGGCCGGCGATGAAGGGGGCCAGCAGCCAGGTCAGGGCATAGAGCCCGAGCTGGAACAGCAGCGCGAAGCGCATGCAGAGCAGCAGGGCCGCCCTGGCCCGCGCCGGGTTGCCCGCCCCGCAGTTTTGCGAGATGAAGGGGGCCAGCACCGAGGAGAGCGCCATCATCACGATCAGCAGCAGCGCCTCGACCCGAGAGGCGGCGCCATAGGCGGCGACCATCTCGGTCCCCAGCCCGGCAAAGATGATCATCAGCACGGCGTTGGCGAGGGGGTTGAGCATGTTGGTAAAAGAGGCGGGCACCGCCACATGCAGCAAGGCGCGCCAGTGGGCCAGCAGCTGGGGGCGGGGGGAGAGATGCCACAGCAATAGCCCTTCCCGCTTGCGCAGTATATGGAGGCTGACCAGCATGGCCATCAGCCAGGAGATAGAGGTGGCGATGGCGGCGCCACCGATGCCCCATTCGGGGAAGGGGCCTATGCCGAAGATGAGCAGGGGATCCAGCACCCCGTTGACCAGGCCGGCCACCCCCATCACCAGACTCGGCGTCTTGGTATCCCCGGTCGCCCGGATGGCGGCATTGCCGACCATGGGCAGTGCCAGCATGGGCACGGTCAGATACCAGATCAGCATGTAGTCGTGGATCAGCGAGATGAGCTCTGCACTGGCCCCCAGCAGGGTGAACAGGGGATCTATGGTCAGCGCCCCCAGCGCCGCGAGCAGAGATACCAGGATAATTGCGAGGAACAGGCAGTCGGTGGTGATGCGCGCGGCCTCGTCGTGACGGCCCTGGCCCAGGGTATGGCCGAGCAGCGCACTGAGGCCGGCCCCCAGTCCCATGGTCAGGGAGGTCACCACGAAGGTCACCGGAAAGGTGAAGCTGATGGCGGCCAGCGCCTGGGTGCCCATCATGCCGATGAAGAAGGTATCGACCAGATTGAAGGCCAGGATGGCGACGATGCCGAGGATCATGGGAGCCGTCATGCGCAGTAGCACGGAGGGCATGGGTGCGGTCAGCATGGGATTGGGTCGGCTCAAGGGAATCGTCTCTGTTGCTCTGGGCCGAAATGCCGGCCACGTCCATCCGCCTTCCTGGTGGGGGTTGCTGATCCATCAAAGATGTTCATAGTACGTGAAAATATTTTTTTTGTATTTGCCCTTGAAGGGCTACCCAAATTGCCCCAGATCAGGGGCATAACAAATTTGGCCAAGCGTGGCCATTCCTCAAGCAACACAGAGACTCATTTTGGGAGAGTTATCGATGAAAATTCGTCCACTGCACGACCGCGTCATCATCAAGCGCATCGAAGCTGAAGCCAAATCCGCTGGCGGCATCGTCTTGACTGGCACTGCGGCCCAGAAGTCCACCCGTGGTCAAGTTCTTGCCGTGGGGACTGGTCGAATTCTGGACAATGGCGATGTCAAAGCCCTCGCCGTCAAGGTAGGTGACAAGGTGATCTTCAACGAAGGCTACGGTGTGAAGACCGAGAAGCTGGATGGCCAGGACGTGCTGATCCTGTCCGAGACCGACATCCTGGCGATTGTCGAAGAGTAATCACTCCCTTTTCCCCGAATTGATTTAAGGACCGAATAACATGGCAGCTAAAGAAGTTAAGTTTGGCAACGAAGCCCGCATCAAAATGCTGGAAGGCGTCAACATCCTGGCCGACGCCGTCAAGGTAACCCTGGGCCCGAAAGGCCGCAACGTGGTACTGGACAAGTCCTTCGGTGCCCCGACCATCACCAAGGATGGCGTCTCCGTTGCGCGCGAAATCGAGCTGGAAGACAAGTTCCAGAACATGGGCGCCCAGATGGTCAAGGAAGTCGCTTCCAAGGCCAACGACGCCGCCGGTGACGGTACCACTACCGCTACCGTACTGGCGCAAGCCATCGTCAATGAAGGCCTGAAGGCCGTTGCCGCCGGCATGAACCCGATGGATCTGAAGCGCGGTATCGACAAGGCCGTCGTGGCTGCCGTCGCCGAGCTGCAGGCGCTGTCCACTCCTTGTGCCGACAACAATGCCATCGCCCAGGTAGGCACCATCTCCGCCAACTCCGACGAGAAAGTGGGTGCACTGATCGCCGAAGCCATGGACAAGGTCGGTCGTGACGGCGTCATCACCGTCGAAGACGGTCAGGGTCTGGAAGATGAGCTGGCCGTGGTAGAAGGCATGCAGTTCGATCGTGGCTACCTCTCCCCTTACTTCGTCAACAAGCCGGAAACCGGCGCCGTCGAGCTGGATGACCCCTTCATCCTGCTGGTGGACAAGAAAGTCTCCAACATCCGCGAAATGCTGCCGGTGCTGGAAGGCGTGGCCAAGGCGGGCAAACCGCTGCTGATCGTTGCCGAAGACGTGGAAGGCGAAGCGCTGGCGACCCTGGTGGTCAACACCATGCGTGGCATCGTCAAAGTTGCCGCCGTCAAGGCGCCTGGCTTCGGTGACCGTCGCAAGGCCATGCTGCAGGATATCGCCGTGCTGACTGGCGGTACCGTCATCTCCGAAGAGGTGGGCATGGAGCTGGAGAAAGCGACCCTGGAAGATCTGGGCCGTGCCAAGCGCATCGTGATCACCAAAGAGAACACCACCATCATCGATGGCGTGGGTGATGCTGCCCTGATCGAAAGCCGTGTTGCCCAGATCCGTCAGCAGATCGAAGAGACCTCTTCCGATTACGACCGTGAGAAGCTGCAAGAGCGCGTGGCCAAGCTGGCTGGCGGCGTTGCCGTGATCAAGGTCGGTGCTGCCACCGAAGTCGAGATGAAAGAGAAGAAGGCCCGCGTTGACGATGCCCTGCACGCCACTCGCGCCGCCGTGGAAGAAGGCGTGGTTGCCGGTGGTGGTGTGGCGCTGGTACGCGTTGCCGCCAAACTGGCCGACCTGCGTGGTGACAACGAAGACCAGAACGTGGGTATCAAGGTTGCGCTGCGCGCCATGGAAGCCCCGCTGCGTCAGATCGTGATCAACGCCGGTGAAGAAGCCTCCGTCATTGCTAACGCAGTGAAGAATGGCGAAGGTAACTTCGGTTACAACGCTTACACCGAACAGTACGGCGACATGCTGGCCATGGGGATCCTGGATCCGACCAAGGTAACCCGCTCCGCGCTGCAGTTTGCCTCGTCCATCGCCGGTCTGATGATCACCACCGAGTGCATGATCACCGAACTGCCGAAGAGAGACACTCCTGCCATGCCTGATATGGGTGGCATGGGCGGCATGGGTATGATGTAATCCTGTCGTAGTTATCAAACGGCTCGCATTTGCGGGCCGTTTTTTTTAGTGCTACTAGAATGAGCTTATTAATATCGACAGCATCTGAGGTAAACATGCGAAATTTAGGCCTGATTACATTACTGTTTTCCCTTGTCATGCCCGCCATGGCCGTGGCGGCCCCGCAGGGGCCCGTGATCCTCAAGGTGACAGGTAATGTGGATCCCGCCGAACCGGCCGACGGCGAGGTCGCCTTCGACCTGACCATGCTCCAGGCCTTGCCGCAGCATGAGATAGTGACGGCCAGCCCCTGGGTGGACAAGCCGCACAAGTATGTGGGCCCCAAGCTGTCGGATCTGATGGTGGCGGTGGGGGGCAAGGGCAAGAACATCACTCTCACTGCCCTGAACAGTTTCCAGATCCGGATCAACTGGGATAAGGTCAAGCAGTACGATCCTATCCTGGCCTGGCAGGATGACGGTGTGACCATGCGGGTACGTGACAAGGGGCCGCTCTGGTTTATTCTGCCATTGGATCAGAATCCCGAACTCAAGCGGTCCGAATTCACCGACATGATGATCTGGCAGCTGAGTTCGATCGATATTCAAGACTGACGATGGTTGCTTGCGGGAGTACGGGGTGAAAGCGAAGACCAGGGCCTGGCCCTTACTCGGCGTTCTCTATCTATCCATTCTGCTGTTCACGGGTAGCACCCTGTATTGTCTGGTGCAGATACAGAATGCGACCCGGGTGATGGAGAAGTACACCTACGACGTCTCCTGGGCCCTGATGCAGCTCCAGCTCGAGCTGGGGCGCTTTCTCAATGCCGTGGAGATCTACCATTACGGCGGGATCGACCATGAGGCCCTGCTGCTGCGCTACGACATTCTCTGGAGCCGCACCCCTATCCTGCTGAGCGGCCAGCTGCGCAAGAGCCTGGCAGACAATCAGAAGACGCTGCGACTGGTCCAGCTGACCGAGAACAACATCCGGGAGCTGGAACCCAAGCTGGCCGTGCTGAAACCGGGTACACCGGATTATCAGCAGATCATGATGCGGCTCGCCCCCCTGCAAGAGCCGCTGTCCTACTCCCTCGCCTCCGTCATGCAGAACAACATCAACGTCTATTCCGGCAACGACAAGCGCTTTGGCCAGCTGCGCAACGCCTTGCTGTTCATGGTATCCGGCCTGGTGATCTCCGTCATCCTGCTCAGCGGTCTGCTTATTCGTGAGGCCAGGCGCCACTTCAGAATGGCGCGGATCGATCCATTGACCGGCCTCGCCAACCGGCTGGCGTTGCTGGAGAAGATGGAGTCCTACGTCGGCCGCGATACCCCGTTCGGACTGGTGCTGATCGACATCAACGACTTTAGGGACATCAACAGCAAGTTTGGCTACAACACCGGGGATATCCTGCTGCAGGAGCTGGCGAAGCGGCTGCGAACCCTGTGTGAAAATGGCGAATGGGTCGCCCGCCTTGGCGGCGATCAGCTGGCCATGCTGCAGCGGGAGAGCAGCGATCTGCGCCAGGTCAGGGAACTGGTGGCGAGGGTCCTGCATGCCATCAAGCAGGATATTCTTATCGACAACTACCCGTTCCGGCTGGAGGTAGGGATCGGCATCGCCTTCTTCCCCATGGACAGCAACCAGACCCAGGAGCTGCTCAGCCGGGCGGAGCAGGCCCTGTTCCACAGCCGCAAGACCCATGTGCCCTATGTCATCTATGACAACTCCCTGCTCAATGAAACCGCCAGGCGCAAGCACCTCGCCTCCGACATGGTGATGGCGCTGGAGCACAATGCGCTCGAGCTCTACTACCAGCCCATCGTCAACCTGGAGAACGGTCGCTGCGAGGCGGTCGAGGCGCTGCTGCGCTGGCGCCACCCCGAGCTGGGCTTTATCCCGCCCAACGAGGTGATCCAGGTGGCGGAGGAGTTCCAGTTGGCGGAGAAACTCGGCAGCTGGGTCCTGAACACCGCCTGCGAGCAGCTCTACAAGTGGCAGCATCTGGGCTTGGTCGATCTGCAGATGTGCGTCAACATCTCGCCCGGTATGTACCAGCGCAACTTGTTGAAACTGGTAGCCAAGGCATTGATGGAGCACCACATCCCCGCCTCCAGTCTGGTGCTGGAGGTGACCGAGGACACCACCATGCGCGAGGTGAAGAACTCGCTGCAGCTGATGCAGGATCTTAACCAGCAGGGGGTGCAGCTGGCGCTTGACGATTTCGGTACCGGCTACTCCTCCCTCAGCTACCTGCAGAAATTGCCGGTCAGCAAGGTGAAGATCGACCGCTCCTTCATCCAGGGGATAGACACCTCCATCGAGGCGGCCGAGCTGGTGGCCAACATCTGTCGCATGGCCTCCATGCTGGGCAAGAAGCTGGTCTGCGAGGGCATAGAGACCCAGGGCCAGCTCGATGTGCTGCGCTCATTGACCGATATCCACCTCTACGGTCAGGGCTATCTGTTCAGCCGGCCCGAGCAGGCGGCCAAGGCCTATCAGACCCTGCTGGAGATGGAGGAGCGTTGGCTGGCACGGCGCTCACCGGACAAGGCCTACCTGATCTGACCGATAGGGCTCATGTTCGGTACACAATGGCCGATAGAGCTTAGGCAGGAGGTACACAATGGATATTTCTAGCTCTGCATCTACGTCATACGGCTCTGCCTTGATGACGGCCAGTCTGGCGAAAAAACAGCAACTCCAGGACGGCGAAACCGCGCTGAAGTTGCTGCAGACGGCCGCCCAGCCAGCTCAGGCGCCAGTTACATCGGCGACTGGAGCCTTGGGAAGCAACATCAATATTCACGTTTGATCCTAATGAAAAAGCCCCCATCGATCGATGGGGGCTTTTTTTATGCGCAACATCCGGCTCAGAGCGGGAAGGGCGCCGGCGCCTCGAAGCTCATCCGCTCGCCGCTGCGGGGATGAGCGATGGTCAGCATGGCCGCATGCAGATAGAGATGCGGCGCCGCGGCCAGTGCGTCGGGGTGGGCGTAGAGGTTGTCACCGAGTATGGGGTGCCCCAGCTCCAGCATATGCACCCTCAACTGGTGGGAGCGGCCGGTGATCGGCGTCAGCTTGATCAGGCTGTTGCCATTCTCCACCTTCAGCTTCTCCCACAGGGTCAGGGCATGGCGGCCCTCCTCGAAGTCCACCTTCTGCCTGGGGCGGTTGGGCCAGTCCACGCAGAGCGGCAAATCGACCTGACCGGAGTCCGCCTGCGGCTCACCCCAGACCCAGGCGAGGTAATGCTTCTCGGTCTCCCGTTCGCGAAATTGCCGACTCAGCTCCCGGTGGGCGTTCGGGGTGAGGGGAATGACGATCACCCCGGTGGTGGACATGTCGAGGCGATGGGCCGCCGCCGCCTTGGGGTGCTGCTGCTTGACCCGGTGCAGGACGCTGTCTTCATTTTCGGGCCCGCGCCCGGGCACGCTGAGCAGGCCGGTAGGCTTGTTGACCACCATGATGTCCTTGTCGTTGAACAGGATATCGAGCCAGGGTTCCAGAGGCGGTGAATATTCAAACATAGCGTCTCGCATCTTCAATCAAGGGGATGGCCCCCATCAGTTATGGGTGACCACGATAAAGCGGATGGCATCCAGCTTGAGCTGGGTCTGATCGATCAGGTGGTGCAATTCTGCCTGCAAGTTGCGCAGATAATCCAGTTCGCTGTCGCGCACGTTCGGATTGACCGCCTTGAGCGCCTCCAGTCGGTCCAGATCCTGCTGCAGGGTCTGCGCCATCTGGGCGCGGGCCTTGTCCACTATGGCGGCCTTCAGCTCTTCGGCAATGACCTGGCCCTTGCCAATCAAGCCGTGGATCACCGGCTGGGACGCGGTCACCAGCTTGCTGCCGAGGTGGCGGTTGACCGGGGTCAGCTGACGGTTGAAGGCATCGAACGCCACCTTCTCACCCAGGTTCTGGCCATTCTTGTCCATCAGCAAGCGGATCGGGGTCGGCGGCATGAAGCGGTAGAGCTGGGGGTGCGCCGCCGACTCGGCCACGAAGATCAGCTCGAGCAGGATGGAGCCGATCGGCAGGGCCTTGTTCTTCAACAGGGAGACCGAGGTCGCGCCGATCTCGGAACCCAGGATCAGATCGATACCGCCACGCATGATGGGGTGCTCCCAGGAGAGCAGCGCCATGTCGTCCCGTGCCAGGGCGGTGGGGCGATCGAAGGTGATGGTCATGCCATCCTGGGGCAGGCCCGGGAAGCTTGGCACCAGCATGTGATCGCCGGGGGTCAGCACCAGCGCATTCTCACCCCTGTCATCCTGGTTGACGCCGATCTCGTCGAACATCTTGAGGGCGAAGGAGATCATGCCGGTGTCATCATCCTCGGCGTCCAGCTTCTCGACCAGGGCGAGGGCGGCGTTGCCACCGCTGGAGTGGATCTCCAGCAGCCGATCGCGGCCTTGCTCCATCCGAGCCTTGAGTGGCTCGTGCAGCTCGCGGGTCTTGACCAGCAGGGCATCCAGCACCGTCTGCTCGCCGTCGTTGGCGGCCAGCAGCTCGAACAACTCGTCCCGCACCGCTTCAAAGATCGGGCGGGCGGTGGGACAGGTCTGCTCGAAGGCATCCAGACCATCGTGATACCAGAGCAGCAGGGCCCGCTGGGCGGTGCCGGTCAGATAGGGGACATGGATCTCGACGGTGTTCTGTTGGCCGATCCGATCGAGACGACCGATGCGTTGCTCCAGCAGATCCGGGTTGAGGGGCAGATCGAACAGCACCAGGTGGCTGGCAAACTGGAAGTTGCGACCCTCCGAGCCTATCTCGGAGCAGAGCAGCACCTGGGCGCCGCCCTCTTGCTGAGCGAAGTAGGCAGACGCCTTGTCCCGCTCCAGGATGGACATCCCCTCGTGGAACACTGCGCCACGGATCCCCTCGCGGGTGCGCAGCGCCTCTTCCAGTGCGATGGCGGTGGCGGCCTCGGAGCAGATCACCAGCACCTTCTGCTGGCGGGCGCCGAGCAGCAGCTCCAGCAACCAGTCGACGCGCGGATCGAACTGGGTCCAGCTGGCATTGTCGCCTTCGAACTGCTGGAAGATCTTCTCCGGATAGAGGTAACGCAGGGCGCGAGTCTGCAGATCGCCCCCGTTGCCGCCCATCATGCCCATTACCTTGACTGCGGTCTTGTACTGCTCCGGCAGCGGCATGGGGTAGACGTTGAGGTGACGCTCGGGGAAGCCCTGAATGTTGGCGCGGCTGTTGCGAAACAGCACGCGGCCGGTGCCGTGCTGATCGAGCAGCTTGCGAACCGCCTGTTCACGGGCGGCGGCATTGCTCAAGTCCAGTCCATCCAGCTGGCCGGCGAGGATCTGCCGAGCTTCGTCGCTCAGGGTCTCGCCCGCAAGTAGTTCCTGGGCGGCGCTGGCCACCTGGCCATAGGCCTGCTCCTCGGCGAGGAAGGCGTCGTAATCGTAGAAGCGCTCGGGATCGAGCAGGCGCAGACGAGCGAAATGGCTCTGGTGGCCCAGCTGATCCGGGGTGGCGGTCAGCAGCAGCACGCCCGGTACCTGTTCGGCCAGGGCCTCCACCATCTCGTAGGCGCGGCTCGGTGCTTCCTCGCTCCACTCCAGGTGATGCGCTTCGTCGACGACCAGCAGATCCCACTCGGCTTCCAACACCTGCTCGAAGCGGCGGCGCTTCTTGCGCAAGAAGTCGAGGCTGCAGATCACCAGCTGCTCCGTCTCGAACGGATTCTCGGCGTCCGCAAAGGCTTCGATGCAGCGCTCCTCGTCAAACAGGGAGAAGTGCAGGTTGAAGCGGCGCAGCATCTCGACCAGCCACTGGTGCTGCAGGGTCTCCGGCAGCAGGATGAGCACGCGCTGGGCACGACCGGAGAGCAGTTGCTGATGGATGATCATGCCTGCTTCTATGGTCTTGCCGAGACCCACCTCGTCGGCCAGCAGCACGCGCGGGGCATAGCGATGACCCACTTCGTGGGCAATATAGAGCTGATGCGGGATCAGGCTGACCTTGCCGCCGGCCAGGCCACGGGTCGGATTGCGGCGACGCTGGTGCTGGTTGATCAGGGCTTCGTAGCGCAGGGTAAAACGGGACATCCGATCGATCTGACCGGCAAACAGGCGATCCTGCGGCTTGTTGAACTTGATGAAGTTACTGAGGAACACCTCTTTGAGGACGACGGGCTCCTCGTTATTGGTGCGGACACCTACATATATAAGCAGCCCATCCTTCTCCTGCACTTCTTCAACCAGCATGGTCCAGTCTTCATGACTGGCTATCTGGTCGCCCACATTGAAGCTGACCCGGGTGACCGGCGCCTCTTCTTTGGCATACATACGGTTTTCACCGGTAGCCGGAAACAACAGGGTAACCATGCGTCCTTCAACAGCAACGACAGTCCCCAACCCCAGATCCGTCTCTGTATCACTAATCCAACGCTGGCCAAGTGCAAAAGGCATTAAACTCTCCAAAGCCCAAGAGTGTGAGAATCGCAAAGGGGCGCTATGTTACCCGAAGGCGGGATCCCGATCACCATGCTAATGGCGATCGGGAAAACCAATTCGAAACAAGTTTGATCTGTCGACCCCATCCATCCACCAAGATGAAGAAAGCACACTCAATTGGTCCCCTCATCGAACGCTGGTGCATCACTTTGATTGCTTAGTGAACGGTTGGACTGCAAATACGAATATTATGCGAAATTAGCCTTGCCAATCCGACCTCGCTCCCTATAATGCGCCACATCGACAGGGCAAGCGGCAACGCAAACAAGCCGGTCGGTGCCTCGATAAAGCCTCTGAAAATAAGGCTTGACTCGAGAAGGCGGTTGAGTAGAATGCCACTCCCGCAGCGACAAAACGTTGCAACGCTCTTTAACAATTTGAATCAAGCAATCTGTGTGGGCACTCACAGCATCGAGCATCAAAAACAATTTTTGATTTTCAATGTCTGGTGAAGTGACCAAAACGACTTGTTAGCAATAACAAGCCGAACAGTTTATTTCAGCAATTCATTGAGCCGCTGAAGTTCGTTACCTCGGTATCGAATGAACGCAAACCAAACTTAAATTGAAGAGTTTGATCATGGCTCAGATTGAACGCTGGCGGCAGGCCTAACACATGCAAGTCGAGCGGCAGCGGGAAAGTAGCTTGCTACTTTTGCCGGCGAGC